>CAWJMT010000001.1:0-105343 GCA_963844035.1 uncultured Gemmatimonadales bacterium
ATACTACCGGCGCAAATTGATACCGCTTATACTGGTGGTGTCAGTGTTGACATTATGCAGAATGCAATGCCGATTGCGACCAGTCCTCCCCTAATCATCTTGTCTCTCCGCTCTTTTCGGTCTTTGATGGGGAATACCCCGGGTTGTTCCCGGGACTTCACACTCATATACTACATCTGAATATGTAATAAATTACTAAAATGGACCGGGTTAGAGAAGTATCCGTTCAGGTTGCCATGTTGAACCTGGAGGATATATGAATGCCCGGCGTATGGAGAGATCGATAAAACTCATTAATCTGGTTAAAAAGAATAAAAGGGACTGATTCCTCCCCAAAATTACTGTGGAGCTGGTGATGGGGAAGCCGTTTCTCCATTTCTGCGATCTGCATAGACCTGTAAGATGATGATTACCACTGCGGATAGCGGAAGTGCAATAACAAGTGGGTCTACGGCTGACCATGGGAGTCCTGCGAGGCTTACCTGGCCGGTAAGTGCCTTGCACAGGCCATATACCGAGGCATACCGGGTATTAATGAAAAGCGCCAGATAAACCGGACGATTGCACCGGTTACCAGGCTGGCTTTTGCAGCGGTTAAATCGGGTTTTTTGGAATATACTGCAACAGCGAATACCGGTAAGAATGCGGAAGCACATAAACCCATGAACATGGCGGTTGCGATGGCGATAATGCTGCCCGGCATCAGGAATGCAATAATTACACTCGCAATGATCATGATAAGTACGCCGACCTGGTTTGCCCGCATCGAGAACGCACACTCGCGCCCCTTCCCCAGAGGTCGCATATCAGTGCAGTGCCCATCGCATGGAACAGTGAACTCAGCGTGGACATCGCCGCAGCAAGGAGTGTTACCATGAACAGCACTACGAACCACTCGGGCATTGCCAGGTTGATGAAGATCGGAATGATCGTATCCACGTTGCCGCCGGGTGCAACCTGGACCGCTATTTTGCCAAGAGTCTGGTAGAAATAGACATTCGTGAGTGCGCCGACCGTGAATGCGACCCCGGTCATCATCAGGATGAACGGTCCGCCAATCAGGACTGCCCGGTTCAGGGACCTGTTGTTCTTGGCGGTCATAAACCGAACGACGAGCTGGGGCTGGGCAAGCACGCCGATTCCCACTCCAAGGACAAGGGTGGTGATCACGGTCAGCCATATCGGGGACGCAAAGACAGGCATCGAGGTCCAGCCGGTCATTCCGCTTTTGGCAAGGTTCTCCGGGACAAGGGGGGCCATCGCAGTAAGGCTGCTATTTGCAGCGTTGACGCCACCGAGGAGGAGGGAACGTCGCCACCAGAAGAATGGTCATCCCGACGAGCATGATGGCCCCTGGACCGCGTCGGTGTACATGACCGCAATCAGCCGCCAAAGATCACGTACACCGCAACGATCAAGGCGAACCCGATAAGTGACATACTGTAGGAAGTTGCGATTGTTTCACGGATGAACTGTGCGCCGCCTATCAGCACGGCCGCGGTATACAACGGCATGCCGACGACGATGACCAGACCTGAAATAACCTGCATGAACTGGGACTGGTAAATCTTGCCCATCAGGTCGGGAATGTGACCGCTTTCAGTCGTTGCCCGATTTCCCTCGTCTTTCTTCCCGAATATGACAGAAGGCGAGGAGGATCCCGACGCCGATATTCAGACAACGGTGAACCAGGCCACGTCCCATACCCAGAGGTTTGCCGCCTGTCCCCCGAATCCCACAATAGCGGAGGTGCTGATGAACGTCGCACCATAGGACAGGGCGATAATTATCGGATGGGCTTCTCTTCCGGCGACCAAGTAATCCTCGGAGGTTTTTGTCTTTTTATAGCCGAGCCAGCCGAGATAGAGCATGATCGCGACGTATATGGCCGTCACAATAATCAGTGTCGGGCTATTCACTGCCATATCAGGTGTCGCCTCCTCTATTCCAGTTCAGCAGACCATACGCGAGGCACGCCAATGTAAAGCCGATGGCGAGGCCATATCCGAGCAATATCTGAGGGTCATCGATTCCAAACATGAATTACACCTTCGGTAAACTTTGGTGAAACATTACAGGGGAACCGGCTCGTGCCTGTTCCCTACCTAAAGAAGAAGGAAAAATCTGCTGCGGAATGGTCCACTTTGCATTCCACAAGTTACAGACATGAGTTTACCTAATCATACAATCGGGGTCCTGCTATTTATACGTTTTTTTTCGTTAGGTAATGCGGTATCTTCCGGTTCTGTCGCAATAAACCCGGAGTCCTCCCTGGTGGTGTCAGACCTGATCCCGCATTCCTCCCGAAAACAGATATTAATGTCCGACTAATGGTGAAGTAACGTGTCTTCTGTGTATGAGGGATTGCACGAGTCGCTCCCATCTGTACTCCTGCAGCGGCTCGGATGGAGTGAGCTGCGTGATGTGCAAGGGACCGACCTGCCGGGCTGTTTGTTCCGGGAGTGATGTGCTGGTCCTCGCACCAACGGCCGGGGGGAAAACCGAAGCAGCACTAATCCCGGTCACAGACACTATGTTAAAAGAAGGGGCACGCGGGGTCGCATGCGTCTACATCTCCCCGTTAAAAGCGCTCATCAATGACCAGGAAGGCAGGTTCCTTACGTTTGCTGTCCCTACCGGGCTTGAAGTCCAGAAATGGCACGGTGATGTACCGAAGGGGGACCGTGCATGGGCTGCAGGGGAACCCCCGCATTTCCTTATGGGTGCGATCCAGGCGCTCTCCCAGCTGAGCTACAGCCCCGAGGGAGGCGGAACTTAGGTTCGGGCCGGGCTAGCAGCAAGGGTGAATGGGCGGGCGCCCTCTGGGCTGCCGGAGCAGGGGCCACTCTCACGTCGTCACTCGTCGAACGGCACGTCCACACTCATCCCGTCCTTGGCAACCACCGTCTCCCGAAAAACCTCGCGCGCCTCTTTCACCAGCTCGTCCGCGCTCATCGAATACCGCGCCGACACGTGATTCAGCACCAGCCGCTTCGCCTGCGCCGCGAGCGCCACCTGCGCCGCCTCCTTGGCCGTCGAATGCCCCGTCTCCTTGGCCCGCTCCTTCTCTTCCTCCCCGAACGTCGCCTCGTGGATCAGCAGATCCGCGCCCCGCGCCGCATCGATCACCGCAGCGCAGGGCCGAGTGTCGCCGGTGATCACCACGCGCCGCCCGGAACGCTTCGGCCCCACGAAGTCGGCGGACGTGAACCGCCGCCCGTCGGGCAGCTCGATCGTCTCACCCTTGTGCAGCTTGCCCCACAGCGGACCCTCGGGCACGCCGGCCTCGCGCGCCTTGTCGGGATCGAACCGCCCCAGCCGCTCATGCTCGACCAGCGCATACCCGACCGAACCACCCCCATGCTCAGTCTGGAATACGTGAATGTCGTACCCTTCCCTCTTCCCTCTGCCCCCTTCCCCAACGATTTCACCAGCGCTGACCTCGATCACCTGGACCTCGAACGGCACCCGCTCGACGCCGAGCGAAATCGCCTGCGCGAGCACCTTCTTCGCCCCCTTGGGCCCGTAGAGAAACATCGGGTCGGTGCGCCCCTGCAGTCCCAGCGTGCGGATCAATCCGATGACGCCCAGGAAGTGATCGGCGTGGAAGTGCGTGAAGAAGATCTCGGACAGCGCGAAGCTCACCCCGTAGCGCATCATCTGCCGCTGCGTCCCCTCGCCGCACTCGAACAGCAGCGTCTCCCCTTCGCGCACGAGCGAGAGCGAAGACACGTTGCGCTCGACGGTGGGGCGAGCGGCGGAGGTGCCGAGAAAGGTGATGGAAAGCATGGGGGCGAATATAGGGCGGGAGGCCGGGAAGGCGGGAAGGCGGGAGCCACGCACCCACCCGCCTTCCCGCCCTCCCGCCTTCCCGCCTTAGAAGACCTTCACCGTCAGATATCTCCCGGGCCGCTCCTTGAGATCGTTCATGAGGGCGGTTAGGGAAGCGAGCGTCGCGCTGAGATTCTTGTACAGCACCGTATCGGTCGCCATCAAGCCGAGTGTACCCTTCGCCGCGGCTCATCTTGCCCAAGACGGTGTCGAGCGAGGCCGTCGCCTTGGAGAGGCTCGCGGTGAGGTGGTTGAGATTGGTCGTCAGGCTGTCGAGCCGCTTGCCGGTTTTCTCCGGACCCGCCGAGCCGAGTGTCGTGTCGAGCCGCGCCAGCACGCGCTCTGCCGCCTGGAGCGTCGCCGTCGCCTGGTCCACCGCCGGACCCTTCGCCACCTGCGCGAGCGCGTTCATGCCGCGCTGGGTCGCGAGCAGCGTGTTGTGGAGGTCGGTCGAGAGCTGCGACACGTTCAATCCGCTGTTCAAATTCTCGAGCAGCGCGTTCGCGTTGCTCGCGGCCTTGGCGGCGGCGTCCGCCATCCCCGCCTCCACGAGCCCCGGGATCGGCTGGCCCGCCGCGAGCAGCTCGTCCTTGATCCCGGGGTTGTAGTCCACGAACTTCGCGCCGAGGAAGTCCGCGGAGGCCACGGTCGCGGTCGCGTCGGCGTGCGGCCGTACCTCGGGGTCGAGCACCAGCGTCACCAGCACCTTGCCCTTGCGCTCGAGGCGCACCTTGAGCACCCGGCCCTTCTTCACCCCCGACACTCGCACCGGGTCGCCTTCCTTGAGACCACCCACGTCGGCGAACGCCACCTGCACCGCAAGGCCGTTCCGGTCCTCCGTCCGGCCGGTGAGCCAGAACATCGCGAAGATGAACGCGATCAGGCCGCCGATCACCATGACCCCAACGCTCACTTCTTCTTTGAACCTGAAATCCATGCGGTGCTAGGCCCCCCCTCCCTCGGACTCCGACTGGATCACCGCCATCTCGAGATCGCGCTCCAGGAACTGCTGCACCGCGGGGTCCCGCGACGCGAGCACCTCCTCCGGCGTACCGACAGCGCGGATCTTCGCCTGCCACAACAGCGCCACGCGGTCCGCCACGCGGAACGAGCCGCGCACGTCGTGCGATACGACCACACTCGTCACGCCCAACTCCTCCTGGAGCCGCTCGATCAGCGCGTCGATCACGTCAGCGTTCATCGGATCGAGGCCGGACGTCGGCTCGTCGTATAGCAGGTACTTCGGCTTGCCGGCGATCGCCCGCGCGATCCCCACGCGCTTGCGCATCCCGCCCGACAGCTCAGCCGGATACTTCTGCCCCACTTCGGGTGGCAGGTTGACGAGCCGCAGGCACTCGATCACACGGCTGGCGCAGTATTGGTCGTCCTCCGAGTGCGCCGGGTCGGTGATGCCGAGCCGGATATTCTCGGTCACGTCCATCGAGTCGAACAACGCGCCGTTCTGGAACACGTAGCCGATCTTGCGGCGCAGCTCGGCCAGCTGGCGGCGCCTCAGGGCCGCGACGTGCAGACCGTCCACCGCGACTTCGCCCGAGTCCGGCTTGATCAGGCCGATGATGTGCTTCAGCAGCACGCTCTTGCCGACGCCCGACGGTCCCAGCAGCGCCACCGTCTGACCGTCGGCGACCGTCAGGTCCACCCCGTCCAGCACGACGTTGGCGCCGAACCGCTTCGAGACCTTCTTGAGCTCGATCATCAGTTGTGGAGCAGCAGCTTGGCGAGCACCGTATCGAGCAGCAGGATCGTCACCGAAGCGGAGACCACGGCGACGGTCGTGGCCCGGCCCACTCCCTCGGCCCCCTGCTGCGTGTTGTAACCGATGTAGCAGGGAATCATCGTCACCGCGGCCGCGAAGAACGTCGCCTTGATCATCGAGTACCACAGATCGAACGGCCGGAAGTAGTAGCGGGCGCCGAAGATGAAGTCGGCGTTGGTGATCCCGATCGACGACTTGGCCGCGATCCAGCCGGTGACGAACCCCGTGACATCGGCGAACATCGTCAGCGCGGGGATCACCAGCATCCCGGCGAGCACCCGCGGCAGAATCAGATGGCTCACCGGCGAGCGCCCCAGGCTCTCCAGCGCGTCGATCTGCTCGGTGACGCGCATCGTGCCCAGCTCGGCGGCGTAGCGCGCGCCCACCCGTCCCGCCAGAATCAGCCCCGTCAGCACCGGGCCCGAGCTCCAGGATCACCGACTCGGCGATCACCGTGCCGTAGATGTAGAGCGGCACGCTGCCGGTGAACTGGTAGCCCGCCTGGAGGCTCGTCACCGCGCCGGTGAACCCGGCCACGAGCAGCACGATGAACAGGCTGCCGTAGCCGATCGACATCGCCTGCTCGAGGGTGCGGGGGAGGTAGATGCGCCACTCCGTCAGCCCGCGCACCATGTCGGCAGCGAGGAAGGTGAACCGCCCGGCGTGGGTGGCGGCCTTGATACTCCACCGCCCCACCAAGCGCCGCACATCCAGCGTCAGCTCAGCCCCCCGCGCCATGGCGTGTATCTTGGGTAGGCATGCCTCGTAAGTCCATAGCTCCACGCACCCTGGCCACGCTCGCCGCGCCGTTCCGGCGCAAACTGCTCGCCTGGTACGCCCGCTCCGCCCGGGATCTGCCGTGGCGCCGCACACGGGACCCGTACCAGGTGCTCGTTTCCGAGGTGATGCTGCAGCAGACGCAGGTGAGCCGCGTAGCGGAATACTATCCGCGATTCCTGGAGCGATTCCCGGATCTCGGCACCCTCGCCGCCGCGCGCCCGCGCGCGGTGCGAGAGGCGTGGGATGGGTTGGGATACTATGCCCGGGCGAGGAATCTGCATGAGTGGCGAGACTGCGCGGAAATGACGTTACCGAAGCGAGCAGCGTACCGGATACAGCGTTGGCAAGTTGCCGAGGACTCCCGAGGAGCTGATCGAGCTGCCGGGCGTCGGACGCTACACAGCCGGCGCAGTCGCTCGCTTGCCTACGAGAAGCCCGTGCCTGCCGTGGATACCAATGTGCGTGATCGGGTGATTCGGCGAACGCCTCTTCCCCAACGTCGGGCAACGCGGCAACGGGCAACGTGACATCCGCACGCTCATTTGGAGCATCGCCGCCACCCTCGTCCCCAAAGACGGCAAGCGAGCCTGGCGCTTCAATCAGGCGATCATGGAGCTGGGAGCGTTGGTCTGCACGGCCCGGAAGCCGAAGTGTGGGGAATGTCCGGTGAGATCCGGGTGCAAGACGGGGAGACGGTTCAAAGGGGACGGCAAGTGACAGCGTGAAGCGCGTACCCCTGTCCCTTTCGTTCATCTCCCAGCGTCCCCGCGAACAACGCGATCAAGCCCCAGACATCCCCCCGATCGTCGCGACGATGGCCTGGCGTTTCCGGAGGGCGATAGAAGACCGGCGGCAGCTCGCCGCGGGCGTCGACCTCGAGCCGCGCCAGCCGCGCCGCCGTCGGCACGCTGATCGCGACCGTCGTCAGGGCTCCCAGCAGACCCGCCCCCATCATCGCGTTCAGCCATCCCGGCATCGTCCCTGATTTCATGTAGCGCCATGCTCAGCATGATCCCCGACAGGACCACGCCCAGTGCGCCCGGTCCGACCAGCATCCGCTGCACCGCGCCGATGAGCTTGTAGGCCTTGAGCCGCTCCGCTGGTGCGAAACCTTTGGCCGTCACGCCTGAGACCATCGTGGCGATTCCGCCGCCCAGCCACAGCGTGAAGCCGAGGATATGAACCAGCATCCAAAAGCCGTGCATCAAAAACCTCCAGGACTCAGGTGACGAGCTCCGGGACCGCTTGCCTGCCGGCGTAAACCCGGCCTCCAGATCGTGCCAATGATCGATCCGCTCTTCGCCGACCCGCCAGCACCAGAAGACGTCGCGTCCATCGAGCTTACCGTAGAAGTCCACCAGCCCCTGCTCGAACCCCTTGAACACGCAGCCGATCTGCTCGAGCTCTTCGAGGTACCGATTGATGTCGCCCGCCACGCCCACGATCTCGGCGTGCAACGCGAGCTGCTCGGCCGACTCGCCCCAATCGGGCCGCGCCTGGGCCGCGACGTACTCGTAGCGGTAGACGAGATCGCGCCACCGGGGATACAGCGGCCGTGATGTCCGACACGATCCGCTTGACGAGCGGTAGCGTGCGGTTCGCTTCGGAGAGAGTGAAATACTTGCGGGGCATGCGGAAAGGTACTGAACTGCGGGGAAATGCAAAGACTAGACGTACAGACGGCTAGCGGTCCACAGTTGCCAGTTTGAGGACGACCCTCTCGCCTGAGGCCTGTTCACCGCTGGCCGTCTACCCGTCTAGCTTTTGCATTGCCTGCTTTGTCGTGCTGTACCCTGCTTCGAAATGTCTGTCCGCTTGTCCCACCGCGAACGTCGCTTCACGCTCAGCGACCGCCCTCACCACTACGAGCCTCGGTGCGTCGCTCGGCCATGCCGCGATCGCCCGCTCCGTCTGCGCCGCCATCATGATCCGCTCCGCCTCGCCATGCGCGCGCACCAGCGGTGGCGCGGGTGACCGCACGCCCGGTGGCGTCGTCTCGTCGAACCCGGGCCCCACGTGCACCGCCACCACGGCGTCCACCGGAAGTCCCGCTACCGCTTGAATGGGCAACACCGCGCGAACGCCTCCATCGGCAAGCCGCCGGCCTTCGATCACAGCGGGCGGAAAGTAGAGCGGCAGGGCGCATGACGCGTACAGCGCATCCTGCAGGGGCACGACACCTCGTGCGGCGACCACAGGTCCCCCCTCTCCACGTAGGGAGCAGGGGGTGAGGTCCAAACAGCACCAATTCCCCCGAATCGAGGTCTGTGGCGGTAACGGTGAGTGGGATCTTCAGGTCCTCGAACCGCGTCGCGGGTACGAGCCGCGCGATCGTCTGCTTGAGGCCGCGTCGGTTCGAACAGGCTGGACGCGAACACGCCCTTGAGAAGGGTCGTGAGGCGGATCGCGGCGAAGTCCTTCACGGTGAGCGACCGCGCGGTGCGCATCAGGTCGTCCACGCTCGATCCCGCCGGCGAGCGCGGCGCCGATCACGGCGCCAAACGACGTGCCAGCGATGTGGGTGACTTGTGCGCCGCGTTCCTGAAGCGCCTTCCAGGCACCCACATGCGCCAGCGCTTTCGCCCCGCCACCACCCAGGACGAGTGCGGTCTTCACGGACGCTCTACTTCACTTCCGCATTCCGCAATCAGCACTCCGCTTTACTCTCCCAGCCCTGAGTCGTACCGGCGATCCATGACGCGCGTGGCGCGCCGCTTGGCCGCCCGGTCGTAGCGCCGCTTCTCATCCGGCGTCTCGGGCTCGACCGGCGGCACCTGCGTCGGGTGGCCCTTGTCGTCCAGCGCCACGTAGGTGAGGTAGCACGAGTTGGTGTGGCGCCGCTCGCCGGTGAGCACGTTCTCGGCGATCACCTTGACCCCGACCTCCATCGAGGAGTGGCCCGTGAAGTTCACGCGGGCCATCGCCGTCACCAGCTCGCCGATGCGGATCGGCTCGCGGAAGTTCACCTTGTCCACCGACACGGTGACGCACGGCCGGCGCGCGTGGCGGATGGCGGCCACCGCCGCCGCGCGGTCTACGAGCGACAAGATCACGCCACCGAACACGTTGCCCATGATGTTCGCGTGTTGCGGCATCATCAGCTCCGACATGATCGCTTCCGATTCGCGCGGATGGCGCCCCTGCATCAGTTAGTCCGGTCGAGAGGTGTGAGGAACCTAATAGTCCACCGGTCGCAGGTAGAACTCGCCGATCGCCGTCTGCGACATCACGGCGACGGTCGGGAGCCTCCGCTTCCAGTGCGTGGACTCGAGCCGGCCCCGCACCAGGTCGACCTCGGCGCGGGTGAATCCCCGCGCGACGACGTCCTCCGGGCCGAAGCCGCGGATCAGATAGTAGAGTATCCGGTCGGCCTTCGCGTAGGAAATGCCGAAGTCGCCCTCGTCGGTCTGGCCCTGGATCAGGTCGGCGGTGGCGGGCTTGGTGACGATCACCTCCGGCACGCCCACGTGCCGGGCCAGCGCCCAGACCTGCGTCTTGAACAGGTCGCCCAGCGGGTTCACGGGCGGCGTGTCGTCGGCGTGCCAGGTGAAGTAGCCGAGCAGCCGCTCGGACTTGTTGCCCGTGCCGAGCGGCAAGCGCGCGGTGCTTGGCGGAGAGATCGAACAGCGTGATCATCCGCTCGCGCGCCATCACGTTGCCTTTGCGGGCCGCATCCGCGTCGCCGACCGCTTTCAGGTACGCATCCACCGTTTCGCTGATGTCGACCGTGAGCGACTGGATGCCGAGCTTGTCGATGACGAGCTGCGCGTGCTCCAGGCTCTCGGGGCTCGACGTGCGGTAGGGGATCCGCACCCCGATCACGTTTGCGGCGTCCCAGCGCTTCGGCGGCCAGGAACGCCGTGAGCGACGAGTCCACGCCGCCCGACAGCCCGACGATCCCCTTGGTGAAGCCGCGGCGCCCGACGACTTCGTCCTTGAGGAAACTCACCAGCCAGCGGCGTGCCAGCTCGGGATCGAGCGCGAGGGGGTCGCTTTCGGGCACGCGGGACGCGGGACGGGACACGCGTGGCTTCGCGCCATCCCGCGCCGCATCGAACTTCACCTTGCTTGTCTTACGCTTCCCTCTTCCCTCTTCCCTCTTCCCCAGTTCTTGATCAGATCCGGCAACGTCGCGCGCAGATCCGCGAGCAGCGGCGCTTCCGCGCGCGCATCGGTGATCTCGTCGAGATTCAAGTCCGCCGTGACGATCGCCTCCTCGAACAGCGGGCCCCGCACCTCGATGTTTCCCGCCGGTCCCACCACGACCGAGCCGCCCGGGAACCCCTTGCCCGCCCTCGAAGCCGACCAGGCTCGCGTACACCACGTAGACGCCGTGCTCCTCGGCGATGCCGCGCACGATCCGCTCCCAGCGCGCGACGCTGTCCGGTAGCCCGACGGCTTCCCGTTCCGACCCGGCCCCGCGCGCCGGGGACGCGCTCGGCACGATGATCACCTGCGCGCCATCCAGCGCCGCGAGCGTGGCGGTCAGCGAGTGCCAGGCGTCCTCGCAGATCAGCAGCGCCGCGCGGCCCCAGCGCGTGTCGAACGCCTGCACATCGTGACCGCGCTCGACGAAACGCTGCTCGTCGAACACGCCATAGGTCGGAAGGAACACCTTGCGGTGCACGTGCTTGATGCCGGCTTCGTTGCCGCCGAGGGTGGCGTACAAGGAGGAGTTGTAGAGGTTGGTTCTGAAACACCTCGTAGAATCCGACCGCCACGTCGATCGGGCGGGCGTCGTCCGATCCCCGGGCGACGCTCGAGGTCGCGGAACAGCGTCCCCGCCGTCACGGCGACCTCGCGCACGCCACCCTCGACGAAATAGCCTGACGTGGCGGCCTCGGGAAATACGACCAGATCGATCGGGTGGCTCGAGCTTCGCGACCTGCTCCAGCACCGCACCGATCCGCTGCAGGTTGGCGGCGTATTCACCCTTGGTGGGGCGGACTTGGGCGATGGCGAGGCGGAGCATGGGGGGAAGATAGGCGGTTAGGCGGTTAGCCGGTTAGCACATCGGTGGCCCTACCCGCCTGGCCGCCCGTCCGAGTTTGACGCCATGATCGCCTACATCACACTCGGTGGCATACTCGGTACGCTGGCGCGGTACTTCCTCCAGGGCTGGGTCCAACAACGCTCCGGCCTCGTGACCTTTCCCGTCGGCACCCTCGCCATCAACCTGGTCGGCTCGTTCATCCTCGGCATGGTGATCCGGCTCGGGACCGGCTCCGCGCTGATCAACCCGGACCTGCGGGCCGGGCTCACGATCGGGTTCTGCGGCGCGTTCACCACGATGAGCACGTTCAGCTACGAGAGCATGAAGCTGCTCGCGGATGGGGAGTACGGGTACGCGGGGCTGTACATGGGCGGAACGATGCTGGGATGTCTGGCGGCGGTGATCATCGGGCACGCAGTTCGCGGGGAAGATGCTATGAGAAGGCGGTGTCAGGTGTCGGGGTGTCAGGGAACTGTTCTGGCATGTCACCACCTGGCCCTGACACCTGACACCTGACACCTGACACCTGGAGTCTCCATGCCCCATAGCTTCAAGGGTGAACGCACCCTGATGCGAATTTTCATCGGCGAGAGCGACAAGTACCACGGCAAGCCGTTGTACGAGGCGCTGGTCGAGACATTCCGCGAGCGAAGGGCTCGCGGGCGCTACGGTGCTGCGCGGCGTGGCGGGATTCGGCGCCAGCAGCACGGTGCACACGGACAAGATCCTGCGGCTGTCGCTCGACCTGCCGCTCATCATTGAAATCGTGGAGACCGAGGAGGCGATCCAGTCGATCCTTCCGGATCTCGAGGAAATGATCGGCGGCGGCCTCATCACCCTCGAGCGGGCGCGCGTGATCATGTACCGGCCGGCCAACGTGCAACCAAGCCAGCGGGAGCACACCGAATCGAAGGGTTGGAGCCGGAATAGAAATCGGGCGGCCGGTATTGCACCGACCGCCCGACTTTGCCTCTTGCTGGCCTAGCGGCTAACGCCGTCTACCACCGCCGCCACCACCACCGCCTTCATGCCTGCCTCCACCCCCGCCACCACCGCCGCGACTACCGCTAAAGCCGCCGCCACCGCCGCCAGCACCACCCCCGCCGCGACCACCGCTCCAGCCGCCACCGCCGCCGCCGCTTCGACGGCCGCCGCCATCGCCACCGCTGGCACGCGAGGAACCGGATCCCGATGAACGCGGTGCCACGTCAGCTCCGCCACCCCGACGCGAGCCACCCGACGGCGCGCTCCGAGCAGCCGGTGCCGAGCCACCGCTACGCTCACCCCGCGGCGCGGCGCTCGACCGCCCACCGGACGACGGCCGTGCATACCCGCCGTCGCGGTAACCCCGCGAGCTCGTGCCCGATACCCGCGTGCCGGATTAGCACGCGAGCCCGTACTCGACAACCCTGGAACCGACTCGCCCGCGCGCATGTAGAGCGCGATTGGGGATCACGACGCGACGTCCGACGCTCGAAGCCCGAGACCCCAGAGTACGGATCGCGAACCGCTCCAAGACCCAGAGCTCCTGAACGCGTAGGTGCCACCCGCGAGCCGGCTGGGCGGAATCCACCTACCACTCCCACGTACCCGGCCGACCGATTCCTGTACAGGGGTGCCCGTAGCCGCCGTACCGCAGCTACGGCCGTACGCCGTACCCCGGGACGGTAGCCGTAAGCGGCGGTACCCGTAGTAGTTGTACCCGTACCCGTAGGGCCGATACGGTACGGACCGATACCCGACGTAGTAGGGAGGGTAGTAGTACGGCCCGCATCCCCATGCGCTCCAATAGTACGAGTCACAGAATGGCTCGACGCCCGTATACCAGTACGGCCATGGGGCGCCGAGCCGACGCCGACGCTCGACCCGCTGTAAGTCGGCCAACCGAGGTCTCGACGTCGGCGCCTCGTCACTGGCGCCGTCATTGTATGCGGTGGTCGACCGAACCGTGTACGTGGCAACGTCGTAGTCGAAGTGACCATCGACCGCCGTACCCGCACGATCGTCACGAGACCAGCCTCTGCGTCGTCGCTGCTGTCCAGCGTGCCGCCGCGCCCAAGATTCCATTGGTCACCGCGTCACCAGCCCGTCGAAGCAAACGGGGTCGCCGACCAGGCGACGAGCACTGATCCGGTCCCCGTCGTCTTCCGCTGTGAGCGCCTCGCGATCGCCACGATCGCGGACCTCGATCTCCTTGTCGCCCGCAACGAACGCGTCGTCGCCTGGGTCGAGTCGGAAACAGCACGTCGCACCTGGCTCGCGCGTCGATCTGCAGCACCAATATGTAGCCGTCCTGCGCGGTGTGAACGTACACCTGCGCCCGCTCGCCGGCGAGTGAAGGCTGTTGGTTCAGCCAGACTGGATTGGAGGATCATCGGAAAGCGCGACGGCAGGTGGGCGTGCCGCAGGCCCAGCCGACATCGATGCGTAGAGAGCAAGTGCAAGCGCGAGCATCATGAGACCTCCTTGTTACTACGGGAACGGTACCCCAGCTACCCACCCTATTACAAGAACTGTGCCCCGTTTAGAGGCTCCAGATCATGAGGAAAACGGCCCTTCTGGGGCGGATGAGCCCCCGCTGTCCCCCGGGGGGAACACCTGTCTACACGTGGGGGCGAGGATGGAGTAGGGTGAAGTCACAGGTTGCTACATTTCGCGCTCCAGGTCGCCCAAATGAGCCAACTCCTCGACGCCGTCAGCGGCGTCCTGAACGCATATGAGCCCGTCCCCGGCCTGATCACCGGTGGGCAGCCGCTGCCCGAGCACCTCGCCGCGTTGAAGGCGCCGGTTGCGACGTGGTGGTCGATGTGCGCGATCCGATGGAGGAGCAGCCGTTCGACGCGCCGGCGACGGTGCGGGCGGCGGGGTTCGACTACCTCAACATCCCCGTCAGCCACACCCCGCTCGACGACCGCGCGCTCGACGACATGCAACGGGCGCTGCACGACGTCATCGGCGCGCGCCGCGCGTTTCGTCTATTGCAACTCAGGCAACCGCGTCGGGGCAGCGTTGATTCCCTACCTCATGCTGGATCGGGGGTTCGGAGAGGAAAGCGCTGTGGACGCCGCCATGCGGATGGGGACCCGGCACGCAGAGCTGCTGGAGTGGGCGCTCGACTACGTGCGGCGGCACCAGGCCTAGGGATTTCTGTGCCAGTACATCCGCATTTCGCTGAGCTTGCCGTCCTTCGTCTCGCAGAAGATGGCGCCGCGCGCGTCGACTCGCTCGCCGCTGCGCCGGCGGCGGTAGGTACACCGAAACTCGGTAGCGAACCACGGGCCCGCCGCGTAGATCTCACCGGACCGGAACGACACTTCGGCCTGATTGGTGGGTACGTCCTTCCAGTAGTCCCGGATGGCGGCGATGCCGACGGATCTGTCACTGAAGGGCGTTTCGAGGAAGACGGCGTCGGGCGTGAAGAGCGAGGCGATCGCGTCCACGTCACCGCGCTCCCAGGCCACACCGAATGCGTCGACGAGCTCGCGGTAGCCGGTGCTCATGGCGCCCAATATACCAAGGAGGGATCGATGCTGAATCGCACTTTCGCCCTGTTCGCCGTGCTGGCGGGCGCGGCCTTGCCGCTGGCTGCCCAGACGCCGGCCGGAGCGAAGGAGGGCACGGGAAACCGAGATCACGGGCCAGGTGATCGACGTGAACTGCTTCACCACCGGTGTTTCCGGTTCGGCACACAAGCAATGCGCCCAGGCGTGCGCCAAAGCGGGTGTGGGGCTTGCGATCCTCGGGCGCGACGGCAACATCTACATCCCTGTCAGCTCCAAGGCTGGCGATGCCCAGAACTCGCGGCTGATCGCCTTCGCGGAAGCCACCGTAAAGGTCAAGGGAATCCACCGGTTCGCGAACGGTCTCCACACTATCGAGATCAAGTCGGTCGCGGCCGCCAGCTGACGTGCGTCGCTGCGTTGAGCGCCGCGCTGGCGGCGGCCGTCGTCTGCTGCCGCCCCGCGGCGCCCAGCCGCACCCTGCTGTTCTTCGATCGTTCGCCGGCCGCCACGCTCGACGGATTCTCCTGGGCGCCGGACCCCGACTCCAGCCGCATCCTCGCGTTTGACGGCGCACTCCGGCTGGTCAAAGCGTTCACACACAACCGGCTTGCGACGCCGGTTGCGGTTGCTCGACTCGGGTCGGATTTGCTGGTGAGCGAGCGCACCGGCCAGGGGATCGTGTTCACGACCGACGGCCGCCCAGTACGCGAATGGGAGAGCCCCGACCCGGCAGATATCTACGCCGCCTCGGGCGCGGTGGTGGTGAGCGCGCGGTCACCGTACTTCGTCCAGATGGTCCCCGAGGCGGACACGGCGCCGCTGCTCCGCATCCTCGACAAGTCCGGCCGGCCAATCGGCCGCATCGGCACGATGCATAAGCCCGAGGCGCCGTTTCTCACGCAGCTGACGAATGCCGGCGCGGTCGCGACCGATGCGGCAGGGGCGGTGTACTTCGCGCCGGTCGCGCGCGACGAAATCGTGAAGTTCGACCGCACAGGTGCTACAGCATGGACCGCGTCGCGCGGCCGGTTTGTTCGCGAGACCGACCCGGTACTCGGGGCCCGTGGACGCGAAGTGGACGCGCGCTATGCGGTGGTGAACCTCGCCCTGGTTCTCGGACCGGACGGGCGTCTCTACGCACTCGGTGGCGATGACTCGGCGGCGACCCGGCTGCGGGTGGACGTGCTCGACACGGCGTCAGGAAAGATTCTCGCGACTCACCACTTGGGGCCGCGGGAGACCGCTGTTGCCCTGGACTCGAGCGGCCAGATCGAGACGCACGACGCAGACAGCCTGCTCGCGCTGCTGCCTAACGCCCGCCGCGAGCCGTTCGAGCCCCCGTTCACGCTCCGCCGCGTGCAGGGCGACACGGTGAGGCTGGCGGATTTCGCCGGCAAGGTGCTGCTCGTCAATTTCTGGGCTTCGTGGTGCCATCCCTGCCGCGAGGAATTCCCGCGCATGGCGACGCTGTACGAGGAGCTCTCCCGCGCCGACTTCGAGATCGCGGCCATCTCCGACGACCGCGACTTGGGAAGCATGCTCGCGTTCATCACGTCGTTGCGGCCGCCATTTCCGATTCTGGTGGGCGGCGGGCGGATGCGGGCGGTCTACCACTACCGGGGCCTGCCCTACTCGGTGTTGCTCGACCGCCACGGTCGGGTGGTGAAGCGGATTTTCGGGTTCGGGAGTGAGGAAGAATTCCGCGCCCTGCGCGCCACTATTGCAAAGGAGGTCCGCGCACCCTAGCCTAGTACCCGTGCACGAACCCGCGCGTCCCGCGTCCCTCTTCCCGATTCCCGTCGTCATCGACACCGATCCCGGCATCGACGACATGCTGGCGATCTACCTCGCCCTCTACTCTCCTGAGCTGGACGTGCGGGGGATCTCGGTCTCGTACGGCAACACGGTGGTCGAGAACGCCTACCGCAACGCGGTGGAAATCCTGCGGCGGGCAGCGAAGCGCGCCCGGCTGGCGGTGGGGGCGCGGCGGCCGCTGGTCCGGCCGCTCGTGGTGGCACACGAGACGCACGGTGAGTCCGGGCTGGGGTACGCGACCCTGCCGCCCGCCGGCGTGATCCTCGATTTCGTGCGCCCGCTCGAGCGCCTGCTCGCGGAGCAGCGGGAGCCGGTGACGCTCGTGACGCTGGGTCCGCTCACCAGTCTGGCGCTCGCGCTGCGGCGCGACCCGGAGCTGGTACGCTCCAAGGTGTCCCGGCACATCGCGATGGTCGGCGCATCTCGAGGCAAAGGGCAACACGACGCCGCTGTCCGAGTTCAACGCCTGGTGCGATCCAGAGGCGCTGCAAACGGTGCTGCAGGCCGAGCTCCCAAGCGAGCTGGTGGGTCTGGACGTGACCCGCCAGATGGTGTTCGACTCGGCCGACGTCGAGCGGCTGGGACGAACCGGAGCGCCGCTGGCGCGCTGGCTGCATGAGGCGCTCCGCTTCTACGTCGAATTCCACCGGCAGCATGAGGGGCTCGACGGGTGCGTCTTGAACGACGTGCTGCCGATCGCGGCGTTGCTCCGGCCCGAGACGGTGACCTTCAAGCGGGTGCGGATCGCCGTGGGCCTGGAGGATGACGCGCGGCGCGGCCAGACGCGGGTTGCGCCGGACGGTGCCGGCGTGCTGGTCGCAACCGAGGTGCGCATCCCCGCGATCCGCGCCTTGCTTTCCGAGCGGGTGTTTCGACGCGCGGCGTTGCCCGAAGTACCGGCACCCGAGCCGCGCGGGGCGAGGGTGGAGGCGCACGCGTGAACACGATGCCGGGGAAGGTGACCATCCTGGGCGCGGGCGAGATCGGGTGCGGCTGGGCCGCGCTGATGGCTTCGGCCGGCTGGCCGGTGACGTTGTTCGACATCAACGCGCGCACGCTCGAGGTCGCGTCGACCGAAGTGCCGCGCCGCGCGCGCGCGCTGATCGCGCTCGAGCGTGCTACGCCGGGAATCGTGGAGCGGGGGCTCCAGGAGCTGACCCAGGGCCGCAGCCTGCTCCTCGCAGTGCAAGGCGCGGACTGGGTTATTGAAGCGATCCCCGAAGACCTCATGGCCAAGCAGAAGCTGTTCGATGCAGTGGACCAGATCGCGGGCCCCAACGCGCTGCTCTCGAGCTCATCGAGCGGGATGCTCCCCAAGGACATTTTCGCCCGGTGCCGCCACCAGGACCGCTGCCTGGTGACGCATCCCCTCAATCCGCCGGAGTTCATTCCGCTGGTCGAGGTCGTCCCGTCGGAACGCACGGGTCCCGCGTGGGTCACCCTCGCGCGTGACTATCTCTCGGCGCTGGGTCGAGTGCCGATCGTGATCCGCAAGCCGGTCCCGGGCTACGTGGTGGGCCGGATCGCGGCCGCCGTGTGGCGGGAGTGCGTGGATCTGGTGCTGACGGGCGTGATCGACGTGGAGGAGCTGGACCGGGCGGTGACGCTCGGGCCGGCGCTCGGGTGGGCGGCGGCGGGACCGCATCTCACCTATCATCTCGCGGCGGGCGAGGGCGGGCGTGACGGTGTTCCTGCAGCGACTGCTGGCGAGCTTCGAGCAGCGTTGGAGCGAGCTCGCAACCTGGCACAGCCTCGAGCCGGAACGCTTGCGCACGCTCACCCACGCGATCGAGCGCGCCTACAAGGGAAAGTTGGGGGAACTCGAAGAGGCGCGGGACCGGCGTCTCAGCTCGATGCTGCGAGCGCTCGAGCAGGAGCGACCGACTCTAGGCTACCTCGGCTGGCCCCGCACCATCAGCACCGGCACCATGGTCCTGTGCCGCAGCTCGCTCGCCACGCTGCCGCGCACCACGTCGTTCAGCCCCCGATGTCCGTGCGTGGCCATCGCGATCAGGTCGCACTGCTCCCGCATCGCCGCCTCGCTGATCTCCGTCGCCGGGTCGCCCGCGGCGAGCACCGCGTCCACGTCGAACCCCTCCGCCGCGCAGCGCCGCGGACATCCGCTCGAGGTAGGCGCGGTCCTCCCGCATCTCCTCCGACTCGCGCAGCTCGAGCTCCTTGATGTTGCGCGCCACCCAGCCGTCGGCCACGTGGATCAGCACGATCGACGGCGTCGCAGTGCCGCGCCAGCCGGCGCACGTGCGCGAGGATCGTCTCGTCGTACGGCGAGTTCTCGAGCGGGACCAGGATGCGCGTGTACATCAGCTGAGCCACGCCGCGCACGGTCAGCACGAGGAGCCAGCCGTTGAGCGTCGCGATCACGCCCGCGACGGTGTACGCCAGCGACCTTCACCCAGCGGCGTTCACGAACTCGCCCATCTTGGCTCGCTCCGACGTGAACCGCACGAGCGGGAAGACCGCGAACGAGAGCTGCAGGCTCAGGATCACCTGGCTCAGGATCAGGAGCCGCGCGGTGCCGCTCTCGCCGAAGAAGATGGCGGTGATCGCGGCCGGCACAATGGCGATCGCCGCGCGTGATGAGGCGCCGCAGCCAGGGCCGGAGGCGGATGTTGAGGAAGCCCTCCATCACGATCTGGCCGGCCAGCGTGCCGGTCAGCGTCGAGTTCTGGCCGGAGGCGAGCAGCGCCAGCGCGAACACCGTGCTCGCGCCCGCCACGCCGAGCAGCGGCGTGAGCAGCTGGTAGGCGTCCTGGATCTCGGCCACCCGCGTGTGGCCGGTGCGGTGGAACGTGGCCGCCGCCACGATGAGGATCGCCGCGTTGATGAAGAGCGCGAAGCATCAGCGCGATGGTCGAGTCGAGGAACGCGAACTGCATCGCCTCGCGCTTGCCCGCCGCCGTCTCCTCGTAGCGCCGCGTCTGCACGATGGACGAGTGCAGGTAGAGGTTGTGCGGCATCACGGTGGCGCCGAGGATGCCGATGGCGATGTAGAGCATGTCCCGGATCCGCGAGGATCGAGGTGCTGGGCACGAACCCGCGAGCAGCGGGCCCCAGTCGGGACGCGAGATCGACAATCTCGAACAGGAAGCAGCCGGCGATCGTGGCGATCAGCGCGATGACGAGCGCCTCGAGCAGCCGGAAGCCCTTGTTCTGGAGGTAGAGCACCAGCAGCACGTCGAGCGCCGTGATCACGACGCCCCAGGCCAGCGGGATGCCGAACAGCAGGTTGAGCGCGATCGCCGAGCCGATCACCTCGGCCAGGTCGCAGGCGGCGATCGCGATTTCGCAGAGGATCCAGAGGCCGAACGATACCGGCCGCGAGTAGTGGTCGCGGCACGCCTGCGCCAGGTCGCGCCCGGTCACGATGCCGAGCTTGGCCGCGAGCCCCTGGAGCAGGATCGCCATCAGGTTCGAGATCAGGATCACGCTCAGCAGCGTGTAGCCGAACTGCGCGCCGCCGGCGAGGTCGGTGGCCCAGTTGCCGGGGTCCATGTAGCCGACCGCGACCAGATAGCCGGGACCGGCGAACGCCAGCACCTTGCGCCACCAGCTGCCCCGGGCGACCGGGATGGTGCGATAGACCTCGGCGAGGCTCGGGGTGAGCCGGGGCTGGCGCCACCCCGGATCCGCGACCGCGCCGCGGAGGCGCCACGTCGTCCTGGCTCATGGGTCGCCTCGCGGCACCACAACAGCTCCGCCAGCTCGCGACCGATCACACGCGGGCCCAAGGGTCAAGTCGCACGGTGGTCGGTCCGTTGAATGGTTGACGGTCGGTGACCGTGAGACTCGCTCCGGGCACCAACCCCTGCTCCGCGAGGTAGCGCAGGCGCGCCGGGTCTTCGGTACCGACCTGGCGCAGCTCCAGGGGCTGACCCACGGGTGCGTCGGCGACGGAGACGAGGTCGGCCTCTTCGATTTCGCCGGCGGCAGTCGGGATGGGAGCGCCGTGCGGGTCATAGCGCGGATCGCCGAGCGCCTGAGACATGCGCTCGATGAGCTCGTCCGATACGGCGTGCTCGAGCCGTTCCGCCTCGTCGTGCACGCCGTCCCAGTCGTAGCGGAGCTGCTGGACCAGGTAGACCTCGAGGATGCGATGACGTCGAATCATCCTCAGCGCCGCCCGCCGCCCCTGCGCCGTGAGCTGCACGCCGCGGTAGGGGACGTACTCGATCAGCCCGGTCTCTGAGAGGCGCTTGACCATGCCGCTCACGGACGGGGCGGAGACCTCGAGGTGGGCCGCGATCTCACTCGTGGCCGCAAAGCCGCCCTGGCTCGACAGGTGGTAGATCACCTTGAGGTAGTCCTCGACCGAGCGGGTGAGCGGCGACTCCGGCAAACTTGCTTGCATGTCGTTTCTCCCTGCCGGAAAGGCGCGCAGGATTCGTGCGCCGTAGACGACGTAACAGCTAGTCAGCTAATAACTTCGGTGTGTCTTAACTTGGCGGGAGTTAGCGTAAGCTAATTCTACAATAATGTCAAGCGAATCAGATGTTTAGATAGGCCATATCTCACTCAAGAATCTCCAGATAATCCGCTCCGTCATGCCCCAAATGATGTCCTGACCGAGGATATAGGCGTCAAAGCTGCGCTCACCCCCGCCCACCGTGAGCGTGACGTGCGGCGGGCGCCGGGCTCGAGCAGCCGGCCCAGGGGCACCCAAAAGGCCGATTGTACCTCCTCACTTGGGCTCAGGGCCGGACGATCCGGGAGGGCGAAGATGAAGGGACGTACCACGATGGGCGGCAGGAGCTGGGTGCGGGGGCTGAGGTCGTCGAGGGCACCGAGGCGCTCCGCTAGACCCAGATCGACGGCCAGCTCCTCGCGGGTCTCCCGAATCGCCGTGTGCTCGAGACCCGCATCCGCCGGATCCCGCCGCCCCCCGGGCAGGGCGACCTGCCCGGACCATGGGTCGCCCGGCACGCACGGCGCGGCGAATGAACAGCGTCTCGAGACCGGCGGGGCCGGGCACCAGGATCAGTGCGACTGCGGCGAAGTTCTCGCCCACCGCGGGCTCGGTCGGGGTCCGATGTACCCTGCCCAGGCGGCGGACGGCGTCCAAGGTGATCACCGGAGGTGGCGTGCCAGCCAGTCGATGGAGGGTCGCACGACCTCCTCGAGCCCAGGGGTCGACGCCGTGAGCTCGAGCCAGCGCTCCCGCAGCGCAGCGTCGCCACCCTGGACGGGCGCCGATGTCACCGTGACAAGCGCACGCACTCGCTCGTCCCCCAATGTGCGCATCAAGGCGATCGCCGCTCCCGTGCCGTGACCGATTAACCCATACCTCTCCGCGGCAACGCCGACGGTCCCGCGCTGCAATGCGTCGAGCACCAGGGCGAGGTCGCCCGAATGCGCCAGGTCGAACGACACGACGGCGAATCCGGCGCGCGCCAGGCGCGTCGGCAAGCTCGGGAAGGAGTCCCCCACAAATGACCACCGCAGGGCGTACGCCACCCGCGCTGTCGCACGTCGACGTGCAGCGGGCGGCCGTCGGCCCCGAGGAGCCGGAACGAGCGTTTGGTGGGGGTCGCCAGGTGACTAGCCGTTGCGGCGCACTGGGGTGCCGCTGATCATTGGTCCGGGAAGTATAGTGCGCACACTATGAGAAACCACATCTGGATGGCTGCCGGCCTGCTGGCCGGCTTGGTGCTGGGCCTCGTCGCCGCGGCCACGCAGAACCACGTGCTGCTCGCGCTCGCGAGCGCGCTGCGACCGGTCGGGACGCTGTTCCTCAACCTGCTCTCCATGGTCGTGATCCCGCTCGTCGCCAGCGCCGTGTTCGTGGGCGTGGCGGGTCTCGGGAATCTCAGGAGGCTGGGGCGGCTCGGCCTGCGCACGCTGGCGTTCTTCTGGGGCACGACGTTGGCGGCGATCGTCATCGGATTCGCGGTGGGGGCGATCATCCTGCCGCTCGGTGCCGTTGACGCCGGAGCAACAGGCGGCGCTCCGGGAGCGGGCCGTGGCCGAGTCGAGCTTTGTGCGCCGCGCCGTCGAGCAGATCCCCTCCGGGAGCCGGTTTGTGGTCGAGCTCGTGCCGGCCAACCCGCTGCGCGCCGCGGTCGACGGCAATCTGCTGCCGGTGGTCGTGTTCGTCACGATCCTCGCGATCGCGGCGACGGCGCTGCCCGACGAGAAGCGCGTCGTCCTCACCGATCTCGCGAACGGCACCATGGCGGCGTTGATCAGGATCGTGCACTGGGTGCTGCTGCTCGCCCCGATCGGCATCTGCGCGCTGGTGGCACCGATGGTCGCTCAGTTCGGCTGGACCATGGTGAAGGCGATGGGGGTATATGTGCTCGCGGTCATCGTGGGCGTCACGCTCTTCATCGGAGCGGTACTGCTGCCGGCGGTGGTGCTTCGTGGCGCGGATCAAGTTGTCGCGGTTCCTGGGTGTCAGTCTCAACTCCATGCTGATGGGATTCTCTACGACGTCCTCGCTCGCGACCCTGCCCACCATGCTCACCGCCGCCGAGGGCGACTTCAAGATCTCGCGCGGCGTCGCCGGACTCGTGTTGCCGCTCGGAGCGAGCGTCAACCGGCCGGGAGGCGCGCTGTTTCAATCGGTGGCCGTTTTGTTTGTCGCGCAGCTGTACGGGATCCCGTTCGGATTTTCAGAAACACTCCAGGCGGGCGCCGCGGTGTTCCTCACCTCGATGGCGGTCGCCAGCGTGCCCGCGGCGAGCGTGGTGAGTCTCGCGCCGGCGTTCGCGACCACCGGCCTGCCGCTCTCCGGGATCGCGCTGCTCATCGGTCTCGACCGCATCCCCGACATGTTCCGCACGATGACCAACGTCACCGGCCACCTCACGACGGCGGTCGTGATTGCGACCAGCGAAGGGGAGAAGCTCGAGTGACGTGGTTGATCCCGGCGGTGTACCTGCTGTTTCTACTTCTGCTGCTGCACCGCTATACCCATCGCACTCCGCACCTGCGCTCGTATCCTCCCCGCACGACCGGCGCGCTGGTCTCCGTGATCATCCCCGCGCGCAACGAAGCGGAGAACATCGAGACGTGTATCCGCTCGGTGCTCGCCTCCACCTACGAGCCGATCGAGATCATCGTGGTGGACGATCGCTCGAGCGACGGGACCGCCGCCATCGTCGAGCAGGTCGCCTCGCAGCCCGGAAGCCCGCGGCCGGGTGCGACTGGTGCGCGGAGCCGAGCTGCCCGGCGGGGTGGTTCGGCAAGCCGTGGGCGCTGGTCCAGGGATGGCGCGTGGCGACCGGAGCGATCTTGCTGTTCACCGACGCCGACACGCGGCACGACCCGGAGCTGATCCCGCGCTGCGTCAGCGCGCTGAAGGACGAGGGCGTGGATCTCGTGAGCGTGGTCCCGCGCCAGGAGATGGTGACGTTCTGGGAGCGGGTGGTGCAGCCTCACATCTTCCTCGTGCTCGCCTCGCGGGTGGGCGGTCTCGAGCGGATCAATCGGACGCGGGTCGAGTGGAACGGGATTGCGAACGGGCAGTTCATCCTGACGACTCGCGCCGCGTACCAGACCGTCGGCACCCATGAGGCGGTGAAGGATCGCGTCGTCGAGGACCTGGCGTTGGCTCAAGCCTACGTGCGGCACGGGCTGAACATCTTCCTGGTGCACGGTCCCCAGTACATGGTGACGCGGATGTACCGCAGTCTGGCGGACGTGGTGGAAGGGTGGTCCAAGAATCTGGCGCTCGGCGTGCCGTTCACGCTGCCGCCGATCCCGTGGGTGCGGCGGATGGCACCTTACCTGATGTGGACTCCCGTCGCTCGTCGTGGGTCGGACCGCCGGTGTGGTGGGCGCTGTGTGGTGGCGACTGGGCGCTCGCCACCGTTGTCATCTCGTTCGCGATTTGGACGGTCGTTTATTGGGCCGAAAGCGCGCCGGTGCGCTACGCGCTGCTCTATCCGCTCGGTGCCAGCCGTGGTGGTGGGCATCATGGTGCGGTCGGCGTGGCGCGGAGGCCGAAAAATCGTATGGCGGGGCAGGCAGTACGGCACTGGATAGGAGACAGCATGACTACAGCATAGCTACAGCGCTGAGGCAACCTTCTGCGCAAGCGCGCACCCAATAGCGACACTAATTCCAGCCGACCCGACGTGCAGCAACGTCGCCCAACGCGCTCCACGACCCGACGCCAGCCGCACAATTCCCGCCAGAGAGAACGACACCAGCATCATTCCGATCATCGTGCCGAGGGCGAAGGCGAGAAAATAGGTGAGCTGTGCGCCACGGGTCGGCGCTGCCGCCACCAGCAGCACGAGAATCGCCGCGCCGCCCGCGAGTCCATGCAGCAGGCCGAATCCGAGCGAGCGGCGGACGTCGGCGCGGGGGTGGATATGCTCGTGCGCGGCCCCGCGCGCGTGGCTGTGCAGGTGGAGGTGCGGCCCGGCACCATGAGTATGCGTATGCATGTGCCAGCGACCGCGCGCGTAGCGCAGCAGCACCGAGCCACCGAACGCGATCAGCAGCAGCGCGACCAAAAAGTCGGCGGCGGGCCAGAGTCGCTCCGGCAGATGCAGTCCTCCGACCATGATTAGCACCACCACGATCCCCACGCTCGCTGTGTGTCCGAGCGCCCACGCCAGGCCGAGGCGGCACGCCGCGAGCAAGGAGCCCTGGCGAGTGGCGAGGGTGGACACCGCCGCGAGGTGGTCCGGCTCGAAGGCGTGACGGAACCCGAGCAAGAGGCCGATGCCAGAGAGGGCGAGGATACCGGGAGACATGTCGGTCTAAAGATACCCCTCTGCAACAATTCGCAACTCCACGCAATGTCTCGATACCGCTGGCGACGATAGTCCACCCCACCTTCGGGCCTTCGCTTTCCGGGAGCCGTGGTGTTGCGAGAGCTACTCGCTCGCACCGAGCAGATCGACGACCTCCGTGACGTGTTCGGCGCGCTCGGGTTCAGGCCGGTGTGGGAATCGGTACCGCCGGGACCATGGCTGGGGGATGCGCACGTGGAGCTGGCGGGGGTGCGCCGCGTCGAGCTGATCGCCCGCCATGACGCATTCCGCGTGTTCGCGATCGCTGCAGCCGATCCGGAGCGGGCAGCACGTTTCGGAGCGCGAGGTATTAGCGAGCCGCGCCGAGCGCGGACTGGTGTGCGCGCTCGGAGGCATCCCGCGCCGCCTGGTGTGCGCGACCTGGCGTGTGGGACGGGGATGCTCGAGGGGATCTCGGCGTCAGGGCAGCGGCGTTTGCGCTCGACCCGATCACCGGAACCGCTCTCGCGACGCTCGAGCGCTGCGCTCCGGTCGCCGGAGAGAGCGCGCTCGCCCTCAGCCTGCGCACCGGGGAGGCGTTGGCGAGTGAAGGAGTCACGACGCGGTTCTTTCAGGCGTTCCGCTCGGTGCTCGAGCGCCTCACCGACAGGCTGACGGCGCCACGCAGCCGAGAAGACCGCCACGCGCTGGCGCTGACTGCACTGACTCGCGTGTTGTTTCTCTACTTCGTGCAGGCCAAGGGCTGGCTGGACGACGACCGTCGCTACCTGGTCCATCGGTTCGATGCCGCGCTCGCCGCGCGGCGCGCATTTCAGCGGCACGTCTTCGACCCGTTGTGCTTCGGCGCGCTGAACCGCCCACCGGCCGACCGCTCTCGCGCGGCGCGACTGCTTGGCCGACTGCCGTTCCTGAACGGCGGGTTATTCGAGCCTACCGCGTTGGAGCGACACCACGGGACCGCTCGCTGGGAGAAACAGCGACTGGCGAGATGCCTTCGACGACTTGTTCGAACGCTTCCATTTCTCCGTGCGCGAGGACGACCATGGCGAGTTGGTCGCACCCGACATGCTCGGCCGGGTGTTCGAGGGCGTGATGGACCCGGACGAACGGAAGCGAAGTGGGAGCTACTACACTCCCGCGGCGCTGGTGCGCGACCTGGTCCGGGCCGGGCTCGAAGCGGCGCTGGTCACTCGGGTCGGCGCTCACCCGCGGCGCCGCGGAGCGGTGGGTGCATCACGGGGAGGCACCGTCATCGATACCGGACCTGCGGCAGGTTCACGGTGCTCGATCCCGCCGTCGGGTCCGGTGCATTCCTGCTGGGCGCCTTGCAGGAGCTCACCACGCTGCGAGTCACGGCGGGCGGCGGCGCCGCGGCGCCGATCCGGCGCGAGGTGTTGGCGCACTCACTGTACGGCGTGGATCTCAAGCTCACGGCGGTACGGCTGAGCGAGCTCCGGCTGTGGCTCGCACTCGTGGCCGATGACGACGCCCGGGACCTGGCCCGGGTGACGCCGCTTCCCAACCTCGACGGTCACGTACGACAAGGCGACGCGTTACTCGATCCGCTCACGCTCGCGGCAACTCTTACCGGCGGATCGGCCCTGGTAGGGCAGCCGCGCCGAGGTGGAGCGACTAGGTCTCGCGCGTCAGGCGTTGTTCGATCGCAGCGGCATCGCGAAGCGAGCGGCTCTCCGAGAGCTGGGGGCGCCGCGGCGGAGCTCGCCCGGGCACCTGACCGAGAAGGCGTCAGCTCGGCTGGAGGACCAGATCCACGAGCTGCTTGCGTCGGCCCGCGAGGCCGACCTGTTCGGCAACGCCCGCGGGTGCGACGCCGCTGCGCGGCTACGACTGCGGCGTTTGCGGGCCGCACGGCGCGACCTCAGGACGGCCAATCGTCGCCGTGCCCGTGATGGTGAGGCACCGTTCTTCGCGTTCGAAACACAGTTCGGCGACATCGTCGCGAGGGGTGGGTTCGATCTCGTGGTGGGAAATCCCCCCTGGGTGCGGGGCGAGCGAGTACCGCCGCGCGTGCGGGAGACTCTGTCCGTGCGCTACCCATCGTGGCGCACGGCCACGAGCGGCGGGTTCGCGCATCTCCCCGACCTCGCAGTGGCATTCGTGGACCGGGCGCACGAGCTGGCCGCACCGGGTGGCGCGGTGGCCCTGCTGGTCCCCGCAAAGCTCGCGTCGAGCGGGTACGCCCAGCCTTTGCGGCACCGGCTCGCGTCGACCGGGCGGATCGAGCGTGCCGTGCCCCTCGACGGGGCGAGTGGAGCCTTCGCGGCCGCGGTGTACCCCATGGCCCTGGTGACCACTCGTGCGCAGCCGTCGGCCGAGAGCGACGTGGCCACGACCCTCGGGCCCAAGTCGGCCGCGCCGCGTCGTCCCGCAGCGCGAGCTCGCCGACCCGACCCCGTGGATCCTCGTACCCGACGCCGCAGCGGTTGCCCGCCGGCTGCGGCGTGCCTTCCCCGCCCTGGGCGACCGCTGGCAACCGCAGCTCGGGATCAAGACAGGGGCGGACGAGGTCTTCCTGCTGGGCACCCCTGCTCCGGGAACGCGGCCGGCAGTCCGTGGACGCGACTTGTCCGCCGTGGCATGCGGCGCCCGCCATGCACCTGCTCTGGACACACGGCTCCGACGGACGGCCGCTCGCCCGGCTGCCTCCCGATATCGCCGGGCGGCTCGAGCCCCAGCATCGCACGGCTGCGCCGCCGCAGCGACTATCGCCATGGTCCGCCCTGGCAAGTATTCCGCACGGGCCTGGCGAGCGCGCCCTATCGGGTCGTTTGGCCCGATCTGGCGCGACGGCTCCTCGCCGCCGTCCTGGACCCCGGCGCGGTTCCCCTCAACACCGTGTACGGGATCGCGACGCGAACGCTCGATGACGCACACGCGCTCGCCGCGTTGTTCAATTCGCGCTGGCTCAGCGCGCTCGCTTCGTTGCACGCCGATCCTGCTCGCGGGGGATTCCGGCGCTTCAATGCCACCGTGGTGCGAGCCCTTCCGATCCCACCCGCCGGGTCCCACGTCGTGGACCCGCCTCACAGAGTGGGGCCGGCAGTGCACCGTGGATGACGATGCCATCGCCGACATCTACGAGCTCGATCGCGCGGATCGACGCGCGCTGGCACGCCTGGCCCCGGATCTTCGCTGAGGAGCTGGAGCCGCCCCGGGAGCCGCTCGCGTTCCTGCTGCGCGGTGGCGACGCGGCGCCACCCGCGTCCGTCGCTCGCCTGGCAGCGCGGGCCCTGATCGGCGAGCGAGACAACCCGCTCCCATGGCCTGCGTGGCTCGCGCCGCACCAGGTGCGAGCGGCTCGACGCCTGGAGGGAATAGTGGAACGGCACGGCGGTGCGTTGCTCGCCGACGCCGTCGGGTTGGGGAAGTCGTACGTGTCACTCGCGGTGGCGCTCGCCCGGCGCGAGCCGTTCGCCCTTGTGGTCCCCGCTGTTCTGGTTGACCAATGGCGCGCGCTGCTCGCGCACTTTCACGTCGCTGCCCCGGTTGTGACGCACGAGGTGCTGAGCCGTGACCGCACCCCACCGATCCCCGGGCCGTCGATCCGGCTGTTCATCGTCGATGAGGCGCACCGGTTCCGCAACGCCGCGACGCGGCGCTATCGGGCGCTCGCAAAGCTCGTGGTCGGGGCGCACGTCCTGCTTGTCACGGCCACACCGGTGCACAACCGGCTCGAGGATCTCTTCAGCCTGTTTCGGCTGTTTCTGCGGGACGATGCCCTGACCGCTCTCGGGCTGCCGTCGCTCCATCGAGCTGGTCAGGGCGATGCTGACCCGGAGTTGGTACGGGGGGCGGTGGCGCGGCTCACCGTCGCGCGCTCGCGGCGGAGCGTCGAACCGGAATTCCGAGCGGCTGGGCACGGTGCGTTTCCCAAGCGGGTTCCCGGTTGCCTGATCCGCGCCGGCGCACTCCCCGACTCGACCTCGAGCGCGTCATCGCCGCACTCGGCGAGCTCACCCCAGGGGCCGGCGCGGGAGCGCTGTTTCGCCTCATGCTGCTCACGCGCCTCACTCGAGCGTCGCGGCGTTGGACGACAGCCTGCGTCGCTACCAGGCGTTCCTCGAGATGGCTCTGAAGGAAGGAGAGGAAGGACGCTCATTGGGCCCGCAGGAATTCCGACGCGTGTTCCCCGACCGCGAGAGCGACGCGTTGCAGCTGGCGCTGTTCCCATCGCTGGTCGTCGCCGGGCTCCGGTCGCCGTGCGTCCCGACGATCTCGTCGCGGTGCGGGGACTGCGCGCCGCCTGGTAGCGACGACGGACCCCAAGGCGGCGCTGCTTGACGGTCTGCTCGCCCGTGCAAGGGAAGACGATCGTCTTCACCAGTGCGCGCGCCACCGCACGATACCTCGCCCGTCGTTTGGTGCAAGCGCCGCGTTGCCGTCGTGCTTGGGGATCATGGCCTGCTCGGCTGGAGCCCGCGCCTCACGCCGCGAGATCCTCCGTGCTTTCGCCCCGCGCGCGCAGAACGCCCCCCAGCCCCAGCGCCGCGCTCGAGACCGACATCCTGATCGCGACTGATATCCTGAGCGAGGGGGTGAACCTGCAGGACGCCGTCCGGGTGATCCACTACGATCTTCCCTGGAGCCCGGCCCGGCTTGCCCAGCGCGTGGGGCGGATCGACCGGCCCGGCTCCTTGCACGACGCGATCGAAACCGTGACTTTCCTTCCTCCCCCGCCGCTCGCGAACGCCCTGCGCTTGGAGGAACGGCTTGCGGCCAAGGCCCTGGTGCAGGCCGCCGCGAGCGCCAGCGTCGAGTCGGTGCGCGGAGCCACGGAGTCCGGTGCATTCGACTGGTGCGACCGGCTCGACCTGCTCGCCCCGAGCCGCGGACGTGGCGGCCCCCGGCGCGTGGGCGACGGTGGCCGGACAGGAACCGGCCGTGGTGTTGGTCGTCCGATTCGGCGCGCTCGTCGAGGCAATCGTGGTGGACGCGCAGCGGAGCGCGCGCCGATCCGGCGCGGGCGACCTCGTGGCTCGAGAGCGCGCCGCGGCGCGCGACCGGCGTACGCCCGATCGCGCCATCCTCGACGCCGCCGTCGAGCGAGCCGGTCCGCTGTTGCGCAGCCGACTCGGAGCCATCGCGGACGCCCGCTGGCGCGCGGGCGACCGGGACCGGCTGGGCCGCCGGCTCATCCCCTTGGCGCTCACGGGCGCACGCGGTGCCGCGCAGCGCGGCGACGCCGCCGCACTGACCCGACTGGACGCCCTCGTATCGCGGCTCGCGGCGGCATGACAGCAGGCGAAGAGGTGTTGCTGGAGGAGCTCGTCGAGGATGCCGCACCGCTCATCAGCCGACCAGTCTGCTCGCCTGGCACGAACGACTCCCCCCGCCCGATCCGCACCGCCGAACCACCCGAGGCCGAGCTGGTCGCGGCCGCTCGTCGTCACGGGTCCCAGCCCCCGTTAAGTTGCGGGCGTGCTGCTCACAACGTTTCTCTTCGACTTGGACGGTACGCTCATCGATTCGGTCGAGCTGATCCTCCGCTCGTACCGGCACACCCTGCAGACCCATCGCGGCTCGGTGCCGCCCGACGAGATGTGGCTCAAGGGCCTCGGCACGCCGATCCGGGTGCAGCTGCGCCAATGGACCGAGGACCCCGCCGAGATCGAGGCGATGGCCGCGACCTACTCCGTCTACAACATGGCGCACCATGACTCGCTGGTGCGTCCATACGACGGAATCGTGAATGCCGTGCACAGTCTCAAGGAAGAGGGCAAGCGACTCGGCCTGGTGACGAGCAAGGTGCGCAGCGGTGCCATGCGCGGGCTCAAGGTTGCGGGCCTCGACACGCGTTCGGAGTGATCGTCGGCGCGGACGACGTCCGCCACCCCAAGCCGCATCCCGAGCCGGTGCTCGTGGCTCTCGAGCAGCTGGGCGCGCAGCCCGGTGAGGCCGTGTTCATCGGCGACTCGCGCCACGACCTCGAGTCCGGCCGCGCCGCCGGGCGTGAAGACCGCCGCGGCGTTGTGGGGACCGTTCGACCGGCCGCATCTCGCCGACCTCGAGCCCGACTACTGGCTCGAGCATCCCGACGACATTCTGACCCTGACACCTGACACCTGACACCGCCCTCCATGCGTTTCGTCCCCTTTGACCTCGAACGCTGGCAGAGCACGTGGGAAAACCGAGTCCGGTTCAACCTGTCGGAGTCGGGTGTGCACCCGCTCTCCGTGCAGGGGCTGCTCGGCCTCGCCGGCGCGTCGGCGGTGCCGCTGCTCGACGTGCGTCTCGGGTACAGTCAGTCGAACGGAACCGACCTGCTGCGGGAGCGGATCGCCGCCCTCTATCCGGGCGCGTCGCCGGAACAGGTGCTCGTCACGAACGGCAGCTCGGAGGCGAATTTCGCCATCTGCTGGCGCCTGCTCGAGCCCGGTGACAAGGTCGCAATCATGCTCCCGAACTACCTCCAGACGTGGGGGCTGACGCAGAACTTCGGCGCGGAGGTGCGCGGCCTTCAGCTGCACGAGGAGCAGCGGTGGGAGCCTACGCCCGAGGAGATCAGGAGCGCGATCACGCCGGGCACGAAGCTCGTCGTCGTCACCAATCCCCATAACCCGACGGGACAGGTGCTGTCGGACGAAGCGCGCCGGCTGATCGTCGAGCGCTGCGCCCAGCGTGGGCGCCTGGCTCCTGGCGGACGAGGTGTATCAGGGCGCCGAGCTGGACGGCCGGACGACGGCGTCGTTCTGGGGCAAGCTACGAACGGGTGATCGTGGTGAACGGTCTCTCCAAGGCCTATGGCCTGCCGGGGCTGCGGATCGGGTGGATCGTCGCTCCGGCCCCGTTCGTGGCGGAGGCGTGGGCGCGCCACGACTACACCACGATCGGTCCCTCAGGAGTCTCGGACCACCTCGCCGCCGTGGCGCTCGAGCCGCGCGTGCGGGACAAGCTGTTGGATCGCACGCGGCGCATCCTCAACGCGAACTATCCGGTGCTGGACGAGTGGTTGAAGCGGTTCGGGGACACGTTCACCTGGCATCCGCCCCGCGCGGGCGCGATCTGCTGGGCGCGGTACCGGCAATCCGTCGGCGCGCTCCAGATCGTCGAGACGATGCGGGTGGAGCACAGCGTGCTGCTCGTGCCGGGAGAGCACTTCGGCATGCCGAACTACCTGCGTATCGGCTACGGCGACGAGCTACAGCACCTGCAGGAGGCCCTGGCGGAGACGGAGCGGGGCCTCAAGCGGATTCTGACCTAAGGAGATCGATCCGCTCTAGCCGAACACGGCGTGCAGGACCACGTAGCGTCAGTCCCGCGATTCCCGCCGCGGCGGGAATCGTCAGGATCCACGCCCACACGATCTGCCTGGCAACGCCCCAGCGGACTGCCGAGACCCGGTTCGCCGCCCCGACGCCCATGATCGCGCCGGTAATGGTGTGCGTGGTGCTGGCCGGGATGCCGGAGTATGTGGCGATGAACAGCAAGGCGGCCCCGCTCGTTTCGGCGCAGAAGCCCCCGAACGGCACGAGCTTGGTGATGCGTTGCCCCATCGTCTTCACGATCCGCCACCCTCCCGCCATCGTACCGAGCGCGATCGCCGCGTGCGCGGCGAGGATCACCCACAGCGGAACGTCGTGCGAGGTCAGGTGGAGCGCCCGGATCGGGAAGTCCACGAACAGGTCCTGCTCCGCGACCAGCAGCCCGACGATGATGCCCATCGTCTTCTGGGCGTCGTTGCCGCCATGGCCGAGCGAGAACGCCGCGGCCGAGAACAGCTGCAAGACCCGGAAGGCCCGGTCCACGGTGCGGGGCAGCGCGCGGCGCAGGGCCCAGGACAGGGCGACGGTGAGGCCCAGCGCGAACACAAGTCCGAGCAGTGGGGCCAGGACGATAAAGGCGAGCGTGGCGACCCACTTACCCGGCCACACCAGTGCCGCGAACCCCGCCTTCGAGATGGCTGCCCCTGCCAGCCCGCCCATCAGCGCGTGTGATGACGATGACGGGATGCCGCCGTACCAGGTGATCAGGTTCCACGCAATGGCGCCCACGAGTGCGCCGAGGATGACCATGGAATCAACAACGCTGGGGTCGACGACCCCCTTGCTGATCGTCTTGGCGACGGCCGTCGTGAACACGAATGCAGCGACGAAGTTGAAGAACGCCGCCCAGGCGACCGCGAAACGGGGCGAGAGGACGCGGGTTGAGACGACGGTGGCGATGGAGTTCGCGGCGTCGTGGAACCCGTTGATGAAATCGAACGCGAGCGCCACGAGGACGATCGCGAGAACAATCCACGCGCTATGCATCAGGCGTGCTTGAGCGTGATGGACTCGATCACGTTGGCGACGTCTTCCGCCTGGTCCAGCGTCAACTCGAGGGTGTCGTAGATCTCCTTCCATTTGATCACCTCGAGCGCATCCCGTTCGGTTTCGAACAACCGGCCGAGCGCTTCCTGGTAGATCGCGTCCCCCTCTTCTTCCAGCCGCTTCGCTTCGATGCAGTACTGCATCACGTCCTCGCCGCCCTTCTTGAGGCGGCCGACCGCTTCGCCCAGCACCGCGACCATGCGCTGGATCACCTCGGTGAGCTGCTTGACGCCCGCGGGAGAGACGCCGACGCGGAAGATCTGCGAGCGCCGGGCCGTACCGTCCATCGCGTCCATGACGTCGTCCAGATCGGACGCCAATTGATGGATGTCCTCCCGGTCGAGCGGCGTGATGAACGTGCGGTCGAGGCGGTTGACAACCTCGTGCGTGACCTGGTCCGCTTCGTGCTCGAGCTGCTTGATCGCGTCGACGATCGGCTTGCGGCGATCGGGCGCGGCTTCGAACAGGTCATGCAGGTGCTTGGCAGCCTCCTTGTTACGCTCGGCGACGGCGACAAAGAGAGTGAAAAATTCCTCTGCACGGGGAAGCAGACGCACGGGCGGCCTCGGGTCCGGGAAAGGTCGCCGAAAACATAGCGGCTGCCCGGTGGCAGCGACTAGGTTATCCCGCTCGCACAACGACGAGCGGGTGAAGCGCATGGCTACGACGCAGCAGCCGCAGACGGAATTCGTCAGGGTGATCTCCCGGCTCGATGCCACGGCGCTCGTCGTGGGCTCGATGATCGGCTCGGGGATTTTCATCGTTTCGGCGCAGATCATCCGGGACGTGCACGCCCCTGGCTTACTGCTCCTCGTGTGGGCGATCGCCGGCGTCGTCACGTTGATGGGCGCACTGACGTACGGCGAGCTCGCGGCCATGTTCCCCAAGGCCGGCGGGCAGTACGTCTACCTGCGGGAAAGTATTTCCCCGCTGTTCGGCTACCTGTACGGCTGGACTCTGTTCGTGGTGATCCAGACCGGGACCATCGCCGCGGTTGCGGTTGCGTTCGCCCGCTTCTCGGGGGTGCTCTTCCCTGCGCTCACGCCCGACGTGTTCCTGGGCGGGACGATCAACTTTCCCCAGCCGATCGGCCCCATCACCGTGGGGCTGTCTCCCCAACGGGTGCTGGCGGTCGCATCGATCGTCGTACTCACCTGGATCAACGTGCGCGGCGTGCGGACGGCGGCGGTCATTCAGACCTCGCTCACGGCCATCAAGACCGCCGCGCTCGCCGGGCTCATCCTGCTCGGCCTCACGATCGGGCGGAACGCCGCCGCGCTTGCGGAGAATTTCGGAACAGCGTTCTGGCCGGCGGGCGGCCTGACGCTCGCGTTGGTGCCGGTGATCGGCGCCGCCATGGTCGGCTCGCTGTTCTCGATGGACGCCTGGAACAACGTGGGGTTCGCCGGCTCCGAGCTGAAGGACCCGAAGCGGGATCTGCCGTTCGCCATGGGGGCCGGGGTCCTCACCGTCACCGTGCTCTACATGCTGGCGAACGTCGCCTACTTGAGTGTCCTCCCGGCCGAGGCGATCGCCGCTGCGCCACAGGACCGCGTGGCCACGGCGGCGCTCAAGGCGATTCTCGGCGACGCCGGGCTGTACGTCATGGCAGTGGCGATCATGATTTCGACGTTCGGGTGCAACAACGGCTTGATCCTGTCGGGCGCACGGGTGTTCTACGCGATGGCGCGCGACAATCTGTTCTTCAAGTCGGCCGGCGTGCTGCATCCGAAATACAAGACGCCGTCCGTGGCGCTCGTCGTGCAGGCCCTGTGGACCAGCGTGCTGTGCCTGTCGGGGACGTATGGCCAGCTGCTCGACTTCGTGATTTTTGCGGCCCTGGTGTTCTACATGCTCACAGCGACGGGGCTGTTCGCGTTGCGGGCCAAGCGACCGGATGCCGAGCGTCCGGTGCGCGTTCCAGGGTACCCGTGGCTCCCGGCGCTCTACCTGCTGCTCACAGCCCTGATCGCGCTGGCGATGCTCGCGATGAAGACGACGTACAGCGCCTTGGGGTTGCTCTGCGTGTTGCTGGGGGTGCCGGTGTACTTTCTATGGCGGGCGGCAACGGGAGATCGCCGCAGTCGCACGATCGCATGAGGAGTATCTCACAGCTGAAGCCACAGGTACACACGCACGCGCGACGCACACTCGGAATTGCGGCCGTCGTCGTCACGGCGTCAGTCACGTTCCTGGAGTGCAATCCCGAATTCGCCGCACCGTACGCACCGGTAGTCAGAGACACGGTGGACTACTTCGAGTACACAGCGCCGGTCGACGGCGTCACCACGACGTCACGATACTCCTGGGAGACCACCGGGACCGTCGCGAAGGTCAACCTCATGAGCACGGTGACGCGCAGGTGCGGCGATCGTGACCATCGCCGATGACGATTCGGCGCTGATCTTTACGCACGCACTGGACGGGAGCGGCGTCGTGGGCACGGGGACTGGAACGGCGGGCTTCTGGAGCATCCACGTGGCGCTGACGAACGCCAGCGGGACGCTGCACTTCACTGTTGAGCCGCAGTAGCCGGCGTCAGGGCGCGGCGCGAAACCGTGGGTACTCGCCGAGCACGGTGATCTCAGCACCCTGACCCTTGAGCGCGTCGAGCGCTCCCTGCATCGCCGGCTCGGCGATGCGGGTTTCCACGTCCAGATAGAAGAGATACTGCCACGGCGTCGTGCGGTCGGGGCGGCTTTCGAGCTTCGTGAGGTTGAGCTCTGCGTCGGCAAAGGGGGCGAGCGCGCGCGCCAGCGTCCCCGAGCGGTGCGGCAGGCGCAGCCGCAACGTCACCTTCGCCGGCACCCCCGCCTCAGGCGCAACCGGCTCACGGCCGACCAGCAGGAAGCGGGTCTGATTGTGCGGCTCGTCCTCGATGCGCTCGCCCAGAATCTCGAGGCCGTAGCGCCCCGCCGCGAGCTTCCCCGCCACGGCGCCGACCGCCCGGTCGTTGCGGCGGGCCACCTCGGCCGCCGCGCCCGCCGTGTCGTAGAATGCCACCACCTCGACGTTGGTGAGACTCCGCAGCAGCCGCTCGCACTGCGCCAACGCGACCGGATGGGACAGCACGCGGCGCAACGAGTCGCGCGCGGATCCGCGGACGCCCAGCAAGCAGTGATGCACCGGGCTCACGACCTCGCCCACGATCGCCAGCCCCGACTCGGCGATCAGGTCGAAGTTCGTGGCGATCGACCCCACGAGCGAATTCTCGATCGGCAGCAGGCCGAACTCGGTGCGCGACTCGAGCACCGACGACGCCACGTCGCGAAATTCGCGGCAGGGCACTGAGGCGGCCTGAGGGTCGAGGAGATAGAGCGCTTCCTCGCTGTAGGCGCCGGGCTCGCCTTGAAAGGCTATCCGATTGTTCGGCATCGGGTTACAGTAACAGGCGGCGTCACTTGCTGACAGTGGGCTTCGGGATATATTCGGGTCATGGTCCCGCCCCAAAGCTCCCCGACTCCCAGCCGCCGCCGCGTCCGGCCTGTCCCGAATGCGGAGCCGGACTGGTACGCCAGTCGGCGTGCGTGCTGTGCGTGACCTGTGGATGGGCGCGGTGCGGCTAGGCCTACCCGTTCTCGACCAGCGCCTGCGCGGCACGACGTTCGTATCCCTCTCCGCCAAGTCGGTCCTCAACGCGCCGCAGCAAACGGGGATGGATTTCTGGTCGATCAACCCGTACGTCGGCTGCGAATTCGGATGCAGTTACTGCTACGCACGCTACGCGCACCGCTATGTGGTCGAGCGGGCGCACGACCGGGGCGCGCTCGACGACGAAGAGTTCCGGGATTTCCGCGGTGCCCACGGGTGGGAAGCGTTCGAGCGCCGCATCTTCGTGAAGGAGCATGTGCGCGGCGCGCTCGACGCCGATCTGCGGCGATACTTTCGCTCCGCGGCCGGTGGCCGGGCCGCCGCACCGATCGTGATCGGGACCGCCACCGATCCGTACCAACCAGCCGAACGTCGCTTCCGGGTGACGCGCGCGATCCTCGAGCGGCTCGCGAGCTACGAAGGCTTGTCGATCGGCATCATCACGAAGAGCCCGCTCATCACCCGCGACGCCGACGTGTTGCAGCGCCTCGCTGCCCGCTCCGACCTCGAAGTGTACGTGTCGCTGATCACGGTCGATGCCCCACTGATTCGGAAGGTCGAGGCCCGCTCGCCCAGCCCGGCGGTGCGGCTGCGAGCGTTGGGTCGCTTGAGGGCAGCCGGGATCAACGCAGGACTTATCATCGCGCCGATTCTTCCGGGCATCACGGATGATCGGCCGCACCTGGAGGCGCTGTTTCAGGCAGCGCGCGATGCCGATGCGCGATTCGTCCACGCGGGCCCGCTGCGGCTCTATGCGGCGGTACGAGACCGATTTCTTCCGGTGCTCGAGGCCGAGTTCCCCCATCTGGTCGAGCGCTACGTGCGCGCGTACGCGCGCTACAGCAGCGCGCCGCGCGAATACGCCGCCGCGCTCAAGCGGCGCATTCAGCGACTGCAGGTACGGTTCGGCTTGCCCGTGAATCGAGGAATGCAGGACCGATATCAGCGGCGGCGACCCCAGCCGCAGGTCGAGCTGGCGATTCTAGGGAGAGGAGTCAGCCCCGCTCAGCCACGCTTCCGCCACCGCGCGAATGGTGCCCGGCGCATTCCCCTCGGCCCGGTTGTTGGCCAGAATCAACGCCTCGAGGCGCCGCCGCGTCGCTTCGGCGATCAGCCGCAGCAGGTCCTGCCGCAGATCCGGTAGCGGCTCACGAACGCGGTCGTACGGTTCGAATAATTTCACGGCATCGGCGTAGGCCCGGCCGGGCCTGAGCAGTGCGCGCGCGACCGTGAACTCCGCCGGAAACACCCACGGCAACTCGAGCTGCGCGCCGATCGGTGGCATCTCGGTCCAGGAGTTGAACACGTGCGCCACACCATGGCGGGCGAGCACGGCGCCGTGGCGGGGATCGAGTAGCTCAGGGTTGCGCAGCTCTACCGCGTAGCGCCAGTCGCGCGGCAGCGCTCCCAGGAATCGATCGAGCTGCTTCCGCCCACTCGCCCGCGTCGGGGAGATCCTTGCCCCGCATCGCCTGGAACTCGAACACGAAGCAGCCGGCGTGATCGCGGAACGCGCGCCCGTAGGGACCGAGCACCGCTTCTTTGAACAGGTCGGCGTTCAGGAAGTCCGGGTTTCGCAGCCCCGCCAGATTGCCCCAGCGACGATCCTGGTTGAAACGCTTGGCGGTAATGCGATCCCACACCTTGCTGACGCACGGGAAACCCGGCGGGAGGGCGCTGGCATAGGCCGCCAGCACGGCCTCGGAGGGCGGCTCGTAGAAGGCGCTGTCGATCCCGACGGTGCGGAACAGGGGATAGCGGGCGTACTCCTCCAGCCGCTTGGCGGGTTGCGGACCGCGATACGTCTCGATGGTAGACGTCACCCGTCCAGCCGTCGTAGGTCCAGGTCGAAGTGCCGAACTTGATGTTGGACGGGAGCCGGCGGGCCGAGGGCCACCACATCGTCTGCGGGCTGGGAGCGCGCGTCGCCGAAGAGATCGGTCTGTGCCACCTCGTAACGTAGCGCGCCACGCCGGGCCGTGTTGACGTTGCTCCCGCGCCGTGTATTCTCCGCCGACACCTCGGAGGTAACCCATGCTGCCGCTCCTGCGCGCGGTTTTCCTGGCCGTTCAGGCCCAGACCGCCGGCGCCCCTACGCCGCCCACCCCGCTGATCGAGAACCTCGGGAAGCTGCATCACGCGATCAGCACCACGGTCCCGCTGGCGCAGCGCTACTTCGACCAGGGCCTGCTGCTCACGTACGGCTTCAATCACGAGGAAGCCATCAACTCGTTCCGCGAAGCGGCACGGCTCGACTCGACGTGCGCGATGTGCTACTGGGGTGTCGCGTTCGCCTACGGCCCCAACATCAATATCCCGATGGACCCGTCCGTGATGCCGCAGGTGCTCGAGGCCGTGCGCGCAGCCTACGCCCGAATATCCCACGCAAGCCCGGTCGAGCGCGCGTTGATCGAAGCGATTGCGACCCGCTACTCCGCCGACACAACAAAGCGTCGCGGCGCGTTGGACACGGCCTACGCCGCCGCCGCCCGCGATCTGTGGCGTGACTTCCCCGCTGACGACGACGTGGGGACGCTGTACGCCGACGCGCTCATGAACCTGGCGCCCTGGAACTACTGGCAGCCCAACGGCACGCCGCGACCGGGGACGCAGATGATCGTCTCGACGCTCGAGCGCATCCAGAAGCGCAATCCCGAACCACATCGGCGCCTGCCATCTCTACATTCATGCCGTCGAGGCATCGTTCGAGCCCCAGCGAGCGCTCCCCTGCGCCGAGCGGCTCCCCGGGCTCGCCCCGGGCGCGGGCCACCTCGTGCACATGCCCGCCCACATCTACATGCGTGTGGGACGCTACGCCGACGCTGTCATCGCCAACTCCCACGCGGCGCACACCGACGAGACGTTCATCGAGCGCCGTCATCCCACGGGGTTCTATCCGGTTTACTACTTCCACAACCTGCATTTCCTCTGGGCGGCGACGTATATGGAGGGCCGAAGCGCGGAGTCGCTGCGCGCCGCACGCGAACTGGTGAAGAGCGTTCCTCCCGAGCTGATCGGGCTGGTGCCGTCGCTCGAGTACCTCGTTCCCACGCCGTTGCTCGCGCTCGTGCAATTCGGCAAATGGGACGACGTGCTCGCTGAGCCTCAGCCATCAGAGTCGCTGCGATACACCCGCGCCATTTGGCACTACGCGCGCGGGCGCGCCCTGGCGGCCCGGAATCAGCCGGATCAAGCGGATGACGAGCTCGACAGCCTCACGACAATTCGCGTGGCGATCAAGGACCTGTCACTCGGGTTCCAGACCGCCGGCAGCCTGCTCGGCGTCGCCGCTCACACCCTGCGAGGACAGATCGCTGCGCAGCGCGGCGACACCGGCGATGGCGGTGCGCGAGCTCGAGGAAGCGGTGCGGCTCCAGGATGCGCTGATCTATGACGAGCCGCCGCCCTGGTACTATCCCGTGCGCCAAACGCTCGCGGCGACGTTGCTTGCGGCGGGACGGGGGGCGGAGGCAGAGGCGGTCTATCGGGAAGACCTGAAGAGAAATCCCGAGAACGGCTGGTCGCTCTTCGGCCTGGCACGGGCGCTTACCGGGCAGGGCAAACCGGCCGACGCCGCTGCCGTGGATAAGCGGTTCCGCCGGGCGTGGGCGCGCGCGGACGTGGTGCTTACCGCGTCTGGGTTCTAGCTTCATAAAGCGAGGTATTACAATAGCTTAAGGTAAATCATTGGGATCTTGCGGCCGATGCGATCTTCGGGATATATTCGGGTCCCTAATCGCCGGCTCATGACTCGCAAATCTCCACCGAGCAGCTCGTACGCCGCCTGCTGCTGGATCCCACTCTTCGCCCTCCGCTGCGAGGAGGCGCGGCACCCCGAGCTCGCGGCGCAGCCCTGCGCGCTGCTCGCCTGCGACGACCTGCGGCGGGTGTGGCAGGTCTCCCCGATCGCCAGGAAGGCGGGCGTCAGCGCCGGTCACACCATCAGCCAGGCGATCGGTCTCTGTCCCACGCTGCGGCTGTGCGAGCCTGACCCGGTTCACTACGACCAGCAATTCGCTCAGCTGCTGACCGCGCTCGGCACCGTGAGCCCGGTGATCGAGCCCGCCGAGCTGGGGCGGGTGTTCGTGGGGATGGACGGGCTGGAGGGACTGTACGGTCCGCCGGAAAAACAGGTGGAAGCGATACGAGTGCGGATTGCGGAATTCGGAATGCGGAATCGAAGTGCAGGCATCGATTCCGCATTCGACATTCCGCACTCCGCACTCCGTGTAGGGCTGGGGAAAGGGAAAGTTCGTTTCCTGGGTCGCTGCCACTCGCGCGCGACCTGGACATGCCGTCATCGTCCGCCCGGGGGAAGAGGTAGACGTTTCTCGCCGCTCAACCCCTCGCCGTGCTGCCGCTCGATCCCGACACGCATCGCCGGCTGCGCCAGCTCGGTCTGAGAACGCTCGCCGACCTGAAGGCGTTGCCTGAGGCGGCGGTCATCGCGCAGTTCGGCCGCGCCGGCCGCAGGCTGTGGCAGCTGGCGGCGGGAGTGCTCGCCGAGCCGGTCGTGGGACGCGAGGTACCCGAGCCCATCGTCGCGGCCCTCACCTTCTTCTCTCCGGTCTCCGACCTGGAAATGCTGACGCAGTCGCTGGTGCAGCTGATCGAGCGCGCACTCAAGCATCCGCGTCGCTCAGGGTGGCGCGTGCGGCAGGTGCGCGTGCGCGCCGCGCTCGAGCACGGGACATCGTGGATGATCGATGCCGTGCTCAAGGACCCGTCAGCGGATCCGAGTCGCATCCTCGCACCGCTCGATACCCGGCTGGACGTCGGCGCCGCCCACGAAAGCCGTCGAGCGGCTCACGGTCGAGTTCTGCTCCTTCGCTCCGGGGACCACTGCGCTGCAGCTCTTCGCGCGCGATGCGAACGCGGCCGCGCGAGCCGGCAGGCAGCGCGCACTGCGGTACGCCGTTCAGGAGATCAAGCTCCGGCTGCGGCGGTCACCGCTCTATCACATCATCGAGGTGCAGCCATGGTCGCGCATTCCCGAACGCCGCTACGCGTTGATCGACTACGAGCCCTGAATGCGCCGGAAACGGTGGAGGTCGACGTTGACGCATCGGGAGTACCACGGCGGTCAGGCGGTCAAAAAACAACAGCGGCGGTCAGGCGGTCGAGAACATTCTCGATGTGTGGCGAATCGACGATGAATGGTGGCGGCTGCGGATCTCACGTCTCTACTACGACGTCATGCTGGAAGGCGGTGGGCACGTTGTCCTGTTCAAAGATCTTGTCGCGGGTGATTGGTTCGTCCAGAAAGCCTTAACTGACCGCCTACGCTGTACGCCGAACTCCACTGCCACTCGGCATTCTCGTTTCTCGATGGCGCCTCACTGCCCGAGCAGCTCGCGCTCACGGCCGCGAACCTAGGGGTTGCGAGCGTCGCCCTCACCGACCACAACGGCGTGTACGGCTCGATGGCGTTCGCTCAGGAAGCGAAGCAGCTCGGTATCCAGGCGATCACCGGCGCCGAGGTGACGCTGCTCGACGGCTCGCACGTCACGTTGCTCGCGGAGACGCCACGCGGGTACGCGAATCTCTGCCGGCTGCTCACCGAAGCCCATCTTGGCCGGGCCGACCGCCTCGATCCGCGGCTCGACTTCGCGTCGCTCGAAGCCCGCCACGAGGGGTTGATCATTCTCTCCGGCTGCCGCAACGGCCTTCTCCCCCGCACGCTCGAGCGCGACGGAATAGCTGCCGCGCGCCGGCTCGCCGAGCGCTGCCGCGCGGTGTTCGGTCCCGAGCAATTTTTTGTCGAGCTGCAACGAAATCTGGTGCGTGGGGATCGCGCGTTGACCCGCGCGCTGAGTGATCTCGCTTCTGACTTACGACTTAGCGTCGTAGCGTCTGGCAACGTCCACTACCACCAGCGCGACCGACACCGGCTGCACGACGTGTTGGTCGCGATCCGTCATCGCACCACGCTCGACGGCTCGCACGCCGTGCGGCGTCCCAACAGCGAGTTCTTCCTGCATCCGCCTGAAGATGTCGCTACGATGTTTGCTGACTGTCCCGATGCTGTCGCTAATACTTTGACCATCGCCGAGCGCTGTAAGCGCCTTCGACCTGACACGCGATCTCGGCTATCACTTCCCTGACTTCCGCGGCGCGGTCGATCGCACCGCCCCCCGGGCGCTCGCCGAGCTGTGCCGCGCGCGGCTCGATGAGCGCTACCCGGCGGACTCCGGTCACCGCGACGAAGCGGAGCGGCGGCTCGCGGAAGAGCTGCGGCTGATCGCGCATCACGGGTTGTGTGGGTTCTTCCTGGTCTACCACGACCTCTTCGATCTGGCGCGGGAAGTCGCCGCCGACGTGCGGCGCGGCTCGCGCCGCGCGGCGGGAGGGTTGCTCCCGGGCCGGGGACGCGGCTCGTCGGTATCGTCGATCGTCTGCTACCTGCTCGGCCTCTCGCACGTCGATCCCGTCGCTACGCGCCTCTTCTTCGGCCGCTTCCTGAACGAGTCGCTCGCGTCGGTGCCGGACATCGACCTCGATTTCCCCCGCGAGATCCGCGAAGAGCTGATCCGGCGCGTGTACAAACGCTACGGAGACGAGCACGTCGGACTCGTGTGCTCGTTCCCGACCTATCGCCTGCGCTCGGCGGTCCGGGAGATCGGCAAGGCGCTGGATCTGCCCCTGGGAGAGATCGAGCAGGTGGCAAAACTGGCGGACAGGCGGTCTGGCGGTCTGGCGGATGAACTGGATCAGCTCCCGGGGTTCGCCGGCAGGAAAAACGCTCCCTGTGGAAGGAGTTGTGCGAGCTCGCCGAGGAGATCGCCGGATTGCCCCGTCACGTGTCGCAGCACGTCGGCGGAATGGTGATCTCGAGCCGGCCGCTCGTGGAGCTCGTGCCGCTCGAGCGCGCCGCGATGGAAGACCGTGTCGTCTGCCAGTGGGACAAAGATTCCTGCGACGATGCGCGCTTCATCAAGATCGACTTCCTGGCGCTCGGGATGCTGTCGCTGGTGGAGGAGTGCGTCGAGCGGATCGCGGTGCGGGAGGGCACGCCGCCCGATCTCTCGCGCATCGACTTCAACGATCGAGCGGTCTACGACCGTATCTGCAAGGGCGACACGGTCGGGCTGTTCCAGATCGAGAGCCGTGCACAGATCCAGATGCTCCGCCGCAGCCGCCCGCGCAATCTCGAGGACCTCGCGGTCGAAGTCGCAATCGTGCGGCCCGGGCCAATCGTCGGCGGAGCGGTGAACCCGTACGTGCGGCGCCGCGAGGAGCAGCGCCGCGCCGTAGCGGAGGGCCGACCCTACGAGCCGCCGCTGGACCATCCGCTGCTGAAGGACGCGTTGACCGAGACGCTCGGCGTGATCCTCTATCAGGATCAGGTGCTCCAGGTCTGCCAGGCGCTCGCCGGGTTCAGCTCCGGGCAGGCCGAGGCGTTGCGTCGCGCGATGAGTCGCCGGCGCAGCCGCGAGCTGATGGCGGGCTTCTGGGTCGAGTTCAGGGATGGCGCCGCCGCTCGCGGCGTCCCGGAGCCGGTTGCCGAGCGCGTGTTCACGCACGTCATCGCTTTCTCCGAGTTCGGCTTTCCCAAGTCGCACGCGGCAGCGTTCGGTCTCCTCGCCTATCAATCGGCGTGGCTGCGGCACTACCACCCCGCGGAGTACTACACGGCGCTCTTCAACAATCAGCCGATGGGGTTCTACTCGCTGGATGCGCTGGGACGGGATGCCAAGCGGAACGGGATCACGATCCGTCTCCCCGACGTGAACGTGAGCGACATCTGGTGCTCAGTGGAAGCCGATGCGGTGCGGATCGGGCTCGGCTTCATCCGCGATTGGAGCGAAGCCACGGCCACGGCGGTCACCGCCGAGCGCGAGCGGAATGGTCCGTTCCGGAGCCTGGGCGACTTCGTTCGACGCGCGCCCCCGGAGCTCAAGCGCACGGCGATCGAGAACCTCGTGTGGGTCGGCGGGTGTGACGGATTTGGCCTCACGCGGCGCGAGCTGCTCTGGCAGGTGGGCCTGTTCCTCCCTCCCAAGGCCGAGCACGGCGACGAGGCGCGCGGGCGGCGCCAGCTCGAGCTGCCGCTCGATCATCCGCACGAGCACCTGCGCTTCGGAGGGTTGGAAGCAAACGAGCGGATGCTCGCCGAGTACGCCGTGCTCGGGTTTGCCGCGAGTGGCCACCCGCTTGCCCTGATGCGCCAGGCCCTGCCGCCGGACGTGGTGCAAAGCGACCGGCTTGCCGGCCTCGCCCACCGGTCACGGGTCGAGGTGGCAGGCCTCGTGGTCGCCCGTCAGCGGCCGGAGACGGCGAAAGGGGTCGTCTTCGTGCTGCTCGAGGACGAGGCGGGAATGGTCAACGTCATCGTACGACCGGAGGTCTACGAGCGCGATCGCGTCGCCGTGCGCGGGGAGCCGTTTCTCTGGATCTCGGGCAGGTTGGCGAAGGATGACGGAGCGCTGAACGTGCTGGCGGAGGAGGTGACGGGGGCTGCAATGCGGAATGCGGAAGTGGGACGGGGAATGGGTAAGCCACCTCAGGATTCCGCACTCCGCACTCCGAATTCCCCATTCTCGTTTCTCAAGACCATGCGCTCCGTCGCGCCGGAATCGAAGGACTGGGGGTGATCGAGGCTGGCGCGCGCGGCGGCCGGTGACAATGTTAGCGCCATGCCGCGCTCCCTCACGCCGTTGGTGCGATGGGCCATTTCGCTCTCCCTTGCCGTCGCGTGCGGTCACTCGAAAGCACCCGAGCCCGCCCCCGTGGCGCCCGCGCAGCCCGCGCCGCCCCCGCCCGCGAAGATCGAGCTGCACGCCATGCGGGTGAATGGCACCGTGCTGTCCTACCGGCTCGCCGGCGACCAGGGGACGCCCGTCGTCTTCGTGCATGGCAGCTACGGCGACATGAACGACTGGAACACGCAGATCAACGCCTTCGCCCGCACGCACCGGGTGCTCGCGTACAGCCGGCGCTACCACCCGCCCAACCCGCCGCAGAACGACGGCCAGGTGTACTCCCCGCAGTTGCACGCCGACGACCTCGCGGCCCTGCTCGCGGTGCTCGGGCACAGTCCCGCGCACATCGTCGGCGCGGGCTACGGAGCCTACGTCGCGCTCGCCCTGGCCATCGAGCATCCCGAGCTGGTCCGCACCCTCGTGCTCGGAGAGCCGCCGGCGCTTCCGTTTCTCCTGCGCTCGCCCGCGGGCGACTCGCTACGGCGCGCCCTCATCGCCACCACCCTCGACCCGGCGCGCGCCGCATTCGCCCGCGGCGACTCGGTGGGCGCGCTCCGCCTGTTCGTGGACGGCATGGCCGACCGCCGGGGCTACTTTCGACAACCTCCCCCCGGCGATCCGCGCACGGCTCATCGCCCACTGCGTTCGAAATGCGGCGCGAGCTGCTCGCCGACCGCCAGCAATACCTGCCCGCACTCGAGTGCCCCGACCTCGAGACAACTGGCGATGCCGGTGCTGTTGCTCCAGGGAGAACGCAGCCCGCGGATGTTCCACGTGATCACGGCCGAGTTGGACCGCTGTCTCCAAAGCGACACCGTCATCACGATTCCGGGGGCCGGCCACGCCATCAACGAGTCGAATCCGGTCGTGTTCAATCAGACGGTGCTGCAGTATCTGGCGACGCATTAGCCCCCGTGCGCGGCTGAAGCCGCGGCTCGGCACCTACCGCTAAAGCGGTCGTCGCCCGTTCACGGGCAGGGCCGAGCCGCGAGTTCACTCGCGCTCGGGGCCACCCATCCGATCCTCCCATTCGTCGATTGACCGCGGCCAGTCGTCCTTGAGCAGCCGTGACAGCGACCGGTCGGCGAACACCTTCCCGCCCGTCTGGCACGTGGCGCAGTAGTTCATTTCGTTCTCCGCATAGCGAACCCGCTGCACCGGCGAGCCGCACACGGGACATGGCTTGCGGTAGCGGCCGTGTACGGCCATCCCCTCGTGGAACGCGGTAACCTTGTCCGGAAATCCCTTCCCTGCTTCGGCGCGTAGCCTCTCGATCCACGCGGTGAGCGTGGCCCGCGTGGCCCCGTGCAGCCGATCGAGCTCCGCGTCGCTGGCGGTGGCCGTGAGGGTGAAGGGGGACAGTTTCGCGGCGTGGAGGATCTCGTCCGAATAGGCGTTGCCGATTCCGGAGACGAGGCGTGGGTCGGTGAGGGCGCGTTTCAGCGTGTGGTTTTCGCGGCGCAACGCCGCGCGAAACGTGGCCGCGTCGACCTCCAGGACCTCCAGCCCGCCCCGTTCGTGCTCGGCCAAACCAGCCTCGCCACGCGCCACATACAGGGCTGCTCGCCGGCGCGTCCCCGCCTCAGTGAACAGCAGCGTGCCGGTCGGAAAATCGAATGCCGCGAGCCCGATCCGGCCGGGGATCGCCGCCCGGGGACGTTTCCAGCGCAGCCTGCCCGCGATCATGAGGTGGATGACCAGGTAGAGATCGGACTCGAGCCCGATCACGATCCGTTTCCCGAGACGGCGTAGTCCCGTCACCTTCCGTCCCGCGGCGTCGGCCACTGGCGGATCCACGCTGCGCAGCACGAAGGGACTCCCGATGCGCACGGCCTCGAGCCGCTGACCCAGGACGTGTGACCGCAATGCGTCCAGGTAGACAACGATGTCGGGCAGCTCGGGCATTCCGGAAACCTACCCCTTCACTCGGGTGTTACGACCCGTCAGCTTATCTCGTCCCACTGCTGGAACCCGAACCGGGGCGCGCGCCTTTAGAGGTACCAACAGCCCGGAGTGACCCCCATGACTCAACATGAAGTAGCGACCCTCGCCGGCGGATGCTTCTGGTGCCTCGAGGCTGCCTTCTCCGAGCTACGGGGCGTGGAACGCGTTCAGTCGGGCTATGCGGGGGGTTCCGTCGCGAACCCGTCGTACGAAGCGGTCTGCACCGGCAAGACCGGACATGCCGAGGTCGTGCAAATCACCTTCGATCCGCAGCTGATCTCTTTCAGCGACCTATTGCACGTGTTCTTCACGATCCACGATCCCACCACGCTGAACCAGCAGGGGGGCGACGTGGGCACGCAGTACCGCTCAGCGGTCTACTACCATTCGCCGGCCCAGAAGGCCGAGACCGAGCGGGTGATTCGGGAGCTCACAGCCGAGAAGGTGTGGGACGATCCGATCGTCACCGAGATCAAGCCACTGGAAACGTTCTATCCCGCGGAGGAGTACCACCGCGACTACTATCGCCGCAATCCCAATCAGGGGTATTGCCGCGCCGTCATCGCACCCAAGGTCGCTAAGGTGCGCAAGGCGTACTTCGACCGACTGAAGCAACCGACGCCATGAGCCCATGGTCGAGCATGGACGAAACTCGACGCCGTGGTGTCCGGCCAATTCCGAATCACTCTGAATGGTCACGCGGTCGTGCTGGAAGCGGGAGACTGTATTGCGGTGCCGCGTGGTGCGCCCCACTCGGCCGCGGTCGTGGGTGACGAGGACGTCGTCAGCCTGGACGCGACTCGCGGCTGACCCGCGCGGGTTCCGAGGTAGGCTCCCGCCAGATCGGCAGTACCCCCTCTTTGGATGGATTGCGGCACCGCAGGGTGCCGCGGTTGCTTTCGCCAAAGGGGAGGTGTCGATGGAAATGACTGTTCAGGAAATAGAGCGAAGAAACGCCGCCACGTGGCGGACCCGCCTGGCCCCGTACGTCGTACCAAATCTGAAGCGCAGCATCGTCGAGCTCGTGACCGGCACGGTTCTGTTCGCTGGCGCCTGGATCTTGATGTACGCCAGTCTTGCAGTGAGCTACTGGGTGACCCTGGCCCTGGCGGTGCCGACCGCGTTTCTGCTCATCCGGCTATTCATCATCCAGCACGACTGCGGGCACGGCTCGTTCTTCCGCTCGAGCCGCACGGCGGAGGTCGTTGGGTCGATCCTCGGGGTGTTTACCCTGACGCCGTATCACTTCTGGCGGAAATCCCACGCGATACATCACGCGACCAATGGGAACCTCGAGCGCCGCGGATTCGGCGACATCAAGACGCTGACCGTGGACGAGTACTCCGCGCTCTCACGCTGGCCGCGGTTCTGGTACCGCGTGTACCGCCACCCCGCCGTACTGTTCGGCATCGGGGCGGTGCTGCAGTTCTTCGTGATGTACCGTCTTCCCGGCACGGTCCCGAAGACCTGGACACGTGCGCGGCTCAGCATCCTGTGGACCGACGTCGGGCTGGCGGCTGTGATCGTACTCATGGGCAGTCTGATCGGCTTCCGGGCGCTCCTGCTCGTGCACCTGCCGGTGGCGCTCCTGTCCGCGACGATCGGCGTGTTCCTCTTTTACGTCCAGCACCAATTCGAGCCGACGTATTGGGAGAACAACGCAAACTGGGTGTACGACGACGCCGCGCTGCTCGGGAGCTCGTACTACCAACTCCCGAAACTGTTGCAATGGGCCACCGGGAACATCGGCCTCCATCACATCCACCACCTCAACGCACTCATCCCGAACTACCGCCTGCAAGCCGCGATGGACCGTTATCCTGAATTGCGACAGGTGGCAACGCTGACCATGAAAGAGAGCTTCCGGTGTGTGCGGCTGGTGTTGTGGGACGAGCGGGCGAAAAAGCTGGTGCCGTTTCCGCGTTAGGCGCCTGCCCGGCTCTTTCCGAGATAGGTGCGAACGAGTGGGGCCGCCCGCCGGCGTATCAGCACCGCTTTGAGCTGCTCGGCTTCCTCGGGCGCTACTTCGATCAAGAATCTCTCGCGCTTCCCTTCCCCCTCCTTCACCGCAACCGGAATGCCGTCGCGATAGAGAATCCGGTTGGTCGCCACGGCGGCCACGGTGTCGCCGGGCGTGATGATGCCGGCGAGATTGAGCGGGTCTGCCCCGCTCAATGCTACGACCTCACCACGGGCCTCGTCGCGGCGCACCGCGCGCAGTAGCCCGACCGCTTCAGTGAGCGCGTACTGCTCGCCCGAGAATCCGCCCACGAAACGCCCACCCCGAATTTCGCCGCGCGCCTCGAGCCGGCGATACGCGCGCAGGATGTCACGCCAGGGTGCCAGCAGGGATTCACGCGCGACCAGCCGGCGGAACACGACGCCGTAGCGCCGCAGCAGCTGCCAGGCGACCGCCTCGGCGAGCTGCTCGTCGGACAAGAGGGAGCCGCGCCGCACTCGGGACCAACGGCCGGCGGTCTCGATCCCGAACGGCGCTGACCGGCCGCGGCGCCCGAACCCGCCGATCGGACGCCGCCGTTGCGACGGCACCAGGAGCGCGCGCAATCCGGCGAAGCTGTCCGACGTCACGAGCCCCCACGCCACCAGCTCGCCGAGGCCCTTTTCGACTTCGGTCCGCAACAGCCCGGTGGCGTTCACGAGGTCGCCAAAGAACGACGCGCCGCGCTGGTCCAGCGTATCCAGCACCGCGCGCCCCGAATGCGACAGTGGCAGCGCCGTTGCGTCGGGCTGAGCCGAGAGGGCCCGCCAGATGTCGCCCCGCTCGCGCTTGAAGAGCGCCGTGGGCGTCGCGCGAATCGGCCCCGACTTGTGCCCCTGCGACGGCGGGGCGGCCGACAACCGACCCCAGGCGACCGCTCCCGACAGGCACAGACCGTCCAACCACAGGGGATCGTAGTCCTCGAGGCGGGCCGGCAGCACGTCCGTTTCCCAGGCCCCCGCTGGTACTTCGTACCCATCGAGCAGCTCGAGCACCGCGGTCAGGCCGTCGGGTCCCTCCGCGCGGGCGCCCGGGGCCACGCGCTGCCAGCGGAACAAGAAACGCATGAAGTCTGCCGCCGAGACCGGCTCGATCTCCTGACGCAGACGATCGAGGGTGTAGCGATGCACGCGGGCGAGCAGCCGCCGCTCGCACCATTCCAACTCGCTGCGCCCGGGTGTGAACCGCCCGCGCAGCACGAACCCTTCGTGCTCCAATGCGCCGAGTGCGAAGTCGATGTCGCCGGTCGCCACGCCCAGCGAGGCGGCGAGCTCCGCGGCGGTGGTGGGTCCCACCGCTTCGAGGCGGCCGCGAACCAGCTCACGCAGCCCGTCTTCACGCGTCCACACCTTCGCCCGATCGTGCGCCGGCGCTACAAGGAGCGACTCGGTGCGGGTACTCGGGAACACGGCCTCGATCAACGGCAGCCGCTCGGCCGCGACCCACAGCCGCGGCTCGTGCGTCAGGACTCCCGCGCGGCCGGCGCGTGACGAGCGCTTGGAAGTACCCATCCCACTTCCCCCTTCCCCCTTCCCCCTCGGTCACCGCTCCCACGATCAGTAGTGCGTCGTGCAGCTCATCAGCGCTCCGAGGATCCGGCCACGCCTCGTCCTTGACCCGATCGATCGCCGCCTGGTCGAGTCTCCCGAATTCCTCCGCCGTCTTGGTATCGAGCCCGCGCCGCGTAATCACCGCCTGCGTGCGCCGCTCCTCGAGCGGCGCGTCATCCAGGAACGCATAGGGCTTGGCGTTCAACACTTCGTGAGCGAGGGGCGAGGGCTCGGGGGTGTCGCGCGCGATCAATTGGAAATCGCCGGCGGTCATCGCCTCGAGCACGCGCTTCAACCCGGGGAAGTCCATCGCCTCGAGGAGACAGTCCTCAATCGTCTGCTTCACCAATGGATGGTCCGGGATCTCACGATCGCCGACGAGGTTCTCGGGGCACGCCAGCTGGTCGGGGAACACCGCCGCCACGAGATCTTCGGCGTCCATCCGCTGCAGCGGCGTGGGCACTTTCTTCCCACCGCGCGAGCGAAGCACGGCGAGCGCCCGGGTCGCGTTCCAGCGCCAGCGGGTGCCGAACATGGGCGCGTCCAGCATCGCCTGCACGAGCAGGTGCTCTGCCGTCTCGGGCCTCAGATACTGGAACACGTCGGCCAGCGGGAAGCTGTGCTGGGCGCCGAGCGACAGCACGATCGCATCCTCGGTGGCCGCCGCCTGCAGCTCGAAGTTGAAGCTGCGGCAGAAGCGCTTGCGCAACGCCAGGCCCCACGCGCGGTTGATCCGGCTGCCGAACGGAGCGTGCAGGACGAGCTGCATGCCCCCCGCTTCATCGAAGAAGCGCTCCAACACCAGCGTCCGCTGGGTGGGGATGACGCCCAGAATCCGCTGCGACGCCGCGAGATATTCGACGATCTGACGGGCCGCCTCTTCGGCCACGCCCACGTCGGTGACGAGCCAGGCGATCGCACCGGCGGGATCGCTCAGGCGGTCGGCGATGTCTTGCCGCAGGCGCGACACCTCTTCTGACAGCTCGGCGGTGCGCGACGGGGCCTCGCCGAGCCAGAAGGGGATCGACGGCGGCTGGCCCTGCGCGTCAGCGACCCGCACCTGGCCCGACTCCACCTTGCGAATGAGATACGAGCTGTTGCCGAGCTGGAAGATGTCGCCCGGTGTACTCTCGATCGCGAAGTCCTCGTTGAGGGTGCCCACGAACGTCTCAGTGGGCTCGAGGATCACGCGGTAGTCGCCGATGTCGGGAATCGCGCCCCCGGATGTGAGCGCAGCCAGGCGCGCCCCCCGCCGGCCGCGCAGTCTCCCGTTGACGCCGTCGAAATGCACGTAGGCGCCGCGCCGACCCCGCCGGGTGGTGAACCCGTCGGACAGCATGCGCACCACGTCGTCGAAATCCTTGCGGGAGAGGTCGCGGTACGGGTACGCGCCCCGCACCAGGTCGAACAGCGCCTCCTCACTCCAATCGTCGCAGGCCGTGGCGGCCACCACCTGCTGCGCCAGGATGTCGAGCGGCCGGTCGGGGATGATCAACCGGTCGAGCAGCTGGCCGCGCGCGGCCCGCACCAGCGCGGCGCACTCGATCAGTTCGTCTCTCGACAGAGGGAAGAGGCGGCCCTTGGGAATGGCACCCAAGTGATGGCCGGAACGCCCCACGCGCTGCAGCAGCGTCGATATCGACCGCGTCGAGCCGATCTGACAGACTAAGTCGACGGTGCCGATGTCGATCCCCAGCTCGAGCGAGGCCGTGGCGACGAGCGCCTTGAGCTTGCCTTCCTTGAGCCGGGTCTCCGCATCGAGCCGCTTCTCTTTCGACAGGCTGCCGTGGTGCGACGTCACGTGCTCGGCCCCGATGCGCTCCGACAGGTGCATGGTCACCCGCTCGGCGAGCCGGCGCGTATTCACGAACACGAGCGTGGTCCGGTGCTCGGCGATCAGCCGGGCCAGCCGTTCGTACAGCTCGTCCCACACCTCTCCCGCCATCACGGCTTCGAGCGGTGACGAGGGGATCTCGATCGCCAAATCGCGCGCGCGCGCGTGTCCGGAATCGATGATCGCCGGTTCCGGACGGCGGGAACCAGCGAGGAAACGCCCGATCTCTTCGATCGGCCGCTGGGTGGCGGACAAACCGATCCGCTGCAGCGGATGCCCGGTGAGTGCGGCGAGCCGCTCCAGCGAGAGCGCGAGATGGCTCCCGCGCTTGTCCCGGGCCACGGCGTGAATCTCGTCCACGATCACCGTGCGCACGGTGCGCAGTATCTCGCGCGCGCGCTCGGATGTGAGAACCAGGAAGAGGGACTCGGGCGTCGTGACCAGGATGTGCGGCGGGCGCCGCACCATCGCCTGGCGCTCCGCCCCCGGCGTGTCGCCGGTACGCACCAAGGTGCGAAGGTCTACGTCGGGGAGGCACAGCTCCGCGAGGGTCGCTCGAATCCCGGCGAGCGGCTCGGCGAGGTTCTTCTGAACGTCGTTCGACAGGGCCTTGAGCGGTGAGACGTACAGCACCTGCACTTCGTCACGCAGCGTGCCGTCCAACCCCTGGCGCAACAATGAATCGATGGCGGCGAGGAAGGCGGCGAAGGTCTTGCCGGACCCCGTGGGCGCCGCGATGAGCGCATCGCGGCCCGATTGGATGACGGGCCAGGCGCGGCGCTGCGGCTCGGTCGGGTCGGGGAATCGCGCCTGGAACCACTGCGCGACGGCAGGGTGAAAACCGGACAGCGGCATCGCTCGAATACTACTACACGCCCGTCTCCAGGGGCACGCCGCGGGTCGCGGCGATTCGCTCGATCGTCTCGCCGATCTTGTTGTTGGGGGTCGACGCGCCGGCCGTGACGCCAATCGTGATCTGCCCCGGGGGCAGCCAGGCAGCGAGCTCTGCCTCGTCATGCGTGCCCGCTGGGCGGTACCGGACTGTGCCGGCCTCGGAGTCAATGCAGGCGGCGTCTTCGATATGGTACGTGGGGACGCGCTGCGCGCAGATCGCGGCCAGGTGGGCGGTGTTGCTCGAATTGTAACCGCCGATCACCACCATCAGGTCCAACGGTTGGGCAATCAGCTTCAGGACGGCGTCCTGGCGGTCCTGCGTGGCCGAGCAGATCGTGTCGAAGGTACGGAAATGCTCGGCGAGGGCGGCTTGGCCATACCGCGCGACCATACTCTTGCGCACCTCGCCGGCGATGGCGAGCGACTCACCGGACAGCATCGTGGTCTGGTTCGCGACCCCCACGCGCACCAGATCCCGCTCGGGATCGAAACCCGGCGACAGCTTGTCCGCGAACCGCTCGAGAAGCTCCTTCGCGCCGCCCCGGCCCTCCACGTACGCACACACGACGTGCGCCTCGTCCATGTCACGCACGACGAGGTACCGTCCGGCCGGGTACTTGGTGACCTGGCTGGCGGTCGCCTTCGTCTCCTCGTGGTAGAACTTTCCGTGGATGAGGGCGGTGAAACCGTCACGTGCGTATGACTCGACCCGCTTCCAGACGTTCAGGACCGACCCGCAGGTGGTGTCCACGAGCACGCAACCGATGGCGCGCAGCCGGTCCAAGTCCTGGACGGTGACCCCGAACGCGGGAAGAATCACAACGTCGCCCGGCGTCACCACTCCGAAATCGAAATCGGTGCCTTCCGGATGATGGAGGCATTCCACCCCCATGTCGTGGAGCTTCGCGTTCACGTGCGGGTTGTGGATGATCTCCCCGACCAGGAAGATGCGTTGCGTGGGGAACTTGGTGCGGGTCTCGTAGGCGTATTCTACGGCCCGGTCCACGCCGTAGCAGAAGCCGAATTCGCCGGCCAGTTTGAACGTCAGGTCGCCGGCGACGAGGGCATATCCGCGCCCGCGAATCTGGTCTACGAGGCGGCTGTGGTAGTCGGCCGCGAGCGCGCCTTCGATGACGCCCTTGAGGCCAAATCCCCGGCGGAAATAGGTCTGTTCCACGGGTGGCAATCTAACCGCAAGCCCGGCCCTGCGGGCCCTTAGGACGCGAGCTGCACGTGGCAGGAGAGGGTATCGGGCGCCACCGGAACCGCGTCGAACGTGGCGTCGAGCAGCACGCGCTGGCCGACCACGGGGTCGAGCCCCGACCCTCGAACCCGTACGTCCTTCCGGCCGGTCCCCGCGGAGACGGTCACCTCACCGCTGTCGAGCGTCACGCCGCGCTCGGCATTCGTGCGGGTGACAAACCGCACCGCCGCCATGGCACCGCGCCGCGTCGTGGAGTCGCCGCGCGCCAGCATTCGATAGGTCCCCCCCACCACCGTGTCGCCGGAGCGTATCCAGAGCAGGACGCCGCTTCCGCGTATTGCGCCCTCCACGACGACGCCGCGCCCTTCGCCACAGGAGTGCGCCGATGCGTCGCTCGAGAATTGGAGCGTGTCGTGCGTCTGCAGGATGACCTGGGCGCTGAGACGGCCGGGCGTTGGGGCCCGGCAGCTGCATGCGATCAGGAGAACAAAAGGGAGGAAGGCTCTCAGGTCAAAAAAGCTAGGTCATGACCTTGTGAGCCGCCAGGACGCGCTACGGAAACGGAGCTAGGAGTGCGAGCCGCCCGACCGCCCATTCCCGGGCCGGAGGCCATACGCCCTCAACCGACGCCACAGGGTCGTGCGACTGATTCCCAGACGACGCGCGGTTTCGGCGAGCCTGCCGTGCGTGCCCTGCAGGGTGTCGACGATCGCCTGACGTTCGCGGTCGGCCAACGTGCGGGGCTGGTCGGCGCCGGCAGGGAGGAAGACCACCTCTCCCAGACTCGACGTCCCGGCGCGGAGCGGAGAGACTCGTCCTCCGAGCGCCACCAGACGAGGCCGGAGCGAGTCCGCCCGCTGCGTCGTCCAGTCTCCATCGAGGCCCACCGACTCGCCGTGCCAGCCCGTTGGCGTAAACGACGCGACCGTGGGTGTCGAACACGACGATCCCGCTCCCCAACGATTCCATCACCGCCTGGCCAAGAGGCGGTAGCGATGCCGGGGGGGGCAGCGTAGAGGTCTTTTCTCGTGAAGGCATTTGTGCTGTTGAGATACTCTGATTGAGGTACAAGGTTTCACTCCCGGCCAGGGTAGCCTACACGCCTATACGTAGGAGACCCGGGAAACGCTGGTGGCGTCACGCCCCCAGGTCATCGGCGGCGGTGGCGACGGGCGCCCTGGACGAGGCGCTTCCTTTCCCCCTGAGACAACCCGCTCAGCTGGCGCTGGAGGTCCTCGAGGGTCTCGGCACGTATCGCCTCCCGCTTGCCCCGCAGCACCGTAAAGCGCAACGGCCGGTCGAACGCTGGGAGGTCACGGCTGCGCAGGCGGCGCGCCTGCCCCTCCTTGAGCCGTAGGCGGACCACTCCCCGCCCTTTTTCCACTTCGTACTCGACCGGAATGCGATCGCCCAGCAGGTGGAGCGACGACGCCATCGCCTCGAGCTGGGCGCGCTCGGGGGCCGGGATATCCACCTCCACGTCCAGCGCGAAGCGCGCGTTGATGAACGCGTCCCAGGAGCCCACATGGCGGATTTGCTCGGCGAGCTTGGCGGCGAGCCCCTCGGGCGCCGCGGCGGCCAGCTGCCCGCCCGAGCGGCGCCAGTAGAACCCGTAGCGCTCGAGGGCGCGGCGTACGCGCCCCTGGTCGGGGTGCGGGGTGGTACCGGCGAGCAGCGCCTCGACCAAAGCCGCCCGGGCCGCCGAGGCGAGATCCGCCGGAAACGGGTCCGGCAACGGTTCCGCGTCGCGCTCGAGCAAAAAGCCGAAGTAGCTGAGGCGCCGCACCGCGACCAGACCGCTCCGCCGGCGGAGGCGCTCGAACGCGACTTCGGGCGCCCCACGTCGCGCGTACTTCCGGATCGCACGTTCGGGCACCTGCGTCCCCTCGATGCTGCCGCGCGGATTGCCGAACCGGTCGGCGAAGTAGCGCAGATTCCCGGCGACCGCGCCCCAGCTCCCACAGACCGAGCCTTTGCTGACCCGGGCTTCACGACCATCGGCCGTTTCCTCGTCGATCACGAGATCGAAGGGCATCACGCGGGCGAGGAGATCGGCAAACGCCGCGCGAACCCGCTCGTCGGCGTACGGCAGCTTCTCGGGCAGGGGCAGCTCCAGCTGCCGGTAGACCGACGCCATGCCCAGCGCCACGTCCTCGATCACTTTCACCAGGACGCCGCGCGCCTCCGCCCACGCATCGATGGTGTCCCGGAACAGGTGGCGCGGCAGGCCGTAGACCTCCCCCAGATAGCCGTGTTTGTTGACAGCCTCTGCGTGGACGTTGTAGGCCGTGAGGTGATCACTGCCCGCGACAATCAGCCCTGCAAGGTCGCGCTCTTCCCGGGTCATGCGATGCAGCGAATCCACGTTGGCGGCAACGGCGACTACCGGGAGGAGCGACGCCTCGGCGTGATACAGCATTTCCCCCCACGGCCGCTCGACCGGCATGGCCTCAACGTCGCGTCCGTAGCGGGTGAGGCGCCCGTTCTCGATCAGGCCGCGGTCGCTGAGGAGCTGGACCGCTTCCCGATACGCGCGCCGGTCGAGCGGGACGGGAAGATCGAGCGCCTGCGCATCCACCCCGATCGCGGCGCAGGTGATCGCCACGCGTTCGGCGTCGCCCGCAAGCTGAAATTCGGGAGGGGTCGGCTGGAGCTGCTGAAAATACCAGATCGCGATCGCTGAGGATGTGCACTTGCCCCGCTGCGACCCGGCCGTGCACCCGGCCCGCCATCTGCAACAGCTCATTGGCGCCGAGATACAGCCGGGTGAGCACATTGCGCCCCCGCTCCACCACGTTCGTGTACCGGGCATCGTAGATCACGACCGTATCCAGGCCATGGATGTTCAGCGCTGACTGGCCGGCGGCGGTCATGGCAAGCAGGAACGGGCGTCGCGTCGTGCCGTCGAGAAAGGGCCGGATCACCCGGATCGGCTCCCCCCCGTGGTAGAAGGCGGTCGCGAGCGAGGGCCACCGGCTCCCGAGCTCACGCGCGATTTGCTCCACCTCCGCGCGGGTGGGAACGAACACCGCCACACCGCGGCGCTCCGCAATCATGCGCTTCACGAAGCGCTCATTCAGGAACTCGAGGGGCCGCTGCGCAACGACCTGCACGTCCGCCGCCTTCGCGGGATCGAACGCCTTGGTTTCCAGGACTTCGGCCGAATCGAGGTAGCGGGCGTAGAACGCCGGATCGACGGTGGCGGAGAGCCAGATGAAGCGACACCCGACCCGCTTTCCGAGGGCCAGGCACAGCTCGAGCTCGGCGGAGGTTTGATGGATCTCGTCCACGACGAGGCTGTCGCGCGTGGTGATCAGGCCATCCTCGAACCAGCGCCGCGCAATGCCGGTCGTAATGATGACAACATTCCACGTCGGGGTCTCGGGAGTCGCTTCGCGCTCGCGATTCACCACGCCCACCTTCAGCGGGGCGCGAAGGATCGTCTCGGCCATGACGCGGACGGCCAGGGTCTTCCCCGTTCCGGTCCCGGCGACGATCCCGAAACCGCGCCCGGACCCCGCGAGCCGCCGAATGTCGCCGCCGTGTTCACGCTCGAGCAGGGTCTCGATCCGGAGCCCCATCGCCAGCTCGATTGTCTCGCACGCGGCACGCGTGGGCGCAATGACGATCACCCGACCGGTAGGGGGCTCGGCCGCGAGGAACGCCTGGGGATCGGGAGGGAGAAAATGATCGCGAATTACGTGCACGGCAGAATAGAAGAGGGCCGCGCGGGAAAACGCAAACGCGGCCCGGTGAGCGGTGCTTCAGACGACCGATGGAGGAGTCAGCCCGGGGGCCGCGCCTGCGCGATGAGCTTCAACACTTCGCCGGGCTCGGCATGCCGCCCCAGCGCCTGCTTGGAAAACAGCTTCTTCCCGTCTACCTCGACGTCGAACACGCCCCCCGCCCCCTGGATGAGCCGCGCCTCGGCCTGTGGGTAGGCCTTGCGGATCTCGGCCGCCAGCGCGGCGGCTCGGGGTTCGTAGTTGCAAACGAGGCAGTACTCGATCATTACGCGCATAGAATGTGTGCGGAAAATACTCGCGCTTGACACCCCGCGCCACACGCCCGAGCTTGCGCGTCATCCGCACCCGACCGGCATGAGTCCTCTTCTCCGCCTGCGCCTCGACCGGGCAGCCATCGTGCAGACGCTCGTCGCGCTGGGCGCCATCGCGGCCATCGTCGCCGCAGTGGTTGCGCTCGCCACGGGCCGCGGCGTCTTGGCCCCCGGCATGGAAGTGCTGGCCCTGGTCGGCGTCGGCGCACTCGTCCGCCGCTACGGCATCGGCCTCCCGGGCCACGGGTTCGCGTCCTACTTGCCGGGCGTAGCGGCGTACGCGGTTCTCGATCGTGGCTGGCACCTCGCGGTCATCGCCGCACCACTCGCGATGGTCGTCGGAGACGTGGTGCTGCGACGCCTGCCCCTTCAAGCTGCCCTCGGGGGCGCCGCGCACGTAGCCGCCGGAACCGCGATCGCCGGCCTCCTCTACCGCTGGCTCGGCGGGACGACGGGGAGTGACGCGTTGTCGGCGGCGAATCTCGGACACCTCGTTGCGTTCCTGGCGGCGCTCCCCCTGCTCGTGAACGGCACGTTCTATCTCGAGCTCGGTTTGCGGCGGGCGGTCGTGCGCGCGCACGCGGCCCTCACGGCACGTTGGGAGACCGCCGTGTGCGCGGTCGCGGGCGCGCTGGCCACGGGATGGGTCGCGCTCACACATGCGTCCGTGGGGCCGGGCATCGCCACGACGCTCGGCGCGCTGCTCACCGCCGCCACGGCGGCGTCGTTGTACGTGCTGCGGCGCGCGGTGCGTGCAGACGAGCTCTATCTGGTTCAAGAGCTGTCGCAGGCCGTCACCGGCGGTATCAGCCTCACCCGCAGTGTGAGCCGCATCCACCAGCTCACGCGCCGGCTGGTTCCGTGGGAGCAGATGGGATTCGCTCGCTATGACCCTCGCACGAACGAGATGGAGACCCTGTCCGACACGGCCGCCACCGGAGACCGCGCAGGCCGTCGGATCGATGCTGGGGTGGGGCTGATCGGTGAAGCGATAAGCTCGGGACAGCCGCTGGTGGCCGAAGTGAGGCCGAATGATCCGCTCCTGGCCTCGAACCACGAAGTGCCCGGATGCGCGGTGCTGGTGCCGTTGCGGCACGCCGGCCACCTGGTGGGGCTTTGGAGCGTGCGCCATTCCGATCCAACCATGTACCGCGAGTCCGACAGAGACATGCTCGCCCTCCTGGGGCCACAGCTCGCGCTCATGCTCGCCGTCGAAGGCTCGATCCAGCCGGTCGTCGGTGCGTCGGAGCGGACGACCGCCTACATCAAGACACTGACGGCAACCATGCAACAGATCCAAACCTCCAGCCAGGAGGTCACGGCCGCGGCGCAGCGCGCCAGCCACGGAGCTGCCCAGGCGACCCGGCTGGTCGGTGCCGCCGCCGGTGAATCCACCGCGCTGAAGCAGAGCGCCGCCGAGTTGGCGACCGCGGGCGAAGCCACCCGCAGCGCGGGCGCGCAGATGGAACAGACCGCGAGTAAGGTGCGGCTCGAGACTCAGGGGGCCGTACGCCAGCTCACAGGGCTCGGCAGCACCGCCGAGGAAAGTGCCAGCGAGGTGCGCCGGCTGCAGCAAGTCGCCGAGGAGGTAGAGCGGTTCTCCGAGACCATCGGGTTCATCGCGAACCAGACCAACCTGCTGGCCCTCAACGCAACGATCGAGGCCGCTCGGGCCGGCGTGCACGGGCGCGGGTTCGCCGTGGTTGCCGACGAGGTGCACAAGCTGGCGGAACAGAGTGGGCGCGAGGCGCGCAACGTGGGGAAATCCGCTCAGGATACGCGCCGCGCCCTCGACCGCGCGGTCCAGCTGCTCGAGCGGATCCGCGGCGACCTCGCAGACGTCGTGCGCGGGTCCTCCGCCTGGGTGCTGGACCTCGACCGCATCGCGGAGGGAGCCTCGGGTACGGCACGGGCGGGCAAGCGGGTGGCGGAGGTCGCGCGTGTCATCGCCGACCTGTCGGGCCGCATCTCTCAAACCCTCGAGCAAGCCAAGGAGGGCGCCGTCGCATCGACCCGCGAGACCGAACCTGTCGCCGCCGCCGCCGGTCACCAGGTCACGGCGATCGACAATCTCGCCCGCGGCGCCAATGAGCTCAGCATCCTCGCGGGCCACCTCGCCGAAGCGGTACGCCTGGTGCAGGGGGAGAACGGGCATCAGTAGGGTCGCCCCTGCCGCTTAGGCACGGGTTGGCATGTCGGTGATCAAGCGCACGGACTTCGGGGGCCCCCGGCGGCACTGTGTCGCCCCGGCCGGGGGCACGGGGTTTCTCCCCTCGCCTCGCGCCCGTTGGAGGATAGATGCGCGCAACCCTCATGGTCGCACTGGCGACGCTCGCTGGAGCCGGGAGTCTTCGGGCACAGCACGGCTCTGCTTACGAGTTCGGGTTCTTCGGCTCTTATACGCACTACGATCCTGCCTTCGGCTTGCCGGAACGATTTGGGGGTGGCATTCGATTCGGATATCTGTTCGGCGACGTCGTGCAAGTTGAAGCTGACGTCGTGTTCCCATCCGAGTATACGGTGGGGAGCAGCAAGGTTGACCCGCTCATCGGCGGCGCCAGCCTCATCGTGAATGTGCTCCACAGCCAGCGCAATATCCTCTACGTGTCGGCAGGTTACTCGCGGCTCGAGTTCGGCAACACCAATCCATATGAGTTCTCCGACAACGGAGCGCATGCCGCCGTGGGCGACCGCATTTTCTTCAGTCGCAACATGGCGCTGCGCCTGGAGGCACGCGGGATCTACACGCCGAACACGCAATCGAACTTCGGCAAGGAGTCGGTGACGCACTTCGTGGGCACGGTCGGCCTTTCGATCTTCGCGCCCAGCCGTAAGGCTGCTAAGGCGCCGCCGCCTGCGCCCGCACCCGCACCCGCTGCCGCACCGCTGCCGACGCCACCGCTGCTCATGATGGACTCCGATCAGGACGGCGTCCTGGAGAAGGACGACAGTCTGTCCCAACACGCCGCTCGGGGCCAAGGTGGACACGCGGGGCTGCTCGCTCGACGCCGATCGCGACGGGGTCCCCGACGGGATCGACCGCTGTCCCGACACGCCCAGCGGCGCGATCGTCGATGTCACCGGGTGCGCGGGCGATGCGGACCACGACGGCGTGGTGGAAGGCATCGACCGGTGCCCCAACACACCGGCGGGCGCCACGGTCGACGCCACGGGGTGTTCGGGCGATGCGGACCACGATGGCGTCTCGGATGGACTCGACAAATGCCCCGACACGCCGCCGGGGGCGCTGGTCGATGCAACGGGTTGCTCGACGGATTCGGACGCGGACGGCGTGGGCGACGGCACCGATAAGTGCCCCAACACGCCCAAGGGCACGCCGGTGGACGGCGTGGGATGCCCCCACGGGCCTGACTCCGACGGGGACGGCGTGTCCGACACCGCCGACAAGTGCCCGGGAACGCCGAAGGGCGTGCCGGTCGATGAGACCGGGTGCATGATCTTGTTCGAGCGGGCAGCGCCCGCTGTGGTCGTGCCGGGGGCGGCGGCGGTGGTCGCCGCTCGTCCCGCGCCGCGTGCGACCCTTGTCCTGAAGGGAGTGAATTTCCAGAGCGGCAAGTCGATCCTTACGCCGAGCTCGTACACGGTGCTCGATCAGGTTGCGGCGTCTTTGCGCGCGAATCCTGACATTCGAATCGAGATCGCCGGGTATACCGACAACACCGGCTCGGCCGCGATCAATGTGCGGTTGTCGCAGGAGCGTGCCGCCGCGGTACGCAGCTATCTCGCGCGCAAGGGTGTGCCCCCGACCCGCACCATCGCGCGCGGGTACGGCCCGAGGAACCCGATCGCCGCAAACTCCACTTCGGCGGGTCGCGCGCAGAACCGGCGCGTCGAGCTCCACAAACTCCCGTAGCATGCCTGCGTGGCGCCCTTGGCCCCGCTGCCTGCTCCTCCTGATCGCGGGGGGACTGTGCGGCGCACCCCTCGCCGCGCAGCGTCCCCCAAAGAAGGCGGCGCCCCCGAAACGGCGCCCCCGCGACGGCGACGCCTCCCGCTCCCCCTCCGATTCCCACGCCACGCTCAGTGCTCGGCTTCGAGCCGGGTGACGATCGCAAGCTCGCCGACTGGTCGCTCCTGGTGCGCTACTACCAGGCACTCGCGAAGGCGAGCGACCGGGTTGACTACCGCGAGCTGGGCAAGACCACTCTGGGGGCACCGTTCGTCGCGCTGGTGATCTCGAGCCCTCGAAACCTGCGGCAACTCGACACCTACCGGCGCCTGAACGCCGGGCTCGCCGACCCGCGGACCCTGCGCACCAGTGCGGACGGGACGCGTGCGTTGCGCGAGGGCAAGGCGGTCGTACTCATCACCTCCGGGATCCATTCCGACGAGGTGGGCGGCCACCTCACTCCGGCAGTGCTCGCCTACCGCCTCGCGACCGACACGAGCGCGGGGACACGCAGGATCCTCGACGATGTGATTCTCTTCTTGCTCCCGTCGCTCAATCCCGACGGCGTGACGATCGTGTCGCGCTGGTATGAACGCACACTGGGCACGCCGGGCGAGGGGACCCGGCCGCCGGAGCTGTATCACCCCTACACGGGTCACGACAACAATCGCGACTGGTACGCGTTCACCCAGGTCGAAACACAGTTGACGGTGGACTCGATCTACAACGTGTGGCATCCCCAGCTCGTGCTCGACCTGCACCAGCAGCTGAGTGACGGCTCACGGCTCTTCTTGCCGCCCTACCTGGATCCGATCGAGCCGAACGTCGATCCGCTGCTCGTGGACGGCGCCAACGCACTCGGCACCGCAATCGCGTGGGAGCTCACCGGCCAGGGCAAAACCGGCATCGCGGTCAACGCCACCTTCGACGCGTGGACGCCCTCACGCGCCTTCGAACACTACCACGGCGGCGTCCGCATCCTCGCCGAGGCAGCGGGGGCGAATCTGGCGACGCCGGTCGAGGTCCCCTTCGATGAGCTCGCCGCCCGCGCGCGCGGCTTCAACCCGCGGGAGCGCTCCTGGAACTTCGCCGCGCCATGGCCCGGCGGCCGTTGGTCGCTGCGGGACATCGTCTCGTACCAGACCGACGCCGCGTATGCGCTGCTCGACAACGCCTCGCGCTACCGCGATCGCTGGCTCGCCAATTTTCTCGCGATAGGGTCGCGTGCCACGCGCGGGTGGAAGGGGTGGCCATATGCGTACGTGATCCCGCGACAGCGCCAGGACAGCATCGCGCTGGCGACAATGCTCGGCATCCTGCACCGCGGACAGGTCGATATCCGCACGACGCTGCAGCCGTTCACGCTCGGCAGCCAGCGGTACGGTACCGGGACCTACGTGGTGGTCCTGCGACAGCCATACGCCGCGTTCGCGAAGGCGTTGCTCGAGCCTCAGCGCTACCCCGACCGCCGCGTCTATCCCGGTGGCCCACCGCAGCCGCCGTACGACGTCACGGCGCACACCCTGCCGATGCTCATGGGGGTCACCGTAGCGGTGGCCCAGGACTCGTTGCGCAGCGCCGTTGTCGGGGCCGGTGGATCCGCCGCACGCGACTCCCGGATATCCCGGGTTCGGCGGGGCCGATGCGCCCCGAGTGGCCTTGTACCGCTCGTACGTGGAATCAATGGACGAGGGCTGGACCCGTTGGGTGTTCGACACCTGGAAGATTCCTTACACGTCACTCGTGGACTCCGTCGTGCGAGCAGGCAAGCTGAAGGAAAAATTCGACGCGATCGTCCTTCCCGACCAGGCCGCGCGCGATCTGCTCGACGGCCTCCCGACCCACGTGTACCCCGCGCCGTACGCCGGGGGGATCGGAAAGGACGGGGTTCGCGAGCTGCGCGAGTTCGTGGAGCAGGGCGGGACGCTCGTCGCGCTCAACAACGCCACCCGGTTCGCCGTCGAGCAGCTGCTCCTCCCGGTCCGCAACGTGCTCGAGGGCGTACCGGACGACGAGTTCTATGCCCCGGGCGGAATCTTCCGGCTCGAGCTCGACACCAGCCATCCAGTGGCGCGCGGAATGCCTGAGCAGAGCGTGGCGTGGTTTGAAGACGGCCCGGCGTTCGACGTGCTGGACTCCACCGTGGTCAGGGTGATCGGCCGCTATCCGACGGACCCCGACAAGGTGCTCCGCTCAGGGTGGGTACTGAAACCCGCACGAGTGGCGGGACGGGCCGCCCTGCTCGAGGTGCACCTGGGCCAGGGGCGAGTGATCCTGTTCGGCTTCAGACCGCAGTATCGGGGTCAGAGCCTGGCCACATATCCGTTGTTGTTCAACAGCTTACAGCCGCATTGAAGGCTCACCGAAGGTTGGTGACGGGGGTCTCTTGCCCCTTTTCCGTCCGTCTCCTATCGTAGCCCCCCCTATGCAGATGCTCCGGCAGGCGGGCGTCCTCTTGCTCTGGGCCGCGCTCTTCGTGAGTCGCGGCCTTTTTGCTCAGCGTGCCGACAGCGCGTTGCCCGTGGCCGCGCGCGCGGACGAAGCGCGCGTGATGTTGCGACCCATGGAGTGGCGCTACGTCCAGCCGACGCTTCCGCTCCTCTTGCCGACGACGTCAGAGGTGAAGGCCCTGTACGTGAATGCGTGGGCGTTCAGCTCCCCCAAGCTGTGGCAGCTCGTTCGCCTCGCGGATCAGACCGAGGTCAACGCGTTCGTCATCGACGTCAAGGACGACACCGGGTGCCTGCTGTACGCGTCGGATGTACCGGTCGCGACGGAGATCGGAGCAAGCCGCTGCGCCCACACACGGGACGCGCGGGCGCGGATCGACACCCTGCTCGCGCACGGCATCTACCCGATCGCCAGAATCGTCGTCGCGAAGGATCCACTGCTCGCGGAACGCAAGCCTGCGTGGTCCGTCCACCTCGCCGACGGCACGCTGTGGCGGGACCGGATCGGGAGCGCGTGGGTGGATGCGTACAACGCTGGCGTCTGGACCTACGCTGCTGACCTGGCGCGGGAAGCGCTCGGGATGGGGTTCGTGGAAGTGCAGTTTGACTACGTCCGGTTCCCCGACGAGCCGCGCGAACGCCTCGCAACCGCGATTTTCCCGGCGCGCCGTCGCGGTGATACGCCGCGGTCAGCGGTGCGGAGCCACATTCAGCTCGTCAAATCATTGGTCGGACCGCTCGGCGCACCGATCACGTTCGACATCTTCGGGCTCACGGCGTCAGCGACCGACGACATGGGGATCGGCCAGGTGTGGGAGGACTTCATCTCCGTGGCCGACGTCGTCCTACCCATGATCTACCCGAGTCACTACCAGCGGGGCGCGTATGGGTACGCCTGGCCGAACGGTCAGCCGTACAAGATCGTTCGGAAGGCACTCGAGGAAGCGATTGGGCGCACGCGCGGACCGCAGGCCGCCGAGATCCGGCCCTATCTCCAGGCGTTCACGCTCGGCCGGCGCCTGCCGCGTTATACGCCGTTCGAGATTCGTGAGCAGATTCGCGCAACCGAAGAGCTTGGCATCATGTCGTGGGTGCTGTGGAACCCGCGCAGTGTGTACCAACGGCAATCGCTGCGGCCGTACGAGACCGGCAGCCGAGGGGTCGGCGGAGATGGCAACCGGGACGGAGTGAGCGGCGCGGCGGTCAGGCGGGAACGGCGTCGATCCTGCCGCTGTCCCACACGGTGACGTAGCCGGCGATCGCAGATGCAGCGACGGTGTAGGGATTGCCGAGATAGAGTTGACCGGGTCCAGAGCGTCCGGGGAAGTTGCGATTGATCGCGCTGATCGTCACTTCCTCCCGAGTCGTAGAGACGCCGGGACCCGCGTTGATGCAGGCACCGCAGGATGGCTCGAGAAACGTCGCGCCCACCTCCCGAAACAGATCCAGGTATCCCCGCTCCTCGCAGTAGCGCTTCACGTCTTGAGACCCGCACTGGATGTAGAACCGCACCCAGGGCGCCACACGCGCGCCCCGCGCCGCCGCCTCGCGCAGCACCTCGGCGTACATGTCCATGTCCTCTCGTTTGCCGGCGGTGCACGAGCCGGCGTACGCGATGTCCACACGGATCGGCCCGGCGGCGTCCTCGACCGCGATCCCGTTTCCGGGATCTCCCGGGAGAGCGAGCATCGGGCGAACGCTCGCGGCGTCGATTTCGATGACCGTGCTGTACTGCGCGTCGGGGTCACTCGTCCAGCCTGCGCAGGATGCTTCAGCTAACTCACGGGGCATACCTCGGGCGGCGACCAGATACTCCACCGTCCGCTGGTCGGGTGCGACGTACCCGCTGAACCCCCCAACTTCAGCGGTCATGTTGGTCATCGTGGCTCGCTCATCGACGGACAGCATTGCGACAGCATCGCCACAGTATTCGATCAGCTTGCCGATGGCGCGGCCACTTTTCACGTACGGATGGCGCAGGATCTCGAGCATGAAGTCCTTGGCCGTGACGTTGGCGGGCTTGGATCCGCGAATCACCACCTTCACCGTTTCCGGAACGGTGAGGCGCACGTCTTTTGTGATCCAGGAGTTGAAGATCGCGGTCGTCCCGACGCCGAACGCCACGCAGCCTAGCGCCCCGGCGTGGGGTGTATGCGAGTCGCTGCCGATGATCACCTGACCCGGCTGGGCATGCGCCTCGAGAATTTTGGAATGACAGATCGCCTCGGCGCCGTGCCGCCGGGAGCGCAGCTCGCCGTACAGCTTGATCCCCTGCCGCTCGGCAAAGGTCCGCTGCTTCTTTTCGAGCTCGAGCGCGATGTCCAGCAAGCCCTCCTTCACGCGCTCCGGCGTCATCGCCTCCGGGAGGAAGGTGAGGTGATCGCGGAACATGAGGATCGAGTCCGGGTCGGCCACACGCGCGTCCGGCCCCACGAGCTGCTCGAAGAAGATCGCCGCCATCGGCGTCACGTACTCGTGACTGAATCGGATGTCGGTCAGGACAAAGCCTTCGTCCCCGGGCCGCACTGCGGGGACACCGAACGCCCCTGCCGCCGGATCCGCCACCCAGTGCCGCGCCAGAATCTTCTCCCCCAGGGTCATCGGTCGCGGCGGTGTGCCAGGGAGCGACACGGTGGTCAGACCCTGAAGTCGGGCCACGTTGTAGTTGAACAGGCCGCCGTACTCGACGATGCCGCGCGTGATCTCGCCCTCGCCCCGCGTGAACACCGCCAGCGGAATTTCCTCGTGACGCCGTACACGCTCGAGGATGGAGAAATCCGTCGTGGTGAGGATGCCGAGGTTCTGACAGTTTTCGCGATAGATGCGCTCGAGGTTTTCGGCGATGACGAGCCGGATGCCGGCGCACTGCTCCGCGTAGGGGGATTGCTCGCGGGACGACCCCTTGCCGCGTCGCTTCCCGCTGACCGAAACAGCGAAACCGCCGCGACGCACGCTGCCGCGGCCGATCGGGAACTGATCGCGACACTTGAGGCCGATGTAGGGAAACTCGCCCAGCGTCTCGTCGTAGTAGTAGCAGACGTAGGCGGGCGTGATCTCGTCGGTGGAGATGTCGTCGCGCAGCTTGGCGGCGGCCGTCCACTCGAGGTCTTGGCCGTCGAGTTGGCGCCGCACCAGGTCGGGATCTTCGGTCAGGAACAGGACTCGGCCGGCGAAGCGCACACGATCCGGCCGCTTGTGCACCGCTCGGGAGCGCAACACGTCGAGCATGGGCGAAAGATGACCCCTTGCTGAAGCGCGAGCAAGCCGATTTTCTTGTGGGGCAATGACGAGACTGCGCGCAACGAATGAACGACGCTGGATGCCGATCGCGTCCTGGCTGCTCGCGGCGACGCTCGTGGTCGCGTGCGCGCCACACCCGCCGTCACCCGCTCCGACCGCGCCGGCCCCCGCGGCGATGCTGCCCGCAGTGAACACGGGCGCGATGGACGCGCACCTCAAGTATCTCGCCGACGACTTGCTCGAAGGACGCGCGCCGGCCACCCGCGGCGGCGAGCTCGCGGCCCGCTACATCGCGGCGCAGTTCGAGGCCAGCGGGTTGCGTCCGGCCGGACCGGACGGCTCGTACTACCAGCCCGTCACGTTGATCGGGATGATGGCGCAACCGACGTTCGCCTGGGGCGTGGGTAAGGCGAGCGAGACGCTGCGATACCGCGACGACTTCGTCGCGTGGGCGGGGCGTGCCGATCCGCACGTCGCCGCGGACGGCGACGTCGTGTTCGTCGGGTACGGCGTGCGCGCCCCCGAGTGGAACTGGGATGACTACAAGGGCACCGACGTCCGCGGGAAGGTGCTGCTCATGCTCGTGAACGACCCGGGACTGGAGGACACGAGTGTGTTCCACGGCCGGGGGCTCACGTACTACGGCCGCTGGACCTACAAGCTGGAAGAGGCCGCGCGACGTGGCGCTGTGGGCGTGGTGCTCATCCACACGACCCGCAGCGCGACCTACCCGTGGGAGGTCGTGCGGGGCTCGTGGTCGGTTGAGCAGTTTACGCTGGACGGTCCCACCACTCCGCAGCTCGCATTCGCGTCGTGGGTCACGAGCGCCGCGGCTGCACGCGCCCTGGGTACGGCAGGGTGGAACCTCGATTCGCTTACACGCGCCGCAGCACGCCGCGATTTCACGCCGCTCGCTACGCGTCTGCACATCGCGGTGACGGTCACGAGTGCGGTGCGGCGCGTTCATTCCGCCAACGTGGTCGCGAAGGTCGAGGGCAGCGACTCGGGCGTGGCCGGCGACGTCGTCCTGGTCACCGCCCACTACGACCACAAGGGCATCGGACCCGCGAGCGAGGGAGATTCGATCTACAACGGCGCCGAAGACAACGCCTCGGGCGTCGCAGCGATGCTGGCCGCGGCACAGGCGATCGCGCACCTGAGCCCCCCTCCCAAGCGCAGCGTGTTGTTCATCGCCACCACGGCTGAGGAGTCGGGCCTGTTGGGGAGCGAATCGTACGTGCGCGCTCCGATCGTGCCGCTCGCCCGAACAGCCGCCGTGGTGAACATCGACGGCGCAAACGTGCGCGGATTGACGCGCGATATCGCCGCGCTGGGCGCGGACCGCTCTGATTTGGGCAGCGTGTTCGCCGCTGCCGCCGCGGCGGAGGCGCTCAAGGCCACCGGCGACCCCGATCCATCCAAAGGCTCATTTTTTCGCTCCGACCACTTTCCTTTTGCTCGCGCCGGCGTGCCCTCCATCTCGATCGAGTCGGGAGTCGATTTCGTGGGACGCCCGGCGGGTTGGGGAGAGCAGCAGGCGCGCCGCTTCAACGAAGAGCGCTATCACCGGCCAAGTGATCAATACGATCCGACGTTCACGTACGAGGGGATGGCACAGCAGGTCCGTGTGCTGATGCGAATCGCGCTCGCGGTAGCGAACGCCGCGGACACTCCACGCTGGCTGCCCACGGCCGAGTTTCAACGGTCTCGCTAGGCCATCGGCCACCTGCTGTGCAAATATCTGCAGTCAGCGCCCACGTCCTAACTCGCTGTCGGGAAATGTGATAGGCGCCTCCGTCTTTGTAGCGATTGCCTCGCCGGGCTGTCAAAGGTAACTTAGCGCCCGTTTTCCCCTGCCAGTTTGCAGTGCCCCCGATAGCGGAGCTTGGCACCTGGAACTCCCGACATCGCACCGGCTGCCTTGGGCCTGGTTGCAAGAGGCCGCAAGCCCGCCGATCCAGTACCGAGCGTATGCGGAAGTTGTCCCGGAGGGCCAGAGGGACCCCGCCCAGCTCGAGGCGCTCCGTGCCGCCGTGATCAGCTACAAGCCCAGCCTTGCTGTGGCGCGACGGCAAAAGGACACGGGGCTGTGGGGGGGCAACCTGCTTGCCCCCGGTCCGATCAAGGCGCTGGGGATCGCCGAGGCAGGAACGGTTTTTCAATACCTCAGGCTGATCGAGCACGGGTTGCCCGCCGATCAGCGTCCGTTCCGTCTTGCCGACCGCCTGCTGTTTCGGCTGCTGTCGCGCGACGAGGATCCGAGCTTGCTGGTGGAATATCATCGGGCCGCCAAGGGCGATCCCGGACTCGCGTTGTGGGCCCGTTCCATGAGTCGTCAGGCGGCGACCGCGGCGTTGGCTCGTGCCGGAAGCCACGCCGAGGATCCCAGGCTGCGTGGAGCGGGACATAAGATCGCGAGCGACATCTCCCAGTACTTACGCAGCGAAATCGCCACCAAGCCGTTCAAGAAGGCCCAGGGGAAGACGGTGCTCGAGCCCGCCGCGTATCCGCCAACCATTTTTGCGGTGGAGATGCTTGCCTTTCTGCCGGCCGTGCAACGGGAGCGCTCAGGCTTCATCGAGCGCCTGGGGCAATACTTTGCGACGCCGGCGCCCCGTCGGGCGTTCTTCATTCAAGCAGGCACCAAGCTGCTCAAGCCGATGTTCGAGCTGCTCGGCGACCCGCTGCGCGCCGACGCGCAGGGCCGGGTGACCGACGTGCCGTTCGCGCTGTATTGGCTCGAGTTGCTGGCCCGCCTCGGGCTCGTCCGGCAGCTGCCGAGCGCGAACCGGACTCTCGCCCGCCTGTTCCATGAGTGTGACGACCAAGGGGTGTGGTCTCCCCGAAACCTTCGGACGATGCCCAAATCGTCGAATCCGCTGACGACGCACTTTTTCCCGCTCGAGGGCCCCGGAAAGAGCCCAGCGCAACGGCAGACGGACGCTACGTTCCGGCTCGGGCTGATCGCCCGGATCATGGGCATCCCGATCGAGGTGGTTTAGCTAGCATCGGCATTCCAAGAGTAGTAGTATTAGCTACTACTCATGATCACACCTGATCTCACCCCGTTCGGCTTCACGCAAACCGAGTCGCGGCTGTACGCAACCCTGCTTCATCTTGGGCCTGCCACCGGCTATGCGGTGGCCCGCACGGCGCAGCTCGCTCGTGCAAACGCGTACGGCGCTCTCGAGGGACTGGTTGCCCGCGGCGGAGCGACCAAGACCCCCGGCCGTCCGGCCCGCTATCGCCCCGCCGACCCGGCGTCCCTCCTGGCCCGGCTTGCAGCGGAGCAGGGCGAGGCCATTGAGCGCTTGAGCCGCGCGCTCCAGGACGTGCGGCGTCCGAGCGAGCCGGAAACCCGGTCCGTGGATGGTGGGAGGCCGCTCGCCAACGTGGTGCTGCAGGCGGTCGCCCGGGCGGAGCGTCGCGTAGAGGGCGTGGTCGCAGCGGCGCTGTTTCGCGCCACCTTGCCGGCTTGGCGTCGCGCCGTAGAGCGGACGACACTGGAGCTTAGGATCGCCGGTGCCGTGCCACCTGAGGCCGCAACCTTTCCAGTCGCGACGGCTCCGGAGGGCTTCCCAACCCTGCTCCTGATCGACGACCAGCAGACGATCGCCGCAACCGGCGACGACGCCGAGCACCTCGGCATATGGAGCTCGCATCCCGCCGTCGCAGCCATCGCCCGCGCCGCACTCAGCAGCCTTTCATGACCGCACGGCCTGTACTTGTTCTTTTGCTGCTTTGCGCGTGCAGGGCAATGCCCGTGCCTACGGCCGCTCGTTACCCGGCAGGCACACCCTTCGTGGCGCGCTACATCCGAGTCGACGGGACCAACATCCGCTACATCGACTCGGGCCGTGGCACCCCCGTGATTTTCCTCCACGGCCTCGGCGCGTCGATATACGCGTGGCGCAGCACTGCCCCAGCCGTCGAGGCTGCGGGTTTCCGCGTGCTGGCGTTCGACAATCGTGGCGCGGGGTTCTCGGAGAAACCGGCGCACGGCTATGGCAACGCGGACTACGTGCGCCTGCTGATCGCCTTCATGGATTCCCTGCACCTGCCCGACGCGGTCCTGGTCGGGCATTCGATGGGCGGCGCGATCGCCGCTGAGTGCGCCATTCTGCATCCGGGCCGAGTGCGCGGCATGGTCCTCCTCGACGCGGCAGGGTTTGGCGTGCGGCAGCCATTGGGGCTGCGCATCGTCCGCTGGCCCGTCGTGGGGGCGATCGCCTCGGGGCTCAGGAGCCGATGGATCACCGAGCGCCTGCTCCGGTCCACGTTCGCCGATCCACGCCGCGTGCAACGCGAGGACGTGGACCAGTACTACGCTCCAGTGGCGGAACCAGACTTCGGCCGTGCGCTCCGCGGGATGTTGCGCGAGTTCCGGTTCGACGCGCTGCCGGGACGGCTGGCAAGCGTCCAGGTCCCGACGCTCGTCCTGTGGGGGGAGCGAGACGAATGGATCCCCCCGATTGTGGGGCGTGCATTGGCTGCAGAGCTGCCCCGGGTTGCCTACCTGGCAGTGCCCAACGCCGGCCACGCCTTACCCGAGGAAGCCCCACACGAGGTGAATCGTCTTCTTGTCGGTTTCCTGAAGAATGGGGTCCCTGCCCCCCCACCCGACCTGGCCGCTCGACGTTCTAGTCCGAACGGCAGATACTAGCCGCGAGATTGCTTTCGGAGTACGTTTCTTCAACCAGACGGTTGAGGAAACTACCAGTGCCGCCCAAGTTGAACAACACCAGAGCATTAGCGATCGTGGCCGCGGCTCGCGAGGAGTTTTCTAAGCGGGGATTCGATGGTGCGCGGGTGGAGCGGATCGCCCGCCGGGCGCGGGTCAACAAGCAGCTCGTATTCTACTACTACCACTCCAAACGGGGGCTATTTCAGGCGGTCGTGTCCAATGCGGCCCGCAGCTTGGAGGAGGCGCTGGCGCGGGTCAGCGTCGGGGAGGGTCGGCCCGTGGTACGGCTGCGGGCGGCACTCGACGCCCAATTCGAGTTTCTCGTACGCAATCCTGACACGGTCACGCTCCTGATGCAGGCGGGACGATCCGAATCCCGGCCGTTCGCGCCTGCGATCGGCCGTCTGGTGGTCCTCCTGGCAGAGGGGCAGGGCCTGGGCGAGGTGCGGGATGATCTCGATCCGCACCTCGCAGCTGCTCAGGCGTTGGTGCTCATGATTGCATACCTGGGGCTCGAAGCCCTCATCGCGACGAGCGCCCGCCCGTTGGGAAGCGACGAGCCGGCGCTCGCTCAGCGCTGGAAGGACGCCGCGCTGCGGCTCGTGCTTGAGGGAGTGACAGTGCGCTAGTTCTTCGAGACCATCCGGGGCTCGACTGGAGCCAGGGGGTCGTCGAACAGGAGTTGCCCGGCTTCAAAGCGGGCACCACGCAGCGCGAGTGAGAATACCTCGCCCAGCTCCTCCACCAGATGGATGGTGAGCGCCTTCCGGACATCCTCGGGCAGGTCCTCGAGGTCGGCGGCGTTCTCCTTGGGCAGAATGATTTCGTGGAGCCCCGCCCGCACCGCGCCCAGAACCTTTTCTTTGACGCCGCCGATCGGCAGCACGCGGCCGCGGAGCGTCGTCTCACCGGTCATGGCGACGTCGTGCCGCGCCGGGCGCTTGGAGAGCGCCGAGACGAGAGCCGTGGCCATCGTCACACCTGCGGAGGGTCCATCCTTCGGAATTGCGCCTGCCGGCACGTGGATGTGCACGTCGGTGCCGTTCAGCACGTCCTGCGCGATGCCGAGCTGCTCGGCGTGAGACTTCGCGTAGGTGAGCGCCGCACGAGCGGACTCCTTCATGACGTCGCCCGAGCTGGCCCGTGAGCACCAGGTCGCCTTTGCCACGCATGACGCTGGCCTCGACGAACATGATGTCGCCGCCGACCGGTGTGTAGTACATGCCGGTGGCGACGCCGATCTGGTCCTCGTGCGCCATGCGCTCGGGGTGCACCTTGGGCCGACCGATCAGGTCGTGCACGTGTCTCCGCCTCGACGACCACGCGCTCGACCTCGCCCGCGGCGATCTGCCGGGCGACTTTGCGACCGAGCTTGCCGATTTCCCGCTCCAGCTGGCGCACGCCCGCCTCGCGAGTGTAGCTCGTGATCAACTCGCTCAGCGCCTCGTCGGGCAACGTGAGCTGCTCGGAGGTGAGGCCGTTCTCCCGCACCTGGCGCGGTACGAGGTACCGCTTGGCGATCTCGAGCTTCTCGCGCTCCGTGTAGCCCGCGAAGCTCACCGTCTCCAGCCGGTCGAGCAGCGGGGCCGGGATGGCCTGCAGGAAGTTCGACGTCGCGACGAACAGCACTTCGGACAGGTCGAACGGCACGCCGATGTAGTGGTCGGTGAATGAGTCGTTCTGCGCCGGATCGAGCACTTCGAGCAGTGCCGCGGCCGGATCGCCCTGGAACGAGACGCCGAGCTTGTCCAGCTCATCCAGCAGGAACACGGGGTTCTTCGCGCCCGCCTGTTTCATTCCCTGGATGATCCGGCCCGGCATCGCGCCCACATAGGTGCGCCGATGGCCACGGATGTCCGCCTCGTCGCGCGCTCCGCCGAGGGAGATCCGGACGTATGGCCGGCCCATGGCGCGCGCGATCGACTTGGCGATTGACGTCTTACCGACGCCCGGCGGGCCGACGAAGAGCAGGATGTGCCCTTTGGGCTGTTTGTCGTCCTCATTGCCCGGGGCCGCGCTGGCGACTTCCTTCTGGCGCAACTGGCGGACCGCGAGGAATTCGAGGACCTGGTCCTTGACCTCCGACAGTCCGAAGTGGTCCTGCTCGAGAATCTCCGCGGCGCGCTTCAGGTCGAGCGATTCCTCCACCCGTTTGTCCCACGGCAACTCCGCCATGGTCTCGAGGTAGGTCCGAATGACCTGTGCCTCCATGGAATCCCGGCTCGCCCGCTCCAGCCGGGAGAGCTCGCGATCCACTTCCTTGCGAGCGGCCTCAGGGAGCTGAATGGCGAGGAAGCGCTTGCGCAAATCCTCTACCTCGGTCGCCTCGTCTTCTTCGCCCAGCTCCTTGCGGATCGCCTTCATTTGCTCGCGCAGCAACATCTCACGCTGCCGCTCGCCCAGCTCCTCCTGCACCTGAGACTTGATCTCCTCCTGCGCGTCGGCCACGCCGATCTGGCGTTGCACGTGCACCAGCACGCGCCGCAACCGGTCTTCCACCGAGAGTGTCTCGAGCAACGCCTGCCGGTCGACCGGCTTGACGTCGAGATATCCCGCCACGAGGTCGGCAAAGCGGCCGGCGTCGGTCACGCCGTCGAGCACCTGCTTCACCACGTCTTCGGGAAGACCCGACTTCTGCCCCAGCTCCGCGGCCCGTTGCCGCGTCTCGCGGTACAGCGCCACAAACGCCGCGTCCTCCGCGTTCAGCGGCGGAAGCTCCTCTGATTCGCGGATGTCGGCTTCGAGATGCCCCTCGACTTCGCGATATTGGATGACCGCACCCCGCACGTCGCCGTGCAGCGACAGCTGCACGCCGTTCGAGCCACGTTGCACCTGGCCGATACGCGCCACCGTTCCGATACGGTGCAGCCCCGCGGGGGACACAGCGTCAACGTTCTCCCGCTGCATCACTGCGAAGATGCGACGGGACGGGCTCTTCAGGGCGGTTTCAATGGCGTGCAGGGTGGCAGGACGCCCCGCCCCGATCGGGGCGGTGACTCCGGGGAACAGCACGATGTCCCGGAGGGGCAGCACGGGTAAGGTCATTTTCTCGCTCATCAGCGCGCTCGCAGATCTGAGGAATGGATGCACGTGCGTGTGCCCGGAACAGCATCACCCGTGCCAAGAGAAACCCCAGTATAGAAGGTGTCGTTCCCATCGTCATCACCGCCAATTGGGCAGCGGCTGCCGTTCGGGCCGGGGAGGCGGGCGACGTCCGGTACAACTGGCAGTTGCCGCCAACCTGGTCGACGACTACATCTATGCGTCGAAGTCCCTCTGGAGCGCCATGCACGAGGCTGACAAAGCGCTCGCCGCCCGTTTGACCGAGGCGCTTGGCGGCTCCTACACGATCGAAGGAGAGATCGGTCGTGGGGGCATGGGCGTGGTGTACGGCGCCCGTGACGAGCGATTGAAGCGCAAGGTTGCGATCAAGGTGCTTCCCCCCGAGCTGGGCTTCCGCGAGGAGATCCGCACGCGCTTCCTCCGGGAGGCGGAGACCGCGGCCCGCCTGAATCATCCGCACATCGTGCCGATCCACTCGGTGGGCGAGAGTCCCGATCGCCTCGTGTACTTCGTGATGGCGTTCATCGATGGCGAACCGCTCTCAGCCAAGCTCAAGCGCAGGGGTCGGCTCCCGCCCGAGGAGGCGCGGCGCATTCTGATCGAGACGGCCGATGCGCTGGGGGCTGCACACGCGCTCGGAATCATTCATCGAGACGTGAAACCCGACAACATCCTGCTCGAAGGAAGTCGCGGGCGGGTTGTCGTCACTGATTTCGGCATCGCGAAGGCCCTGTCGTCCACGACGGGCGGGGCCACTCTGACGGCGACCGGCGTCGCAATCGGCACGCCGCACTTCATGAGCCCCGAACAGGCCGCGGGCGACCGCGAGATCGATGGTCGCTCGGATCTGTACAGCCTCGGCGTCGTCGCGTATCAGATGCTGGCCGGCGAGCTCCCGTTTCACGCACCAACGGTGCCCGGGATATTGATGAAGCAGATAACTGAGCGCGCACCGCTGCTCACGGATAAGCGTCCCGACTGCCCGGAAGATCTTACCGCCGCAGTGATGCGATGCCTGGAGAAGGACCCGGAGGAGCGCTGGCCGACGGCCGACGCGTTGCGTCGGGCGCTTGAGTCCCGGAGCGCGACGTTGTCGCGGCCCCCTGCTGTTGCGGCTGCCTCCTCCCGGGCCCAGCGAGCCCCGGCAGCCGCGGCGCCGTTGAGCCGCCACGACGCACGACAGGCCAGGCGACTGGAGCGCCTGGAGCGACGGCAGCGGCGTCATCAGGTCCCTGCCACCGGTGAGCCCGTCATCGTGCAAGACGCGCGTGCCAGTTTCGTGCGGTGGGCGTCGGCCAGCGGTTCGTTGCTCGTGTTGGATATCGTCACGGGCAGTCACTTCCCAACCTGGTCGCCGATCGTTGCAGGCGTCACAGCGGCGGTTTCCCTGGTGCCGAAATCCGTGCAGCTCTGGCAGGCCGGATACTCCTGGCGCGATGTGCTCAATCGGCCACCCGCAGCGGACGCAGTCGAAGCGCGGGTCAGACCGGGCAGCAACCAACGGCGGGAGCTGCCCGCTCCAACCGCCGACGAGTTCGGAAGCCAGCAAGCGGTGGTGCAGCAGGCGCGCAGCGACCGGCTGGCGATTCTCAAGGCGCTCGAGAAGCTCCCTGCCTCGGAGCGGAACCTGCTCCCCGACGTTCAGGCCACCGCTGATGCCCTGCTCAAACGCACGGAGGAGCTCGCGCGCGTGCTGCACGCGATGAGCGCCGACGTGGAGGAAGGGGCCGTCACGCGACTCGACGCGAAAATCGCGGTCGCCGAAGCCGGGGCCCCGGCGCCGGAGCGCGATCGCCAGCTCGGTCTACTCCAGCGGCAGCGGCAGGCGCTGATGAGCCTGCGATCTCAGCGGCGCGAGGTGGTACAGCAGCTCGAGTCGTGCGGGCTAGCGATGCAAAACGTGCGGTTCGACCTGTTGCGGCTGAAGGCGGCGGGCGTGGCCGCGGTGCTCGGTGATCTCACGCAGGCCACGCAGCAGGCCCGGGCGCTTTCGCGCGACGTGGACCACGTGATCGCTGCGGCCGAGGAGATTCGCGAGGCGCTCGGCGGGACGCCGCCCTAGTACTGCGTGCAGCTCGCGCAGGGCCTGCGCGAGATCATCCACCTGGGGCAGAATAAAGTCTTCCAGATCGGGCGCGTACGCCACGAAGGTGTCCGTCGAGGCGACGCGCCGGACAGGAGCGTCAAGCCACGGAAACGCCTCGTCGGCGATCCGCGCGGCGATCTCCGCCCCATATCCCCACGAGAGCGAATCTTCGTACGCCACCAGCACGCGACTGGTCTTGCGCACCGACGTCATGATCGTGTCCCAGTCGACGGGCGACAGCGTGCGGAGATCGATCACTTCGACGCTCACCCCGTCTTTTTGCTCCACCTCCCGCGCCGCCACCAGGGTCCGCTGGACCACCGCCCCGTAGGTGACAACGGTTATGGCGGTGCCAGGCTTCACGACCTTGGCCTTCCCGAACGGGATCATGAAGTTCGGGCCGGGATTGGCCGACTTGTTGTACGTCTGGCGGTAGAGGTGCTTGTGCTCGAGGAACAGGACCGGATCGTCGCAGCGAATCGCCGTGCGCAGCAATCCGTTCGCATCGAGTGCCGTGGACGGGCACACCACCCGGAGGCCGGGGATAGCGGTGAACAGCACCGCACCGGTCTGCGAATGATAGATCGATCCGCCCTTGAGATAGCCGCCGTAGGTGCTACGGACTACCACCGGACAGCTGAAGGTGTTGTTGGAACGCCAGCGCAGGGTGGCGAGCTCGCTGCGCATCTGGTGGTACCCAGGCCAGATGTAGTCGAAGAATTGGATCTCCACGACGGGCTTGAACCCACGGATCGACATGCCGATCGCCCGGCCGATGATGCTCGCCTCGGCGAGGGGGGTGTTGTACACCCGGTCGCCGCCGAACTCGCGCTGCAATCCCCATGTGACCTTGAAGACGCCGCCCTTCCCCTTCACCTCGTCGAGGTTCCGCTCCCGGCTGAGATCGGCCACGTCCTCACCGAACACGACGATGCGCGGATCGCGGGCCATCTCGTCCCGAAGGCACCCATTCAACAGGTCAACCATGGTCGTCGGGTCGCCACTGAGCTCGGGCGCGTCCTCGGTGTCGAATGCGCGTGAGGTCGGATCGACGGTGGGAGAATAGACATAGTGGAGCGCGGTCTCGGGCTTGGGCTGAGGAGACGCAAGCGCCAGGTCGACCGCGACGAGGATTTCGTCTTCTACCTCGCGTTTGATGGCATCGAGCTCGGCCTCGGTGGCAAGCCCCTCCGCCAAAAGCAGAGCCGGGAAGGTGACCACGCAATCGCGCTTGGCCTCGTGCTCCCGCTCACGGGGGGGCTTGTACAGCACCTCGTCGTCCGAGAGGGAGTGTGAGTAGGGGCGGGTGACATGGGCGTGGACCAGGGCCGGACCCTTGCGCTGCCGGCAATGCGCCGCCGCCCGCACCAGGACGTCGTAGGAGGCCAAGGGATCACACCCATCTACCTCCTCCAGGAAAAGGTCCGGGAAACCGCTCACGAGCTTGGAGATCGACCCACCGGCGGTCTGCACTTCGACGGGGACGGAGATCGCGTAGCCGTTGTCCTCGATCAGGAACAGGAGCGGCAACCGACCGTTGCTCGCGGCATTGAGCGCCTCCCAGAATTCACCTTCGCTGGTCGATCCCTCGCCGCCGGAGCAATAGACGATCTCGTCGCCGTGGATCGGCTTGTCAGTGATCGCCTCGATGCGCCCGTAGGCCAGAGACGCCTCCGCACTTCCCACGGCGTGGAGAAACTGGGAGCCCGTGGGACTCGACTGATTGACGATGTGCAGGGCCTGATTGCCCCAATGCGACGGCATCTGCCGGCCGCCCCCGCTGGGATCGTCGGCCGCCCCGACGGCGGCCAGCAGCATCTCGGTCGGGGTCACGCCGAGTGCCAGGCAGAGGGCGCGGTCCCGATAGTAGGGATAGAACCAGTCATACGAGGGGCGCAGGACCTTCGCGGCGGCCGCCGACACAGCTTCGTGGCCGGCGCCCGAGATTTGGAAGAACGTCTTGTTCTGGCGCTTGAGCTGGATTTCCCGGTCATCCATGCGGCGTGAGAGCAGGATGATCCGGTACATCGCCAGGAGTTCGGGCTTCGAAAGGGCTTTGGCCGCTTTGGGCTGGGGTCGGGTGCGGGTGACCATCGCGACGGGAAAGATAGCTTACTTCGCCGCACCTGACGCGCGTGGCCGCGCGACGGCGCGCCGTCCATATTCCGGGCCGACCCCACACCACGCGGGAGACCGCTCGTGAACGACGCAGCGAAACAAACAGTACTCCGTTCCTTCCCCTACGGCCTGCACGCCGTCACCGTGGCGCACGGCGGCGAGGAACACGGCATGACCGCCAACTGGGTGACACAGGCCTCGTTTACGCCGCCGATGGTGGCCGTGGCAGTCGAGAATTCGTCGCGCACCATGGGCCTGATACGCGATGCCCGGCACTTCGTCCTCAACGTCCTCCAGGAGGGCCAGCGTGAATCAGCCGGCAAGCTGGCGCGCTCCTCGGTGAGCGCGCCGCACAAGCTGAAGGGGATCAAGACAAAGCCCGCTCCCCGGTGGGGCGGGCCGGTTCTCGCGGATGCGCTGGGGTGGCTCGAGTGCCGTCTGGTCGCAACGCTGCCCGCGGGAGACCACACCCTGGTGCTCGGCGAAGTGGTCGAGGCAGGGGTCGAGCGCGAGGGCGCTCACGTCCTCACCCCGGAGCAAGCCGGGTTGTCCTACGGCGGCTAGGTCCTCAGCGCAGCCTGGTGATGCGGCGCAGACTCTCGAGGGTGGCGAGAGGATCGGGCGCCGGATGCTCGCCGGGCCGCCCGGCGGGCGCGGGGAGTGCAGTGAGGGTATCGCGGATGTCGAGCAGGACTTCGAGCAGGAGCTGTTCGCGCTGGTAAGCCGCATCGAGATCCAACATCCGCTTGTCGTCGCCCGCCTGCTTGGCACGCTCGTAGGCCTCCCGATAGATCGACTCCAGGTTGGCGAAGATGCGCTCGCGGGGGCGGACGGTCATGGGGCGGACGCAGGACCAAGTCCGCTCGGCACCTTGGGCACAAAGTACGTGGACTTGGGCGGCATGACCCCTCCCGAGTCGGCGACGGCGAACACCTGCTCAACGCGGGTCGGGTTGACGAATACTGCCGCCGCGGCTCCACCGTGCGGACGGCGGCGAACGCCGCGTGGGCGTCCGCGGAATAGCCGAGGGCGGGCGTCGTCGTGCCCGCACCGAGAATCGCCCGCACCACGAGCGCCTCCACGCGCGCAATGTCGAGCGCGCGCACGGCGGGGGTCTTACCGAGCTCGGGCACAGCATCGAGGTCGGCATCGGGCTTCAAGACGAGGCTCAGGTCCTGTTCCCCCGGGAACGTCACCAGGCAGGCGGTGCGCTCCCGACCTAGCTCCGCCAACCGTTCGATCCTGTCGGCGCACGGGGCCACGCGACCGACATCGAAGAACTGACGCCATGCGACGATCAACTTCGCCGGGTCCGGACTGGCTCCGAAGATGATGCGGTGCGTCGGCAGGATCGTGAGCCCGGGGTCGGTGGCGGGAACGACCAGCGCCAGGACGCGATCTGCCGTCGGATGCGCCCGGGCGTAGGCGACAGCCGTCTCATAGCGGTGGTGACCGTCCGCGATGTACAGCGGCCCGCGGCTCGCTAGGCCCGCGAGCTGCTGGGCGGCGGCACCGGCCACTACCCATAGCTGGATGTCGACTCCATCCAGCTCGGCGCGCACCTCCGGTGGGCCCGCCGCCACCCGGTGGAGCGCCTGCTCGAGGGCCCGGTCGGCGTCGGGCGCAAGCAGAAAGATCGATTCCAGGCTCGTGCGCGTCGCTTCGAGCAGCGCCAGGCGATCGGCCTTGGGAGCGGCGTGGGTCCGCTCGTGGGGACGCACCCGGCCGGCCGTGAATGGCTCGGCCGCGACGCCTGCGAACATCCCCAGGCGCGTGCGCCGTTCGCCGGTGGGAAGGGCGTACCCCTGCGCGACGACGTACACGCTGTCTGCGGCGTCCCGCCGAAGCACGCCCTCGCGTCGCCAGGCGTCCAGCAACAGGGCGGCGCGCGCGTAGCGGTCCTCCCCTTCAGGCGCTTCCGGCAGAATCAGGTGCACGATATTGTGGGGGTCCCGCGTCGCGTAACGACGGCGGTCCTCCGAAGCGATCACGTCGTAGGGTGGCGCGAGGACAGGGCCGACATTCGTAGCGGCGTAGCGCTCGCCGCGAAACGGCAGGACGAGAGGCGGCGACTCGGCGTTCACGCTGAAGGAGGCTCCTGGTGTCTTTTCGCGACGCGCAGCAGACGGTCGATCAGTGGATCGGCCAATATAAGGAGGGATACTTCCCTCCGCTCACCAATCTGGCACGTCTCACGGAGGAGGTGGGTGAGCTCGCCCGCGAGATCAACCATCGTTTCGGCGAGAAGACCAAGAGGAAGGACGAGCCTGAAGGGTCGCTGGCCATGGAGCTCGCCGACATCCTGTTCGTCGTGATCTGTCTCGCCAACTCCCAGCGCATCGACCTCGATCAGGCGTTCGGAGCAATGATGGCGAAAATCAATGCCCGCGACGCGGACCGCTGGACCAAGAAGGAACGGTGACCTCTTCATAGATTCGCTGGTAAGACGCCAGGCGATCCGGATCGAAGGCACCATCCTCCGCGGCCTTGCGCACCGCACACCCCGGCTCAGTGAGATGGCGGCAGTTGTCGAACCGGCAGCCGTCGAGGAACGGGCGAAACTCCGGGAAACACGCGCCCAGGCTTTCCGGGTCGAGTCCCCACGTCCCCACCTCACGCAGCCCCGGCGTATCCACCACGTATCCGCCCCCAGCCCCCGGGGCCCCGATCACACCCGCGAGCGGTACCAATAGCGCGGCGCGGGTGGTGTGCTTGCCCTTGCCCCACTTCTCATTGACCTCGCCAATCCGGAGGTCCAGTCCTGGGTGGAACGCGTTGATCAAGCTCGACTTACCGACGCCGGACGGTCCGGTGAGCACGGAAGCCCGCCCGCGCAGCAGGTCCCGGAGAGCTGCCAGGCCCGTCAGTGCCTTCACGGACGTGGGAAGCACCTGATAGCCCGCCGGACCGAACCGCCGTTCGCAGACGCCGAGGGCCCCCTCGTCCAATTCGACCTTATTGAGGACGACAACGGCGGGAATCCCATTCGTCTCCGCGATCACGAGGAAGCGATCGAGCATCCGCAGGTTCGGCTCCGGATCCTTGGCCGCCGCCACGACGATGACCTGATCCACGTTCGCAGCGATCGGTTGCGCGCGACGCCCGACCCGTCCGCCGGCCGACGCACGGCGCGCGAGCACCGACTTGCGGGGACGAACGGCGGTGATGACGACGTCGTCGTTCGACGGCTCAAATTCGACCACATCGCCTGCGACGACGCGGCCGTCATCCTTGTGCTTGAGCTTGCCGCCCAGGACCGCGGTGACTTCGCCGGTATCGGTCTGAACGCGGAACGTCGAACCCGTGCGGGCCAAGATCACGCCGGTCATCACCGCCGCAACGATTCCTTCACAAGGCTGCTGAGCAGGAACGCGATGTTCGCGGGCCGCTCCGCCAGGCGGCGCATCAGATACGGATACCATTGGTCCCCAAACGGGACGTAGACGCGGAGCCGGTACCCTTCGCGGCGCAGCGCCCGCTGGAGGTCACGCCGTACGCCGAACAGCATCTGGAACTCGAACCGAGTTGTTGGAATGCGCCGGCTGGTGACGAAGGCCTTTGCCCGAGCAATGATCCGTTCGTCGTGGGTAGCGATCGCGGGATAGTTCCCCCGCTCCAGCAGCTGTTCCATGCAGGTGATGTAGTTGGCGTCCACATCCTTCTTGTCCGGGAACGCGATGTCCGCCGATTCCTGGTAGGCGCCCTTGCACAACCGGACCCGCGCGCCGAGTGCGATCATGTCCGTGACATCCCGCTCGGTGCGGCGCAGGTACGACTGGAGCACGACGCCGACGGTATCGCCAAACTCCGGGTGGAATCGGTGTTTGAAAAGTTGGAGCGTGCGCTCGGTGTAGGCCGACCCTTCCATATCAATGCGGACAAACGACCTCTGCGCCCCGGCGCGGGACACGATCGCGCACACGTGCTCGACGCATTCCTGCTCGCCGATGTCGAGGCCCATCTGCGTGAGCTTGAGCGACACGTTGGAGTCCGCACCAACGGCTCGGATCCGTTCGAGCGCCTGGATGTAGGTGTCGCGGGCCGTGCGGGCGTCCGCCACGTTCCGTACTGCCTCGCCAAGCAGGTCAAGGGTCGCCGAGATACCCGCGGCGTTGAGCTCGCGCAGCGCGGTCACCGCACTGTCCACCGTGTCTCCGGCGACAAAGCGCGAGGCGAGGTGTCGCGCGATGCCGTTGGCGCGGACGAACCGGAACACGCTCGGTTGTTCGCTGAGCCACAGGAGGCCGGCGCGCAGCACTAGGGGCGGTGGTCGATCACGGATAGAACTTGGCGCCGCGGCGCGCCAGGTCCTGCAGGACTTCCGAGGGCTCAAACCGGGCACCGTGGCGCTCCTGTAGACGTTCCAACTCGCCGACGAGGCGTGCTGCCCCGAGGTCATCGGCGTGTCGCAGGGGACCACCCCGGAATGGCGGGAACCCGAAGCCGAACAACGCCGCGATATCGCCGTCCCGGGGCGAGCGCACGACGCCCTCGCCGAACGCCCGGGACGCCTCGTTGAGCATGATCAGGACCAGTCGCTGGATCACCTCGGCGGCGCGGGAGCCGCCGTTGGGGTGGACGCCGAGCAGGTCGTATACGCTGGTATCCACGCCCTTCTTGGTTCCCCCGGCGTAGCGGTAGAACCCGCGGGCCGCCTTACGGCCGAGGCGGGCGTCCTGGACGAGTTTTCCAAACGCCGGCGCCGCCGCGAGCCGATCGCCGAACGCCGCGTGCAACACGCCCGAGGCCTTCTCGGCAACGTCCAACCCGACCTCGTCGAGCAGCGTGATCGGACCCACGGGGAAGCCCCACGCCACCATGAGCCGGTCCAGCTCATCGATCGCCACGCCCTCGCCGAGCAGGTGGCCCGCTTCGTTCATGTACGGCGCGAGGATGCGGTTGACCCAGAAGCCCGGGCTGTCGCGCACCACGATGGCGGTCTTCCCCATCCGGCGACCGAACGCGACGGCCGTGCTGATGACCTCGGGCGCGGTGCGATCGGCGGGGATGACCTCGAGCAGCGGCATGCGCGCAACCGGCGAGAAGAAATGCATCCCGATCACGCGCTCGGGCCGCTGGGCTGCTTCGGCGATCCGGCCGATCGGGATCGTGGACGTATTGGACGCGAAGATTGTGGTCGCCGGCGTCACGCCCTCGACCTCGCGCAACACCTGCTGCTTCACGCCCAAGTCCTCGAACACCGCCTCGATCACGAGCTCGGCGCGGCCAAATGCCGCGTACCCATCGCCACCCGACAGCAGGGCGACGAGACGGGTGTGCTCGTACTTGGTGATACGCCGCCGTCGCAGCCGCTCGTCGAGAATCTCCCGCGCGGCGTGCAGGCCCCTGGCGACCTGCGGGAGGGCGGCGTCCTTCATGCGTACATCCACGCCGGCCTGCCCGGCCGCGGTGCCCGCGATCCCCGCGCCCATGAACCCGGCGCCCACCACCGCGAGCCGGCGGATGTCGAGCGGGCGGCGGCGCATTCTCCACCCCGAGATCCTTTTTGAGCTGGGTGGTGGCGAAGAAGATCTGCACGAGCTTGCGCGACACATCGGTGGCCGCGAGCTGGCCGAATAGCTCGGCCTCACGTTTCAGGCCCTCTGCCATGCCGTGGCGGAACCCGTGCTCTACGGCGTCCAGCGCCGCGAGCGGTGCGGGATAGTTGCCACGTGTGGTCGCGAGCACCTGACGGCGGGCCTGGCGGAACACGACTTTGCGGCCGAGCGGATTGCCGTCGAGCAACCAGCCGACGATCCCTCCCCGCCCCGCTCGTCTGGGCTGCCAACCGCCCGCCAGGCGCCGGGCAGCACCGAGCGCGATCTCACGCAGGATCGCGGGCGGCACGAGCTCGTCCACGAGCCCGAGTCGGAACACCTTGGCGGCGCGCTCGACCTTGCCGGCGAGGATGATGTCCAGTGCCGCCCGCGCGCCGATCAGGCGGGGGAGGCGCTGGCAGCCGCCGGCGGCGGGCAGGATCCCGAGCTGCACCTCGGGGAGGCCCAGCTGGGTCTTGGGGTGATCGGTGGCGATGCGGTAGGCGCACGCCAGCGCGAACTCGAGTCCTCCGCCCAGGCACGCGCCATGGATCGCGGCGACGACCGGCTTCGGGAAGCGCGCGACGCGCTCGAGCATGTCCTGGCCACCTGCGGCGAGGCGCTCCGCCTCGGCGGCGCTCTTGAGCGCGACAAACTCCTCGACATCGGCGCCGGCGATGAAGATGTCGGCTTTACCGGACATGAAGACGACCGCCTTCACTTCCGGGTCGCGCGCGAGCATCTCGAACGTCGCGAGGAATTCGTCCTTGACCGACTGCGTGATCTTGTTGACGGATTCCCCGGGCAGGTCGAATGTGACCACCGCAACGCCGTCGACGTTGTCCCAGGTGAGGGCGGCACCGGCGGTCATCAACGGCGCTCCAGCACCATTGCGAACGCCATTCCCCCCTGAGCGCAGATCGAAACGAGACCGAGCTCGACGTCGCGGCGCTTCATCTCGTGGGCGAGACTGGTGACCAGACGACCGCCCGTCGCCCCGAACGGGTGACCGATCGCGACCGATCCACCCATCACGTTGATGATTCCCTCGTCGATCTTCCATCCCTTCGCCGCGAACCCTTGAAGGTTCGAAAGGACCTGAGCCGCGAAGGCTTCGTGGATCTCGATCAGCCCCAGGTCGCTCCACTTGATTTTCGCCCGCTCGAGCGCCTTCGGCACGGCCCAGACCGGCCCCTGCAGCAGCTGCCACCCAGGGTCCACCGCAGCCACGGCATAGGACCGGATGAAGGCGAGGGGCGCGTACCCGAGCGTCGTGGCGGTGTCCTCCCCCATCAGCAGCACCGCCGAGGCTCCGTCGGTGAGCGGCGAGGCGTTCGCGGCGGTGACCGAGCCGTAGCGGCGATCGAACACGGGCTTGAGCTTCGCCATCTGCTCGAGCGAGCTGTCCCGCCGAATGCCGTTGTCCTGGGTGATCACGGGCTCGCCCAGCCGGGCCGAAAACCACGGCGCGATTTCGGCGGTGAGTCGGCCGTCGTCGGTGGCCTGGGCGGCGAGCTGGTGGCTGCGAAGCGCCCAACGGTCCTGCGCGTCCCGGCTGATGTGGTTTTCCTTGGCCATCTTCTCAGCCGATTGCCCCATCGATTCACCGGTCGACGGCTCCGCGATGGCGGGGGAGACGGGAATGAGATCGCGCGGGCGAATCTTGCTGAAGGTCCGGATCCGGGCGCCCAGGGTTTTTGCCTTGCTGGCTTCGACGAGGACGTCGGCCAACCGCCGGGACGCCAGTATGGGAACATCGGACAGCGATTCCACGCCGCCCGCGATCGCCACGTTGGCGTGTCCGAGGACGATCTGGTCGTGCGCGGCAGAGATGGCCTGGCCGGCGGACGCGCAGGCGCGGTTGAGCGTGTAGGCGGGGATTTCCTTGGGAAACTGCGGAAGCAGGCTGACTTCGCGCGCCACGTTGGGCACGAGCGGAGACGGGACGACCTGGCCGAAGACGATCTCGTCAACGGCCCGCCCATCCAGGTTGGTGCGCTCCACCAGCTCGCGCGCCGCGTGCCGGGCCAGATCCACGCCGCGGACGTCCTTCAGGAGCGTCCCGGCCTTGCAAAACGGCGTGCGATACCCGGCGATCACGGCGACGCTCCGCCGCCCGTTCGTGCGTCGCATTACATTCTCCTTCCGTCGGGATGGAGCGAAACCTACCATCAGGCCCGCCGCCGGGCCAAGTCGAAGGGCGGTTGCGGATGGAAGCGCCGTTTTCCCAGGCCTCACGCGCCGCGGCACTCGCGGCCATGTCCGCCGAACCGGTGGACCTGCTCGTGCTCGGCGGCGGCATCACCGGCGCCGGGATCGCGCGCGATGCGGCCCTGCGCGGCATCCGCACGGCGCTCGTCGACCAGGGCGACTACGGTAGCGCGACGTCGTCGCACTCGTCGCGCCTGATCCACGGCGGTCTCCGGTACCTCGAGCAGTTCGACTTCGGACTCGTGTTCGAAGCGTTGCACGAGCGGCGGGTCCTGCTCCGCATCGCGCCCCACCTGGTGCGTCCGCTGCCGTTCTTGTTTCCGGTGTACCGCGGCGCCCGCGTCCCCGCGTGGAAACTGGAAGCGGGGATGTGGCTGTACGACGCGCTCGCCGGGTTCCACAACGAGCACCTGCACCGCTGGCTGGGCCGCAAGCGTGTCGCCCGCCTGGAGCCGCGGTTGCGCACCAAGGGCCTCCAGGGTGCGTCGCTGTACTACGACGCGCAGACGGACGATGCCCGCCTGGTGCTCGCCACCATGCGCAGCGCGGCCCAGGCGGGCGCGCTCGTCGCCAACTACGCGGAGGCGACGAGCCTCCTCAAGTCGGACGGCCACGTGCGCGGTGCCAGCGTGCGGGACGCCCTCGGGGATCGGACGTACGCCGTGCGGGCGCTGGTGGTCGTGAACGCCACGGGTCCGTGGGTCGATGTCATTCGACAGCGCGACGATCCGCAGGCGCGGCCCCTGCTGCGGCTCACGAAAGGCGCCCACGTGGCCGTGCCGCGGGCACGCATCGGCCACACGCACGCAGTCACGCTGACATCTCCGATCGACGGCCGCGTGATGTTCGTGCTCCCCTGGGGGGACCTGAGCTACATCGGCACGACCGACACCGACGAGGCGGTTGCACCGGACGAGGTTCGCACCAGCGGAGCCGACGTCGTCTATCTCCTGCGCTCCGTGAACGCGCTGTTCCCCGACGCCCGGCTCGGCCCCAAGGACGTGATCTCCACCTGGGCGGGATTGCGGCCGATGCTCGCCCCAGCGCATGAACGGTCGGCGTCGCAGGTGTCGCGCGAGCATCGCATCGTCGAGGCGCCGAGCGGACTGGTCACGATCGCCGGCGGGAAACTGACCACCTACCGCCGCATGGCGCGAGACATGGTCGATTTGGTGGCGAAGCGGCTTCGCGCGCTCGACGGACGGCCCCTCGCCCCGCGCGCGGCGACGGATCGGCTGCCGCTGCCGGGCGGCGAAGCTGCTGATCTCGAAGTGCTGGTGGAGTCGCTGCGCGCGCGCGATCTGCCCGAGGGGCATGCACGGCATCTGGTCCGTCGCTACGGCAGCGAAGCGGCCGCCATCTTGAACCTGGTGGAGCGCGACCGCTCGCTCGGTGAGCAGATCGTCGCCGGACGGCCGGAGGTCTGGGCAGAAGTCGTACACGCGGTCGAGCGCGAGATGGCCGCGCGTCTTTCGGATGTGCTCATCCGCCGGCTGCACCTGTTCTACGAGGATCCCGCGCACGGCAACAGCGTGTCCACCGTCGTGGCCGCTCGCATGGGCGACCTGTTGGGTTGGGACAAGACACGACGCGAGGAGGAAGTGACCGACTACACCGCCCAGGTGAAGCGGTCGCGAGCCTTCTTGAAGGAAACCCCGAGAGTGAGTTCACCGACGACGGGCTAGACGTGTGGCGTGAGCGCATCAGTGGCGCCCGCGGTCACGCCGACCCGCGCAGCGAGCGAACGTAGTCGTGCAGTACCAGGAATTTCTCGAACAGCACGACGCCTTTCCGCTTGCGGCCGAACTCGGCGAACAACTCCCGCAACCGGCCTCGACGGGTGACGTACACCCGGAAGGTCTCGGCGAAATCTTCCTGCGGATGGGTCGCCGCGTATGCCGTCACGTAGTCGGGGAGCGTCGTGGTGACGCCACGCCGCTCGAAATCCACCCACTTCGAGTCGGCTACGCGGTAGGCCTTCTGCACTTCGCCGAACGCCCGGCGAAACCGGCCGGTACGCGTGAGGGACCAGTGATGGAACAGAAACGAGTGCCCCAATTCATGGAGGATGAGGCCGGTGAGCATGTTCCACGAGATCTCGTTCCGGTGCGGCCGCCGGGTGACGTAGGTTCGCTCGATCTCGATGATCTTGGGGCTACGGTGCGTGACGCCCGACACTCCCGGGCGTAACACCACGCGATAGTTCCAATCCTTCAGGCGGGAGACCGCGAGCAGGCGCCGCGCGCGCCGCAGCGCTCGCGGCACCAGATCCCGACCCGTCGCGTCCTCCCCGCACCAGGGGCACGCATCCATCCAGTCATCGACCCCCTTGCTGCAGTGGGGACAGATGTTTTGGAAGGTGTCGTAGACCCATTTTTGCGCCCGCCCGCACCAGGGACAGTGCCGCATCGGGTACATCACCCCGCCGCCACACCCCCAGCGGCACCGGCGCTCGTACTTGAACCCTTTGGGCGCTTTGAGCGGCTCGGGGCTCGAGTTCCGGTCGGCGATGTCGCGGCCGCACCAGGGACAAAATGAAAAGGTGTCCGACACCGCCCAGCGGCAGTAATAGCACTCCGCGCCGGTCACTTGCGGCATATCGCGCCATTCGAGCCGCCGGGCGCAATCGGGGCAGAACGACCAGAAGCGCTCGAGCTCCGCCCGGCACGTCGGGCAGCGCAGCTCGGGGGTCGGCACTTCGCGCCTACGCCGCGCCATGGTCCCGCTTGAGCGCTTCGTCCAGGATGCGCTGGATCAGGGCGTCGTAGGTCATCCCGGCCTTCTGAGCGGCGTCGGCCATCTCGTTCTCGCGCGCGAGAAACGGGTTCGGGTTCGCCTCCAGGACGTACACCTGGTTGTCGTGCGTCAACCGCAAGTCAATACGCGCGTAGTCGTGGAGCCAGAGGGCGCGAAACGCGCGCGTGCAGATGTCGCCGATCGCATCCGTGACGTCGTCCGGCAGACCTTTCGCGAAGACGTTCCGGATCCGCTTGCGCTTGCGGTAGTCCTCGTCCCACTTCGCCTTGTACGTCGCGATGTGATGGTCAGCCGTCTCCGGCTCGCCGAACGTCATTTCGACGATCGGGAGCACCTCGAGCTTGGTGTTTCCGATCAGGCCGACGTACAGCTCCCGGCCCTCGATCAGCTCCTCTACGATCGCACCCTGGGCAAACTTGTCGTGCACGAACTTCACGCGCTCGCTGAGGCTCTCGTCGTCCTCGACCACGGACGCCTGGGAAATCCCCACCGACGCGTCCTCGAGCAGCGGCTTCACGATCAACGGGAAACGCAGCTCCGACGGCCGCACCGGCTTCTCGTCCGGCGGGAACTCGGCGAACGCCGGCACGCGGATATCGTGGTAGACGAGAACCTTCTTGCTCAACGCCTTGTTGCGGGCGACGAGCAGCCCGGTGGGCGATGAGCCGGTGTAGCGGTGGCCGTGCATTTCGAGCAAGGCGGCGATGGCATACTCATGCTGGGCACTGCTGCGGAACGCCTCACACCCGTTGAACACGATCTTGGGCTGGAAGGCGGCCAGGCCGGCGAGCACCGGCCCGAGCTCCCGACCGACTCCGACCATCAGCACCTCGTGGCCCAGCGCCACCAGCGCACGCGCCACGTCGTACTCGGCCTCCGCGACCTTCTCGGCCATCTCGCGCTTGTAGTCGCCGTCACCCCAATCAGGGTGCAGCGTGTCGAACACGACGGCGATCTTCAGCGGCGCGCTCGCCAAGCGGGGATCGGCAGGATGGAGGGCTTAGGTGGACCGTCCGCCGGTCGCCGCCACGGCGCGCGCGTCGCGGTCGGCTTTGGCTCGGCGATACTGCTCGGTGAGCTCCTGCATCATCGCCTCGCGGCGCTGGTACAGGCGCTTGAGCCGCCGCGGCTTGCGGCGCGCCAACGCGTAGGCGGTGAGGAGGGGGAAGGCCACCGTGTTGTCGAGGTAGCACACCACCGTGCCGGGGAGCTTGTCGGGATCCACTTTGCCCCAGCTCACCGCCTCGGCCGGCGTGGCACCCGAGAGGCCCCCGGTATCGGGCCGGGCATCGGTCATCTGGAGAAAGTAATCGTGCCCCGTTTCGCTGATGCCCAGCACTTCCTGAATCTGGGGCTCAGTCTGCAGGACGAAGTTCTTGGGGCTCCCGCCCCCGATGATCAAGATGCCGCTTTTCCCACCGGACGCCTTCGCCTGATAGACGATGGCGGCGGTCTCGTTCACGTCGGCGCTGACGTCGAAGCGCAGCGCGCTGCCGGCCAGGGCCTGCTCCGCGACGTTCATCCCGATCGACGAGTCGCCCGGCGACGAGGTGTAGATCGGGACGCCGCATTGATGGGCGACGCCCAGCACCGACTTCCGGGTGATGCCGAGGGCCTGCTCGCGCTGCACGATGTACCCGCCGAGCAGGTAGTGGTACTCCGCTGTGCTCATCGAGCGCTGGAACTCCGGGCGCGCCGAGACTTCGCGGATGTACGCGTCGGTGGACAGCAACACCTCGTAATCGAAAAAGATGTCGTAGATCCGCACCACGCCGTGTTCACGCAGCTCAACGTCATCCACGAACGGGGTGCCCTTGTGCATCGACAGCCCGAGCCCGAAGTGTGCGTCGTGGTACAGGTTCGCCCCCGTCGACACCGCCCAATCGACGAACCCCGCTTCCATCAAAGGGATGATGGTCGACATTCCGAGCCCGGCCGGCGTCATTGCGCCCGTCAGGCTCATTCCAACGGTCACATCATCTTCGAGCATCCGGGCGGCGAACAGCCGGCATCCCTCGGCCAGGCGCCCGGCGTTGTAGGCCAGGAACGCGTTGTCCACGAGCTCCGCGATCGTCTCTTTGCCGGTGATCGGACGCGGATCGATCCGCGCGCCGCGGAGGAAGTCAGCCCGCGAGGTCATGGCGTCAGAGATCCCGTGGAGTGTCGAATGCCCTGCCCCGGCGGTCACGCGCCGCGCTGATGATCGCGACGGCTTCGGCGGGCGAGTCGGTGACGTGGAAGAGGTCGAGGTCCGTGGTCGAGATCTTGCCTTCACCGGCTACCCGGTCGCGCAACCAGTCGACCATCCCTGACCAATAGTCCCGGCCAAACAAGACCACCGGGAACAGTTTCACTTTTCCCGTCTGGATCAGCGTCAGCGCCTCAAACATCTCATCGAGGGTGCCGTACCCGCCTGGGAAGACGACGAACGCCATGGCGTACTTCATGAACATCGTCTTGCGAACGAAGAAGTAGCGGAAGTTGATCGCCCGCTCGACGTAGGCGTTGAGGGCCTGCTCGAACGGCAGCTCGATGTTGCAGCCGATCGAAAGGCCGTTCCCCTCCTGCGCACCGCGGTTGGCGGCTTCCATGATGCCGGGGCCGCCCCCCGTGATGATAGGGAAACCCTCTAGCGCAAGCAGGCGTCCTGTCTCGACAGCCTTCTCGTAATAGGCGTCCCCGGGCTCCGTGCGCGCCGATCCGAAGATCGTGACGGCGCTGTGGACGTCCGACAACGTGTCGAACCCTTCCACAAACTCCCCCATGATCCGCAGCACGCGCCAGGAGTCCGTCTTCGTGAATGCCCGCCGCTCACGGGGGACCTGTGTGAGGAGCCGTTCGTCTTCCGTTACCGGTCCGCGTTGCGAGCCGCTGGGGCGCTGGGGCATGGTCGTCCCTACTGGAAGACCCGGGAGATTCGGGCGTGGGGGCCGGCGAGGATCATAGGCGGTCAATATACAGAGGCGGGGCGCGCCGGACACAGCGTCGGGCCGCGTGTAGATTGCATCCCTATGCGGGCTCGTGCAGGGTGGCCGTCGCTCTCGCTGCAGTTGGCGCTGCGCGCCCTCGTGAATCCACGGCTTGCCCTCGACCTGGTGCGGCTGGCGTGGAGCTTCCGGGCGCGCCACTGGTACCGTCAACCTCCCTTCCTTCCGTTCCCTCCCAGCGAGTACCTCCGGTGGCGCATGTTCACCGCCTACGGCGACGAGCATGCGGTGCCGCCGCTCGAGGATGTCATCCGTTTCGCCCGATGGCGGCGTGAGACGATGCGGGTATGACCCCCGAGGCACGGAGCCACGAGATCAAGCAGCGCGCCGCGGGGCTGGGGTTCGACGCCGCCGGGATCGCAACCTTGGAGCGCAACGCGCATGCGGCCGAGCTCGACCGCTGGCTCGCGGCGGGCTATGCCGGGACCATGACGTACCTGCATCGCCAGGCCGCCAAGCGGAAGGAACCCCAGCGCATCATGCCGGAGGCGACCGCCGCCGTCGTGACGCTCACGAACTATTTTCATCCCGAGAACGTGTCCCCGGATGCCGGCAGAGTCGCGCAGTATGTCGGGTCGGAGGACTATCACGACGTGCTCGCCGGGCGTCTCGCGCGGCTTGCCGAGGCGATCCGCGATTCGGGATCCGGCATCCGCACCCGCTGTTACGTGGACGCGGGGCCCGTGCCGGAGCGCGAGCTCGCGCAACGCGCCGGTCTCGGGTGGATCGGCAAGAACATGATGCTCATCCACCCGCGGCTTGGATCCTTCACCTTCATCGGCGTGGTCCTCACCGACGCGGCCGTCGCGCCGGACTTACCGTTCGAGGCCGATCGCTGCGGCTCGTGCCGCCGGTGCCTGGATGCCTGCCCTACGGGTGCGTTCCTCGAGCCGCACCTGATGGACGCCCGGCGCTGCATCTCCTATCTCACGATCGAGCACCGGGGCGACTTCACGCCGCCCGAGCAGAGCATGGTCTCCGACTGGCTGTTCGGTTGCGACGACTGCCAGGACGTGTGCCCCTGGAACGTGACCTTCGCCCGCCCCGCCCACGACCCCGAGCTCACGCGCCGTCCCGACCTGGCGAGCCTCGAGCTCGGCGCCCTCGACGCGATGCCACCGCTCGAGTTCGAGCGCCGGTTTGGGACGACGCCGTTCGCGCGGGCCGGTCACTCGGGGATGCGGCGCAACGCAGCCGCGGTGCGCGCGAATCGGGCTGCCCATGAGTGAGCCGCTGCCGCTGGCGAGCGACTTCCTCACGGAGCTGCAGCGGCACGTGGCCGAGGGGCTCGCGAAAATCGACCCGCACCATCGCCTGCTCGGCCGGCCGGTCGGATACCGCATCATCGCCGGTCAGGCGGTCGAGATCACGTTCCGTGACGTTCCGGGAATCGCCGAAGCGGAACTGCTCGGCCTCAAGCGACTCATCGGCACCGAGTGCTTCTGCACGGTATCCCCACAGACGGCGGAGAGCGTGATGGTGCGCCTCGTCGTGCCGCGTCGCCCTGATATCATTTCCGCGAAACGCGCCGCCGCGGGCTAGAGGGCGCGCGATTCTCCGGGGGTGAGGAGCCACAGGTCCTCCGGCTCGAGCCCCGCGTCCTGCCAGGCCCGGCGCGCCCGCGCCGGCGGTTCGGCCATCGGCTCATCAGTGAGCTTGAAGGTCCCCCAATGCATCGGCGACCATCACGGCCGGCCGGCCGGGAACGGGAGGGCGACTGCGTTGGAGATCCTGGAACGCCTGAACGGCTTCCTCGGGGTTCATATGGACCGGTCGCATGAACCAGCGCGGCTCGTAGGCACCGATCGGCAGCAACGCGGCGTGAAATGGCCCGAAGCGATCGCCGATCGCCGCGAACTCCGGGTGGTACCCTGAGTCCCCCGCGAAGAACAGCTGTCGCGCCGGCGCCGCGAGGCTCCAGCCGCACCACAGGGTGCGGTTGCGATCGCGGAAGCCGCGCGCGCTGAAGTGCTGGGCCGGCGTGCACCCGAGCGCGAGCGACCCGAGTCGTGTCTCTTCCCACCAATCGAGCTCCAGGACATCGCGTGCGCCGCGCCGACGGAGGAATGGCGCGACGCCGAGCGGCGCGAGCCAACGAGCACCGGGATGATGCGCTGCCAGGCGGCGCACGGTACTGTCGTCGAGATGGTCGTAGTGGTTGTGGGACACCAGCACCAGGTCGATCGGCGGGAGTGCATCAAACGGAATTCCCGGCGGCGTCCAGCGGCGCGGACCGGCGAAGCGGACCGGGGACGCGCGCTCACTCCACATCGGGTCCGTGAGCACGTGCGAGCCGCCGATCTGGATCAGGAACGTCGAATGGCCGATCCATGTGAGCGCGATTTGATCGACTGTGGCATGCGGGCGCGCGACGATCGCGGGGGCGGCCGCAACGATCCGCGGTGCGGGATCGCGAGGGCGCGGCCGCAGCCAGCGATCAACCAGCTGCCATTTGAGGAGACCCCGCAGGCCCTGGAGTGCCCCGCCGGGCCATGGGTTGCGAAATCCGCCGCGGGGGTCGTGGTGTGGTTTCGTCACGCGGCGGCGCGACCGAGACTCACAGACCGGTGGGGTGGTCGAGAAACGTCCAGGGGAGGCGGAATTTCGCGCTGACGTGCTCGGCGAGCGCCTTCACTCCCACCGTCTCGGTCGCGTAGTGCCCGGCGTAGAACACGTTCAGCTTCAACTCTTCGGCGTCAAAGTAGGTGTGGTGCGCACCCTCGCCCGTGATGAAGGTGTCGAGTCCGGCTAGGCATGCGTCCGCGATCATCGAGCCCCCCGCACCGGTGATGATGCCGACACGACGCACGCCCGACGGTCCGAACGGCATCAGCCGCGGGACGGGACCCAGCACCGCGGCGATCCGGTCCCGCAACGTGTCCCGGTCGATCGTCAGCTCCCCCCACACGCCGATCGGCACGCCTTCGTGCATCCCGAACTCGCCGCGCACGGCGATGTCCAGCGCCCGGGCCAGCACGGCATTGTTGCCGACGTCCGGATGGCGATCGAGCGGCAGGTGGGCACTGTAGAGCGCGATGTTGTTGCGCACGAGCCCGGCCACGCGGCGTTGCCTGGGGCCAACCAGCGGTCGCAGGCCGGACCAGAACAGCCCATGATGGACCAGCAGCAGATCCGCCCCCTGGGCCGCCGCGAGCTGCACGGTGGCCTCGCACAGGTCGACCGCGGCCGCGATGCGAGTCACCTCCCCCGCATTCTCGACCTGCAGTCCGTTCAAGGCGTTGGCGTAGTCCGGCACCTCCCGGATGCGGAGATAGGCATCCAGGTAGCTCACGAGTTCAGCGAGTCGCACCAGGATCTCCTATGGACAGCATTGAGACAGCATCAAGGCATGCTGATGACATCAACCGGACGCGCTCGCGAGATTCCCACACGGGCATGGCTCGTAACGTAATGATTTGCTTGATGATAGAGAATCCACATGACTGAAACGTCGCCATGTGGATAATTCCGGCGCGGGTGGCGCCGTTGCTAGTACGACCCGGCCGGGGTGGCGACGGCCGGCTTCGGCGGCTCGGGGAGCCCGGCATCCTCACCCATGCGCACGACGCCGTTGATCTCCCCGCCTTCATGGATCAGCAGCCGGCGGCTGGCGATGTCCCCGTGCACGACGCTGGTGGCCTGAATCTCGACGCGCTCCTCCGCGACCACGGTGCCCGCGCACCTCACCGCCGATAATCGCTTCGCGGGTGACAACGTCGCCCTCGACCTCGCCCCCTTTGGCGACGAGGACCTGCCGGCCCGCGCGCACCGTGCCGACGACGGTGCCTTCGATCTTCACGACGCCGTCCGCCGTGATGTCGCCCACCACCCGCATGCCGGGGCCGATGATCGACAGCGCACCCTGCGATTCGGCGCCGTTCTGTCCCTTTTCGGTGAAGATGGCCATGTCAATTCTCCCGTTTCACCATCGTGAGCGGATCGACCGGTTTCCCATCGAGTCGAATTTCGAAATGCAGGTGCGGCGCGGTCGAGTGTCCCGAGCTCCCGGAGAGTGCGATCACCTGCCCCGCCTGCACCGAATCACCCTCTCGCACCAGCAGCCGCGACGCGTGGCCATACAGCGTCTCATAGTGCCCAGGATGTTGCAAGAGCACAAACAGCCCAAACGCGGAATCGGTCCCCGCCTTCTCCACCACGGCACCCCCCGCCGCGCGCACGGGCGTCCCCAGGGGCACTGCAATATCGATCCCGGAGTGCGATTCCGCCGGGTCGCCGGGTTTCACTTCGCCGCGCGTCACGAACCCCGCCGCGTCCAGCGGCCAGCGCAGGGACGTTGACGATTCCGGCGCCTTGCGTGGCGGAGGACAGTCCCAGTCCCTGCCGGGCCGACGTCGGTGCCGGTGCCGGTGCCGGTGCCGGTGCTGGAGTCGGTCGGTGCCCGAGTCGGTGCCGGCGCCGGAGTCGGTGTCGGGCCGGTGCCGGGGCACGGAGTCGAGGTCGAAGGCGGAACAGGAGCCGCGGCGGGAATGCTCGCCCGCAGCGCCACGGCGCGCATCATGTCCGCCTCGGGCTTCGGCGCCGCAGGCGCCGCGCCCGCGCGGCGCGCCGAGCAGCTGCCGCAGCTCCTGATAGTTCGCCTCCGCCCGGCTCAGCGCCTGCGCGAGCTGCTTGGACGCGACCATTCTCCTGGCGCAGACGCGCGACTTCGCGTTCCAGTCCCGGTACGCGCGCGGCCGCGTAGGTCAGCGGCTCCGCGAACGCGAAGAACAACACTACCAGCAGAGCGACCGTGACGGCACTCCACTTCCCTGCCTCGAACGACCAGAGCGGCAGGTGATACTTCTTCGTGCTGGGATCGCCGTCGATGTGGACGACGATCGTGACGCCGCGCGGCTTCATCCGTCGAACGGCGCGCCCAGTACGAGCTCGAGCAGGCGAGCCAGATCGTCGTTGGAGTAGAACGCGATGTGGATCTGCCCCTTCCCTTTCGCTCGCAGCGTGACGCGCACGTCGGTCCCGAGGCGGCGACGCAGCGCGTCTTCGACGCGGCGCACCTCGGGCGCCTGACCGACGCCGCGTTTGAGACGCGGACGGCGGACGGGTGCGCGCCCGCCCCGCACGCGATCCTCGATCTCGCGCACCGAAAAGCCCTGCGCCACCGCTTCCCGCGCGAGCATGCGCGCAGCGCGCGGGTCCTCGACCGCCAGCAACGCGCGGGCGTGCCCCACCGACAGGTGACCCTCGTGCAGCATCGTGAGCACGGCGGCGGGCAGCTTGAGGAGTCGGAGCGCGTTCGCCACCGTGGATCGGTCGCGCCCGACGGCGTCCGCGACGTCCTGTTGCGCCAGACTGAATTCCGCGAGCAGCCGCTCATAGCCGCGCGCTTCGTCCACGGGCGACAAGTCGTCTCGCTGCAGGTTTTCGATGAGGGCGAGCGTCAGGGCGGTGCGATCGTCGACTTCCCGCTTGACGGCGGGGATGCGCTCCCAGCCGAGCGCCTGGCACGCCCGCAGCCTCCGCTCGCCGGCGATCAGCTCGTATCCGCCACCGCTCGGTCGGACGACGATCGGCTGCAGCAGCCCGGCCTGACGGATGGACGCCTTGAGCTCCTCGAGTGCAGCGGGGTCGACGTCCTGACGCGGCTGGAACGGATTCGGGCGGATATCGACGACCGCCAACTCGACCAGGCTGCCGTCGCGCTCGGCGTCCTCGCGGGTGGGGCCGAGCAGGGCCTCGAGCCCCCGGCCGAGCCGGCGGCGTCCAACGGTGACTTCGGTCATGCGGGCACCTCGGGCAGCGGTTCAACGGCGGGCGGGGCAGGGGATTCCGCCCGTTCGACGCGAGCGATCAGCTCCTGCGCCACCGCGAGGTAGCTCCGGGCGCCGACCGACTGGACGTCGTACAGGAGGATCGGCTTGCCGAAGCTCGGCGCTTCGGCCAGCCGCACGTTGCGCGGAATCGTGATGCTGAACATGCGCGGTCCGAAATACTCCTTCGCCTCCTCCGCCACCTGCTTGCAGAGGTTGAGCCGCGCGTCGTACATCGTGAGCAGCACTCCATCGATCGCCAACGTGGGATTGAAGTTCCGTTGGACGAGCTTGATCGTGTTGAGCAGCTGCGAGAGGCCTTCGAGCGCGTAGTACTCGCACTGGATCGGAATGACGACGCTGTCGGCGGCCGTCAGCATGTTCAGGGTGATGAGACCGAGCGACGGCGGGCAGTCGATGATCACGTACTGGTACTGCTCGCGGATGTCGCGCAGCGCGCGCCGCATGGCCATCTCGCGCCCTTTGCGATTCACCAGCTCGAGCTCGGCACCCACCAGGTCCTGCGTGGAGGGAATGAGATCGAGGTAGGGGAAGTGGACGTGCGCGAAGCGCGCGTCCTCGAGCGGCCGGTTCGTCCATGAGCGCGTCGTACAGCGAGTAGCGAATGCGGTCGCGCTCGATGCCGACGCCGCTCGTCGAGTTCGCCTGGGGATCGGCATCGATGAGCAGCGTCTTCCGCTCCGCGGTGGCGAGCGAGGCGGCGAGGTTCACGGCGGTGGTCGTCTTGCCGACGCCGCCCTTCTGATTGGCGATCGCGATTACGCGACGACATTCGTAAGTTATTGTATTATAATGACTTACATATGAGTTCTGCATTGCGGATAGAAATATACCGCAGCGGGACCGCGCTTGTAAAGAGGGAAGTTTCACGTGAAACAGCGGAGGCGAGATCCCTTAACCAATTGGATTACGACGTGTTACGCAACGGAACGGCGCCGGCGAAACGCCTCGACCACCAAGTTGTGAAGATCGCTCGGGGAAACGCCAGGAACGCGGGCCGCTTGCGCCAGCGTCGCGGGACGAACGCCGCTGAGTTTCTGTCGCGCCTCGGTCGCCAGACTCTGCAGCTCGAGGTAGGGCAGGTCGGCGGGCAGCTCGAACGACGCCATCTCGGCCAGGCGGCTGGCCGCCTCGCGCTCGCGCGCGAGGTAGCCCGCGTACTTGATCTCGATCTCCACGGCGGCGAGCGCGTCGTCGCTCGCGTCCACCGAGATGCCCGCGGCCTCGAGCAGCGCACGCAACGAAACTCCCGGACGCCGCGCGACCGCCGCTACGCGATCGGGCTCCAGCCAGGCTCGTTCCCGATGCCGCCAGCGCCGGCGCTGCCTGCGCGGGTGTGATCGTCGTTGCCTGCGCCGTCTCGAGCAGCCGCTCTTCAGCGCGCAGCCGCTGCTCCGCCAGCACGCAGCTCAGCATGCGGTGAGCAGCCCCAGCCGCTCCGCCAGCGGCACGAGCCGGCGCAGCGCGTTGTCCTGGCGCAGCAGCAAGCGAAACTCGGAGCGCGACGTGAACAGGCGATACGGCTCGTCGACGCCGCGCGTGACGAGGTCGTCCACGAGCACGCCGATGTAGGCGTCGTCCCGTCCCAGAATCACCGGCTCCTGCACCGCGCAGCCGTCGAACCACGTTGATCCCCGCCACCGCTCCCTGACCCGCCGCCTCTTCGTATCCCGTCGTGCCGTTGATCTGACCCGCGAAGAACAGATGCTCGACCGCCTTGGTCTCGAGCCACGGCGTGAGCTGGGTCGGGGGATAGTAGTCGTACTCGATCGCGTAGCCCGGCGCGCGTCATCGCGGCCCGCTCGAGACCCGGCACCGCGTGCAGCAGCTCGAGCTGCACGGGGACGGGCAGGGACGTGGAGAGCCCGTTCACGTACAGCTCATGCGTATCGAGCCCCTCCGGCTCGAGGAACATCTGATGGCGCTCCGCGGCGGGAAACTTGACGATCTTGTCTTCGATGGACGGGCAGTAGCGCGGGCCTCGCGCGCTGATCGCGCCGCCGTACATCGCCGACTCGTGGATGTGCCGCTGAATGATTTCCTTCACCGCGCGGCCCGGCCCACGTGATCCAACAGGGGAGCTGGCGCGGCAGCGCGTCCCGATCGAACGATGAGAATCGGTAGTCCCCGCCGTCTCCGTCCTGGCGCTCTACCTTCGACCAATCCACCGTTCGCCCATCGATGCGCGGCGGCGTGCCCGTCTTGAAGCGCGACACTGTAAGTCCAATCGCTTCAATATGTTGCGCAATTGCTACGGCCGGCTGATCTCCCGCCCGGCCGGCCGGAATCTCCGTGTCGGTACCGAGGTGAATGCGGCCACGCAGGAACGTGCCAGCCGTGATCACGACGGCGCGAGACGTAAGCCGCCGCCCATCGGCGAGCTCGACGCCGCCCAGCGTTGCTCCTTCCAGGATCAGACGCGTGACCATGCCCTGCGTCAACTCGAGACCCGGCGACGCTCTTCGAGCAGCGCGCGAACCGCGCGGCGGTACAGCGTGCGGTCGCATTGAGCGCGGGGTGCCCAGACCGCCGGGCCCTTGGAGCGGTTGAGCATCCGAAACTGGATCATGGCCCGATCAGTCGCGCGGCCCATGACGCCGCCGAGCGCGTCGACCTCACGCACAACCGTGCCCTTGGCAATGCCGCCGATCGCAGGATTGCAGCTCATCTGACCGATGGTATCGAGGTTCGACGTGAGGAGCAGAACGCGCGCACCCAGCCGCGCGGCCATGACGGCGGCCTCGGAGCCGGCGTGGCCGGCGCCGACAACGATTACTTCATAGTCAACAGGCATGGGGAGGAAACTAGACAACTAGGCGCATAGTCGCATAGACGCGCAGCGGACAACAGGGGGAGTCAACGGGATTGGAGGGCTTCCCCGCGGTCCCGCTGATCTTCCGCATCAGACCGAACAGCGTCTTGCCCGTCTCGGTCGCGAGCGCTTCGAGTCGCCCGAACTCAGCGGGCCGCAAGTAGCCCGACGTCGCGCGCGATGGCCAAGGCGGATCTCAACCTCCGCCAATGAGCCCCACGCGATGTCGAGGTAGCGGCGATACTCCCGCGTCCCCTTCCTGGCGCGATCCTTCCGCGATGTTGAGGGGGATGCTGTACGCAGCTCGTCGTAGCTGGTCGGCGAGCACGCTCTGCTCGCAGTCAGGGAATGCCTGGGCGGCCTTGGAGCACTCGACCGCGAGTCGCTCCGCGTGCTGCCAGGCCTTGAGCGTGTGATGGATCGGCATGGTTCTGCACAATCGCTACGAGGAGCACTGGGGACCCAACCATTCGCCCGCACTGCGAACCATTCCTACTCACTCACAACTGTTCACCGCTGTGCGTCTATGCGCCTGTGCGTCTAGCTCTGTGCATTTCCTTACGCTTCTTTGACCCACCGCACCAGTTCCCTCAGACTGGGCCGCTTTCCCGTCATCAGAATCCCCACGCGGTAGATCCGCGCGGCGACCCACGTGGCGCCGACGATCCCCACCGCGAGCAGCACAAGCGATGCCGCGAGCTCCACCGCCGGGAGGTCGCCGGCTGCCCAGCGGACCGGCATGGCGATCGGCGACGTGAAGGAATCAGCGAGAGCGTCACGGCCAGGACCGACTCAGGATCGTTGAGCAGGGCGAACATGGAGAGGAACGCGACAACGAGCAGGTACACGAATCGGTTGCTGTGCTTGCTGAGCCTCTTGTTCGCTCGACGACATCGCTCCCACGGCGGCGAACATCGCGGAGTACAGGAAAAAGCCGCCGATGAAGTAGGCGAGGAAGATGAGAACGGTCGCGCCCGACACATGCGGAATCTGGAACAGGGGCTCCGGCGTATCGAACGCGCTCCACCGCCCTCCGAGCGCCGATCCCACGCCGAGCAGTACCTTCGCGGCAATGCCCCACAGCAGGAATTGGAACAGCGACACCGCCCCGACGCCGAGGACCTTGCCGAGCAGCAATTGAAACGGGTGAATCGACGATACCAGTACCTCGACGATCCGCGTCGTTTTTTCTTCGAGCACGGAGCTCTTGACGTTCACGCCGTACATCACAATCGCCATGTAGAGGATCACGGCCATGAAGTACGCGAGCGAGAACGATTGCGCCGCGCTTTCTCCCGTGGCATGCGAACCGGACACCTTGGTGGTGGTAGGGGTGATGCCTTGCCGCGCCCGCGTCAGCACGTCCGGATCGACGCCCGCCCGCTCGAGCCGGGCCGCCGTGACGACGGTCGACAGCGTGGTCTCGAGCTCGCGGATATCGCGCAACGACGAGACATTGGACGCCCGGTACTCCGCGACCCCGCTCGTCACAACGTCCTCCCCCAGGATGAGCACGCCGTCGAGCCGCTTGGCGCCGACTTCGAGCATCAGCGAATCCAGCACGCCCTGGCGCCCACCCGTACTGGCCCCGGAGCGCGGGGCCGGCGTTCGGGCGGCGGTCACGCGCGCGCCGAAGTCCGCGTCGTGCCGTCCACCACCGCGATCTGCTTGGTTCCGCCGGACGAGGCGAGGATGGCCGGCAACAGAAACACCGCGGCGAAGAAAATCGGGCCGAGGAGCGTCGACAACCAGAACCACTTGCGCCGCACGCGCTCGAGAATTCCCGCCGGACCACGGCCCAGACTTTACGCACGCGCCGCATCCTCCCGTTCGGCGCCCTGGGCGGCGGCATCGCGGCCCACCAGGTCGATGAAGACCTTGTGCAGCGACGGTTCCACGAGCTCAAAGCGCGAGAGCCGCACGCCCGATCGCACCAGCTCTCGCAACAGCTCCTGTGGATCGGCGCCGGACGCAAGCTCGACTTCAGCGTACTGCCCGTAGTCGTCGACTTTGGACACGAGCCGCCGGTCGGCGAAGATCCGCACGGCGGCTGTATCCGTGCGCCCGTCGAAGCCGATGGTCAAATGCTGGCCGCCATGCACGCGCTTGATCTCCGCCAGGGGACCGTCCACGAGCTTGCGGCCGTGCGCGACAATGCACAGTTGGTCGCAC
>CAWJMT010000002.1:0-92763 GCA_963844035.1 uncultured Gemmatimonadales bacterium
ATGGCACCGCTCTTTTCCAGGAGTTCGCCTTCGGGAGTGACCATCCGGTACTTCCCAAGCATCCTCCTCCCGACCTCAAGCGACTCCACCACGATCGTCCCTCCAAACACCACCCGGAACGCGGGTTCAAACTGGGGCTTGAATTCGAGCATCCTGACAGCGGCTCCGATGACACCCTTCCCGCCGGCCTCCGGGACAGGGGCAGGCTTCAGTTTCGACAGGGGGAGGAAGGTAAGCCTGCCGAGTTTCTGGTCCTTGAGATACCGGATCGCGGAAGATGCCACCTCATCGTCCTCCACCACCACGTAGTGGGGCTTTCCGCCTGCGACATTTAGGGCAGTGGTATACTCCGGTGGTGCCCTGGGGGAAGGCGGACCGTCCCGTACACACCGTCCATCGCGAGCACTGCCTCAAGGGCACGGCTCCCGGGTTCTCCCCGTGCCTGTTGCTGGGCTTCGAGGTGTACAGCCTCCTGTTCGATACCCCGGAACTCGTCCCTGATCCGTTCGAGTGCCGACCGCTTGGCAAATACCGATGCCTCGGCCGAGGAGATCGACCGCTCGATATCACTTTTTTCCATTGAGAGCGTCTGTATCTGCTCTTTATCCCGGAGGTTCTCCTCACTGCGGGCCCCGGTCTCCGAATCGATGGCACGAATCCTCTCGTCAAGCCGCTCCCGCTCCGAAGTCCGCATCCTGCTCTTTTCAAGAATGAGATCCTTCTGGTGAAGGATCGTCGAGCGATCCGCCTTCTTCTCCTCGATGGACTGCATCAGGGCGAAGAGTTCGTCCTTTGCCCCTTCGACATCCTTGCTCTGGTTCTGTATCTCCGCCTCGAATTTCGCGATCTGCCCCTTTGCCGTGGCCGCCTCCATGGCAAGGTTGGTCCGGTCGATGGTCATATCCCGTATCGACTGGCTGATTGCAATCCTGCCCTCGGCCCTTTTCATATCCAGGAAGACCCGGTTCATCCCCTCCAGGTTCCCTTCCTTCTCTTTTTTAAGGCGCACAATGGTCTGTTCGGCAAGCCGGATCGAACCCTTCGCTTCTTCGAAGATCCGCTATCAGGTCGAGACCAGACCCGCTCTTCTGGTTGATTTGCCGGGTGAGTATCCTCCAGGTCGGCCTGCAGGTATGACTTCTCGTTCTCCTCGAGGCTCCGGTCGGCCCGGCCCGTTCCAGCAGGATCTCCTGGTCGACAGCTGCCTGGAGGAGCGTGGAGAGTTCCTTCTCTTTCGAATGAAGGAATGCAGCAGCCCTGCAGTTCTAACATGCGGCTTGACCTCCCATTTCCGGTAGATCAGAGCCTGCTCCCTCTCCCTGAAGAGCTCGGCGAGCCGCAAGAGAGTCTGCAAGGAGGAGTTCCTCCCGCTCGATCCGTTCCCGGACGACCTCGAGTTCCCGGATAGCCTGCTCCTTCTTTGCATCGAATTCAGAAACCCCTGCGATCTCATCGATAATCTTCCGGCGCTCGAAATCACTCATCTCGATCATCCGCGATATCCCCCTGCATCACCACGTTGTATCCGTGCGGCGTTATCCCGAACTTTGCGAGGAACTCGGTCACCTCGGACTGCTTGCAGAGTTCTCGTTTAAGTAATTGTAGTCGTAATACCCGTTCGCGGTCCGCTTGATCCTCCTGCGGATTTTCGTCCCGTCGGAAAACGAGAGTGATACTTCGGCCGTCGGTTTTGCAGAGTTGAGGTTTATCAGGTCGGTCAGTTTCTCGGCACGCAGGGTACGCGATGATGAGAGGGCGAGCACAAAGAGGATGCTGTCGATGATATTGCTCTTGCCCGATCCATTGGGGCCGGAAATGACCGTACAACCCTCAAAAAAGGGAATTTTGGTCTTTTTCACAAAAGATTTGAAGTTATCGATCTCGAGCTCGGTGATGTGCAACGATTCGTTCTCCCATCACTTTTTCTCTGCGTCTTTCTCTTCATCTTCGGCAACTATGAGATTGCTCTTCTTTCCCGAACCCTCTGGCTGCTTTGCCTTCTTGGAATAGGATGCCGATGCCACGATATATAATCGCTCGATTTCCGGCGCTCAGGCTTCAGCGTGCCGTCCTGCTGCATGATCATGTCCATCTTTTCAGGCTCGGGTTCAGCAGCCTGGGCGGCCTGCTGTTTCTGGACAACGACGGTGCCCGGCGCTCCCGGCGTTGCCGGACGCGTCATCTTCAGTTCCGCACGACGTTCTTCGTTCACCTTGTTCAGCCGCATGGCAATCGACTTGAGGTCGAGGAGTTCATCGGTCAGCCCCTTGATCATGGCTTCCATCTCCCGGACCTTCTTCTCAAGGGTCGTTATTCTCTCTTCAGGGGTGGCGGGCAGGCTCTCCTTCTTTGGTATCTCCATATCCTTCTCCTCTCATTTAGGGATGTTCTTCAGCAGGGATTTATGGAAATCCTCTGGCATCTTAAGAACCCTCATTGATAACATTGATTGATCCCCGCATAATAATTATGCTCCATGTGGTGCGGTTTTTCAGCCTGGACGACCCGCAATCCTTCATTTTCTATGAATCGTCAGGTGATTTCGGCCTGAATGGATCCCCTTCCCCACACGCTGCGGTTCCGGCCGGGCATGCCGTTATCCGTGCCCTGCCCGTGCCTTTTTTTCACCGGGAGAGAAAAAAGTATTACCTGATCAGAACCGACCAATGTAACAATGTCATACCTGGCCACTACCGATTACGAAATTGCCGCACTCATAGAAAAAGAGCGGCTCAGGCAGCAGAACGGGCTTGAGCTGATAGCATCGGAGAATCTTGTCAGCAGGGCGGTCCTTGAAGCCAAGGGTTCGGTCATGACCAACAAGTATGCCGAAGGGTATCCCGGCAAACGGTATTACGGCGGGTGCATTCTATGGATATCGTCGAGAACCTTGCATCGGGACGGGCCAAAGAACTGTTCGGCGCAGACCATGCTAATGTCCAGCCCCATTCCGGCTCCCAGGCCAAAGTGGCGGTATACTTTTCGGTCATGGATGCACGGCGACCAACCTATGGGATGAGCCTTTCCCATGGCGGACATCTGACCCACGGGCATCCGGTCAGCTTTAGCGGCCGGTTTATAAGGTCGATCCATTATGGAGTGGACCTCGGGAAGACCCAGGCCATTGATTATGGGGCAGTGGAGGAGATGGCCCGTAGAGCTAGGCCGAAAATGTATCGTCTGGGTGCAAGCGCCTACCCGAGTATTATAGACTTTTTCGCTTTCAAGGCAGATTGCCGACAAGGTGGATGCAGTTGTAATGGTAGATATGGCCCACATCGCGGGCTGTGTGCAACGCGGGGATCCACGAGCCCGGTCGCGGTCGCGGACTTTATCACCACCACCACCCACAAGACCCTGCGGGGTCCTCGCGGCGGGGTGATCATGTGTGAGGGAGAGAATGCCCAGAAGATCCACAACTCCTATCTTCCCCGGCATACAGGGAGGTCCGCTAATGCACATTATTGCCGCGAAGGCCGTCTGCTTCAGGGAGGCTCTCCGGCCCTCGTTCCGTGAATATAATCGCCAGATCGTGAAGAACTCCCAGGCCATGGCGGTGGTGCTCGCAGATGAAGGGCTCCGCCTCGTTTCTGGCGGGACTGACAACCACCTGATTCTCCTCGATCATGAACCTCGGCCTCACCGGGCTCGAAGCGGAATTGGCACTCGGAAAAGCGCACATTACCGTGAATAAAAATACCATACCAAATGAGAGCAGGAGCCCGTTTGTCACAAGCGGCCTCCGGATCGGGGACACCGGCGGTGACCACACGCGGCATGAAGGAGGAGGAGATGCGACGGATCGGCACTCTATTGCCACCGTGCTCAAAGACATCCATAACGAGGCGACAATAAAGAAAGTGGGGGCTGAAGTGCACGAGATGGCAAAAGGGTTCCCTCTGTATCCTGAGTGAGATGATCCTTGATGGAACGAAGGTCCGGCAGAAACGGCTCGAACTCCTGAAAGAGGAGATTGATGAGTCCGGGCTTTATCCCCGGCTTGCCACGGTTATTGTCGGCTCCGACCCGGCGCTCCAACTCTATGTGCGGATGAAACACCGGGCGTGCGAAGAGGTGCATATCCGATTGGTCGGCATCGCCCTGCCTGAGAAGTTCGGGAACAAACGATGTGATCCGGGAGATACAGGTACTCAACAGGGACCCGGAAGTCTCCGGGATCCTTGTCCAGCTCCCGCTCCCAGCACACGTCAATACCATGCAGGTGATCGAATCTGTCCTCCCTGGGAAGGATGTTGACGGATTCCACCCTGCAAACCTCGGGCGGCTTTTTGCGGGAACCCCGGTATTCTCCCCCTGCACCCCGCGGGGGATCATGACCCTCCTCCATGAATATCATATCGATCCGGAAGGAATGCATGCCGTTGTCGTTGGCAGATCCATCGAGGTTGGGCGCCCGATGTCGATGCTGCTCCTCACTGCAAATGCCACGGTGACCACCACCCACTCGAAAACCCGGGACCTGCCTTCCCTCACAGGGCTGGCAGACCTGCTGGTGGTCGCAATCGGGAAGCCCCGGTATATCGGCCCTTCCATGGTGAAGGAAGGGGCCGTGGTCATCGATGTCGAGACCAACCGTGTTGACGGGATCCTCTGTGGTGACGTGGACTTTGACCGCGTAAAAGACCATGCTTCCGCCATAACACCGGTCCCCGGGGGTGGGGCCGATGACCATCGCAACCCTGATGGAGAACACGTTCCTCGCGCAGCAAAGCGGTCCCTATGCACCGGTGTGTGGTAAAAGATATCACGATCGGGCCGGGGTTCCCGGTCCGGCTGATGGGGGTGATCAACTGCAGCCCCGAATCATTTTTCCATGGTTCCTATGTCGGGCCGGGATCCATCCTTGCCCGGGCGGAAGAGATGGTCCGCGAGGGTGAGAGATTATCGATATCTGGGGCCCGGAGCACGGCACCGTTATCCCCGAAGGTAAGCGAGGCAACAGAGGCTGACCGGCTCTCCGCCGCCCTCAGTGAGATGGACGGCTCAGGCATCCCGGTCTCTATCGACACGATGTATCCTTCCGTGCTTGAGCGTGCTCTCTCCCATGACATCCACGCTGCAAATGACATCTCGGGCCTCTCCAGCCCCGCCTATGCCCGTATCGTAGCTGACGCGGGCCTGCCTTCATTCCTCATGGCGTCCCGGAGAACACAGGGGGATGCCAGCGTAGAGGAGACCCTCTTCACCTTGCCCTCGTCGTCGCCCGCTGTGAAGAGGCAGGGGTATCCTCGGACGTTCTCGATCCCGGCATCGGGCTCTGGAATCCTGCCCGGACCACCGCGCTCGACTGGGAGATCTGCCGCAACTTCGAGCAATGCTCCCGGTCGGCCGGCCGCTGCTTGCAGCGGTCTCAAGAAAGACCTTTCTTGGAGAGCCGGATGGCCGTCCTCCCGAAGATGCCGGGCTGCATCCCTGGGCATCACGGCCCTCCTGATCCAGAAAGGAGCCGACGTCGTCAGGACCCATGATGTCCGGGAAACAGCAGACGTCATCCGCATGGCAGCACGGATGGTGGTCCGGGCGTGACGAGGTTCCTGACCGTGGGGATTCGTACAGGAATTATCCGCGAGGGTGATGATCTCGCAGGCGCAATCCAGAAGGGCATCCTGCAGACGGACGCCGGATGCTTTGCTGACGGGGATATCCTCGTGATAGCAGAAAGTGCCGTTGCAACCAGAGAGGGAAGGATAGTCCGTCTCGATACCGTAATCCCCGGGGAAGAGGCCGTCATGCTCGGGAGACCGGTATGGCATCGACCCCCGGCTGGCTGAAGTGGTGAGAGCGGAAAGTGACGAGATTGTCGGGCATCCCTGGACACCTGCTCTGCATGAGGGTGGGACCCTGCTCCCCAATGCCGGGGTCGATGCTTCCAATGCACCTCCTGGCTTCGTGGTGCTGCTCCCAAAAGACCCCGACCGGAGTGCCCGCACGATCCGAGAGGAGATCAGGACACTGACAGGAGCACGGGTTGGCGTGATCATCGCGGATTCCCGGACCCATGCCATGCGGTCGGGCTGCAGCGGAGTCGCGATCGGGTGTTCGGGCATCCCTTCCGTCATCGATGTCAGGGGACACCGGGATCTCTTCGGCCGGCCTCTCGAAGTGACCAAACAGGCTCTTGCCGACAACATCGCATCCGCTGCCGAGATAGTGATGGGCGAGGCAGACGAGTCCACCCCTGCTGCACTCATCCGGGGAATCGGGATCCCAATCAGTGATTGCGAAGGTGTGGAATCGATTGCCGCAGAAGACTGTCTCTTCATGGGCCTGCTCGCGCGAAGAGAGGGATAATCCCGTAAAGTAAGCGGGGGAAAGTCGCGCCTTTTAGCCCATTCCTTCGATGAACCTGATCACTTCAGCAATATCCGGGACGCTGTGCACCGGGTATACCTTTACAAACACCACCCTCTGTTTCTCATCGAGGATGACGTTCGCCCGCTCGGAGAACCCGTTGGTATCCCTGAAGAGACCATAGGCCTGTGCCACTTTCCCGTGCGGCCAGAAATCCGCGAGGATCCTGGTAGTTCAATCTTCAAGTGGGTTGCCCAGGCCCTCTTGCAGGGGACCGAGTCCACGCTGATCCCTACCGGGATAGTTTTTTAGCACCCCGAATTTCTGCTGGTTCTCCTCAAGCGAAATCATCTGTGCGTCACAGAATTCCGTCCATGCAAGCGGGTGGAACGAGAGGAGGACCCGCTTTCCCAGCTGTTCGAGAAGATCGAAGGTCTGGCTGTCCTGGTCCTTTAGGGAGAAATTCGGCGCATGTTCACCGGGCTGGATGATAGGGCGGGATACTTCTGCCATACCGGTAGATCCTCCCGCCCGGGTATATAATGATCACTCAGGCAGAGGGGAAGGATTCTCCAGGCGCCTGCCGGTTCATCGGCCGGGTAAAACCTGAATGACCCCGTCAAAGTCCCGCTGAACCCGGATATCCGGGAAGAGGATCGGGTAGGCCATCCACCGCTCCCGATTTTACCGATCCTTAGGGAAACCTGATGGAACAGACTCCCAAAAAAGTGGAGATGCGTCGGGAGATAATCCTCACTCCCTGCTGGCCTTCTCCCTCACCACACCGACCCTTCCCTTCTCGGCAGAGAGGGTAAACCCGAGGTCACGAAGGTATCCACTGCTCATTCCCTTTCCATGGATGAGCAGGCGAACGAGGTCCTCCTTTTCGTCGACATCGGTATGGATGAGAAAGGAATCGACAATCTCGCAGGAGAGCCCGCATTCCTCGGCAATCCTGAGGTGTTTTTCAAGCTCATCCCGTAACAGCTGACGCGGAAACGGTCGGCACGGGAGAGAAATATGGCATTCGTGCCTCCGCCGATCCCGGAACTTGATGGCCATATCCGCTGAAGTGGTGATCATCCTCCGGATGGCAGAGTCAGAGGCAAGAGCGATATCAGCCATGATGATCAGGAGCGGTCCGGGAGTTTTCTCAAAGAACGTATCGACGGACTCGTTCAACCCCCTCGGGTCATGGACCACTTTGACCCCATTGAAAGAGAATGGTTCGGTCCCGAGGATGAACGGCTCGCATCCCGCTTCCAGTACCGCCACCACAACGTCGCAGAGCATCATCTGGGCACTTTTTCCCGCTCGGGCAGATTGAGGACGCAGGAGAGCCGGGTCTTCGGGTTTTTGGGTTTGAAGGGGATGAGGGCCGGGACAGACATTTCAGTAAAGCGGTTGCACGGGCCGGATAAATAAATCTCCCGTCCGGAACCACAAAACGAATATTCCGGACCTGCCTGACGTAACCATGATTGAATTGCCGCCAGTCACGGATTTCACCATTGAACGAGGCAGCGGGATACAGGGGGAATTTTTATCTGAAAGACACCCAGATCGATTACAACCACATGAGCCCCCACCTCCTCACGTATACACGAAACGTCTTCCTCCCGCTCACGACAGCCTGCCATAACCGGTGCGGGTACTGCATCTTCCGGACCCCGGTACACGATGGCTGTATCATGAGCCCGTCGGGGCGGTGCTCGTCGAGATCGAGAATCAGAGCCATCTCAACAAAGTGATGAAAGCCATCCGCAAAGTGAAAGGCGTCACGGAAGTCGAGCGGCACGACGCCGGGCCCCAGGCGTAGTGGCGTTCGAGCTCGTTTCCCCGTTCGCGCCGGCCGGCGACCAGCCGCGGGCGATCGCCGAGCTGACCGCTGGGCTCGCGCGGGGGGACCGCTATCAGACGTTGCTCGGCGTCACGGGCTCCGGTAAGACGTTTTCCATGGCCCATGTGCTGGCGCAGTTCGGGCGTCCGACACTGGTCCTGTCCCACAACAAGACGTTGGCGGCGCAGCTGTACGGCGAGCTGAAGGGATTCTTTCCGCGCAACGCGGTCGAGTTCTTCATCTCGTACTACGACTACTACCAGCCCGAGGCGTACGTCCCCCAGACCGACACCTACATCGCGAAGGATTCGTCGATCAACGACGACATCGATCGCTTGCGGCTGCGCGCCACATCCAGCTTGATGGAGCGCGACGACGTGATCATCGTGGCGAGCGTGTCGGCGATCTACGGCTTGGGCGACCCCGAGACCTACAAGCAGCTGATGATGACCGCGGCCGTCGGCGAGGAGCCGGGGCGGGATGCCCTGCTGGGGGACCTGGTGCGGATCCAGTACCAGCGCAACGACGTGGCGTTCGAACGCGGCACGTTCCGCGTCCGGGGCGACACGGTGGAGATCTTCCCCGCGTACGATGAGCAGGCGGTGCGCATCGAATTCTGGGGAGACACGATCGAGCGGATCTCGAAGATCAACCCGCTCACCGGGGACACGATCGTGGAGCTGGGGCGCTGTGCCGTGTATCCGGCCACGCACTTCGTCACCGAACGGCCCACCGTTGAGCGGGCGGTCGCGGCGATCCGGTCGGAGCTTCAGGGGCGGCTCGCGGAGCTGCGCGCGCAGAACAAGCTGCTCGAGGCACAGCGTCTCGAATCGCGCACGCACTTCGATGTCGATATGCTGCTGGAAGTGGGGCGGTGCACGGGCATTGAGAACTACTCGCGCCACCTGACGGGCCGCCAGCCCGGCGAGCGCCCGGCCTGCCTGCTCGACTATTTCCCGGATGACTACCTCTGCGTTGTGGACGAGTCGCACCAGACCATGCCACAGATCGGCGGCATGTTCGAGGGCGATCGTTCCCGCAAGCAGACCCTGGTCGACTACGGATTCCGCCTGCCCTCGGCGCTCGACAACCGCCCGCTCCGGCTGGACGAATTCATGACGCTCGTGCCGCGGATGGTCTTCGTGTCCGCTACGCCGGGCCCGGAAGAGCTGCGCCTGTCGGACGGCGTGGTGGTGGAGCAGATCATCCGGCCGACCGGTCTCGTCGACCCGGAAGTCGACGTGCGGCCGGTCAAGGGCCAGGTGGACGATCTGCTCCACGAGATCCGGCTCCGCGAGAAGCTGCCAGGAGCGGGTGCTGGTCACCACGCTCACCAAGCGGATGGCGGAAGATCTCACCGACTACCTGCAGCAACACGGCGTGCGCGTGCGCTACCTGCACTCGGAAATCGATGCCATCGAGCGGGTCGAGATCATCCGCGGCCTGCGCCTCGGGGAGTTCGACGTGCTGGTCGGGATCAACCTGTTGCGCGAAGGGCTGGACCTGCCCGAGGTGTCACTGGTGGCCGTGCTCGACGCCGATCAGGAGGGGTTCCTCCGCTCTGATCGCGCGCTCATCCAGAACGTGGGCCGCGCCGCCCGCAACCTCAACGGCCGCGCGATTCTTTACGCCGACCGCGTCACCGGGTCCATGGAGCGGGCGCTCGCGGAAATGGGTCGCCGCCGGACCCGCCAGGAGGAGTACAACGCGGCCCACGGCATCACGCCGCGCTCGATCGTCAAGTCGGTGGACCAGGTACGGTTCGCGACCCGATTCGCCGATGCCAAGACCGCGCAGCCGGTGGCGCAGCCGGCGCCTGCAGCGCCCCGCGAATGCGCGGGAGCGGGAGGCGCTGGTTCGCCTGTTGGAGCAGCAGATGCAGGCGGCCGCCGAGGAGCTCGACTTCGAGCTCGCCGCCCTGTTGCGCGACCAGATCCTCGAGCTCAAGGTGCAAGCCGATGACAAGCGCCCTCCGTCTGCGCGCGGACGAGCTCAGCCGGTTCGGTGAGGATCTGGGGCGCGTCCTGGCCGCCCCCGCCGTGATCGGACTGTCGGGTGAGCTCGGGGCCGGCAAGACCACGCTCGTCCAGGCCGTGTGCCGCGGCCTCGGCGCCCACGCCGCGGTCACCAGCCCGACGTACGCCCTGGTGCATCGCTACAGCGCGGGCGGCCGACCGGTGTATCACGTCGACTGCTATCGGCTGCGCTCCCCTGACGACGCACGCGATCTGGGCTTCGACGACATGACCCGCGAGGGCGCCATCGTACTCATCGAGTGGCCCGAGCGCGCCGGTCCCTGGGCGCCGCCGCTCGATCGCCACTTCCGGCTCGCGCACGATCCCGATCCCGACGTGCGCATCGTGGAGGAAGCCTGACCGGCGGCGCCTGGCTCGCGATCGACACCGCGACCGACATCGCGAGCGTCGCGGCCGGCCGACGAGCCGGAACCGGTACGGTGACATCCGAGAGCGGCGCGCACGTCCAGGGCGCGCGGCGCCACGCCGCGGAGATCCTGCGCCTCATCGACTTCGCGCTCGGGACGCGTGGCGGTCGCCGCCCGCGACCTCGACGGCATCGTTGTCGGCGACGGTCCCGGGAGCTTCACGGGACTGCGCGTCGGCTGGTCCGTGGCCAAGGGACTCGCACAGGAGGCCGGGCTGCAGTTCGTGGCGGTCCCGTCGCTCATGGCGGCTGCCGCGGGTGCGGCCGTCCGGTTGGGCGCCGTCCCGATCGCGGCGTGCTTTGACGCGCTGCGCGGCGACGTGTACGGAGCGGTCTACGTGGTCCATCCCGATCGTGTCGAGACGGTCGTGGCGCCGGCCACGACGACCGTTGCCGAGCTGATGCGCACGTCTCCCTGCGGTTCCGGCACTGGTGGTCGGGGACGGTGCGACGCGCTACGCGGACGCCGTGACGGCGTGGTCGGGAACTCCGCCGGTGCCTCTGGCGAGCCTGCCGCCGCTCGCGACCTTGTTGCTGTCCCTCTTCACGCGCGCCGGCGCGGCGCGGACCATCGACGACATGTTGGCCGCCGAGCCCGTGTACGGCCGGCCGGCCGAGGCGCAGGTCAAATGGGAGGCGCGTCACGGACGCCCGCTACCAGATCCGTCCCGCTCAGGGCCCGCTGACGTCGCGCAGGTCGCCCCGATCGAGCGGGCGGTGTTTTCGGACCCGTGGTCCGAGCGCGACTTGAGCGACTGCATCCGGACCGGTGTGCCGTTTCTCGTCGCCGATGATGACGGCGCGGTCATCGGCTACGTCATCGCGCACCATGCACTCGACGAAGCGGAGATCCTGAACCTCGGCGTAGTGCCGACGCGGCAGCGGCAGGGTGTCGGACGCGCGCTGGTGGTCGCGATGCTCGCGCACCTGCGTCAGTCTGGGGGTGGCCATGGTGTTCCTGGAGGTGCGCGAGTCGAACGAAGTGGCCCACCGGCTCTATGGGGCTCTTGGGTTCAGCCAGGTGGGGCGGAGACGCGACTACTACCGCCTCCCGATCGAGGATGCCGTCGTCCTCCGCGCGTCGATTTGATCAAGACTCTCGGTCCGCGGAAAATTGGTCCAAGTGGCGTATCTTTGATTGACAGAATGACTTGCGGTTCATATACTGTGGGGCATCCTTGGTGCCCCCCCGCTCTTAGCGTTGGGAGGTCGTTGTGAGCCGGAGCCTCAATAAGGTCATGCTGATTGGGAACTTAGGGGCCGATCCCGAGGTGCGCAGCACGAACAACGGTTCGCGAGTCGCCACCCTGTCCGTGGCGACCAGTCGGCAGTGGTCGGCGCAGAGCGGGGAAAAGCAGGAAAAGACCGAGTGGCACCGGGTGATCTGCTGGAACAACAAGGGCTCGCAGCTCGCCGATGTTGCCGAGAAGTACATGAAAAAGGGTGATCGGGTCTACGTCGAGGGCCGGATTGAGTACCGCACGTGGGAAGATCGCGAGAAGCAGACCCGCTACGTCACCGAGGTCATCGCGCGAGAAGTGATCATGCTGGGGTCCCGGGGCAGCGGCGAAGGTGGCGGCGAGGGTGCACGCGCCAAGGCCACTGCAAAGGTGGCCCCGGAAGGCAAGGCGGAATCGCTCGAGACGTTCCCGGAGGCACTGGATGAGGAGGACGACGATCTGCCGTTCTAGTCGAGCGGCACTGCTCGCCCTTGTGGCGGTGCCGCTCGCGTACTGGAGCTTGCCGGCTCAGGACACGACTCAGGCCGTGCAGGACACGACCCAGGCAGCGGCACCCACCACCGGATTGGCCCAACCGCCGCTGGGCGAGCTCCCCTCGACCCATACTGTTGCCCGCGGCGAGACCCTGTGGTCGATCGCCCAGCTGTACTTCAACGATCCGCTCCTCTGGCCCGAAATCTACCGTCTGAACACGGCGGTCGTCGAAGATCCCCACTGGATCTATCCCGGTGAAGTGCTGAGCGTTTCCGGTGCGGGTGCTGGCGACGTTGCCGGAGCACCCGCCACAGGGGATACCGTCACCGCGATTGCCCAAGGCACTCCCCAGGCCGATACCGTGCCGAGGGAGCTGGCTCCTGGCGACACGGTCGCCGCCCTGCCGGTCGATACGATGATTACGGACACGACGCAGGCCCTGGCCTTGATCGAAGAGCCGCCTCCGGTTGCAGGCGACGAGTCGTACCAGACGATCTTCGATCGCCCACGCTCGAGTTATTTGGATACGCGGGCCACCCTGCGCGCGTATGCGGATCAGCCGTACCGCCCGCTGCGCCGCGGCGAATTCTACTCTGCCGGCTTCTTGAGCGAAAATGAGCACCTCCCGTGGGGCCAGGTCGTGGGCACCACGGACATCTCTGCCATTCCTCGATTGACCGACCGCACATCGACGAGCCAGTTCGGCCGCATCGTCGTGGAGCCGCCGCCCCACGCATCCTACCACGTGGGCGACTCGGTGCTGATCGCCCGGATCGATCGTGAAGAGGGCGATTGGGGTGACGTTGTCGTTCCATCGGGGGTGGCCCGCGTGGTGGAAGTCGCCAAACACCAGATCCTCGCGGAGGTCGTGATGGTGTTCGGCAGAATCCACAATGGCCAACTGGTGCTGCCGCTCGAGCCCTTCAAGGATCCCGGCGATACGCGTCCCACACCGGTGGTGTCGGGACTGCAGGGCAGGGTGATCCACCAGCGGGACGTGCATCCGATCGCTGGGCCGCAGCAGGTGATCTTCATCGACCGCGGCCGCGCGGACGGCGTCGTGCCGGGAGACGTCTTCCAGGTCTACGTCGGCCAGGCCGGCACGGCGTCGGAAGAGGTGCGCGCGGTGGTCGAGGTAATTCACACCCGTGATCACTCGTGCTCGGGCCTGGTGTTGATGCTGAAGAACCCCCAGCTCGTTCCCGGGGTGCCGGTGCGTCTCATCCGCAAGATGCCCTCCTGATGAGCGACCTGGCCGCCCGCTAGGGGCGGCCCGGCGCTCCGCACTCCCATGCTCTTCGATCTCCATCTGGCCGCGCTGGTGCTGTACGGACTCTCCGCGGCCGTCACGCTCGCGCCATTCGCGGGGTTGCCCGCTGTGTCGCGGCACTGGTCGCTGGCGATTGCGACTCTCGGAGCGGTGCTCCACGGCATCGGGGTCGCCGAGCTGATGGTCGCAGGGATCAGCGGGCTCGCACCCCCGCTCTCCGTGCTGGCGTGGTTCCTGGTCGTGTTGCAGATCGGGAGCGAGCTGCTGCTGCGTGCGGGCACGGTTGCCCTGTTCACGGCGCCCCTGGCGGGCGGCCTGGTGGGGGTCGCCCTGATGCTGGGCCTGGCACCCGGCGCGCCGCCCTCTGCCGGGCGTAACGCCTGGTTTATCTTGCACGTAGCCCTCAGCTTCCTCGGGTTGGCCCTGCTGGCGCTCGCGTTCATTTCGGCGGCGCTGTACGTGCTCCAATTTCGGGAGCTCAAGGCCAAGCGCTTCGGGCACGTGTTCCAGTTGTTCCCGCCGCTCGAGCGGTTGGACCGGCTGAATCTGGTGGCCCTGGTGGTGGGATTTCCGACGCTGACGATTGGCGTCCTGCTGGCCGTGGGGTACGCCTATGCCGGGGGCATGCACGTGGACCCGGCGCAGCTGGTCTGGGGTTCATTTACGTGGGTCGTACTGGGGTGGACGGTATGGGTGCGCGTGGCTCGACATTGGGCCGGCCGACTGGCGGCGTTCGCGAGCATCGCGGGCTTCGCAGCGGTCGTTCTGGTATACCTCGCCCTCAAACTCGCACAGCCGGGGACACAACGATTCCTGTGAGCACGCACTGAGCATGAGCATCACGGTTCTCGGCGTAAATCATCGCACGGCGCCGCTCGAAGTTCGTGAGCGGTTCGCGCATGCGGCGCACGAGGTGCCCGGAGCCCTGGCCCGCGTGCTGTCGGCCGGCGCGGAGGGCGGGGTGCTGCTCTCTACCTGCAATCGCACGGAGTTCTACCTTGCGGATCCCCAGGAGCCGGTGTCCGAGGCCGTGTGGGCGCTGCTGGGCGAGCGGCTGGTCGGTGAGCGGGCCGCGCGAGAGTACGGCTATACGGAGCGGGACCAGGATGCCGTGCGGCACCTGTATCGTGTTTCAGCGGGTCTCGATTCGATGGTGCTGGGCGAATCCCAGATCCAGGGACAGGTGCGCGAAGCGTGGGAGATCTCGCGCGGGCAGGCGGGACCCGTCATGCACCGGCTGTTTCAGTCGGCGCTCCTGGTCGGCGCCCGGGTCCGCACTGAGACTCAGATCAGTACTGGAGCGGCATCGGTTCCCTCCGCCGCAGTCGCGGTGGCGGGGAAGATCTTCGGCGATCTCGGCGGCCGCTCGGCGCTGATCCTCGGAGCAGGCGACATGGCCGAGCTCGCCGCGCAGTGCCTCGTCAAGGAAGGCGCGCGTGTGACGCTGGTTGCCAATCGCACCTACGAGCGCGCCCGTGCGATCGCCGAGCAGCTCGATGCTCGCGCCCTGACGCTCGAGGAGGCGTGGCCGCACTTCGCGGACACCGACATCGTCCTCTGCTCGACCTCCGCTCCGCACGCGGTCGTGACCTGGGAGCGGGTCGCTGGGGTGATCCAGGGCCGCGGTGGCCGCCCGCTGTGCATTCTCGATCTGGCCGTCCCCCGGGACGTCGATCCGGCGGTGGGGCAGTTGGAAAACGTGTTCCTGTATGACGTCGACGACCTGCAGGCGGTGGCCGGCCAGGCCGCTGCCCAGCGTCGCGGTGAGATTCCCGCCGCCGAGCATATCGTCACCGAGGAAGTCGAACGGTTCTGGTCCTGGTATGGCGGGCTTGCCGTCATTCCCGCGCTGAAGGCGTTCCGCGAGCGGCTCGACGAGGTCCGCGCGGCGGAGCTCGAACGCGCCATACGGCGATTCAAGCACCTCCAGCCGGAAGACCAGGAGCAGCTGGAGCAGTTCAGTCGTGCGCTGCTCAGCAAGTTCCTCCACCAGCCGACGATCGCGCTCAAGGTGGCTGGGGAGCGTGGCCGCGGGTACGCCCTGCTCGAAGCGCTCAAGGAGCTGTTCGGATTGGAGCAACGCGATGAGACGTGAGCCCCGGGCTACCCATGGGGCAGCGTTCCGGCGGGGGCACACCCCCGCCGGTCTCGTGTTCAGCCACGGCGCGTGTTTCTCCAGATAGGCCGCGCAGTTCCCACGACGCCGTGGGAGCTTGTGCTCACGTCCAGCCGCGAGACCCAGGTCGTTCTCGCCGTCCTGGTCATTTTCTCGATCATTTCCTGGTATCTCATCTTCCTCAAGGTCTGGCAGTTCCGGCGCCTGCGGCGTCAGGCCGATCGCTTCATGGCCGAGATCGAGAAGGCTCCCCGGCTCGACGATGCGTACCGCGCCGCCATGCGCCTGCCCTCGTCGCCGTACAACCGCGTGCTGCGGGAGGGTGTGCACTTTTTCTCGGAGCTGAAGCCGGGGGGACTGAAGAACGCGGTGCCGGAAGGCCAGACGCGGGTGACCCTGACCGCCACGCAGTTGGAGGCGCTGCGGATGGTGCTCGCCAAAGAGGTGGCGGCGGAGCGGGACGCGGCCGCGCGGTTCGTGCCGTGGCTTGCCACCTTCGGCTCTGTCAGCCCCCTGCTCGGACTGCTGGGCACGGTGCTGGGCGTGATGGACGCCTTCATCGGCATCGCCGTGGGTGGCTCGGGGAACATCGCCGCGGTGGCGCCGGGCGTGGCTGAGGCGCTGGTGACGACCGTCATGGGGCTCGCCGTCGCCGTGCCGTCGGTGATGGCGTACAACATCCTGGTCAGCCGTCTCGGCCTGTTCGCCGGAGAGCTGGAAGGATTTGCGCAGGAGATCATCGGGACGATGGCGCGCGAGGGGTGGCTCTAGTGGCCGGTCTCCTGGGTGGGGGCGGGTTGCGCGGGCACGGCGAGCTCCCTCTCAACGCGGACATCAACGTGACGTCGCTGGTGGACGTCGCGTTCGTGCTGCTGATCATTTTCATGATCACCGCGCCAATCATGCAGGGCGGGGTGGATGTCCGTCTACCGCGCGCCGAAGCCCGTCCGCTCGAACCAAAAACTGGTCTCGTCGTCACCCTCGATCAGACCGGGAAGATCTACCTCGATCAGTCGGCCCTCACTTACGAAGACTTTCGCGCCACCTTCCCCGCCTTCGTGCGAACCAAACGACCCAGCGGGGTGTACCTGCGAGCGGACGGGACGAGCTCCCTATGCCGATGTGGTGCAGGTGCTGGCGGTGATTCGCGCGGCGGGCGTGAACGATGTCGGCCTCGTCGCCGAACCGGAGACCATCGAGCGGTGATCCGGACCCGCCGCCATCCGGGCAACATTGGGCTCGGTCTGGCGGGTACCGTCATGGTGCATGGCCTGGTCGGCGTCCTGTTGTTCGCGGAGCCGTCCAAGCGTCATGCAGCACCGCCGTCGTACAAGGTGCGGCTCCTGGCGGCGCCGGATGCCGACGAGAACGCGCGCAAGGCACCGGATGCCGTCGACCGAGCGGCGGCTGCGCCCCCCGCGGCGTTGCCCAAAGCCAAGCCGATGCCCAAGAGCACCGCGTCGAAAGCCGCACCACCCCCGGAGCCCGATGCGGTCGCGCCGCGAGGCGGCGCCCAGGACGACGCCCAAGGTGCCACCGCTCCCTGGCGAAACGCCTTCGACGGGCAGCGACGTCGCGACCGTGAGCACCGAGGGGATCGAGTTCCCGTACCCGGAATACCTGCAGAACGTCGTGACGCAGGTGCGGCGCCGCTGGCAGCAGCCGTACGGAGCCACGCCGCCCGACATGGAGGTCTCGTTCCTCATTCGCCGAGACGGTTCAATCACCGACCTGGAGTTCGTCAAGCGATCCGGAAATTTCGAATTCGATCTCGAAGCCCAAGGAGCGGTCGAGGAGGCGGGCAAGCAAAAAGTGTTCGGGCCCCTTCCGACCGGCTGGCAGCCAGACGTGCTCTTCGTCCGCTTCTTCTTCGGGCCGACTCGGTAGTGAGGACGAACGGACGGGTCGCCGGATGGGCGGGCGTGGCGATGCTGGCATTCGCTGTTCTTGCCGCCTGCCCGACCACCCGCCTTGTCGCCCAGGATACGTCCGCCGTCGACCGCGGGGTGCGCATCGGGATCGCGTATCGTCCCGGGGTGCGGCCCGGAATGGTCGTGCTCCCGGAGCGATCCGCCGCGCTCGACTCGGTGCGCACCATTGTGAGCCGCGACTTGGATTACAGCGATCGCTTCGAGATGATCACCCTGCCGGGCGGCGACTCCATCCGCGTGAGCGCGGCTTCCCCTAAGACCGGGACGACGACGCGGGGGGCGGGGGCTGCGACGACCCTCAACTACCCGCTGTACCAGGCACTCGGCGCCGATTTCGCGATCGGCATGCGGGCTGCGGGCGACACGGTTCACGTCACTCTGCACGATGTCGCGACCAGCGGCGTTCGTCGCGAGCTCAAGGCGCGGGTGCCGGCCCTCACGGACCCCGGGTTTCGGATGGCGGTCCACCGCCTCGCGGATCAGATCGTCGAGGCCGCGCTCGGGACGCCCGGCGCCGCCGCGACCCGCATTCTGATTACGCTCGACGGCAAGCTGCATCGCATCGACCAGGACGGCAGCGACCTGACCCTCATCCGGTCCGCCGGGGATCGCGCGATCATGTCGCCGGCGTGGGATCGCGCCGGGCAGCGGATGGCGTACATGGAATTCTGGTCCGGCCATGGACAGTTGTTCGTCCAAGATGCTGCGGGCGGGCGCCGCCGGGCGGTCACCAATGGCACGACCCTCGATTTCACGCCGGCGTTCTCGCCTGACGGCAAGACGATGGTGTTCAGTCGCGCGATCGAGGAGGGCACCGACGTGTACACCATCAACATCAAGGACAATTGCTGTCTGCAGCGCTTGACTGTGGGCCGCTTTTCCGACAACTTGTCCCCGACCTTCAGTCCCGACGGGCAGCGCATCGCGTTCATTTCCACGCGATCCGGGCTTCCCCAGCTGTACGTGATGGCTCCGGACGGCACCGACCAGCAGCTTTTCGCACCGTTCGACTATGGGGTGACGGGGTCGTCCAATGCGCCGGACTGGTCTCCAGATGGGCAATCCGTAATATTTCACCGCGATGTCGGCGGGACGTTGCAGGTCTTCGTGCTCGACGCGCGCACGCGCAGCGTTCGCCAGTTGACGTCCCTGGGGCGGAACGAAGACCCGACGTGGGCGCCGGACAGTCGGCATGTGGCGTTCATTTCGGATCGCTCGGGGTACAGGCAGTTGTGGGTCATTGATATGGAAACGGGTCGCATACGGCCGCTGCTGCAACAGAGCGGTATCCGGCTACCGGCATGGTCTCCGCGGCTCCCGGAGTCCGCACCGTCCAACCCTTAACGGAAGGGGCCTTACATGCAACGCTCAATGCTGCTCCTGTCGGTCGGCGTCGTCGCCGTGGTGCTCGCCGCGTGCGGCGGCAAGAAACCCGAGACGACGGCCGCGCCGCAACCCAATGCCGACTCGATCGCGGCCGCCGAGAAGGCTCGGCAGGAAGCGATGGCGGCAGCCGAGGCGGAGCGCCTCGCGCGCGAGGAAGCCGAGCGCCTTGCCCGGCAGCGTACTGCGGACTCGCTCGCCGCGCTGGGCCAGTCCAGCGATGCGGTGCGGACCCTCCTGGCGGCGATGATCCACTTCGACTATGGACAAGTCGGTCATTCGGGGCGACGATCTGGGCGTGCTCGATCAGAAGGTCTCGATCCTGCAGGCCAACTCGGGCGCCCGGATCCGTGTGTCCGGCCACTGCGACGAGCGCGGGTCCGATGAGTACAATCTGGCCCTGGGCAACCGCCGGGCAACTGTCCGCCAAGCAGTACCTCGTGAGCCATGGCATCGATGCCGGTCGTGTCGAAACGACGTCCTTCGGCGAAGAGCGGCCAATCGATCCCGGGCACGACGAGGGCGCCTGGTCGAAAAACCGCCGCGACGAGTTCGACGTCGTGAGCGGTGGCGATGACCTGAGGCAGCCGTAAGGATCGCGCCGTTGCATCGCAACCTGTTGCTCGCGCTCAGCGTCGGCTGGTCCGCCGGATGCGCCCTGCGAGGGGACGTCCGGCGGGTCGAGCAGCAGGTTGCGGCGTTGCGGACGGAGGCCGGGGTGAGCGACTCGGTGCGCAAGGTGCAGGTCGATTCGCTCCGCGCGCTCGTAGCGGCGGTGCAGCAGGCGCTGGCGGCACAGCAAGCGTACCTCGTGCAGATGCGGGGAGATACCCGGACGGACCTGCTGGCGGTGCAGCAGCAGCTGGTGGCGGTCCAGGAGCTTACGGGACAAAGCCAGCAGCGTCTGACGGAGCTGCGCGGGCGCCTCGATGCGCAAGCCCGGCAGCCGGTGCCGCCGCTCGAGGGCTCCAATCCAGGCGGGGCTCCGGTCGGACCCTCGGGGAATCCTGCCGGACCGGGGCCCGACCAGATGTACGATCTGTCGCTGCAGCAATATCGGCGCGGCAGTCTCGCGACCGCCCGTCTTGGCTTTCGCGAGTTCCTGCGCGTCTATCCGGGGGATCAGCGGGCCCCCGATGCCCTGTTCTACGTCGGCGAGACGTTCGCCCCGGAGAATCCCGACTCGGCGGGGGCGGTGTATCAGCAGCTCGTGAAGGCGTATCCCAATTCGCTGCGGGCTCCTGCATCCCTCTACAAGCTGGGTCTCCTCGCCGAATCCCGCGGGAATAAGCCCGCCGCAAAGAACTACTACCAGCGGGTCGTCGCCGGTTATCCCCGCTCGGATGAGGCCAACCTCGCCCGCGACAAGCTCCAACGCCTAGGGCGCTAATTCGCGCCGGCGGCCCGCGTGCCTGATCAACCCGCCCGGGGCGAAATGCCCTTCCTCGATCACCTGGAAGAGTTGCGCTGGCGAGTGCTCTACAGCCTCCTCGCCATCGTGGTCGCCACGCTCGTCGGGTGGTTCATCGTCGAGCGGGTGGACGTGCTCGGCATGCTCATCCGCCCGATCGCGCCGCTCCTGCCCGACGGGAAACTCAGGTTCACCAGCCCCACCGAGCCGTTCTTTATCACGCTGAAGTTTGCGTTCGTCCTCGGCGTGCTGCTCGCCTCCCCGATTATCGGGTACCAGATCTGGGCCTTCCTGGCGCCGGCACTGTACGAGCGCGAACGACGCATGGTGATGCCGGCGCTGTCGGTGGGGGTGCTCCTGTTCCTCGCCGGCGCGTCGGCCGCCTACTTCTGGGTCCTGCCGCGCGCGCTGCAGGTGCTGCTCAGCTTTCAGCGCGGCGTTCTGGAGCCGATCATCACGGCGGGGAACTACTTCGGGTTTGCGGCGCAAATCATCATCGCGTTCGGTCTCATGACGGAGCTGCCGCTGGTCGTGGTGATCCTCGCTGCGCTCGGCCTCGTCACCCCGCAGTTCCTCGTCAGGAACCGCCGCTACGCGATCGTGGTGGCCGCGGTTGCCGCCGCGCTGCTCTCGCCGCCCGATGCCGTTTCCATGGTCGTGATGATGGTGCCGCTCTGGCTGCTGTACGAGCTGAGCATCGGCTGCGCCTGGATCGTCGTCAAACGCGGTGCCCGAAAGGCGCGCGTTTCGACGGGACTCGTGCTGCTGCTGCTGGTGGGATCGGGCGGCGCCGGCAGTCTCGCCGCGCAGGGAGTCGCTCCCCCCCGGGATACTGCGGCGCGCGGTCCACCGGGCGCGGGTTCGCCGCAGGGCCAGCGCATCGACACGGCCACGGCGCGCAAGCTCGGGCTGCCCACGGGCCCCACCCGCACCTTTCCGGCCCCTGACGCAGTCATGGACTCCCTCCTCCGGCTCAAGGGCTTTCGCGTCACCCAGTACGCGGCCGACACGCTGATCGTCACCGGCGACAGCCAAACGATCTTCCTGCGCGGTCAGGCCATTCTCGATCGGGCGGGCACGAAGTTGGAGGCGGACTCGGTGCGCTATCGCGAGTCGACCTGTAAACTCGCGGCGACGGGCGATCCAAAGCTGTTCGAGCAGGGCACCGTCATGGTCGGCGAGAGCATGGGATACGATACCTGCTCTGCGCCGCGGTACGGTGCGCCAGGCGTTCACGGACTTCCAGGAGGGCGGCGTCACGTGGTACATGCGCGGCGACCTGGCCGTGGACTCGGGGTCCACGCGCCTGTATGGAGCGTCGACCGACATTACCTCCGACGACCACCCCGTGCCCGACTACCATTTTTCCACCGGGGAGCTCAAGTGGATGAACAAGTCGGTGATGGTCGGCCGACCGGCTGTGCTGTACGTCCACGACGTCCCCATCCTCTGGCTTCCGTTCATCTTCCAGGACGTACGGTCGGGCCGCCACAGCGGCATGCTCACGCCGCGATTCGGAGTGAACGACCTGGTACGGCCAACGTCGGGATACGAGCGGCATTTCGCGAACTTGGGATACTTCCTTGCGATCAACGACTACCTGGACCTGATGGCGGCGGCCGACTGGTACGCCGGCCGGAACGTGACGCTGCACGCCCAGACCCGCTATCGCTGGTTGGACCGATTCATCGATGGCAGTTTCAACTACACGCGGGTCGACGAGTTCGACTCACAGTTGAAATCCTCGCAGATCGTCTGGAACCACGTCCAGAGCTTTGACAGTCGCACGCGTCTCAACGCCCACATCGACTACGCGACCAGCGGCTCGGTGCTGCAGCAGAACTCCGTGGATCCCTCCCTCGCGACAGCGAGCCTTTCGTCTCAGCTCAATTTCGACAAGCGCTTCGGCTGGGGCACGGTGAACATGGGTGGCAGTCGCTCGCAGGATCTGTCCAGCGGGCGAATCGGCATGGTCTTCCCGCGCGTCACGCTGACACCGTCGCCGGTGAACATCACGCCGAGCATCACGTGGTCGCCGGGCTTCTCATACACCAACTCGCAGGAGTTCCACGCGGCGGGGACCTACTTGCCTATCGTCGGTACGGATCGTGTGGACACGCTGGCGCTGTTTGCCCACACGCGGCAGACCGCCATCGGGTTCCAAACACCGCTTCGTATCGGCCGCTGGAATGTGGACAACAGCATCACCGCGAACGACGCGACCAGCGGCCAGCGCCAGGAATTCAACATTCCGGACTCGACCGTCCCGGGCGGCCGGCGCCGCGTGCTGTACGTCTCCACGTTCTCCACCACGGTTGACTGGCAAACGGGCATCAATCTCCCGCAGCTCTTTTCCGGAACGTGGAAGGTCCAGCCCGGCTTTCAGGTCGTCAACGCGACGTCGGCCGGCCCCTTCATGCTGCGCAACCAGTTCTCCGGCGGCCAGTGGGTTCAGCAAGGCAAGCGCCCACAGTTCAGCCTGGGCATCCGCCCCGCGTTCTTCGGCTTCTTCCCGGGGCTCGGTCCCGTGGCGCGCATCCGCCATTCATTTTCTCCGATCATCGACTACCACTACGCTCCCGGCTGGCAAGTGCCGGAGGCTTACGCCCGGGCCCTCTACCCGACCGACACGACGCTGAACTTGCAGACGGATCCGCAGCAAACGGTCAGCATCGGTCTTTCGCAGAACTTCGAGGCCAAGCTGAAGCCGCCGCGTGGTGACACGAGTGGGACGGCACCGCGCAAGCTGCGGCTGCTGAGCATCAACACCGACGCCATTGCCTACAACTTCGAGCAGGCGAAACAACCCGGACGCGTGGGATGGCAGACCCAGATCCTCGGCAACACGTACGCCTCCGATCTGCTGCCGAACTTCAGCCTGCGGGTGGCGCATGACTGTGGAACGGACCGGTCGGGTTCGAAACGTCCCAGTTCTCGACCTCTTCCTGCAAAGTGTGAATGCGTCGTTCGCGGTCACGCCGGCGACGCTGCGCGGAGTGGCGCGCCTGGTCGGGCTGGGGCACGACGCGCCGGCTGCGCCGCCCGCGCCCGCTCCCTCGACGTTCCCGCCGTCCGGTTCTCCGGACCAACAAGCGTCCCGGCCCCCCCCGCCGGTGTTTGGCGGTCCGCGCGGCATGGTGGGAGGGCCCGGCGGCGAACAGGGGTTCTCGCTCAACCTCTCGTACACGCTCAGCCGAACGCGGCCGCCGGCCACGGCCCCGACCGTGCTTGCCGTGACTCCGCAGAACCGGGAGCAGTTGAACGCGACCCTGAGCTTTCAACCGACCGACAAGTGGCAGGCGAACTGGGCGACGTCATACGACCTGGTCACCCACGAGTTCAGCGAACACAACGTCCGCCTGGAGCGAGACCTGCATCGCTGGAGGGCCACGTTTTCCTTTGTGAAGAGCTCCAACGGCAACTTCGCCTTCAGCTTCTCGGTATCGTTGCTCGATGAGCCGGACATCAAGTTCGACTACGAGCAGCAGACCGTGCCGTAGGCGGTGCAGTTCATTTGTCCTCTCACAAGGACAGACGCCGCCGGCCCGGAAATGCTAAAGTCAATGGCAATATCAACTTGTGTCTGGGCACACAGTCTGCGTTCCTTAAGGGGCTAACTCCCCTCACGAGGCATCCATGCGCGCGCCGTTGAAATCCTTGCTGGCTACGACAGGCCTATTGGCCTTTGCCTGTACGACGACGACGGACACGGGGCAGTTCTATGGTCCGCCGCTCGAGGCCCCGCAAACCCTCGAATCCATTTCGCTGAACCAGGCCGTCGAGCTTTTCTGGGCGGACAACGCCTTTACGAGTGACCCCACGCGCTTCGCGGTGTACCGCGTCTACAGTACGAGCTACGACCTCGATGCCGGCTTGTGCGGGGTGTCCTGGGAGGTCGAAGGGACGAACGTGGCGCCCGAATTTCTCGTCGGTGCCCTGACCAACGGCGTGCCACGCTGCTACGGCGTCACCGTCCCTGAGCACGGATGGCGCGGAAAGCGTCCGATCGCCGCTGCGGCAGGACACACCGCGTCCGGATGCGCGCAACGTGCTGGTATGGGCGTTCGGCACCAAGCCCGATTCTTCCGGATTCCGGTTCTGGGACGACTTTGACGGCGACGGTATCGGCCAGGACGACGAGCTGGGGTTGATCCAGGCCGGGAATAGCCCCGCCGTCGATCTGGCCATCCGTCGAAACAATGCCGATTCGTCGCTGTGGATCGTGCCGATATTCTCCGGCACCACGATGCGGCCCTACGGACCGATTGACGACGTGACGTCCATCGATTTCGCGCCCGTCTCGGGCTACACTCGCGACTCGTTGCGGGCCCAGGTGGGTTACGGCTACGTCTTCAAAATGGTCGATGGAACTGACCTGCACTACGGCGCATTCCGCGTGACGCACGTGGGGCGGCAGTTCCTGATTCTCGATTGGAGCATGCAGACGGACCCGGGCAATCCTGAGCTCGTTCGGCGGGCGGGATTGGTTACGGCCAAGCCAAGCGGATCGGCGGCAGCCGCACGCTAAGGGAAGCGGACCGGGCGCCAAGTTGCGGTAGGCGGAGCAACTTGGCGCCCGCGTGTCTGGACCAATCCCGCCGCTTGCCCGCACCGGGCACCAACCTCGTAAGCGTCGTCTGGACAGAGGGTTCGGCTTGTAAGTGTTCCTGCGCCCCCGTATCTTTAGCCCCAATGTCCAAGCTTGAGAGGCTCAAGGAAAAGGCGAGGACCCTCGAGGCACGAGATCCGAAGGGCGCGATCGATGCATGGCTCGAGGCCCTGAAGACGGAGGAGGGGGAGGGGGAGGCCAACCCCGATCTTTCCGTCTACAACCGGATCGGCGACCTCTGGCTGAAGGTCAAAGATCCGGCGCAGGCGGCGGACTACTACGAGCGGGCCGTCGACAAGTACGCCGAGCTCGGATTCCACAACAACGCCATCGCGATGTGCAACAAGGTCCTCCGGAACGCTCCGGGGCGGCCGACGGCTTACCTCAAGCTTGCCAAACTGTACGCATCGAAGGGGTTCAACGCCGAAGCGAAGCAGAACTTCGTGGAATACGCCGAGCGGATGCACAAGGCGGGGAAGATTCAGCATGCCTTTGCCGCGCTGAAGGAATTCACCGATTTGTCGCCGGGCGGTGGCGGGCTTGCGCGCGATGCTGGAAGAGCAGCTGAACATGTACGGCACCCCGAATCGCGCTGACCGATCGAGCGCGCCAACGGCGGCCAAGGAAGAGGCGCCCCACGGCAAGGCGCCGACGGGGAAGTCGTCGAGCTTGGTGTTCCTGGATCTTGACGCGCCTCCCACGAAGGGCAAACCGGCAGTCGCACCCCGCCCAGCGCCGCCGCGCGCGCCGGATCCTCCACCCACGACGTCGAGTCTCCTTGGCGACGTCTCGCCCGACCTCGACACATCGCTGGAGATCGAGTCCACGAGCCTCGCCGATGAGCAGGTCGCCGACGTGGATGGGGGCGTGTTGGAGGGGCTCGAGCCCACGGCGACCTTTTCCGACGCGGAGACTGAGTCGGAGGTGCCGTCGCTGCGGGACGACGTGTCTGCCGCCGACGTCGAACCCCTCGCGGACTTTGAACCCACCACCCCGGCCGATGGCATCGAGGGTGCCCAGGCGGTGGAGGACGATGCGGGCGGCATGGTGGACCTCGAGCCGCTGGTGGATGACGAGCTTGAGATCGAGGCGCCGCCGCCGCCTCCATCCAAGCCGTTTCGGCCGGGCGGTCCGAAACCCGGGTCGCCTCCGCCCGCGCCGCAGAAGGTCGCGCCCGTGGTGCCGCGTCGGCCTGGGGCGCCACCGCCGCGGGTCAGTGCACCGAGCATTGAGGGACCCAAGGTCACGCCGGTCATGCCGAAGCGTCCCACCCCTCCCGTGGTGCCGCCACCCAAGCGCAAGGGCGCGGTCGAGGTCCCGCTCCTCGAGCTCGAGCCGGACTTCGAATCCGCATCGAGCCAGGACGTCGACAACGAGCCCCTGGTGGACCAAGGAACGAAGGGGTTCGTACAGACCGAGTTCGTCGACTCCGACACGGACGCTGGCGTGAGTCGCGGCCGGCGTTCGGGATTCATCGACCTCGGAGTGGACGAGGCGGGTTCTGGCGACCAACCGGGCGCGTTGTCGTTCTCCCAAGTCGAAGCAGCTCCCCTGCCGCCATCGATCGAGCAACTCGAGGGGTTGGTGGCCGACGACCCTGACGACCCCGAGGCGCATCGGGCCCTGGGTGAGGCGTTGATCGAAGCGGGGGACCGCGAGCGCGGGATCGAGGAGTTGGACCACGCCACCGCGGGGTTCGAGAACCGGGGCGAGCTCGCGCAGGCGCAGGACTTGACCGATGAAATTCTTCGCCTGGACCCGAACAGTGTACGCCACCGGCAGAAGCTGGTGGAGTATGCCTTCAAGTCCGGTGACAAGGCCGCGCTGATCGATGCCTACCTCGAGCTGGCGGACACGCTGCTGCGTGGCGATCTGCCCGACAAAGCGCGAGCCGTCTACCAGCGGGTGGCCGAGCACGACCGGACCAACGAGCGGGCGAAGGCGGCGCTCGCGATGCTGGCGCCGGTGACGGCCCCCGCACCCGAGACCAAGCCGCAGTCCCGGGAGCCGCGCGTGGCGCCCAAGGACGCGAAGATGACGGTGCGCGATGAGCCGGGAGAGCACGGGGATTTCGTCGATCTCGGCGCCATGATTCTGGACGACGACAGCGCCGTCCAGCGCAATACACGGATGACCGTGGCGGATGAAGAGCCCACGGGCGACGAGGAAAAAGACTTTCGTGAGATGCTGGCTCGGTTCAAGCAGGGCATCGACGAGAACATCGAGGAAACCGATTTCCAGTCGCACTACGACCTGGGCGTTGCGTTCAAGGAGATGGGCCTCCTGGACGAAGCGATCGCCGAGTTTCAGAAGGCACTGGCGGCACCGGAGGGAAAACTCCGGACGACCGAAGCCCTGGGGGCGTGCTTCATCGAGCGCCGCGCGTATGTCGTCGCCGAGTCCATCCTGCGGCGCGGGCTCGACCTGCCTGCCTCCGGTGACAAAGAGCGCCTTGGGGTGCTCTATTGGCTGGCGCGCGCGCTCGAAGAGGTGGGCAAGAAAGTCGAGGCGCGAGACCTGTACGGGCGCGTCTTCGCGGTCGACATCCGCTTCATGGACGTAGGGGAGCGCGTGAAGGCGCTGGCGAAGGCGAAGTAGCATGCAACCCCAGCTCGCACCTGTGTCCCTGTCCGATATCCAGCGGCCTATCGCCGGTGAGCTGGACGACGTCGTCACCGCGCTGCACCGCATCATCGTCGCGGATTTCCCGATCATCGCGTCGGCGAACGAGCACCTGCTACGGGTGAAGGGCAAGCTGTTCCGGCCCACGCTGCTGTTTCTCAGTCAGCGGGCGGCCGGCGTGCCGGAGCCGCGCGCCGTGACGCTGGCGGCGGTGGTCGAGCTGATCCACCTCGCCACGCTGGTGCACGATGACGCGGTGGACCATTCTGTGCTGCGGCGCGGCATGCCCACGATCAACGCCCTGTTCTCCCATCAGGTTGCCGTGATCATGGGCGACTACCTGTACTCCCGGGCGATCATCGAGCTTGTGAACCTGGGCGACCTGGAGCCGTTGCGCGTGTTCGGGCGGGTCACGAACGAGATGACGGTGGGGGAAATGCGCCAGCTGGAGGCGCACGACAAGTTGTCGTACAGCGAAGCGCAGTACGACCACCTGATTCGGGCGAAGACCGCGTCGCTGCTCTCGGGTGCGTGCGAGGTGGGTGCGCTCTCCGCGAGCCGCACCCGCCGGGAGGCGCTCGCCCGTTTTGGGATGCACCTGGGGATGGCGTTTCAAATCACGGATGATTTGCTCGACTACACCCAGCCGGAAGAGATCACCGGGAAGCCGTTCGGCCTCGACCTGAAGGAGCACAAAGTGACCCTGCCGCTCATCGCCGCGCTCGACCGGATGGCCCCGGGGGACCGGCAGCTGGTGGCGCGTTTGATGGAAGCCCCCGATCCGTCCGACGACATTGTCGCGGATGTGATCCGGGCCGTGGAGGCGGCGGGCGGCCTGGAATACGCCCGGGGGCGTGCGCTCGAGCGGGCGCAGCAGGCGGAGGCCGATCTTGAAGCGCTGGCTCCCACTCCGGCGCGGGACGCGCTGCGGGACTGCATTACGTACGCCGTCGAGCGGCGCAGCTAAGCCGTGGCGCAAGGTCCTCGCCGGCCGCTATTTTACCTGGGGGTGCTCGCCGCCGGATTCGTCCTGGGCGGGTTCTTCCATGCGCTTCTCCGGCACTACCTGCCGCAGGGCGCCGCCAAGGAGTTTTTCACCACGGCCGTGACGCCGACCCTCGGGCCGGTACATCTCGACCTCCTGGTGGTATCAATTACGCTCGGGCCGATCGGCTTCGATGTTTCGCTGCTGGCCCTCGTGGGGGTCGCGATCGCCTATTTTGTCGCTCGATCGCTCTTCTAAGAGAGAGGCGTCTATGCTTGGAGACCTGTCGTTCAGCCACATCCTGATCCTGCTGCTCGTCCTGGTGCTCGTGTTCGGGGCGAGGCGGATCCCGGAAATCGGGTCGTCGTTGGGCCAAGGCATCCGCGAGTTCAAGCGGAGTCTGAAGGAAGTCACCGATGACCGCCCCGAGCCGCGGAGCGTGCAGCCGCCCGCTCCCACGGCCTCGTCCTCGCTCCCTACGAGCGGGGACCCGAAGCGCCTCAACCAGTAGTCCCGCCCGGCGGACGTAGAGCGTGAGCGTGAGCGGGGGTGAGTTGGTGCTCCTGTTGCTGGTCGCGCTGCTCGCGCTCGGGGCCCGCCGGCTTCCCGAAGCCGGCGGCATGGTGGGGAAGGGACTACGCCAATTCCACCGGGCGCTCAACGAGGCACGCGGCGCCATCAGCGACGATGCTCCCAGTCCACCCCGTCCGGCGAAGCGGCCGGAACGGCTGATCGACTGAGGGTGTGCCCGGGCGGCTAGCTGCCGCTCGAGGCCGCCTGCGTAAACAGCTCTTTCCGGCGGTCCACAATCTTGGCCCGCTCCCGCAGGGCCGCCACGTACGCCTGGACGCGCGCCTGCCGGGCGATTTGCATGAGGCCCTCCCGCTGCTGGTCCTTCTGCCTGGCCCATGTCGCCGAATCCGGGTGTGAGTGGCTCAGCGCTTCCACGAAGTAGAACCCCGTCTGGCTCTTGATGACGCCCGAGCGCGTTCCGGGTTTGAGCCCGAATGCGGCCCCGATGACGAGCGGATCAGGCCGGATAAACGCCGGCGGCGCGAGCCGAGGGAAGGGCCCGACTTTCTGGACGCTCAGGCCGTGTGCGGGTCCCATCTGCAGCAGGCTGCCCTTGTCGCCGAGGGCTTGCGCGATCTCCCCGGCGCGGCGCTCCGCTGCCTGACGCTTCTTGTCCAACCGGGCCGCGCTCGCGACGCGGTCGCGGATGTCTGCCAGCGGCGGAGTCCCCGCCGGCGCCAAGGAGTCGAGCCGGAAGACGTAGTAGGCCGGGGCTGCCTCGATCACCGGGCTGGTTTCCCCGACCCGTCCCTCGAACGCCCACACGCTCACGTCGGGAATGGCGTAACGGCCGAGCGTCAAGCGATCGCCTTCGACCAGGCGCGTTTGTGCGACCGGCAGTCCCAATTTTTGCGCGACGCCGTCGAGCGCCGTCCCGTCGGTCTGTTCAGCCGCGAGCTTGTCCAGCGTGTCGGCCCGGGCTTCGACATAGTCGAGATGGTCGCCCGTCAGCTCGATGGGGATGAGAATGTGGCGGACGTGCAGTGAATCGCCCTTGATGGCGTCGAGCCGGATGAGGTGATAGCCGTAGTTCGTAAGGACCGGCTGGCTGAGCGCTCCCGGTGTCAGCCGGCGCACGCCCTCCATGAACTGCGGATCAAATCCAGGTTCGTCGCGCTTGATCCAATCCAGGTCCCCGCCGCGCGAACCGCTGGCGGTGTCGGCCGACTCGCGTTTGGCTACGTCTTCGAACTTGGCGCCCTTCGCGATCTCCGCGCGAATTTTCAGCACACGCTCCATTGCGGCGGCGCTGTCTCGGGCGTACGGCTGGCGGGGAAGGGCCATATAGCTGAGCGACGCGACCGCCGGCCGCTTGAAGTCCGCCGTGTGGTTGCGGTAGTACTGCTCGACCTCCGCATCCGAGACGGGAGCATCGTCGTCCGAGATCTGTTCGGGGCGGACCGCGGCCACCACGGCCGTCACGGATTCGTGCTGGTCGCGGTAGATCCGCCACAGCTTCGGGTCGGAGACGTACACGTCCGCGGTGAGGTACTGGATCAACTTTGCCTGGGGGATCTGCTCGCGGTAGCGCGACTCGAGCGAACGCAGGAAGTCCGGGTCGCTGGCCGACGCGATGTAGCGCTGCCACTTGGTGATGTCGAACTGGCCGTTGGTCTGAAATTCGGAGGACTGCATCACTTCGGGTGGCGGGGAGCTTTGCGCCGCCTGAATGACTTCCTGATCGGTGACGGAGATCCCGAGTTTGCGGTACTGGCGGTCGAGCAACAGCAACTGAGTGAGTTGATCCACGACCTGGTTCTGCGCCTGCTGCTCTTCCTCGCGGGTGAGTGAGCCGCCGGTTTGGCGGCGCACCTGCTCGTACGCGGACTGCAGCGCCGCGTTGTACTCGGTGAGCCGCACATCCCGGCCGTCGACTCTGAGAACGACGTCACGTGCGCCCTGGAAGATTTCGGTCACCTGCCCGTACGCGAGCCAGCCGATGAAGGTGATGGCGACCACCCAGAAAACGGGCTTTGCGATTTCGCGCATCGTGCGCATCATGCGGTCTTGACTCCTGCTCTGGGTGGGGAAGGGCCATAAGTCTATAAACCGCAACGAGCAAACTCAAGCGACGGCGACTGTTTCCGATTGACAGCGCCGCCCGGCGTTCACTATCTTCGTTCAATTCCCACAAAGACTTAGGCCGTGGCTCACGCCAGCGAGATCGAGAAGCTCGAGCGACGCTATGCAGAGAACCCGAAGGGGCGGAATTTCGCGCCCCTGGCAGACGCCTATCGTAAGGCGGGACAACTAGATCAGGCCATCGAACTGTGTACGAGCGGCCTGGAGCGCCACCCCGACTACGTCAGCGCCTACATCGTATACGGTCGTTGCCTGATTGACCAGCACAACGACGCCGAAGCAGGGACGACGTTCCGCAAGGTGCTGGATCTCGACCCCGAAAACGTCATCGCCTTCAAGGTTTTGGCGGAGATCGGTACCCGGGGCGGTCGGCTGGATGAGGCGGTGCTGTGGCTGACCAAGCTGTTGTCCGCCGACCCGATGAACGGGGAGGCGGCTGAAGCGCTCGCCGCGGCCAAAGGGAAGGTTGCCCTCGCCGCGAAGACCCCTGCGCCGGTTGCTCCTCCTCCACCGCCACCCCGGCCCCCGGCCCCACCCCAGCCCCCTGTGGCTTCCGCGCCTGCGCCGGCCGCAGCCCCTGCGAAGGCACCACGGCCGACCCCGGCACCTCCCCCGGCACCGCCGCCGCTACCCGCTGCTCCGGTGGTGGGCGACATGGCCGACTTCATCCGTGAAGAGGAGCCGTTACAGGCGTCCGACATTCAGCTCCAGGGCCAGGGTCAGCGGGCCGCGTCCGGCATTGAGGTCTATGACGGCACGATCGACTTCAGCGGGATATCGACCAACAACTCGGCACGGGAAGACGGTATCGAGATCCAGGAAGAGATTGTCATGCAGGCCGACGAGATCCACGTAGAAGGGCTGGCAAGCTCGCAATACGAGGCGAGTGGCCTCTTCAAGCCGGATTCGGAGCTCGTGGCGGATTCGGAGCCGGTCGCAGGTTTGGAGCCCCAGGAGGAGGATCTCGGCACGGTGGACCTTCCGCTCATCATGCCGGACGCGGAGGAGGCGGCACCACCGCGAGTGGAGTGGGAGGCCCCGGCCGAGGTTGTGCCGGCGCGACGGACGCCGTTTCCCCCGAGCCCTCCGCCCGCGGCGGTGACGCTCTCGGACGACGATGGCGCGGCGGACACCGCGGCCCTGTCGCGAGCTGAGCCGGTGCTGACGGAGACGATGGCCGAGTTGTTTCTACGGCAGGGACACCAGGAGGAGGCGCTGCGGGTGTACCAGGCGCTGCAGGCGCTCCGCCCGGATGACCGGCGGTTGCAGTCCAAGGTGGCGGCGCTCTACCGGTGGGGGTCCGGGCAATTCGGGACGGAGCAGCGGCCCGGTCTCGAGCGGCCAAACGGTGCAGGCGTTCCTGAAGGGGATTCTGGCGAGCAAGCCCGGCACGGCGGCGGGGCGGGATTCTGGCGCGGCGTCACCGCCGGCGCCGGCCTTCGCCGCGCCCGCCGGCGGACTCGCCCGGGGAGCCCACGCGCGCTGCCGAGGACGACCTTTCGCTGGACCAGGTGTTTGGCGACGACGCGTCCAGTGCGCCCGCTCCACGGCCAGCGGGCACGCCACCCTCCGCAGCCTCACCGGCTCCGTCCGCGCCGGGCACGGCGGCGCCCGGGGGATTTTCGTTCGATGAGTTCTTCAACGCGGGCGGCGCGCCGGGGTCCGCCGCGGCGCCGGCCGCGCCGAGCTCCGCCCCGCAGGCGTCGGGCTCGCGGGCCCGGCCCTCGATGGAAGAGGACAGCGACCTGGACCAGTTTCAGAACTGGCTCAAGGGTCTCAAGTCCTAGTGCACATCGCGGTCCTGAACGGCCCCAATCTGAATCTGTTGGGAGAGCGCGAGCCGGAGGTATACGGGCGCGCGACGCTTCAGGAGATCGAAACAGCGACTCGCGCGCAAGCGCGCGCGCTCGGCGTCGACTGCAGTTGGACCCAGACCAATCACGAAGGCGAGCTCGTGGAGGCGATCCAGGGTCTCCGCGGCAAGGCGGACGGGGCCGTCATCAACGCGGCGGCGTTTACGCACACCAGCCTCGCGGTGCGCGATGCGCTGCTGGCGGTGAAGGTGCCGTTCGTCGAAGTCCACCTGTCGAACATTTTCGCGCGGGAGCCGGAGCGGCACCGCTCGCTCCTCGCGGACGTGGCGATCGGGGTGGTCACCGGGTTCGGGCCGGACAGTTATCGGATGGGACTCGAGGGCATCGTTCGCCATCTCGCGGCCCGGCGTGGGCGCTGACCCGCGGCGTCCCCGCCACGAGGCGCTCGTCCGGGCGCTCGAGGCGGCGGAGCTGGACGCGCTGCTGGTGACGTCGCGCGCCAATGTCCGCTACCTCACGGGGTTCAGCGGGTCGGCGGCACTGGCGGTGGCGACACGGGCGGATCTGCTGCTCGTCACCGACTTCCGGTACGACGAACAGGCTCGCGCCGAGGCGGGAGCGGTGGCGCGAGTGGAGGTGGACGGCGCGAGCGTGTGGGACCGCCTGTTTCGCGAGCTGCCCACGCTCGGTCCGCTCGCCTGCATCGGCTACGAAGCACAGGCGCTCACGGTGAAGGATGCCGAGCGACTGGCGCAGGCCGGGAAGTCCTGGCGCTGGACCGCGACGAGCGACCTGGTCGAGCGGCTGCGGGCGAGCAAGGATCCGGGTGAAGTGGCGGCGATCCGTGGTGCGGCAACACTCGCGGGCGAAGCCCTGGAGGCGGCGCTCGCGCATGTCGGTGTCGGCATGAGCGAGATCGAGATCGCGGGGATTCTGGAAGGGCAGCTGCGGCGGCTGGGCAGCGAGGGCCATCCATTTCCGACCATCGTGGCCTCGGGACCGCGTACGGCGCTGCCCCACGCTCGCTCCAGCAAGCGAACCGTAGCGGCGGGAGAGTGGCTGCTGCTAGACTTTGGGGCTCAAGTCGACGGCTATTGCGCCGACATCACGCGTACGGTGGTTGTCGGGGATCGCGCCAACGACCGCCAGCGGACCCTGTACGATCTGGTGCATGCGGCGCAGCTGCGGGCACGGTCCGGGCATTCGCGCGGGGATGCCCGGGTGCGAGGCGGACGCGCTGGCGCGCGACCTGATCGAAGCCCGAGGGTTCGGGGAGGCGTTCGGCCATTCGCTGGGGCACGGCCTGGGTCTCGAGGTGCATGAGGCGCCGCGCCTGTCCAAGACCAATCCCGAACCGTTGCCGGTGGACGCGGTGGTCACGATCGAGCCGGGCGTCTACGTCCCCGGGCAGGGCGGTGTGCGGATCGAAGACGATGTGTACCTGGGGAGCGACGGTCCGGTGCTGTTGTCGAACGGGCGCACGGAATTGACGGAGTTGGTCTAGGGGCGGATTGACGGGCGGCTCCCGTGGGTAGTCTATTACCAGCGGCTGCGGGCCGGAACGCCGCCGAGTTCACCTCGCAGGGGGACGATCGCGTGGAGCGCTGCACAGCGGCATGAACTTGGACATTATCGCGCGGCTGGTGCAGATCCTCCGGGACGCCCCGGAGTTGGGCGCCATCGAAGTGCGCCGGGGCCTGTTCGGGGCCTGGTCTGCCGTGCGAGTGTCGCGCGCCGGGCATGCGTCGGGCTCGGGTGATCACGTGGTGGTGGCGCACGCTTCGACCAGTCCCACCAGCCCACCCGAGCGGGGCACCGCCCGAGCGGAAGGGCGCGCGGACGGGGCGCCCGGCGGGGCAGGGGGAGGGGCGCCGCGCGCCGGCTCGCGGCGGCCCCGCACTGCTCGAGATCAAGTCACCGATGGTGGGGACGTTTTACGGCGCGCCCCAGCCGGGCGCTGAGCCGTACGTCAAAGTCGGCAGCCGCGTCGCGACCGGGCAGGTCGTCTGCATTATCGAAGCGATGAAGATCATGAATGAAATCGAGTCCGAGATCCAGGGCGTGATCAAGGAAGTGTGCTTGGACAGCGCGCAGCCCGTGGAGTTCGGCCAGACCCTCTTCCGAGTGGACCCGCATGGCTGAAGCACCGCAGGGCGCCCAGTTCAACTTCAAGCAGGCCATCACGCAGATGGTGCAGCGCAACGGCTCCGACCTGCTGCTCAAGGTCGGCAGGCCGGCGACCATCCGCGTGAACGGCGATCTCGTCGGCCTCGAGACCCAGCCCCTCAAGCCGGAAGAGCTGAAATCGCTCGCCGAGCAGATCATGACCCCGCGTCAGGTGAAGGAGTTCGCCGAGCACAAGGAAGCCGACTTCGCGATCGGGGTGCCCGGGGTTGGCCGGTTCCGCACCAACGTCTACCAGCAGCGCGGCACCGTCGCGTTCGCATTCCGGGCGATTCCGTACGAGGTCAAGTCCATCAAGGACCTCGATCTCCCACCGGTGCTCGCCGAAATCGCCGCCCGGCCCAGAGGCCTGGTGCTGGTCACCGGCGTGACCGGGTCGGGTAAGTCCACCGCCCTGGCGGCGCTGATCAACCACATCAACTCCACGCGGCGGGTCAACATCATCACGATCGAAGACCCGATCGAGTTCCTGCACCGCGACAATCTCGCGAACATTTCGCAGCGCGAGGTGGGCAACGACACGTTGTCGTTCAATTCGGCGCTGCGCCACGTGCTGCGGCAGGACCCCGACGTGATCCTGATCGGCGAGATTCGCGACATGGACACGCTGGACACGGCGCTCAAGGCGGCCGATACCGGTCACCTCGTGTTCTCGACCCTGCACACGACCGACGCCACCCAGACGATCAACCGCGTGATCTCGTTTTTCCCGCCGCACCAGCACGAAGAAATCCGCCACCTCCTGTCCACGGCACTCCAGGCCGTCGTGTCGCTCCGCCTGGTGCCGCGCAGCGACGGACGGGGCCGTGTGCCGGCCGCCGAGGTGCTCATCAACACCGCCGCGGTGCAGGACAACATCCGCGACGTCAAGAAGCAGCTCTCGATTCCCGACCTGATCGCGGATGGCTCCATCCAGTACGGAATGCAGAGCTTCGATCAGTCGCTGTTTCAATGGTTTCAGCAGGGCGTGATCAGTTACGAGAGCGCGGTCTTCTACGCCACCAACCCCAGCGAGTTCGCGCTCAAGGTGTCGGGTGTGGATTCGGCAGCGAGCAAGGCGTTCGGCGGTTCGTCGGGCGGAGCGGCAGGCCGGATCGCGACCGACCTGACCCCCTGATGTTCACAAAAGTCCTCATTGCCAACCGCGGGGAGATCGCCCTGCGGGTGATCCGCGCGTGCAAGGAATTGGGACTCGGGACGGTGGCCGTCTACTCCGAGGCGGACCGGGAATCGCTGCACGTCCGGTTCGCGGACGACGACGTGTGCATCGGGCGCGCCCCCTCGCGCGACAGCTACCTCAACATTCCACGGCTCATCGCGGCCGCGGAAATCACGGGCGCCGACGCGATTCATCCGGGATACGGATTTCTCGCGGAAAACAGCGAGTTTGCCGACACGGTGGCGGCCTCGAATATCACGTTCATCGGTCCCACGGCGGAGCAGATCCGGCAGATGGGCGACAAAGCCGCCGCCCGCAAGCTCGCGCACAAGCTGAAGGTCCCCACCGTGCCCGGCTCTCCGGGCCCGGTGGACGATGTCGACGCGGGGCTCAAGGTGGCGCTCAAGATCGGGTTCCCCGTGATCGTCAAGGCCGCGGCGGGCGGGGGCGGCAAGGGGATGCGCGTGGCCACCGATGAGGACCAGTTCCCGCAGGCCTTCGGGCTCGCCAAGCAGGAGGCCCTGGCCGCATTCGGCTCGGACGAGGTCTATATCGAGAAATACCTCAGCCCGGCCCCGGCACGTCGAAATCCAGATCATGGGCGACTCGCATGGCCGGATCATGCACCTGTGCGAGCGCGACTGCTCGGTGCAGCGGCGCCATCAGAAGCTCATCGAAGAGGCGCCGAGCCCGGCCCTGGACCAGACGCTCCGGGACGACATGGGCGACGCGGCGATCCGCCTGGCCGAAGCGATCGGCTACGTCGGGGCGGGGACGATCGAGTTCCTGCTCGACGAGGACGGGTCGTTCTTCTTCATGGAGATGAACACCCGGATTCAGGTCGAGCACCCCGTGACCGAGATGTGCACGAACTTCGATCTGGTGAAGGAGCAAATTCGCGTCGCCGCCGGCGAGCCGCTGTCATTGGTCATGAACGGCAGCCGGCTGCGCGGCCACGCGATTGAATGCCGCGTCAACGCGGAAGACCCCGCGCGCAACTTCCAGCCGTGTCCCGGTCTGATTACGGCGTACCATCCGTCAGGCGGGCCCGGCGTCCGTGTGGACACGCACATCTACGCCGGGTACACCGTCCCCCCGTACTACGACTCGCTGCTCGCCAAGGTGATCGTGCACGGAAACTCCCGGCAGGAAGCGCTCGCTCGCATGCGACAGGCGCTCGATTCGTTTATCATTGAGGGCGTCACCACGACGATTCCGTTTCTCAGTCGAGTTATGCGCCACCCCGACTTTATCGCAGGCAAGGTGGATACGAAGTTCCTCGAGCGCGAGCCGCAGCTGCTCACCGGCCACGGATGAAAATTGACGTTCATTTCACGCCAACCGGGCTGACTCCGGGTGACCTGAGCGGACGGAGCATTGTGGTGCTCGATGTGCTCCGCGCCACGACGACGGTCATCACGGCGCTCGCCAACGGCGCGAAGGAAGTGATCCCGGCCGCCACCTCCGAAGAAGCGGTCCGGGTCGCCTCGAACCTTGAGAGGGACGGCGTGCTGCTGGCGGGCGAGCGCAAGAGCATGAAGATCGAAGGGTTCGCGCTCGGCAATTCGCCGCTCGAGATGACGCCCGAGGCCGTAGCGGGGAAGACGATCGTCCTGGCCACCACGAACGGGACCCCCGCCCTCGTGGCGGCGCAGGGCGGCGACCCCGTCCTGGTGGGGGCGCCTGCGAATTTCAACGCCCTGGCCACCCGGGCGCGCGAGTGCCTGGTGGAGAAGGGGGAGCTGGTCATCGTCTGCGCCGGGCGGGAGCGGCAGTTCGCTCTCGAGGACGCGTATACGGCGGGGCGCCTCGTGAAGGCGGTAAAGAAAGGCCTCGGCAAGCTCGAGCTGAACGACGCAGCGCGCGCCGCGCAGTACCTCACCGGCGCGTACGACGACTGGGCCGATGCGTTCGCCGGGACGGCGGCGGCGCGGCAGCTGGAAGAAGCGAACCTCAGCGCCGATGTCGAGTTCTGTGCCACGCCGAACCGGTTCGGCTCCGTCCCCCAGTACGCCGAGCGGCGCATCACGTGACCCCACGGGTGCGTGAGGAGCTGATCGGCATCGGGGCGCTGGTGATCGGCGTCTTCCTTGGCCTGACGCTCCTCGGCACTCAGGTGACAGGCAGCTGGGGTCGCGGACTCGGTCACGAGCTGCGGATGTTCTTCGGTGCGGGGGCCGTACTCATCCCGGTGATGGGTCTCGTGTGGGCCGCCGCGGCGTTCGAGCGTCTCGGTTCGCTGTCAGCCCTGCGCGCAGCGGCACTCGGTGCCGGCCTCGTGCTCCTGGTCCCCTACGGGATCGGCGTCGCGACCGGGGTTCGGGTGGATGGCCTCGCCGCGGATTACCTCGTGTGGACCACGTCCCAGCGGCTGGCCGGCCTCCTCGCAGGATTCCTGGCGGGGGGCATCACGGGAGTGATCGGGACCGCCGGTGGCGCGCTCGTGGGCCTGTTCGCGGTCTCAGCCCTCGGGATCCTCACCATCGGGTGGCATCCGCTGGTGGGGCTGCGGGCGAGGGAAAAGGGCAGCGGCAAGGCCGAAGCGGACAAGCCCGCTCCAAAGCGCAAGCGTGAGATCACCGCTCCCGCAGAAGTCGTCGAGGACCCTGACGACGATGTACCCTACCCTCCTCCCGTACCGCCCTCCACCAAGAGCCGCCGATCAAAAGTCGTATCCGCCAAGCCCGAATGGACGCCTGACGGTGCGCTGATCCCGCCGCTCGATCTCTTGAATGTCCCGTCCCCGGAAGCAGTGGACGCGGGTGCGGCACAGATCGACCGGATGGGTGAGAAGCTGATCGAGACGTTGCAGACATTCCGCGTGGAGGCCTCGGTCGTCGACCGGACGGTCGGCCCCGTCGTGACGCAGTACGAGGTGGCGCCGGGGCGGGGGGTGAAAGTCGGCCGGATCGCGGCGCTCGCCGACGACCTGGCGCTCGCGATGCGCGCGCAGAGTCTCCGCATCGTCGCGCCGATTCCGGGGAAGGCGGCGGTCGGCATCGAGGTCCCCAATCCGACGCCGCGAATGGTGGTGATCCGCGAGCTGCTCGACACGCCGGAATTCCGCCGGCCGAACCGCGCGCTCCCGGTGGCACTCGGACGAAACCTCGAGGGTGAGGCGGTGGTGGACGACCTTGCCAAGATGCCGCATCTCCTCATCGCGGGCGCGACAGGATCGGGGAAGTCCGTCTGCATCAACACGATCATCACGAGCCTGATCTACTCGCATCCACCGGAAGCCCTCCGGCTGCTGATGATCGACCCGAAGATGGTCGAGTTGTCGATGTACGCCTCGCTGCCGCACCTCGGACATCCGGTCGTGACGAACAACCACAAGGCCGCGACCGTGCTCAAATGGGCGGTGGCCGAGATGGACCGGCGCTACAAGCTGCTCCATGCGAACCACGCCCGGAATCTCGGGGACTTCAATAAGAAGGTGAAGGACGGGAAACCGCTCGTGCACGCCGACGGGACGGGGGAGGTCACGCGGGTGGACGGCGTGAACATATCCTCCGGTCCCCGTCCGCCGTCTCCCTACACGAGCGGGATTCTGCCCTACGTCGTTCTGATCGTGGATGAGTTGGCGGATTTGATGCTGACCGTCCAGGGGGAGATCGAGACCCCGCTCGCGATCCTGGCGCAGAAGGCGCGAGCCATCGGCATTCATCTGATCCTCGCGACTCAGCGTCCATCGGTGAACGTCCTCACGGGCTTGATCAAGGCGAACTTTCCCTGCCGGATCGCGTTCCGAGTTTCTGCGAAAGTGGACAGCCGCACGATCCTCGATCAGAACGGCGCCGAGGCGATGCTCGGGAACGGGGACATGCTGTTCCTCCCACCGGGCAAGAGCGAGCCGGTACGCATTCAGGGCGCGTTCATCTCCACGGAAGAAACCGAGCGGCTGATGGACTGGTACCGGGCCCGCGCGCCGCAGGCGGCGAACGCGGAGCAGGGCAAGCGCGAGATCGAGCAGCAGATCGCGGCGATCGAAGCAGCGGAAGCGCGGGAGCACGGAGACGGGACCGGGGAGGCCGGGACGCCCGGCGACCGGGACTCGCTGTTCCGGCAGGCGGCCGAGGTGTGCATCCAGAACCAGCTGGGCTCGACGTCGCTGTTGCAGCGCCGCATGAGCATCGGGTACGGACGGGCGGCTCGGATCATCGATCAGCTCGAGCAAGCCGGAATCCTCGGGCCCGCGAACGGCTCGAAGCCGCGGGATGTGCTGGTGGGGTTGGAAGAGCTGGATGGAGTCTAGGTGTCAGGTGTCAGGTGCCAGGTGTCAGGTGTCAGGGATGACTGCAGCGCCTGACACCTGACACCTGACACCTGCATGAGAAGGGCACCGTCGGCATAGATTCGCTTACGGTTGCGTGCCGGCGCACCGCTAGCTTCGGCTGCGTGAAAAGCGGCCTCCGCAGCGACCCGACAGAATGGACCGACGAGCGGCAGAAGCGGGGGCTCGCCGGGGAGGAGCAGGCGATCCGCTACTTCCTGTCCCGCGGTTGGGCGCTGGTGGCGCACCGGTTCCGTGTCGGTCGCGCCGAGATCGACCTGATCGTGCGGCGCGGCGACCTGGTGGCATTCGTTGAGGTGAAGACGCGGCGTGGGACGGCGTTTGGAAGTCCGTTCGTCGCGGTGACCGGTCCCAAGCGGCGGGAATTGGTGAAGGTGGCACGTGTCTGGGTGGACCGGTTCGGGCGGCCCTCGGACGTCTATCGGTTCGACTGCGTGGGCGTCGTGGACGGGCGGCTGGATCACCTTGAGGATGCGTTCAGGCCCGGCTGGCGCTAAATCCACCTTCGGTATATATTCGGGCCCACCCTTACTGAGGCCCGCAACACATGTCGAGGACTCTCATGGCGACCGAAAACCGGATAGCCCCCAAGCTGTCCGACGATCGCCGCAAGGCGCTCAACCTCGCCATCACCCAGATCGAGAAGACGTGCGGCAAGGGCTCGATCATGCGGATGGGGGCCGACAGCCCCCAGGTACGGGTGGAGGCGATCCCGACCGGGGCGATCAACCTGGATGCCGCGATCGGGATTGGGGGCATCCCCCGGGGCCGGGTGACCGAGATCTTCGGTCCCGAGTCGAGCGGTAAGACGACGCTGGCGCTGCACGTGGTGGCCAACGCGCAGCGGTTGGGGGGGGCCGCGGCCTACATCGACGCCGAGCATGCCCTCGACGTCGAGTACGCCAAGAAGCTGGGCGTGGACATCGATAACCTGCTGGTGTCGCAGCCCGACACGGGCGAGCAGGGACTCGAGATCACCGAGATCCTGGTCCGTTCGGGGGCGGTGGATGTCGTCGTGATCGACTCGGTGGCTGCCCTCGTGCCGAAGGCGGAGATCGAGGGAGAGATGGGCGACTCGCTGCCCGGGCTCCAGGCCCGGCTGATGAGCCAGGCGCTGCGGAAGCTGGCGGGCGCCATCAACCGCTCGCATACGGCCGTCGTGTTCATCAACCAGCTGCGCGAGAAGATCGGCGTGATGTTCGGCAATCCCGAGACCACGAGCGGGGGACGGGCCCTCAAGTTCTACGCGTCGGTGCGGCTCGACGTGCGCCGCATCGCGCCGGTCAAGGATCGCGAGGTCGTGATCGGCAACCACATTCGCGTGAAAGTCGTGAAGAACAAGGTGGCGCCGCCGTTCCGGCAGGCGGAGTTCGACCTCATGTTCGACGAGGGCATCAGCCACGAGTCGCTGCTGGTGGACATCGCCTCGGAGGTCGGGATCATCGAGAAGTCAGGTGCCTGGTACGCGTACGGGAAAGAACGGATCGGGCAGGGTCGCGAGAACGCGAAGTTGTTCCTCAAGGATCACCCGGACCTCGGCGCGGAAATCGAAGCCAAGGTCAAAGTGCACCTGGGGATGAAAGCGCCGCCGCTTGCCGATGAGGAGGCGCCCGCGCCGGAGGAGTAGGTGCCGATCGTCACGGGACTCGCCCCTGATCCACGACAGCCGGGATACCGGCTGGTGGAAGTGGATCGGGGGCGTTTTGCGTCCCTGCCGGCCGAGGCGCTGGCGACTCTCCCGGAGCCTCTCACGCCGGGTATCGAGCTTCCCGCCTCCGCTGTTCGCGCGGCTGCAGGAGCTTGCCGATGTCGAGGCTGCCTGGCGCGCGGCCCTGCGCGCGCTTGCGGCCCGAGGACGGGCGCGGGGCGACCTGCGGCGTCGCCTGATCCAAAAGCAACACCCGCCATCAGCGGTCGATGCCGCGCTCGCCCGGCTCGACGCGCAGGGGCTGCTCGATGACCGGCGCTTTGCCATGGAGTACGCTGCGCGGCACGCAGCCCGTGGGCGAGGGCCGGCGCGGCTCGTCGCCGACTTGCAGCGACAGGGTGTCGATCGCACCCTGGCGGACAAGGCGGTCGTGGAGGCGCTGGAGAGCGAGGGAGTCGATCCTGAGCGCGCGTTGCGCACGCTCGCCGAGCGGCGTGCGTCGCAGCTCGGGGCGCTCGCGGTCCCGGTCCGGAAGCGGCGGCTGCTGGCCTACCTGGCGCGGCGCGGATACCGCGTCGGCGAAGTAAAGGATCTGGTCAACGCGCTGTGCCGTTAGGGCGGCCGGGAGGGGTGATAACCGCCCCACCCCGGTATATTTAGCCCGATGCAATCCTCCGAAATCCGCCGCAGGTTCGTCGCCTATTTCACGGCCCGCACGCACCGCCAGGTACCAAGCTCGTCGCTCGTGCCGGAGGGCGATCCGACGCTGCTGTTCACCAACAGCGGCATGGTGCAGTTCAAGCGGGTGTTCCAGGGGTTGGAACGGCGTGACTACACTCGCGCGGTCACCTGCCAGAAGTGTGTCCGGGCCGGCGGCAAGCACAACGATCTCGAACAGGTGGGCCACACCGCCCGCCACCACACATTCTTCGAGATGCTGGGCAACTTCTCCTTCGGGGACTACTTCAAGAAGGAAGCGATCGAGTACGCCTGGGAGTGGGTGACGGGCAAGGAATGGCTCGGCATTCCCCCGGAGCGGTTGTTCGTCACCGTGCACCACACGGATGACGAAGCGCGGCAGCTGTGGCGGAAGGTGACCGGGATTCCCGAGGATCGGATCTACGGCCTGGGCGACAAGGACAACTTCTGGCAGATGGCCGACACCGGGCCCGCCGGACCGAACACCGAGATCTACGTCGATATCCGGGGGAAAGGCGGGGCGAAGCGGGGAAAGGGTGCCCTCGCTCTCGACGAGTTCATGCGGCTGCAAGAGGCCGGCCAGCTGCTCGAAATCTGGAACCTCGTGTTCATGCAGTACGACCTCCAGAAAGACGGGTCGAAACTGCCGCTGCCCGCCCCATCGGTGGATACCGGCGCTGGTCTCGAGCGCATCGCAGGCGTGCTCCAGGGCGTCCCCTCCAACTTCGATACCGACCTGTTTACGCCGATCATCGAGCGCGCGGTCGAGGTGGTGGGGAAGAAATACGATCGCGGGCCCGAGGGCGCTTCCTATCGCGTGCTCGCGGACCACGCTCGCGCCGTCGCGTTCCTGCTGGCCGACGGGGTCTATCCGTCGAACGAAGGACGCGGCTACGTGGTGCGCCGCATCCTGCGGCGCGCCGTCCGGCATGCCTGGCTCCTGGGCCGGCGCGAGCCGACGCTGGTGCACCTGGTGCCGACCGTCGAAGGCCTGATGGGGAGTACGTACCCTGACCTGGTTGCCAAGCGCGCAGCGATCGAGAAGGCGATCCACGGCGAAGAGGAGCGGTTTTTCGATACGATCGAGGGTGGACTCACCCGGCTCGACGATCTCAAGAGTGCGAAGGTGATCTCGGGGGACGAGGCGTTCAAGCTGTACGACACGTTTGGATTCCCGATCGACCTCACCGAAATCATCGCCACGGAGCGCGGGCAGGCAGTGGACCTGGCGGGGTTCGAGCGCGCCCTCGAGGGGCAGCGGGACCGTTCACGTAGCGCCGAGAAGTCGGATGCGGGGGCGCCGGCCGTGCACGCGAAGCGCACTGGTGAATGGCGTACGGTGAAACCTCAAGGCGCCCAGAAATGGGTCGGCTACGAGACCACGGCCGCTGAGACCGACGTCCTGAAGTTCCGTCAATCGAATGACCGGGTTGAGGTGGTGCTCGAGCAGAACCCGTTCTACCTCGAGTCGGGCGGCCAGGTCAGCGATACGGGACGGGTGACGGGGAAGGGGTGGACGCTCGACGTGGAGGGCGTCGAGAAGGTGGATGGGGTGAGCGCGGTCGTTGGCCGCTTCGAACACGAGTTCGAACCCACGCCGGTGCTCGCGCAGGTGGACGAGCTGCGGCGGGAGAACGTCGAGCGCAACCACACGGCGACGCACCTGGTGCACGCGGCGCTCCGCCGGGTCCTCGGGCCCCACGTGCGCCAACAGGGATCGGTGGTGGCCCCCGACCGGCTGCGCTTCGACTTCGCGCATCACGGACCGATCGACGACGCGACCCTGGCACGCATCGAAGAAGAGGTCAACACGCATGTGTGGGAGAACCTCCCGGTCGAGACGCGCGAGATGAAGTATCGGGAGGCGCTCGCGGCCGGGGCGATGGCGTTCTTCACCGAGAAGTACGGCGACGTGGTCCGCGTAGTGGACATCCCCGGCGTCTCGCTCGAGCTATGCGGCGGCACGCACGTGGCGGCGACCGGGCACATTGCGCTGTTCCGCTTCACCCACCAGACTGGGGCCGCCGCGGGCGTGCGCCGCATCGAAGCCGTGACCGGGCCCGTGGCCTACGAGCTGGTGCGCAAGCTCGGAGGGCAGTTGGACCAGGCGGCCGGGGCCCTGAAGACGCAGCCCGAGCACCTGGTGCGTCGGATCGAGCAACTGCTCGAGGAGAACAAGAAGCTCGAGAAGCGGGTTGAAGAACTGTTGAAACGGGGAAGTGGGAAGGGGGAAGAGGGAAGCGTAGAGCGGATCGGAGATATCGACCTGCATGTGGTGGACTCCGACCTCGAAGATCGCAATCAGGTGGGGCTGGTGATGGACGCGTTCCGCGCGAAGAACAGCGCCGCCATCATGGTCCTGTTCACCGGCGGGGACCGGCCGGGGATCCACGTGGCGGTCACGGACGATCTCATTGCGAAGGGGGTCCAGGCTGGAGACATCGCGAAGGCGTTTGCGGCGTCGACCGGTGGCAAGGGAGGAGGTCGCCCCCACTTCGCGTCCGCCGGGGTCGGCGATGCCGCGCTGCTCGCGAACGCGAGGGCGCAGGCTGGCACCATCGTCAGGGGCGTGGTGAAGGCATGACCCGGCGCGAGCTGCTGGAGTGGCTCGGCACCCGCCGTCCCGTGCCGCCCGCCGATCTGCGCGCTCACCTCGACGCCGCGGTCAAGGACGGCGCGGAGCCATTGCCGCAACATCTGGCCCGGCTCGGAAGCGAGCTCCTGACGTGGGTGGCCCGGCAGCCGACGGGCGGGCGAGAGCTCGCGCTCGATCTCCTCGCCGCCGATGCATTTGTGACCTACGCGTTCGAAGCCCAGGCAGAGGCCGACGTGGATGGACTCGCGCGGCTAGCACAGGCCGTCACCGGAGGAAACGCATGAGCACGACCCTGACGCCCGCCGAGCAGGCGCGCAAAGAGTTCACCGCCCTGGCGACGCTTGCCGGGCGCATAGCGGCGGAGCACGCCGACACCGTCGTCCGGTTGGCGGGCGTGTACGCAGCCGCGCTCAAGCGTGGCGGCACCATCTTCTTCGCCGGGAACGGCGGGAGCGCCGCCGACGCCCAGCACGTCGCGGCCGAATACGTCATCCGCTTTACGCACGACCGGCGGGCGTTGGCGGCGGTGGCCATCACCACCGATACGTCCGTTATCACCGCGGGCGCGAACGATCTGGGGTTCGACGAGATCTTCGCGCGGCAGACCGAGGCGCTGGTCCGCAAGGGCGACCTGCTGGTGATCCATTCCACCAGCGGCGGCAGCAAGAACATGATTCGCGCCGTGGAGGTGGCGAAGGCCAAGGGCGCGACGGTGGTCGGGATTCTCGGCAAGGACGGGGGACCGGTCCGGGCCATGGTCGACGACTACATCGTGATCCCGTCGGCCGAAACCACGCACATCCAGGAGCTGCACCTCGCCGTCGAGCACGTGATCGTTGCACTCGTGGAACGGGAGCTCGGGGTCTGACCTCCAAGGCGGTCGAGGGCGTGACGTTTCCTGAACGACTATCGATTCCACCGGAAGTGCTGGACATCGCCCGGACCCTCGAAGGGGCGGGTTACGAGACCTGGTGCGTCGGCGGCGCGATCCGGGACAACCTGCTCGGCGTTGCAAACCACGATTTCGATCTGACCACCGCTGCGCCTCCGCAGGAGGTGCGCCGGTTGTTCCCGCGCACCGTCCCGGTAGGCATCGAGCACGGTACCGTCGCGGTGCTCGATCCGCGCGACAAGCTCCACGAGGTGACGAGCTTCCGAAAGGACATCCGCACCGATGGCCGCCACGCGGTCGTCGAATTCGGCGTGTCCCTCACGGACGACCTCGCGCGCCGCGATTTCACTATCAACGCCATCGCGTATCATCCGCTGAAGCACGAGTGGCGCGACCCGTTTGGGGGGGAGGCCGATCTTCAGAAGAAGCTGATCCGCTCGGTCGGGGATCCCAACTGGCGGTTTCAAGAGGACTATCTCCGGATTCTGCGGGCGCTCCGGTTCAGCGCGCGCTTCGAGTTCCGGATCCATGCCCCGACGCTCGAGGCGGCGAAGGCGAATGTCGCAGGGTTGGGGCACCTCTCCGCGGAGCGGGTGCGGGACGAATGGTTCAAAGGGATCGCCACGTCGGTTCGGGTCTCGAAGTCGCTCGCCCTGTGGCAGGAGGTCGGCGCGATCCGCATCTGGCTTCCGGAAGTCTCGTTGCAGGGGGAGGAGGGACGAGGGAAGCGTGAATTGGACGCGCTGCCCCGAGATGCGGTGCTGATCACCGCGTTCCTCTCACGCGATCCCGCCGCCACCTTGACGCGTCTCAAGTGCTCGAACCAGGACATCGAGCGCGGCCGGGCGATCGGGCACTGGCGCGACAAGTATCCCGACCCGAAGCATCTTCCCGGCCGTGCGGCGCTGGTTGTCCCAGGCGGGAGGGTACGCCGACGACCTGCTTACGCTTCCCGCGTCCCCCGTCCCCCTTGCAAAGGTCGTTGCGTCCATCCGCGCGGCGCAAGGATCCCCTGACGCTCAAGGATCTCGCGGTGACGGGGGATGATCTGCTCGCCGCGGGCGTTCGGCCCGGTCCCGACGTCGGGGCCACGCTCGAACGCCTGCTGGCCGAGGTGCTCGAGAACCCGTCGCACAATACGCACGCATATCTTCTGTCGCGTGTCTGACGCGCTGATGTACGCCCTGCTCGCGGCGCTCGCCAACGTCGGCGGAGCGCTCGTCCTGTCACGCGGGGCGACCCGTGGCGTGCTGGTGATCGAGCACTCGGTGGCGTTCGGGGCGGGGTTCATGCTGGCGGTGGCGATCACGGAGATCTTGCCGGAGGCGCTTCGCACGCAGCGGGTCCGGCAGCACCGGCGCTCGTGCTGGCAGGCTACCTCGCGGTGCACCTGACACAACACACCGTCACGCCGCACTTCCACTTCGGCGAAGAGACTCACGCCGTGCAGCCCATGGCGGGGACGAGCGCGTTGGTCGGGCTGCTGCTGCACACGTTCTTCGACGGGGTCGCGATCGCGAGCGCGTTCCCCGTGGGACCGGTGCTGGGCACGATGGTGTTTTTCGCAATCCTGACTCCACAAGTTCCCCGAGGGGCTGACAATCGCCAGCCTGATGATGGCGGCCGGTCGGTCCGCGCGGGCGGCGGTGGCGTCGGCGGGGCTGCTGGGGCTCGCGACGGTGGTTGGAGTAGTGGTGACCGATTAGGTCGGGTTCCTCGTGCGGCACGGCCTCGCCGTGTCCGCCGGCGTGACGATCTACGTGGCGGCGTCGAACCTGGTGCCGGAGTTCCAGGGGAAGAAGGGGTGGAAGTTGCCGACGGCGTTCTTTCTCGGGGCTGGAGTGTTCTTTCTTACGAAGACGGTGCTGGACGCCCTGCTCTAGCCTGGCGCGGGGCCCGCCTGCGAGTTGCCGCTTGATCCATCCGACGACCCGCGGGCCAAGGGCCCGCCGTGTGGTCTGCCGAGCCCACCCTTTGACCCGCAACGCCTGGATCCCCGGGGAATCACCCACGAGCACCTCCACGAGTGTGGGGTAGGGGCTGGTCACGGCGACCCGTAACTGAGGCCGGACATCGCCGGAGAGTCGTACGTACTGCGTCCCCAGCGCCCGGGCGAACGACGCGAGATCGGGTGTGCGAAGGGTCACGTCGTGGGCGCGACCGAACTCCGCGAGCTGTTGGAGCCGGATCTGATTGAGCTGACCGTCATTGAACACGATCACCGTCAGGGCGATGCCTTCGCGCACGGCGGTGAGCAGCTCCGTTCCGGCCATCACGAGGCCACCGTCGCCGATGACCGCTACCACCGGTCTGGTCGGCGCGGCGAGCCGGGCGCCGATCGCCGCCGGGATTCCGTAACCCATCGATTGGAAGTCGTTCGGAACGATGAGCCCGCGGCGAGCCCGCACTTCGTAGTAGAGCCGCGCGAGCGACTGATGCAATCCGCTGTCGGTGACGAGGATGCCGTCGTCCGGCAGGGCTTGGCGCAGCGCCGCAAACAGCGCTGCACGCCGTGCCGCCGGCCACGTCCGGGAAGCGGGGCTCTGGAGGCCCGTGCGCAGGCGACGCGCGTAACTGGTCCCGCCACGTAGCCAGCTCCGCTGCAGACCACTCGGACCGGCGCTGCGGATCGTCCCTCGCATCTCTGCACCAGCCGCTCGAACACCTGCTCCGCGCGCGCACACACCGCGAGCTGCGCGGGGTAGTTCGCACCCAACACGCTGGTCGCCGTGTCCACGTGAATGAATCGATCAGGCGGCAGCTGCAGGGCGAATCCCGCAGTGCCGTTTTGGGCCAGCTTGCACCCGACGGCGAGGATGCAGTCGGCACGCTGCAGCAGCTGGTTCAGGCGGACCACGTTGCCGCGGACGTGGTCGAACCCCAACGCCAGGGGATGATCTTCCGGCAACACTCCGCGTCCCGCGGGCGTCGTCACGACGGGCACCGTCCACCGCTCTGCCAGGCGGCGCAGATCGGCTGCCGCTCCGGCTGCTCCCTGGCCCGCCAGGATTACCGGCCGTCGCGCCGCCAGGAACCGCGCGGCGACCGCATCGATCTCCGTTGCGTCACCTCCAGCAAACGGTGCTGTGACGAGGGGAGTGTCCGCGGCCGTGCCCGACATCGCTTGCGCCGATGTGTGCAACATGACGGGCCCCGGCTCGCCCTGGGTGGCCAACTCGTATGCGCGTACCACGGCCGGCCCCAGCTCTTCCGCCCGCTCAACCTCTACGACTCCCTTGACGAGCGGACGGGCGATCGCAGCCTGGTCGATCGCTTGGTGGCGAAACGCACGCCCTGGTCCCTGCGCCGGCTGGCCGGTGATGAGCAGCAGCGGCACCGAGTCGAGCTTCGCTTCCGCCAGGCCCGCCAGCGTGAAGGCGAACCCGGGCCCGGGGATAGTGACCACGACGCCCACCTTGCCGGATGCGCGCGCATATCCGTTTGCCATGAAGGCGGCACCCAGCTCATGCGTCGTGAGGATCGAGCGGAGCGTGCTGCGGCGCAACGCATCGTACAGCTCCACATTCTGGGTCCCCGGGACCCCGAACACGTACTCGACGCCCAGGGCCGCGAGCGTCGTGCACAAGATCTCTGCACCATGGAGCGCGGCGGGGCTCACGCCGCCCACCGCAGGACGTCTCGAACCCTAGACACCAGCACGTTCCCCAGCGGTCATGGTGCTCGAGTTCGCCGAGAAGATGCTCGTTGCTCCGGTCGGGGCGTGGCGCTGCGGCAGCTTCACGATCGCGGCATCATCCGGCACGGTCAGGCGAACCATGAGATTCCGCAGTTGACGGCTCAACATCGTGCGCAGGTCGTTCCACACCGGATAGGGGTCGTTCCAGCGAAACAGGGGTCCGCAAGCGCCCAACACCGAGCGCACCCAGCCGGCGAATGAGAGGTGACCGCGTTGGCGCAGTTCGCGATAGGCGTGGTAATCGTAGTACAGGTATGCGCACCGTCGTCCTACCTGGTACGACGTCACGGGCTCAACCGGCAGGCCGAGCGCTTCGCGATATGCCATCATCACGACGTCGACCCCGCACTGTGCTGCGAAGGCCACGTACCACCACGGCCGCACGTTGACTTCGATCAGCTTGAACCGGTGGTCGCGTTCGTCGTACTTGAACTCGGCGCTGAAAATCCCGCGAAAGCCCACGTGGTCGAGCAGACGACCCAATGATTCCCGGGCGTCGGTGACTTCGCTCAGAGGTACGCTGACCGTCAGTGTGTTGTTGCCGAAGTCGAGCGGGTACATCCGCAGGCGGCGCCGGGCGAACAGGGCGGCCAGCCGTCCTTTGGAGTCGATGAAACCGTCAAGATGGTAGTGGCGGCTGGGCGGACCGGGAATGTACTCCTGGAACAGCAGGGTGTGCCCTTCATTCCGCGCTTCTTGCCAGCGCTGCGCCGCCTCGTGATGGGACCGGACCCAGAAGCCCTTTGTCCCGAACCGGCGGAAGAAGCGCTGCGAGTCGTGGGGCTTGAGGAACGCATGCGTCAGCGCGTCGCCCGGAATCGCGGCGACGTCGGCCGCGCTGTTCGAGCAAGAGCGTCCGTGGGTGTGGCACGTTCGGCGGCACGCTAACGCCTCAGCGAGCTGCCCTTTGTCGGCAAGCCGCTCGAGCACGTGCACGGCGCGAGGCACGCTGGGGAACTGCTCGGTGATCGGACCCTGCAGGGCCGCAATGCGCACCGCCCAGAAGTCCGAGCAGGGAATCAGCACCGCGCGCGGAACAGGCAGCCCCTCGAGGTAGGCGGCAAGGTCGTGCTCCGGCGTGGCGGCGCTCCGCGAGGGCGGCGCTGGCTCGGAACCAACGGGACTGAGAGACGAGGTGCGGGTCGTCGCTGACGACATATGCAGGCACACCTGCGGCCTGCAGGATGCGGACGACGCCCAGCGCGGTGGGTCCGTTGCCGAACACCAGCGCTGGGACGCACCCGGGCATCCCGGTGCGGGTCATTGTGCTGGCTCCTCTACGTTTTTGTGTGAAGCTGCGGTGGGGCGCGGGGGTAGGGAGGGCAAGGGGCGTGCCTGAGCCGCGGGAGGCGCGCAGGCGCGCTGGGTCCGGTTTGGGAGGTCCATCTGTTACGCGGGCACGACAACGAGTACGCCAGCGTTAGGTTGCTGCTGCAAGTTTCGAGTTGCGCCGCTGGTGCGCCCCACGACACTTGTTGTACGTTGCAACGCAGGGAATGCATCCACTCGTCATCGCCGCCACCCCGATTCGGGATTCTTCTAGTGCCGGTGTCTGACCCCAGCCTCTTTTCGCGCTCCGCCGAGCCGCTCGCGGCACGCATGCGCCCGCGCACCCTGGAGGAAGTCCTCGGACAGGATCACCTGCTCGGCCCGGGGAAAGCACTGGGGGAGCCGATCCGCCGGGGGGACTTGGGCTCCTGCATCTTCTGGGGCCCCCCGGGCTCAGGGAAGACGACGCTCGCCCGCATCATCGCACGCTACACCGCCCGCCATTTCGAGCCGTTCTCGGCGGTCACCGAGGGTGTCGCCCGCGTCCGGGAGATCATCAAAGGCGCGGAAGACCGCCTCCAGCACGAGGGACGGGGCACGATCCTGTTTTGCGACGAGATCCACCGCTTCAATCGAGGCCCAGCAGGACGCGTTTCTCCCCTGGGTCGAGAACGGCGTCGTCGCCCTGATCGGCGCTACCACCGAGAATCCGAGTTTCGAGCTGACGGGAGCGCTCCTATCTCGCTGCCGGGTCTTCGTTCTCGAACCGCTCAGCGAAGCGGACGTCCGCTCGGTGGTGCAACGGGCGCTCGCCGATGCGGAGCGCGGGCTCGGTGCGCTACACCTCGGGATCGACGACGACGCGCTCGCGCTGTTGGCGCGGGAAGCCGACGGGGATGCCCGGCGCGCCCTGCAGGCGCTCGAAGCGGCGGCGGAGTACCTGATGGGCAAGAGGGAAGAGGACGCGGGAAGGGTACGGCCGCGACCGGCGCCGTTTGACCGCTGACCGCGCTGTGATCGCCGATGCGCTGCAGCGCCGGTTACCGCGGTCCGACAAGAGCGGCGAGGAGCACTTCAACCTCATTTCGGCGCTGCACAAGGCCGTCCGCGGGAGCGACGTGGAGGGGACGCTGTACTGGCTGGCACGGATGCTGGCCGGAGGCCAGGATCCCCTGTACATCGCGCGCCGCCTCGTGCGCATCGCATCGGAGGACGTGGGCCTTGCCGACCCGCGGGCGCTGCAGGTGACGTTGGCCGCCAAGGATGCCTATCACTTTCTTGGCACGCCGGAGGGCGAGCTCGCGTTGGCGGAAGCAGCCGTCTACCTGGCGACCGCCCCGAAGTCGAACCGGGTGTACGAAGCGTTTGGACTTGCCACGGACGCCGCCCAACAACACCCAGCCGAAGGGGTGCCGCTGCATCTCCGGAACGCATCCGACCGGACTGATGCGCGAGCTTGGGTACGGTGCCGGGTACAAGTACGCCCACGCGTACGTCGACGCGTACGCCCCGCAGGAGTACTTGCCGGAGGTGTTGCGAGGCGCGGTGTGGTACGTGCCCTACCGAGTCCGGCTACGAGAAGACTGTCAGGGAGCGGATGGAGTGGTGGGCGGGACTGAAGAAGAAGGCGACGGAAGGAGGGAAGCGACGGAATGGGGATGGACCAATGAGCTCGTGCCGAGTGTCCGGCTCACTTTCCGTCGTACCGTCTTTCCGTCGCCGTGCTGGTACTGGTGACCGGCTGCGCGACCGTTGGTCACCTCTCGTTCATCGAGCCCACCGTGGAGCTCAAGCAGATCAACATCACGGGACTGGGGCTGTCCGGGGGGACGCTGGACCTGGTGTTCGACGTGTACAATCCCAACGCGTATCGGTTGCGTTCGACGCGGACTCGAGATCGGGCTCGATTTGGAGGGCAGGCACTTTGGCGACGCACTGCTCGAGCGGCCTCTCGACCTGTCGCCCACGAACCACAGCCAGGTGATCGTGCCGGTGCGTTACGAGTGGGCGGGGATCGGCGCCGGTGCAAAGGGCATTGCTCCGGCGGCAGGCGATCGGGTACGGCGTGACCGGGGCGGTGCTGCTCGACACACCGATCGGCGAGCGAGCGGGTGGCCGTGCAAGGGACGGGGCGAGGTTCCGCTCGGTGCGTTGGTGAAGTAAGCGCCCGAGGAGTCGCGATTGCCAGTGCGCCCACCACCCACACCGAGGATGGCGCCCCCCCACTGCGAGATCGGCGTAGGGAGCAGCCCAACGAGCGGCGGCAGGACTCCGAGGCTCACGAGGATCGCGCCGCCCCCCCACAACGCAGGGCGTGAGCGCGCGCACAGGCCGACGGGTGCCAGCAGCCCAGCCAACCAGCAGGCATCAAGCAGACGTGCGAGCCAGGGCGGGAGGTGCTCCGGGTAGAGGAGGATCCCCCAACCGCGCCCGGCAGTGAACCCCAGCTCACGCATGGGGGCCCCGTTGAGCGTGACCCAGTAGTGTCCCGCCTCGCCCCACACGGTGACGTCCAGCGAGTCCCTCGGCCCGATGCTTTGCAGCGCCTGGAAGACGCGCAGGTCGGGTTGGTCGAGGCGCCAGGCGGTCGAGCGCGTGCGATAGCGAAATACGAGATCCGCGCGATCGACACCGAGGAGCACTATCTCTCGCTGTTCGTTCGTCGTACACGCTGAGCAACGGCGCGAGTGCTTGCACTGGCGGTCCGGCGATGGCCCGCACGTGCAACATGGCTCCAGTGAGCAGCAGGTTTCGCACGGTGTCCGAGTTTGCAAGCTGCCGCGGCGGCAGCGGAAACGGGCCCAGTGTCGCGCTGAGCACGCGACCGCGATACCACTCCAAATGGCCGAGGTTTGGGGTCCACTGCTCCCAATAGATCGATCTCGGAAGCGATGGCTCGTAGGAGGAAGCCAGTGGTGGCGACCGCGAGAGGTGCCGCGCTCGCGACGCAGAGCGCAAGGACGATTGTGGCGCCCCGGGACAGATTCCGGAGTCGCGGCGCATATCTGGCGAGCATGTACCCGAGAGCGCTACCGGTGGTGTTCGTCAGGACATCCCCGATACTCGAGTCCCGACCTGGAATGAACAGTTGCGCGAATTCGATTCCCGCCGACAAGAGCGCGCCGACGAGACATGCGCGCTCGAGGCGTCGATCACTCAGGGCCAGGACGACTCCAAGCGGGAGGAACAGGACGACGTTGAGAATCGACGTCCGCCACCCCTCGCTCGCCGCAGACCAGACACCCGAGCATGGGCTGGGCCACCCACCACCGCTCGGCAGGAGCGTAAGGGCCAGGATGGCGGCCAGCACGATGGCCACCGGTGCAGCGGCCATGGCTCACGACAGGAGCGGGTCCGGCGCCTGACCGGGATCTCGAGCATGTAAGGGATCTACATGGACCGCATGTCGGAGCACGCATGGTTGGCAGGCAGCGGCGGTGAAGGGTGAGTACGTCAACGCGTGGCACTGGGCGCTACTTCTTGACGACGTAAGTTCTGCGAGGGAGCAAGGTCACCGCCCGGGGTCCAAGCACCCGGAGCGTCCACGGCCGAGGAGGACCTTTCCCGTGACAGCTTCTTCGACCTTACTCCCCGCAGTTATGTCTCGCCGCCTGACCAACAACGCTGCGACCGTCCGGCGGATTCTCACCGCGTTGGCGTGTGCAAAGTTGGTGCCAATCTGGTGAGGCACTGAGGCTGGGCTCGCGGCGGGCCGAAACGAGCCGAGTGAGGCGAAGGTGTCGCAGGCGGGCATCACGGGCCACGGGAGATGATACAACACCGCCACGAGTTTGGAGAGCGAGATTGAGAAGGAAAGAGCGACGCTGGGATCATGGCGAGGCCAAGCGACGGCGCACGCGTGGCATCCACCTTGCAACGCCCATTCCCGGCGCGTGGGGGGGTGGGCGTGTGTTGCCGGTCCTTCTCCTGGTCCAAAACACTCTCCTGCGTCGCCGCCACCCTGTTTGTCGAAGCCTTCAACCACCCTGCGTTGCACAGAAGAGGCATTTCACGTGGGTTTTTCATCTCCAGCCGAGCCCGGAACTCCCGCGCGACGCGTGATCGCAGACCGCCGAGGCGGCGCTGACCAACGCGTCACCCGCAGGCGTTCCGTCTTGGCCTCAGTCTCGTCCGACTTGCGGAGGCGCGTGGACCGGCGCGGCGGAGCCGAGCGGCGGAGTACGCTCGAGCGTCGCAGCCGCTCTATTCGATATGCATTCACAGAACGTCCCAGAGAGCACTTCCGGGACGCGCTCCAGCTGTTGGAGCAGATGACCGCGGTCAGCGAACTCGATACCGAGGCTCGCGGAGATCTCGGGGCGGCCCTGCAACGGCTCCGCCGCGCACTCGGAGTCTTGGAGCGTCGTACCGAGACGTAATCCGCGACTCCTGGCACTTGGGATCGCCCCGAATCTGTAGCTGGGATGCAGCAGTCCGCCCCCGTTTCTGGAGGGCCCGCCGAGCCCACCAAACACAGCGTAACACCATAGTTGGCAACGATATACGCGCCAAAACCCAGGCGCGGACTTTCAGCCCGGCTCTTGCCCCGTGACGACCGCGAAACCGGGAGCTAGCGGAGCCGGTGTGCGCACCGGGGATCTGCCTTGGGAGGCCCGACGGGATGGAGGGAGGACGGGTGTGAGAGCCGCCGGCCGGCTGGCGCTCCGGACGTGGGAACGATTGGCTCACCCGTTTCGTCGGTGGGCTGTGTTGCGTCGCCTGAACCGGCGTCCATCACCGGGTTCGGTGCTGGTTGTCTGTCACGGCAACATCTGTCGCAGTCCCTATGCGGCTGCTGTTCTCCAGAGCCGGCTCGTGCCGCGTGGAGTTGAGGTGGCGTCCGCCGGCTTCATTCAGCCGGGTCGCCCCTGTCCGGACGCGGCGGTGGCGGTGGCGGCCGCCCGCGGGTTCGATCTGTCCGCGCATCGCTCGCACCTGCTTGCCACGCCGGAGGTGCACCGCGCGGATCTGATCCTGGTCATGAGTACGGCACAGCACTGGGCCATACGTGCGCTCTTCGGGCGCCGTGGCCACGACGTGATCGTACTCGGCGACCTGGATCCAGAACCGATTGAGGCAAGGGAGATTCGCGATCCCGTCGAGCAGCCGAAGGAGATCTTCGCATTGAGCTATTCAAGAATAGACCGATGCATCGGGGAATTCGTGCGCGTCACCGCTGGGCGGACCCAACCCGTGACGATAAGCGATCGCCGCGAGCAGACCGCGTGATCGAGCACCATTTCACGGTTGACGTGGAGGAGTACTTCCAGGTCTCGGCGTTTGAGCCGCACGTGGCGCGGGCCGACTGGGGCACGTTCGAGAGCCGTGTGGTCCCGCCCATGCTCAGGCTCCTCGACCTGCTCGAGCGCCACAACGCACGCGGGACATTCTTCGTGCTGGGATGGGTCGCCGAGCGACACGCGTCCCTGGTCAAGGCGATTGCCGCCGCGGGTCATGAGGTGGCCTCCCATGGTTGGGATCATCGCCGGATCACACAGCAAACGCCCGATCAGCTGCGGGAGTCGGTCAGGCGTACGAAGGACGCGCTCGAAGCGATCGTCGGCGTACCGGTAGTCGGGTTCCGGGCCCCAAGCTTTTCCATCGTGCCGGGCCGAGAGTGGGCGTTGGACGTGCTCTTGGAGGAAGGCTACCTGTACGACTCGAGCCTGTTTCCCATCGCGCGTCGGGGTTATGGCTATCCTGACAGCCCGCGGGATCCGCACGTACAGACGGTCGCCCGCGGGAGCCCTGGTCGAGCTCCCGCCCACGACGTTGCGTCGGGGCGGGGTGACCCTCCCCGCTGCCGGCGGCGCATACTTTCGTCTGTTTCCCTACGCGCTTGCCCGGGCGGCGTTCCGCGACTCCGCCGACCGGGGTGTCTCGGGGACGTTCTACATCCATCCCTGGGAGCTGGACCCGGATCAGCCGCGATTGCCGGTGTCGTGGACAGCGCAGGCGCGGCACTACGGCGGCCTGACGCGCACCATGCCGCGGCTCGAGCGACTCCTGACCGAGTTCCGCTTTAACTCCGTGCATGGGGCCGGCACCGTGGCCCGGCTGCTCCCACGCATGGCCAACGCGCTCGAGCCCAGCCACCCGTGACCCTTACTGTCGAGCGGTTCTCCGGTCTCGGCGCCGAGTGGGACGCGTTCGTCCGCCTTGCGGAGGGAGGCACGCATTGCCACCTCTGGGGGTGGAAGGCGGTCATCGAGCGGGTGCTCGGTCACGAGTGCCACTACCTGGCGGCTCGCTCTCCCGAGGGCAGGCTCGTGGGCGTGCTTCCGCTCGTCTGCGTGTCCAGCCGGTTGTTCGGGTCCTACCTCGTCTCGATGCCCTTTCTGAATTCCGGGGGCGCGCTGGGTAGCGACCGGGCGGTGCAGGCGCTGGTTGCTCGAGCTATCGAGCTCGCCAGGACCGACGGCGTCGAGTTGCTGGAAATCCGCAGCCGCACCCCGCTTCCGCTGGATCTTCCCGTGTCACATCGCAAGATCACAGTGGTCCGGGACCTCGTGCCCGGCGACCCGGTCCGGGTGTGGGAAAGCCTGCGGGCAAAGGTGCGCAGTCAAATCCGTCGCCCGCAGAAAGAGGGCATTCAGGTGCGGTTCGGCCCCGATCAGGTCGGCGCCTTCTTCCGGGTGTTCTCGCAGCACATGCGTGACCTCGGCACCCCGACGCAGCCCCGGCGCTTGTTCGACGCCTTGGTCGATGCGTTTCCGGCCGACGTCTGGTTCGGATGCGCGTATGACGGCACCCGCCCGATTGCGGCAGGGTGCGGGTTTCGCTGGAATGGTGAGTTCGAGATGACCTGGGCCTCGTCGCTGGCGCGGTACAACGCCATCGCTCCCAACATGCTGCTCTACTGGGCGTTCATGGAGCGGGCCGCTGCGGATCGCCTTGAGGTCTTCAACTTCGGCCGCTGCACACCGGGCAGCGGCACGCACCGGTTCAAGCAACAGTGGGGTGGACGGGACGTGCCCCTGTGGTGGTATCAGCGCACGGCGGGGCAACGCGCGGCAACCCCTTCGCCCGACGACAAAGCCTTCGCGTGGGGGCCGCGCATGTGGAAGCGGCTGCCGCTGCCCATCGCCAACATGCTGGGACCGCGCGTCGTGCGCCTGATCCCGTGATGCTCCGGCACCAGCTTCCCGCCTACTCGCCGCTCAGCGGCGCCTCCCTCGGGCGCGCGCTCCTGCATGCGTTCGGCCCCGGGATGGATGGACAGGCTGAGCTGACCGCGATGCTCGAGCGGGAATATCGCGCCGATCGGGCTCTGCTCCTTGGAAGCGGCACCCAGGCCCTGCAGGTCGCCATCGCGCTCGCCATGCGGCACGTGGGCGATGCGGTCGTTGCGCTTCCGGCGTTCAGCTGTTTTGACGTGGCGGCCGCGGCTGTAGGCGCGCACGCGAGGATCAAGTTCTACGATCTCGACCCGACCACTCTGGCGCCCGACCCGCGGTCGTTGGAGAGCGCGCTGGCGAGGGGCGCTCGCGTTGCGGTCATCGCCCCGCTGTACGGTTTCCCGGTCGATTGGGACGCGCTCGCAGACTTGCTCGTCCGATACGGCGCCATGGCCGTCGAAGATGCGGCACAAGGCGATCACGCCGAATGGCGGGGCCGGAAGCTGGGGAGTCTCGGCCCGATCAGCGTGTTGAGCTTCGGGCGAGGGAAAGGGTGGACGGGCGGCAGTGGCGGGGCGCTCCTCATCCGGGATCAGGCACCGTGGCAGGGGTTGCGAGACACACTGATGGAGATGTCGAGCGGGACAGGGACGTCTCGCTGAGGTTCGCGTCCTCGGCGCGCTGGCGGCCCAGTGGGCGCTCGGCCGGCCGGAGTGTTACGCGATCCCGCGCGCGGTGCCGCGGCTCCAATTGGGCGAGACCGTATATCACGATCCCGTGCCGCCGCGAGGGATGACCCGTGCGGCCTCCGCGTGTCTCGCGGCCAACCGGCCAGCGGCCGCGGAGGAGGCGGCGACGCGGCGCGCGACGGCGCTGGCGTTGCTTGCAGCGATCGGCTCCGGACGCGGGTGCGAGCCATTCGGCCGCTCGCGGGGGCGACACCCGGATTCTGCGGTTGCCGCTGCGGCTCGCGGTGGCTTTCGGGGGTTTGCGACCCCTGCGACCGCAGGCCGCCTGGGGATTGCGCCGAGCTACCCGTCGGTGCTCGGCGCCATCCCGGAGGTGCGTCCATGGATGGATGACGCAACGTCCCAGCTGGCCGGGAAGCGACGGAGCTGGTCCGCACGCTCTGCACGGTGCCGACGCACTCCCTTGTCACATTGGGAGAGCGTGCCCAGTTGATCCGCGAGATCGAAGCCTATGAGCAGCGGACATGAGGTCGAGCCTTCCGGCTCCCCATGGCCGCGTGACCTGGCACCAATGTTGCCGTCCACCCTGCGACGGCCGAACCTGGAAGGAGCGGAGTCTATGGCACCGCGGATTGAGCGTGGCACGAGCGTGACACAAGGGCACGAAGTGAGGGCGCCGCAGCGCGCCGCCGCGAGGCCGGCGTGACCGCGTCCGTAGCTCCGTCCCCACCAATGAGCCCGCGCGTTCGCACGCCGGGACGGCGCCTGGTCGTGCTCAGCTATCACTTTCCGCCCGACGGCACCGTCGGCGGATTGCGCTGGTCGGGTTTCACCAAGTACCTGAGCGCGATGGGGTGGACCTGCTGGGTGATCACCGCGGCTCCAGCTCCGGATCCCGGGACCTTGCCCGCGGGTGTCATCGTACGATCGTACCCCCGGCGCCGCACGCTGAATGATTTGTACAACTGGCTGCGGCGGCCTCGGGGCCAGCGAGAGGCAGCGTTGCGATCCGGCACGGACGAGGCGGCGCCGCCACCACCCAGGAAGCCGAATGTGCTTCGGGCGTGTATCGACCGGCTGCGGTTGGAAGTCTCCATGCTGCTGTTCCTCCCCGACGAGGGCCGCGGGTGGATGCTGCGCGCCGCCTGGCACGCGCGGCGGTTGATCGTGCAGGTGCGTCCCGATGCGATCGTGAGCAGTGGTCCGCCGCACTCAGCCCACGTCGCCGCTTGGCTGGCGACCCGGGGCACGCAAACGCGATGGCTTATGGATCTTCGGGATCCTTGGGTCAGCCCTATCCCCTCGTGGTGGAGCTCCCATGCGAAGAACCAAAGCCACGTGACGAGGTGGTTGAACCACGCGCTGGAGCGCCTCGCCATCAAGTCCGCGAGCGGCGTGGTGTGCACCAACCCTGAGCTTGTCGAGGCGATGGCGGTTCGGTATCCCGGCGCCACGTTCGACTGGGTATCGAACGGAGTGGATCGGGATCTCCTGCCTCCTCGCACGCAGGCCCGCTTTCCCGGCTTCGGGATCGTGTACGCGGGCTCTCTATATGGAGCACACGACCTCGGACCAGTGCTCACCGCCCTCCGAGCCTTCCTGGATCGCAATCCGCGCGCCGGGGAGCAGGGGACTACGCTGCGGCTCGCGGGAACGATCGAGCCGTCCCACGGCGAGCGGTTGCGGCGTCAGATTCGGGCGCTGCGTCTCGAGGCCCACGTGGAGTTTCTCGGCATCTTGAAGCGGGAGGCAGCGCTCCAGCTCGTCGCGCGGTCCCGGCTTGTGATTGTGTTGGCGCAGACCTTGGCGCACCAGGTGCCGGCGAAACTGTTCGAGTCCGTGGCCATGGAGATCCCGACCCTCGTCTTCTGTTCCGCCGGGAGCGCGGCGCACTCGGCCGCGGCGCGCGCGGGTGCTACTGCGGTGCGGTCGGAGGACCTTCAGCGGACCGTCCACGCGATGGAGGACGCCTGGTTGGGACGCACGCCGGTGCCTCAGCCCACGACGCCGATCGACCACGGTCAATTGGCAGCCCAGGTGGAGCAGCTGATCGCCCCGCACGGTCTGCGGACGACGGCCCTGGGTCTGAGATTGCGGGAGAGTGGTATCGCCGCATTCCGCCGTCGTCAGGTCGGCGTCGAGCGACCCCCGGAGCCGCCGGAAGGCGACACGGTGTGCTGTAGCAGGTCTACGTAGATGCTCGCGTAGTGCGCCACCATGTGCGAGATGTCGTACAGGGCGGCGGCGCGGGCGGCGGCCTGTGCGCCGAGCCGCTGCGCCGCTTCAGGGTCCTGGAGCAGGCGATCGAGGGCACCCGCCAGTGCCTCGGAATTGCCCGGCTCGACCAAGAGTCCCGCTGCGCCTTCGCCCAACGCCGTAGGTACCTCGCCGACCCTCGTGGCGATAATTGGGCGGCTCGCGAACATTGCTTCGAGGAGCGCGAGGGGCAGACCCTCGGACAACGACGGCATCACGAAAATGTCCGCGCTGCTCAGTAAGTTCGGGACATCAGCACGCAAACCCAGGAAGTGGACTCGGTCGGCGATGTGGTGCTCGCGCGCCCACGCTTGGAGCTCGTCCGCGAGCTCTCCGCGGCCCGCTAGCGCAAGGTGCACGTTGGGATACCGGTCGGACAGCGAGGCGAGCGCGGCGAGCAGCACGCGGTGGCCTTTGACGGGATAGAGATTGCCGACCGCGAGCAGGAGTCGTTGGTCGGGTGCGAGTCCCAGCTCCGCGCGCAGCGATGAGTCCGCGTGGGCGCGCGGTCGCACACCGTTTGCGACTACGGTGATACGAGAGAGGCGGACCCGGAGATCAGTGCTCAAGCTGCCGGCCAATCGCTGCGAGACGGCGACGAGGCTCCCGCTGGCCGCGACGGCCAGCCGCATCGCGAGTCGACGACGCAGCGCCGCGGCGTAGTAGCGGCTGCCATGCATGGTGATCACATGCGGGATACCCGCACGCCAGGACGCCCATGCGCCGTAAACGGCCATCGAGAATTCGTGGCTGTGGGCGATGGCCGCGCGGTGGCGTCGCAATGTCGCGGCAAGCCATTTCGCGCAGGTGGGGGACACCGGTCGCTCCAGCCGAAAATGCTCGACCACCACCCCCGTCCCGCTCAGCTCGCGCTCGAGCCAACCTTCCCCATTCGCGGGAAGAATCACCAGGTTCTCGGTTCCCGCGGCCTGGAGCCTGGTCGCGATGTTCGCCACCGTTCGCTCCGCGCCGCCTGGCCCGTCGGTCTCGATCAGATGCGCGATCGAGAGCCCGCGCAGCCGCTCGAGGGGCGCCGCCGTCATCCGCGGACCGCCCGGTGGGGGCTCCAACCTGCGATCCAGGTTTGGAATGCTGCGTCGGAAATGTGTGCGGGGATATTCACGCGCGGCGCGGCCCAGGGATCGGTCTCGTGAGTCGTCAGATGCGCATCCAGGGTCAACGCCATTGTGTAGCCCGCCGCGCGGGCGGCGTCGCGCACGCGCTGGTCCCACAATCCATATGGATAGGCGAAGAACTCCGCGAGGACGCCACTGCGGTCGGCGAGCGTCTCACGGCTGTCGACCATCTCGCTGCGCAGTTCCGCGTCATTCAAACGCGGCAGGGCGCGATGGGTAGCGGTGTGGACACCCAGATCGAGGCCGCCACGAACCGCCTTGCGAATGACGTCCCAAGTGGCGGGCAGCGTCAAGGGTGGGCGGGAGGGGGCGGGCGTGACGCCGAGGTCCTGCAGGATCAGCCGACCCGTCGCCACGCAGATCGCCGAGCCAGCGCGCGGACGATGGGCCGCCGGCCCGCCGGGCGGCGTCCGGGTGATCCCACCAAAAGGGCGCGGGGGCCGATGCGCGCGCTCCGTCGACCGACAAACACCGTGGCGGGCAGGCCGCAACTCCGCCAGGACGGGCCACGCGTATTCGAACACGCCGCGGTACGCGTCGTCGAAGGTGATGGCCGCCAGCCTCCGCAGCGACTTCCCGGCGCGCATCCGGGCGATCAATTCACGCAGCGGAACGACGGAGTAGCGCGCAGCGAGACAACATCATCTGCTCCCGGAACCGGGACTGGGTGATGTGGAGCCCGGTGTTGGCTGAGCTCGGGCGGCTCCTCGGCAACGACGTTGTGATAGCACAGGACGACCGCAGCGTTGCGAAACTGCCGAACGGCCGCGGGCAGGCCAAGGGCTCGCAGTCCGGCGTAGTATAAGGAAGCGGCGTTCATGCGAGAGAATCTACATTCAACTCGCGCCGGCTCGCGACGCGCGCCGGTGTGGCGGGAGACGTGCATGGCTGAGGGCTTGGGGACGTGCCGATGAACGCTAGACCGCGGGTCATGGTGCTCTCGCAGTGTCTGCCGTATCCCCCGCAGAGCGGGGTTCGCACCCGGACGTTCAATATTCTTCGACAGCTCCAGCGCGAGTTCGACGTTACCGTGATCCCATTCTCTCGAGCCGTGCACCAGCCATCGGCTGCCGATCGGGAGGTTGGACGTGAAATGCTGGCGCGGGTGGTGACAGAGATCGCCGTTCCCGTGCCGATCCCGAGCGAGCAGTCGGTAGCGCGGCGTGTGTGGGACCACCTGCGCAGCGTGCTGACGCACCGGCCGTACACCTCCTATGAGTACCGCAGTGGTGACTTCCGCCGGCAGCTGCGCGCGCTGCGGCGGCGCAGCCCACCGCAGCTGGTGCATCTGGACAGCTTCGATCTCACCGATTGGCTCGAGGAGCTGCCGGACGTTCCAGTGGCCTGTACCCACCACGACATCGAGCCGCTGTTGCTGAGGCTGCGGGCGACGCGGATGTCGCGGCTGGGAGTCGGTCCTTACTTGCGGCATCAAGCCGACCTGATGGAACAGCTCATGCGGGTGGCGTGTCCGGGATTCGATTTGAACGTCATGATGTCCGAATTGGACGCCGGCCGCCTCCGGGAAATCGCTCCGCAGTCGAAGACGCACGTGGCCCAGAACGGGGTGGACACGGATTACTTCCGTCCCATGCCGGAGGTACCGCCAATCCCGGGGCGTGTGCTGTTTCTCGGGCCCACGTATCAGTTCGCGAACCGGGACGCGGTCGAGCACCTGGTGGATGACATCCTCCCGGAGGTTCGATCCTGTTGCCCGACCGCGTCCGTCCAACTGGTGGGGCGGAACGCCGACGCGGACCGGAGGCGTTGGGAGAGCGTTGCGGGCGTCCGCTGCGCAGGGCAGGTGGAGGATGTGCGCCCGTTCCTGGCTGAGGCGCCATGCGTCGTCGTGCCCATTCGAGTGGGAGGCGGAACGCGTCTGAAGATCCTCGATGCCTGGGCGATGGGCAAAGCGGTGGTGTCAACCGCTACGGGGTGCGAGGGCCTGGATGTGGTGGATGGCGAGAACATTCTCATTCGCGACACTCCGCGATCATTCGCGGACGCCGTCTGCAACGTGCTGGAGGATCGCGCGCTACGGGAGCGGCTGGGGTCGAATGCCCGCGCGACGGTGAGTGCGAAATACGCCTGGACCCGGGTGGGTCAGGAGCTGTGTGCCGCCTACCGGGGACTCGTGTCGGTCTGACGCAGTAGAAGTTTCCCACAGAAACGCTGTCCGTCGAGTTACCTCCTTACCATCGAACACTTTACACATTGCCATCGCGGCCGTGCTGTAGGTCACGGACCAGAAGCCCAGGCACGGCCATTTTTGGCCCGTCTTAAAGCACGCTGCTCAGAGCAAAGCCGCTGAAAGGCGGTGACGCAGAGCCACGGGACTACCGCGAGAGGCTTCGCCACGTCCGCCGGGCCGCCAGCGATCGACGAATGGGTCGACGTGGTGGGCCGGCGTTTTCATTTATGGAGGGCGGAGCTAGACGATGACGTTCAAGTACAAGCTGTCGTGCCGCCTGGCTCTGCTCAGAGATGCCGCTGCCGCTGCTCGCGGCGGCCGCCCTGGTCGCATGCGAGATCCCCGTCGTCAGCAGTGATCCAGCTGTCTCAGTCGTCCAAGTCGTCGTCGTCCCCGAAAGCCTCAGTCTCGACGCAGCTCAACAACAGAAGTTCGCAGCCTATGGCCGTTCCGCGAGCGGTGACAGCTCCGCCGTCACCGTGACCTGGAGTGCGACCGGGGGCAGCATTACGTCCGACGGGATGTTCGCCGCCGACACGGCCGCCGGGGACTTCCTGGTGTCGGCGACCAACGCCGCGCTCAAGCTCTCGGGCTCGTCGCGGGTGCGCATCCGGCCGCGTCCGGTCGCGTCGGTGGCCGTGACGCCGGCATCGGCGAGTGTGGTGTGGCGCAGACGATCCAGCTCGCCGCCACCCCGCGCGATGCGAACGGCAACGACGCTGTCGGGCCGGGTGGTGACGTGGGGGAGCAGCAACGCGGCCGTCGCGACGGTGAGCGCGAGTGGGCTCGTGACCGGCGTCGCGGCCGGTGCGGCGACGATTACCGCCACGAGCGAGGGCAAGAGCGCCACGTGCGGCGGTGACGGTCACGCCGGCGCCGGTGGCGTCGGTGACCGTGAGCCCGACACTGGCAAGCGTGCCGGTGGGGCAGACGGTGCAGCTCACCGCGACGCCGCGGGATGCGAACGGGAACGCCCTGACGGGGCGGGTCGTGAGCTGGGCGAGCAACAACACGGGGGTGGCGACGGTGAGCGGGAGCGGGCTCGTGACCCCGGTCGCGGCCGGCTCGGCGATCATCACGGCGACGAGCGAGGGCAAGAACGGCACGGCCGGGATCACGGTGACGCTGACGCCGGCGGCCGTGGCGTCGGTGAGCGTGAGTCCGGCGTCGGCGAATGTGATCGCGGGGCAGACCGTGCAGCTCACCGCGACGCCGCGGGATGCGAGCGGCAACGCGCTGTCGGGCGCGTCGTGACCTGGAGCAGCAGCAACAGCGCCGTGGCGACGGTGAGTGGCAGCGGGCTCGTGACGGGCGTGGGCGCCGGGTCCGGCGACGATCACGGCGACGAGCGAGGGTCAGAGCGGCACGGCGGCGATCACCGTGCGCCGGCGCCAGCGCCGGTGGCGTCGGTGAGCGTGAGTCCGGCGCCCGGCGAGCGTGACGGCCGGGCAGACGGTGCAGCTCACGGCGACGCCGCGGGATGCGAGCGGCAATGCCCTCACGGGACGCGTCGTGACGTGGGGCAGCAGCAACACGCGCTGTCGCGACGGTGAACGGCAGCGGGCTGGTGAGCGGCGTCGCGGCCGGGTCGGCGACGATCACCGCGACGAGCGAGGGAAAGAGCGGCACGTCCCTGGTGACCGTGACTCCGGTGCCGGTGGCGACGGTGAGCGTCAGCCCGGCCGCGCCGAGCGTGGCGGCGGGGCAAACGGTGCAGCTCACCGCGACGCCGCGGGACGCGAACGGGAACGCGCTCGACGGGCGGGTCGTGACCTGGGGGAGCAGCAACACGGCGCGTCGCTACGGTGAACGGCACGGGGCTTGTGACGGGGGTCGCGGCGGGGTCGGCGACGGTGACCGCTACCAGTGAAGGCAAGAGTGGCAGCGCCGCCGTGACGGTGACGGCGACGTCGGGTGGCGGGACCGTGCTGTTCGAGGAGCACTTCGAGGACAACTCGTTCGCGTCGCGCGGCTGGTATGACAACACCAGCCCGCCCACCACGACCGCGGAGCACGCGCCCGGCAGCAGTACGCGCGCCTTGCAGCTGCACTTCACCCAAGGCGCCACGACTGCGGTGTCCGGTGGCTCGGCGCGGCATTTGTTCACCGCCTCGTCCACGGTCTACATCAGTTATTGGGTGAAATACAGCACCAACTGGGTCGGCTCGGGCGAGGCGTATCACCCGCACGAGATCATGCTCCTGAGCGATCAGGACGGGGCCTATGACGGTCCGTCGACCAGCTGGCTCGCCGCCTATGTCGAGCACAACTACCAGAACGGCGGCATTCCGCGCCTGGCGTTGCAAGACAGCAAGGCCATCAACACGATCCTTCGGCACGCCGCCGTTCAACTTGAGCGGCGTTACCGAAAACCGCTCGACCTGCGGCTGCAACGGCGTCGTGGAACCGAACGTCGTCACGAGCTGCTTCAGCTTTCCGCCCTGGTACAACGACAAAGAGATCATCTCGCCGACGAAGATTGCGCCGACGGCGTGGCGGAATCAGTGGATCCACGTGGAGGCCTACTTCCAGCTGAACTCGGTCGTCGGCGGCATCGGCGTGCCCGACGGCGTGATGCAGTACTGGTTCAACGGGACGCTGATGATCGACCGGCACGACATCCTGATGCGCACCGGCGCGCGCCCGACCCTGAAGTTCAACCAGTTCCTGATCGCGGCGTACATCGGCGACGGGTCGCCGGTGGACCAGTACATGTGGATTGACGACCTCACGGTGGCCACGGCGAAGCCGTAGCCGGAGGTCGGAAAGAGCAGGACGCAGGCGACAACTGATTCGACATACGCTGCTCAGAGCAAAACCGCCGAAAGGCGGTGACGCAGAGCCACGGGACTACGGCGAGTTCGCTCGCTACGTCCGCCGGGCCGCCAGCGATCCCCCGGGGTCGATACTGGCGGCCCGTTCGTTTTGGCCGAACTGAAGCGAGAGGGAGAGACGAGTTTCATGACATTCCTGCACAAGCTGGCACAGCGCCTGGCTCGACTGAAGACGGCCCTCATCGTGGGTGTCGTCGCGGCGATCGCGTGCGAGATACCGTTGCCGGTGGACCCATCAGGCACCATCGCGATGCTACTCGTCTCGCCCAAGGCGGTGACCACCCGCGCCGGGCAGATGGCGGATTTCGTGGTCGTCGGTCTGACCACCAGCGGTGACACGGCCAGCGTCCCCGTGACCTGGAGTGTCACCGGGGGGACGATGGTCGACACGAGCACGCAACGGCGGCAAGCACTTCGGCAAGTACAAGGCGCCAATGTCCCCAGGGCGTTACAAGGTCGTGGCCCAGTCCGGCGGCGTCGCGGACTCCGCAGTCGTCGACGTGAGCGCTGTGCCCGTGGCGACGGTGAGCGTCAGTCCCGCGTCGGCCAGTGCGACGGTGGGACAGACGGTGCAGTTGACGGCGACGACGCGCGACTCCACCGGTGCCTCGCTGAGCGGCCGAATTGTGACGTGGGCGAGCAGCAACTCCGGTGTGGCGACGGTGAGCGCCAGCGGGTTGGTGACCGGCGTCGCGGCCGGCGCAGCGACGATTACCGCCACGAGCGAGGGCAAGAGCGGAACCGCGGCGGTGACCATCACGCCGCCGCCGGTGGCGTCGGTGATCGTGAGCCCGGCGGCCGTGAGCGCCGCCCTAGGCCAGACGGCCCAGTTCACGGTCACGGCTGGAAGATGCGAGCGGGAACGTCCTGACGGGGCGGGCGGTGAGCTGGACGAGCAGCAACACGGGGGTGGCGACGGTGAGCGGTAGCGGGCTCGTGACCCCGGTCGCGGCCGGCTTGGCGATCATCACGGCGACGAGCGAGGGCAAGAACGGCACGGCGGGGATCACGGTGACGCTGACGCCGGCGGCGGTGGCGTCGGTGAGCGTGAGCCCGGCGTCCGCGAATGTGATCGCGGGGCAGACGCTGCAGCTCACCGCGACGGTGCGGGATGCGAGCGGGAACGTGCTGCTAGGGCGCGTGGTGACGTGGGCCAGCGACGACGCCGGAACGGCGACGGTGAATGGCAGCGGGGTGGTGACGGGCGTTGACGCGGGCACGGCGACGATTACGGCGACGAGCGAAGGCCAGAGCGGCTCGGCGGCCGTCACGGTCACCGTACCGGTGGCCACGGTGAGCGTGAGTCCCGCGTCCGCGAGCGTGATCGCGGGGCAGACGGTGCAGCTGACCGCGACGCCGCGCGATGCGAACGGGAACGTGCTGACGGGGCGCGTGGTGACGTGGGCCAGCAGCAACACCGGGCGGGCGACGGTGAATGGCAGTGGGCTCGTGACGGGCGTGAGCACCGGGACGGTGACGATCACGGCCACGAGCGAGGGGAAGAGCGGGACGGCGGCGCTGACGGTGACGCCGGTGCCAGTCGCCACCGTGACGGTCAGCCCGGCGACGCCCAGCGTGTCGGTCGGGCAGATGGTGCAGCTGACGGCCACGACCAGGGATGGCAACGGCAACGTGTTGACCGGCCGCGTCATCACGTGGTCGAGCAACGCCCTTGGGACCGCCACGGTGAGCGGCAGCGGGCTGGTGACGGGTGTCGCTGCCGGCCCGGTCACGATCACGGCGACGAGTGAGGGGCAGAGTGGCTCGTCGGCCGTCACCGTCACGCCGCCGGCGCCCGTCGCCACGGTGAGCCTGAACCCGGCGACGCCCAGCGTGGCGGCGGGGCAGACGGTGCAGCTGACCGCGACACTCAGGGATGCCCTCGGCAACCCGCTGACCGGCCGCGTCATCACGTGGTCGAGCAGCGCTGTGGGGACCGCGACGGTGAGCGGCAGCGGGTTGGTGACGGGCGTCGCCGTCGGGTTGGCGACGATCACGGCGACGAGCGAAGGCCGGAGCGGCACGGCCGCGGTGACGGTGGTGACCCCGCCGCCGCCCGGCACCACGTGGCCGAACGAGCCGGCGGGCTTTACGACCGTCACCGATTTCGGCTTCAACAATTTCAGCTCGGGCGGCTGGCAGACGAATTCCGGGCCGACCATCGCGACGGACTCAGTGCTCCGATCTCGCCGTCCACCGTCGCCCAGTGGTTCTATCGGCAGGGGTTTGGGGCCGGCGCATCGCCGGGCACGGTGTTTAACACCTCGTCGGTTGCGGGGGATCATTTCATCGGCTACGAGTTCAAGTACTCGAATCCCTACAGCAACCAGGCGGTGGGGACCAAGCAGTGGTATCCCTACAATCACGACCGCGGACTACTTCGTGCTCTTCAACAGTAGCTCGAAAATCCAGGTGGACCTGCAGGTGCCGGCGGCGCAGGGTGGGAGCTACAACCTGTACCGCCAATGTGAACGATCCGACGATCACGCTCGGCGTGTGGCACAAGTTTGAGATGTACTTCAAGCGCTCGAGCAGTCCGACGACGGCGGATGGTATCGTGCGGTGGTGGATCGACGGGCAGCTGTGCGGCAACTACACGAACGTGAGGTGGCCGAGCACTGGGTTCGACGAATTGCGGTTCTGCGCCGACGTGGGGCGGGATCGGTGGCAGCGTGGCGTTCGACAGCTACTGGTGGGTCGATCACATCCACGTGAGCGAGCCGTAGAGCTCCACCTGTGTGAGCCACCGCACACGGAAGACTGGTCAGACAAAAGCGCAAGTACACCAGAATGCAGCGAGCACAGGTGTAGCGCGTCGACGCAACTCTCGCTCTTGTCGACGGGTAGGTTGCACCACTTGTGCGGGTCACGAGCTCCTACTAGTCTGTCGTCCGTTGAATGTGCGCGGCAATTTGTAGCCAGCACGCCTCGCGCGAAAATGGTTGTCGCACCCCGCTGAAACCAGCACAGCTGACAAGAGCAAATCCGTCGAAAGACGGTGACGCAGAGCTACGGGACTAACGCGAGCTTCTCGCCACGTCCGCCGGGCCGCCAGCACATCGAGAAGTCATCGAGCTGGCGGCCGTTTCGTTTGTGGAAGTAGTGGTGCTGTTCTGTTGTTCTGTTGTTCTGTCGCTAACACGTCTGTTCGGAAGGATCGCCCCTCCCCAAGAGGAGTGCGACAAGGGCATAGCCGGCGAAAGCCGGTGACGCAAAGCCCCGAGGCTACCGCGCGGATCAGCCGCGTCACGCCAGTCGAGCTGCCGAACCTCACTCTCCAGTCTCGAGGGGCGTACAATGACGTCCACAAGTCGGTTGTCGATCCGACTGGCCATGGCCAGTCGCGCAACGGTAGTACTCAGCGCCGTCGCCAGCATGGCATGCGGTTTGGGGGATCCCTCAAGCAGCGTGTCCAGCAGGCCGACGTTCGCCACGCCTGGTGCAGCACCAGCCACGGTCTTGTTACAGGAATCCTTTGAGGATAACGCGTTTGCGTCGCGCGGCTGGTACGACAATGCAAACCTAGCGACCACGACGGCCCAGCACGTCCCCGGGAGTACGCGCGCCCTGGAAGCTCACTTCACCCCCGGTGCGACCACGCCCACCTGGGGCGGCGCGGCGCGCCACCTGTTCACGCCGACCCCTACGCTGTATGTCAGCTATTGGGTCAAGTACAGCACCAATTGGGTGGGCTCGGGCCGCTCGTACCACCCGCACGAGTTCCTGGTGCTGAGCGATCAGGACGGCGATTGGGATGGCCCGTCGAACAACTGGCTGACGTTCTATGTCGAGCACAACTACCAGAACGGCGGCATCCCGCGGTTGGCGCTTGCAGGACAACAAGGCGATCAACACGACCTTGGGTGCCCTGCCACTGAACCTGGTCGAGCGCGACGGAGAATCGCTCGACCGCAGGGTGCAACGGCGTGGTGGAGCGAATGTCGTCACGACCTGCTTCAACATGCCGCCCTGGTACAACGACAAGGAGATACCGCCGCCCAGGTCGCGTTCCAGCCCAACCCTGGTCCAGGTTACAAGAGGCGACTGGAATCATGTCGAAGTCTATGCTCAACTGAACTCAGTGTCGGCGGGGATCGGCCAGGCCGACGGTGTATTGCAGTATTGGTTCAACGGCACGCTCGTGATCGACCGGCACGACATGCTGTTCCGCACTGGCGCGCGTCCCAATATCCAATTCCGCCAGTTCCTGATCGCGCCGTACATCGGCGATGGCTCGCCGGTCGATCAGTACGCCTGGTTCGACGACCTCACCGTCGCCTCGGGGCAGATCGCCGGCGTCCCGAGTCCGTCGGTCTCGTTGGTGACGATCAATCCCGCCGTAGTCAGCGTAGTCGTCGTGCGGCACGACCCAGCTGGCGGCGACGGTCAATGATTCGGCCGGAAGCGCATTGGCCGGGCGTGCTTCCACGTGGGTGAGCAGTGCGCCCGCGGTTGCGACGGTGAGCGCGAGCGGGCTCGTGACGGGGATCGCCGCCGGGTCGGCACGATCACGGCGACGAGCGAGGGGAAGAGTGCGACGGCGAGCCTCACGGCGACCAGCACCGCCACGAACCCGGGAACGGTGACCGACCTGAAGGTCGCGAGCGTGACGAACAACTCGGTGAGACGCTCACGTTCACCGAGGTGAACGACGGCAGCGGCAATCCGGCGAGTTACGACATCCGCGGGGCGGCCGGGACATTCGCGTGGGGGCTCGGCGGTCTCGGTATCGCAGGGCACGTGTGCGACGCCCGTGGCCGGGACGGCGATTGGCGCGGCGCGGAGCTGTACGCGCTCGGCTCGTCCCGCGACCGCGTACCAGTTCCAGCTGGTGCCCTCCGGGACGCTCAACGTGAACGCGACGTTCGGCGCGCTCTCGAACGTGGCGAGTGGGACGACCGCTACGGGACCCGGGGCACCGCTGCCGGCGCTGGTGGCGACCGTGAGCGTGACTCCCGCCGCGGCAAACGTCACCGTTGGGTAGGGTCCCGTCAACTCGCGGCGACACCGGCCCAGCGGGGGCAGCGTGCTGACCGGCCGCACGGTCACGTGGGCGAGCAGTGCGCCCGGTGTGGCGACGGTGGACGCGGTGGCCGGTTACAGGACTCACGGCCCGCGCAGCACCATCACGGCCACGAGTGAAGGGAAGAGCGGGAGCGCCGCGATCGCCGTCGCCAGCGTCCCTGTGGCCACGGTGACGTGTGACTCCCTCGAGCGGGAGTGTCATGGTGGGGAGCACGCAGCAGTTCACGGCGACTCTCAAGGATGCGGGCGGCGTGACGCTCACCGGGCGGACGGTTGTGTGGGCGAGTAGTACACCCGCGGTTGCGACGGTGAGCGCGAGCGGGCTCGTGACAGGGATCGCCGCCGGGTCGACCACGATCACGGCGACGACCGAAGGGAAGAGTGCGACGGCGAGCATAACGGTGACCAGCACCGCCACGAAACCGGGCGCGGTGACCGACCTGAAGGTCGCGAGCGTGACGAACAACTCGGTGACGCTCACGTTCACCGAGGTGAACGACGGCAGCGGCAATCCGGCGAGTTACGACATCCGCGGGGCGGCCGGGACATTCGCGTGGTGGTCGGCGGTCTCGGTATCGCAGGGCACGTGTGCGGCGCCCGTGGCTGGCACGGCGATTGGGGCGAAGCGGAGTTGTACGGTGCTGGGGTTGAATGCGGCCACGGCCTACCAGTTTCAGCTGGTGGCATTACGGGGGACGCTCAACGTGAACGCGACGTTCGGCGCGTTGTCGAACGTGGCGAGTGGGACGACCGTGACGGGACCCGGGGTGCCTCCGCCTCCGCCTCCAGCGCCGGTGGCGACCGTGAGCGTGACTCCAGCCGCGGCGAGCGTCACGGTTGGTGGGGACGGTGGCGCTGGCGGTAGCTTCTACGCGATGCCAGCGGGAACGTGCTCGTCGGGCCGCGGGGTCACGTGGTCGTCCAATGCGCTCAGCGTGGCGACCGTGAACGTGAACGGGCTCGCGACGGCGCTGGTCGTCGGCTCGGCCGCGATCACGGCGACGAGCGAAGGCCAGAGCGGCACGGCCGCAGTGACCGGGCTGACCTCACCACCTCCACCCGCGGGCGGGGCGTGGGCGAATGAGCCGACCGGCTTTACGACGGTGACCGATTTCGGCTTCGACAACTTCAGTTCGGGCGGCTGGCGTACGAATTCCGGGCCGACCATTACGACGGATGCGAGTGCCCTGGTGTCGCCGTCGAACGTGGCCCAGTGGCGGTATCCGCAGGGGTTCGCCGCCGGCGCCTCGCCTGGGGACGGTCTACTACGGTCCGACCACGCCGGTCACGGATCATTTCATTGCCTATGACTTCAAGTACTCGAATCCCTACAGCAACCAGGCGGTGGGGACCAAGCAGTGGTATCCCACAATGCGACGGCGGACTACTTCGTGCTGTTCAACAGCAGCTCGAAGATCCAGGTGGACCTACAGGTGCCGGCGGCGCAGGGCGGGAGCTACAACCTGTATGCCAACGTGAACGATCCGACGATTACGCTCGGTGTGTGGCACAAGTTTGAGATGTACTTCAAGCGCTCGAGCACTCCGACGACGGCGGATGGGATCGTGCGGTGGTGGATCGATGGGCAGTTGTGCGGCAGCTTCCACACGAACGTGAGATGGCCGAGCACTGGGTTCGACGAATTGCGGTTCTCACCGACGTGGGGAGGGTCGGCGGCAGCGTCGCGTTCAACAGCTTCTGGTGGGTCGATCACATTCACGTCAGCAAGGCCGTAGGGTTCAAGGCCCCTGCCGTAATGAGGGGGAGGGGTTTCTCTGGGAGGGCTGCCGCCCGGAGCGTTGGGCGGCGGCCCGCCAAGAACGTCAAAAGTGTTGACCGTACCGGACCGCGGTGAAACATTAGGGGCGCGGATGAGCCGGTTTGTGTGGTCGCACTCGCTGCGGACGAGGGTATCCCTCGTTCTCTTGTCAGGCCTCGTGCCACTCGCATGCGGCCCGTCGTCAGACTCGGATGGACCGTGGCCGAACGAGCCCCGGGGCTACACCGTGTACTCCGACTGGGCGATGGATTCCGCGCCCCCCGCCAACATCCCCGACGGGCCTATCCGGGCACCAGCACCTGGCGTGCCCGAACAGGTCTGCCGGGGGACCCCGACGGCTGGATCGAGCTCGCTGCGGATGCAAGCGGTGCTCATTCGGCCACGGCCGTGTATCAGTTCGCGTACCCGACCGGGATGCGAGACGGTGCGGGTCCCGGGCAGATTTGGAGTGCCCTCCCCAATTTCAACCGCGTGTACGTTGGCTTTTGGTGGAAGCTGTCCGATCCGTGGCAGTATCACGACGTCGGCGATAAGCTCGGCTATTTGTGGGCCGGCAGCAGCAACATGTTCCTGATTCAGTATGGCAGTCCCCCCAGTCTGCGCTGCGTATGTGCAGTTCTTCGGTCTCTCAATGGCTCTATCCGAACGTCAACTCCACGACCGTCACTCGCGGCGTGTGGCATCGCGTCGAGCTCTTCGCTCAGTACATCCCGGGACAGAAGGGTCGCGTGAAATGGTGGCTCGACGGCGTGCTGCAGGGGGACTACGGGACGTGGTCTGCCGGCGCCATCCCCGGACAGTTCACTGAGTTGTCGTTTCGATCCGGTGCTGGGGCGGTAACAGACGGCTCAGTGAAGGGCGAGACGGATTACTTCTGGTTCGACGACATCCACATCAGCGGCCAGTAACGTCCGGTGCGCCGGTCGCGTGACTTTGCGCAGCGCGATCGCGAGGGCGAGCAAGGCGTAGAGCATCCCTCGTGGTAGGCGGCGAGCGAAAGAACGCACCGACGGCAAAGCCCAGCAGCGACGCAGCCAGCGCTTGTGGGCGAGGGCTCCCGCTCCGTTTGCGTGCATGGCGCGATCGCCGGGCGATCTCCCTGAGGGCTCGCCACGCCGTGGCGAGCATCAAGACAAACCACAAGAGACCTGGCACGCCGAGCTCTGCCCCAACCTGTACGTACGTGTTGTGCGCGGCGCTTCACTGATCCGATCCCGGCGTTCTTGACGGGCTGCGAGAGGAGAATCGCGCCTTCAGCGACCGGGAAGTTATCGGCGCCGACGCGGGCTCCAAGGAATGGGTGTTGTCCATGTACCTGATGACCGCGCTTCCAGATGGCAACGCGTCCGCGTTCTTCGTTTCGTTGTAGTCCTCCTCGGAGTCGAAGATCGTGCTCATCTGAGTCCAGTATCGGTCGCTCGCGATTGCGAGGAACACCGCCGCGACGACCGCGACACCGAGCACGCGCCAGCGAATCGGGATCGTCGAGGTAGCGGAATAGGATGAACAGCGCGACCGGCACCAAGGCGATGAAGCTCCCACGGGAGCCCGACCAAATGAATCCGACAATGAGCGCGCCCACGCCTGCGGCCGCGAGCAGCCGATTGAGAAGGGCTCGTCGCGCCAGCGTGAAGTACAAGCCGAGGGGCAGGGCGGTAACCACGAGGGTCGCGAAGTCGTTGGCGTCATAGTAATAGATGGTGCCGAGCCGCCAGGATGCTCCCCCGACATCGAAGCGAAGCAAGACCACCAGCGCGTACAATGCCGCGCCGGCGAAGTACATGAATGCCAGGCGCTCGACGTCCTTCGTATTCCGCACCGCTCCCACGATGAGTAGGTAGAGAATCACGGTCTTGATAAAGCGGTCCGTGAGGAGGTCGAATACGGCCCCGGGATACAGGGCACCAGGAATCGAAAGCGCGATCCACAACAGCAGTACCAGGAGGTACTTCGTCGTGGGCGCGAACAGCAGACCCAAACGCCGCGCCCCCGTGTGGTGGAGCGCGTACAGGCAGATCGCGGCGGCTCCGCTGACAAGGGGCAACTTGACCAGCGTCAGGATGGGGAAGAGCTCGTGGATGCGACCGACGGCCGTGAGGAGGTGAAGGGCGATACAAACGAGCAGCAAGTCCCAAGCGCGGTCGCGGGCCTGGGGTATGGCGGGGCTCGGACTGGGCCTAACCTGCGGTCCAGGCCCCGCCGAGTGGGTGACGCCCGACATCGGACCTACCGCAAGCGTGCGACTAGCGTGCAAGGATGCCTTCCGTCGTGCGCAGGGGCGCTATCACGGGCGTCGGACGCACGGGCGCCTCTTGGACCGTCACCGCCTGCTCGGCCGCCGCCAGGCAGGCGGCGGAGAGCGTCGCATCGTAGCGACGCGGACGGAGGATTGCCCAGGCGGCAAGCGGCTCCGGCAAGCGGCCACGCGCGGCAGCCAGCGCGAAGCGCGCCATCTGCAGTGCCGTCGCGATCAGGCTGATCGGGACCCACACAAGACGGCTGCGCCACCCACGTGCGCGGAACGCATCGCGCAGGTTTCCCCTCGTTGCGATCGTGGGATCGAAGAGATTCAACACCGGAGGCGCCTGCTCGAATTCCGTGGCACACCACGCGATCACTCCCGCGGCGCGCCCGACCTCGCAGGCTGCGAACGGCAGGCCGGGCCGCCCGAGCGCCAGATGCCAGGGACCGAAGAGACGGCGTCCCACCAGTCCCGGAAGCTCGATGTGCTCCCAGTCGATCAACGCGCCCGGCCGGACGATTCGCGCGTCGATTGCTCCCGCGCGTTGCGCCGCCGTGACGACCTGCTCGGCGGTGCACTTGCCCCACGTGTAGGGTCCGAGCGTCTCCGATTTGGAGGCCACGGGCGTCCGTTCGTCCTGCCGTTCCCACGGGCTGTGGGGCGGCTCGAGCACTGAGAGACTGCTCACCAGCACGAGGTGGCGAACCCGTGCGGCAGCCATCGCGCCTACAAGGTTCTTGGTGGCGTCAACGGTATTCTTGCGATGAGCGTCGATACCAGCTGCAGTCTCGGCGGCTGCGTGAACGACCACCGCTACGCCGTTGAGCGCGCCATCCGGGTACGCCCCGACTGAGATCGCCGCGGATCCACTCGGCGAGGTGCGGGTTGTCGGGCGTCTCCGAGCGCCCGATGCCGCGAACCCGCCAGCCGCGCCGCGCGAGCTGCGCGACGATCTCGCGGCCAAGAAATCCGCTGGCTCCTGTCACCAACGCGAGCGGACGCTCTGCCGTGCGGCCCGACTTTCGTGCGATGAGCGTGGCCGGCGAGGGCACCTGGTGGCGCACTGCGGTTACCAGCTCCTCGTAGATCTTGACGACGCGGTGCAGCTGGTCCGCGGGCACGGGAGACCTGCCCTCACCTCGCGATACCGCCCCGTAGAACGCGTCGAACAAGCCGGCGAGCCCAGCGTACCCCGCGCCGCGCTGAAAGCGTCGCGCGAGACTCGCGATCGACCGCCCGAACAGCTGTGTTGCTTCGACCAGCGGATTCCCGAGTTTTTCGAGCGGCGACGTACCGTCATTGCCGGCGCCGATCACCATTCCCCGCACGAAGTCGGCCGTAACGGCGCCCCCACAGCCGGTAATCGTGAGCGAGGATGCCACTGGGCGCGCGCGCAAGCTGATCAACAATCGAGCGGTGACAGTCGGCCTGGCGCAGCAGCACGTGGAGCTCGATGGGGGTGGCGAGTACGGAAACGACCTCAGGGGTCGAACCGGCGGGAGCGACCCGTTCGAGCGCAGCGAGGAGCGTGTACAGGGGATGCGGCAGGACATCGAGCAGCTGGGCCGCCAGCGCGCGGACGCTAGCGCGATGGAGCGTCAGCGTGGGCGATCGGAACGCGAAGTAGCTGTCCACCCCAACGATGGGTCCGAGCGCGGCCGGCTTGGGTGAGCGCCTGCTCGAACGCGGGGTCGCGAAGCAGCTGGTGACCAGGACACACGAGGAGGCGTCGTTCCTGCGCCAGACGGAGCAGCTCGTCCGCCTCGGCTTCCGTCTCGACGAACGGCTTCTCGACGTAGACGTGGGCGCCGCCGAGCAGTGCTTGCCGCGCAACGTCGAAATGCGTCCCGGCCGGCGTGCAGATGTGCACGACATCAGGCTTACCCTCCGAGAGCAGCGCCGCCACCGTGCGGGTAGGGCGCGGCGTCGGCCCCGGCCTCGCGCGCGAAGTCGCCCGCCGCGGCGCGCGCTCACATCGCAGACCCCTGTGACGCGGTGACCGGTCGGCACGTGCCTCAGTGCCTGCAGATGGACGCGGGCCATGGCCCCCGCCCCGACAAAGGCAATCCGCAGCTCGGTTCGGTTCGACACGCTGCTCCTCGGGTTGATCGTTGGGATCCGGTGGCCGACTTCACGTCGCGCTCGCAACCATCACCGGCGCGCACCGCACCATGCAAGACAGGCGCCACTCGTATGTCGTGACCCCGCAGGGGTTTCGCGTCATTTCTCAGGCTTTGGGGCTGGGAGTGTGGTAGGATTGCCACACCTTCCTGCGCCCCGCTCCAGGCCCATGCTCCGGTACGGTAGGTGCAGTGGGGGGCGGGGCGTATACTGCTGTCGCACCGCGCAGTCCTGAGGAGGGACATGGGCCAGGCGATCTTGATTACCGACGGGACGGAGCGCTCCGCGTTGGCCACGGCTCGGGCTTTAGTGAGCAGCGGCTACCGTGTGCACGTGGCCGCACCGCGCCGATACTCGCTCGCCGCGGTGTCTCGAGGTGTGCACTGCTCAGTACTCGAGCAGACGCCGCACACGGATCCCGCAGGGTACGTCGCGGCCCTCGGCGGATTGGTCACCGCTCATGGGATCGATGTCTTGCTCCCGATGACCGATGCCAGCGTCGAAGCCGTTCTCGAGCACCGTCGCGCGCTCCCTCCTGACGGTCGCGCTCCCGTTCCCCGATCTTGCCCCTACCACCGGGCGTCGGACAAACTGCCGGTGCTGGAATTGGCGCGCGCCGCCGGCTTCATGGTGCCGGAGACGGTGGTGCTCGACTGCGCGGATCAGGGCGATCCCTGGCCGGACGGGCTGTTCCCGGCGGTGGTGAAACCGCATCGGTCGCGTGGTGGCCGTGGGCGGCGGCGCCGCCGCTGAGCGTGAGCTTCGTGCGACGACGCCGCCGAGTGCCGTCGGGCACTGGCGCGCTTGCCGCCGGCCGGCGTTCCCGTCTTGCTGCAGCACCGCGTGGCGGGGGTCGGGGAAGGGTTGTTCGCGCTGCGTTGGGAAGGCCGCACGGTGGCCCGCTTTGCGCACCGCCGCCTGCGCGAGAAGCCGCCCGCCGGCGGCGTGAGCGTGTATCGCGAGAGCATTGAGCCCGATCCCCGGCTGGTGAGTGCCGGCGAGCGGCTGCTCGACGCACTCGACTGGAACGGGGTGGCGATGATCGAGTGCAAACGCGACCCCGAGACCGGACGCCACATCATCATGGAAATCAATGGACGCTTCTGGGGCTCGGTGCAGCTGGCGATCGATGCCGGAATCAACTTTCCTGTTCTCCTGGTGGCGTGTGCCCTCGGCCAAACTCCGGCCCTCCCTGCCGGGACCGGGTACCGGGTCGGGATTCGCAGCCGGTGGTTCTGGGGCGATGTCGACCATCTCTACCTGCGTCTCACACGCTCCGGAGCCGAGCTGCAGGTGCCCAACACTACGACTCGCGGCTGCGCGCGGTGCTGCGCTTCCTGACGATTCACCCGGGACGCGATCGCTGTGAAGTGTGGCGCTGGGGTGACCCCGCGCCGTTCGTGGTGGAGACTCTTTGAGCGACTGGCCTCTAGCCGCGTTTCCCCGCAGTGTGAAAAACACGGCCATCGGGTGGTTCGCGGTGTTCGATGGCAGGCGGCGGAGGAACAGGCTGGACAGCACCGGCTCGAGGGGCGAGAGGGGGAGGCGTAGCGGACCCGCGCCCATCGGAGCGACTCACCCGCACGCGCCGCGTTCTCCCCAAAACTCCTGATGGACGAGGAGCCCAGCCTCAGGGAAACCGAGCAAGCGCTCCGCGAGCGCTCCGTCGTCGTAGTGGCGCTCAAAGAATACCGGCTCGGAACCGTGTTGCGCCCTCTCGTAGACCGCTGTCTCAACGAAGGTCTCTCGATATGCGGTGTCGTACGGCGTTGTGACGACTACCAGGCCGCCCGGTTTGACGACACGAAGCAGCTCTGCCATGGCGGTAGTATCTCCCGGTCGGGGATGTGCTCGAGGACGGACACCGAGAACGCCGCGTCAAAGGTTGCGTCCGCGTAGCTCAACCTGCGCCCGTCCTGCACCTCGGACCAAACCTTGCCGGGGCCGCGTCCTTCCCGTCCCTGAGCCCTCGCGCACCGACTGCTTAACGCGATGGCTTCGGGCAGAATATCCACTGCGGTGACCTCGCAGCCGCGACCTCGCGCCAAGATCACAGCAAGATCTTTGGGGCTTCCGAGGTCGAGAATGCGTGCGCGGTCCAAGCCAGCCAAGCGATTCCAGACGTCGGCAAACTCGGCGATCCGCCAGTAGCTGACCGGAAGGAGCAACCGTTTGATGCCAAGGATTGGCTCGCGGCGCAGGCACCCGGTACAGACACGCATGCCTGCGGCCCACATTGCCAACCGTGCCGATGGCATCTCAGCCACCTGTGACTGCATAGGGCGTTGACGGCGCCGTCTCAACGTACAGGCGATGCCAGGTCGAGAAGCACAGCAGCGCCCAGAGGATTCCCTCACGATTGCGCCGGCGCGTCATATGGTCGTCGAAGAGCCGGCCCACCGTGGTCGAGTCAAAATAGCCGAGTCGCTTGAGCCGGTCGGCTGACAACTCGTCGCCGAGCACGTCCCGTAGCTCGTCACGCAGCCATGCCGACGTCGGCCCGACAAACCCCCTCTTGGGGGCGTGCAGGTGCTCGCGGGGCAGGCGATCACGCAGGGCGCGCTTGAGTAGTCGCTTGCTGCGCCACCACCCGATCTTGACGTGATCGGGAAGACCGAAGATGCGTTCGACCAAGACGTGGTCCACGAGAGGCACTCGAACCTCGGTGGGTGCGCCATCGAGAGCCGATCGCTCAGGGCCAGGATGTCGTCCGGTTAGAACGTCTTGTCTGTAGTCCAGGTCAATCCGGCTCGCAATCCAGTTCTCGCGGGCCCCTCGTGGTGCAACCGCTCGAATTGATCCTGGGCCGATGTTCCGTGGATTTGCTGGTCGACCGCCGCGCTATCGAGGGTGGCCCGGTCGCGGTCGTCCAGACGGCTGATGAACGAGAAGAAACGATTGGCGGTGCCGTTCCGCCCCGGGCGTAGGAAGCGCTTGAGGCGATCGACGCCAAGCCCGCCGCCCTGCGGCTCACGCAGCCGATTGGCGAGGGAACTGGCCATCCGTTGCACACCGTGCGGCAGGCGGGTGTAGTGCTGGCCGAGCAGGACGCCGATGTGGCGACGATAGCCCGCGAACAACTCGTCGCCGCCAATTCCCGTGAGCGCCACCTTGTAGGACGCGCCGACGGCTTGGGACAACACCCAGGTGGGGATCGCGGAATCGTCGGCGTGAGGCTCGTCCAGGGCCCGCACGATCGGCTCGAAGATGTTCCGGACATCGGGCCGGATGTCCACCACGGTCAATTTCGCGCCCCAACGGGTCGCGAGCTGCCTCGCGAGACCGGTTTCGTCCGCTGCTGCCGCTCCCGATCCCAGATACCGTGCCGTGAACGCATGCGGCGTCTGGCCGAGGGCTGCCATGCTTGCGACCACTGCAGAGGAATCCACACCTCCCGAGAGAAACGCGGCGACCGGGACGTCGCTGACGAGGTGGGCTGCCACGGAGTCGTCGAGCCACTCGACGATCTGTCGTTCGACATCGGGCGGAGTGGCAATCTCGCTCGCCGGTAGGTCCCAGTAGCGCTCGACGGTGACTTCGCCCGTGGCGCGCCAGGTGAGCGAGTGACCGGGTTCGAGCTTTCGCACGTCCGTAAACGGGGTAGCGGGTGCCGGGATGTACCCGAGCTGGAAGAACGCGTTCAGCGCCTCCCAGTCCAGCGTCCGGTTGCTGAGACCCACGGCCAGTAGTGCCTTGAGCTCGGACGCGAACCCGAGCCCCCACGGCCCCGAAGTCACGTAGAGTGGTTTGATGCCGAAGCGGTCCCGCGCCAGGAACAGCGATCGCGCGCGGCTGTCCCAGATGGCAAAGGCAAACATCCCACGTAGCCGGTGAACGCAGGCCGCGCCGTCGTCCTCGTAGAGGTGCAGGACGGCTTCGGTGTCGCTGTTGGTCCGGAACTCGTGGCCGCGGGCGATCAACTCCCGCCGCAGCTCGCGGTAGTTGTAGATCTCGCCGTTGAATACGATGACCTTGGAGTTGTCTTCGTTGAAAATCGGCTGATGGCCACCGGCGAGATCGATGATGCTGAGGCGCCGCATGCCGAGCCCGACCCCATCGGCCACATGGATTCCCTCGTCGTCAGGACCCCGCCGCTGCAACGCCATACACATGTCGTGGACGGTGGCAGCGGCAACCGGGCGGCGCCGGTCGTGATGAACGATTCCTGCAATGCCACACATAGACCTGGGTCGGGTTAGGGAGGTCGCGCTGCCGCTCTAGGTGCAATAGTCGGACCACCTGTCGTGTTAGGCAGCGTTGTTCGGTGCTCTTGGAAGTGTTGCACCCGTGCCACAGTTCGGCTGACCGCTCGTCGTCGCGCAACGGAGTGAGACCCCGGGGGAGCTACATCGCACCGCAGGCCCCGGAATTGCTACCTGGGTGCCGGACGATCATGATCATTCTTCACGTACTGGCCCCCGGCACGCGTTGGCGGCCTTGAGCGCGTGGTCCTGTCGCTGGCCACCGGCCAACGGGCGTCCGGGCACCGGGTGTGCGTTGCAGTCGTGCTCGACCCAGCGGGCTGCCGAGCACCCGTTCGTACGCTCGCTGCAGGGCAGGGATCTCGAGGTCGCACCGGTTCAGGTCGCCCCCAGGTCATATCTCGCCGAACGTGCGCGCAATCGCCGACCTGTGCGATCGCCTGCGTCCTGACGTTGTCCACACGCATGGATATCGCGCTGACGTGGTGGATGCGGGCGTCGCCCGGCGTCTGGGAGATCGCGACGGTGACGACGGTGCACGGCTTCACGGGTGGAGACTGGAAGAATCGCGTGTACGAGCGCCTGCAGCGGCGCGCGTTCAGGCGGTTCGACGCCGTCGTTGCCGTTTCGCATCCGTTGGGCGAGTCGCTGGCGCGCGGACGGGGTGCCGCGGACGCGTCTCCACGTCATCCAGAACGCCTGGGATGGTGCCGTGACCTTCCTCGACCGCCCGGCTGCGCGTCGTGCCCTCGGGGTTCCTGACGGCGGCCTCCGGATCGGGTGGGTGGGCCGCATGAGCCTGGAAAAGGGCCCCGATGTCATGCTTGAGGCGCTCGCGCTCCTCGGTGACGTTCCGGTATACCTGTCCATGCTCGGTGATGGGCAGGCGCGCGCCGGATTGGAGCGGCGTGGAGAGCTGCTCGGGGTCGCCGGACGGACCACGTGGCACGGGACCGTCGCTGAGGCCGCTCGGCTGTATTCCGGCCTTTGACGTTTTTGTCCTGAGCTCGCGCACTGAGGGCACGCCGATGGCCCTGTTTGAAGCGATGGCCGCCGGCGTGCCCGTCGTGGCGACGGCCGTCGGCGGCGTGCCGCAGGTTGTCTCTCCCGCTGAGGCTCTGCTCGTCCCCAGCGAAGATCCAGCGAGCCTCGCGACGGCGATTCGGGACACGCTGCGGGATCCGGTGGCGGCGCGCGATCGCGCCGGCGCGGCGCGGCGGCGGCTCGAGCAAGGGTTCGCCGTCCAGCCGTGGCTCGAGCGCTACGAGACGCTGTACGGCGCCATCGGACGGCGCGGTGCGGCGCTCGCAGGCCGATGAACCACGCTCGCCGTGGCCGCGCTCGCGCTGGCGGTTGCCCTGGTCGTCTACGCGTATATCGGGTATCCGGGGCTGCTCAAGCTGGTGGCGTTGCTCCGGCCGAGGCGTCGCCCGACGAATGCGCCTGCCTCCTGGCCGGCCGTGAGCATCACGATCCCCGTGTACAACGAAGCCGCAACGATTGCTGCGACGCTACGCCGGACGTTGGAGATCGACTATCCCCCGGAGCGCCGCCAAATCGTGGTCGTGTCCGACGCCTCCACCGACGGTACCGACGAGATCGTTCGAGGGTTCGCCGACCGCGGCGTGGAGCTGTTGCGCGTGCCGGTGCGGGGCGGCAAGAGCGCCGCTGAAAACGCGGCGCTGCCCTTGTTGCGCGGCGAGATCATCGTGAATACCGACGCCTCGATCCATGTCCCTGCCCATGCGCTCCGGCCACTGATCGCTGCGTTCACGGATCCCACGGTTGGGCGTGGCCTCCGGCCGGGACGTGAGCGTCACCACGCTCGGCGACCAGAGCAACCAGGGGGAGTCTGGGTATGTCGGGTACGAGATGTGGCTCCGCGACCTGGAAACGCGCGTGGACGGGATCGTCGGTGCGTCGGGATGCTTCTACGCGATTCGCGCCGACCTGCATCAGGTCCGCGTGCCCGACGGCCTGAGTCGCGACTTCGCGGCCGCCCTGGTCGTTCGAGAACATGGGCTTCGAGCGGTTTCGGTACCGGAAGCGATCTGCTTCGTTGCCCGCACCGCCTCGCTGCGCAACGAATTCCGGCGCAAGGTACGGACGATGACGCGGGGGATGCAAACCCTGATCTTCAAGCGTCGGCTGCTCAATCCCGCGCGCTTCGGCCTGTTCGCGTGGATGCTGTTCAGTCACAAGGTGTGCCGCTGGCTGGCGCCGTGGGCAGGGGTCGTGGCGCTGGTGGCTCTGGGGGCGCTCAGTATCACGGTGCCGTGGGCGCGCTGGCTGCTCGGAGGGGTGGCGGCGCTGGCGGTCGCTGGCGCCGTGGGTTGGCTCTGGCCCGCCGCGCGTGCCGTGCCCAGGGTGCGTGGCGATCCCGCGCCTATCTGATCAGCGGCAATGTCGCCGCTCTGCTCGCATCGATCGGGGCAGTGCGCGGGACCCGCCACGCCACGTGGGAGCCGACACGCCGCGACGTGGTCAGCGCTCGCCAGCCCGGGTCAGCCTGACGCGACTAGCCTCGCATCGCCACGAGATCGTACTTCCCGCTCGGCAGCCGTGGCAGGTCTTCCCGCACCTCGAACCGGGTGGGTTGCATGTAGCGCGGCAGCTCGAGGGTCGCATACGCCCGCAAGCGATCGAGCGATCCACCCGCCGCCATCACGACGAACGCGAGGATCGCCTCACCGCGCTGCGCGTCGGGCTCGGAGGTGACCACACACTCAACGATCTCACCGGACGCGGAGAGCACGTTGGCGATTTCGTCGGGACTCACGCGATAGCCCAGCGTCTTGATCATCCGGTCCCGGCGACCGACGAAATACAGGAAGCCCGCCTCGTCACGCTTCACCAGATCGCCGGAGAACACGACTCGCTCGCTGTCGGGAGTACCCGCCGGACGGAGCGGATTGGGGCGGAACGCCCGCGCAGTTGCTTCCGGGGCGTTCCAATATCCGAGCGTCACCGTGGGTCCGCGATGCACGAGCTCACCCACCTCTCCGGTGTTACAGGGCGTGAGGTCCTCGCGCAGCACGAGGATCTCCGCGCCAGGGATCGCGCGGCCCATTGAGTCGGGATGGCGATCTACTTCCTCTGGCGGGAGGAAGGTGCTTCGCAAGACTTCGGTAAGGCCGTACATGAGGAACAGCTTGGCGTCGGGCTGTGCCTCGCGCAGCTGGCGGACCGCCTTCACGGGCAGATGGCCGCCCGCGTTCGTCATTATGCGCAAGGACGGCAGTGGCTGCTGGCTGAACGATGCCAGAGTTCAAAAGCTGCGCCCAGAGTGGCGGCACCGCCGCGAGGACCGTGACCTGGTGTGTCCGGAGCGCGCTCACGACCTGAGCGATGAGCGGGGACCGTTCGACGACGAGCGTCGCACCGCTCCCCAGGGCGCACAGGACCTGGCTCATCCCGTACACGAAACTGAAGGGCAGAAGGCTCGCGATGCGGTCGTCCGCGGTGATCCCGAGGTAGCCGATCACGGTCTCCATGGCCGCGCGCAGGTTGCCGTGCGACACGGTGACACCCTTCGGCGCTCCGGTCGAGCCCGAGGTGTACGTGATCTGCGCCGGATCCATCGGGACTCGCGGCACGACCGCGAACGTCGCTGCTCGCGGCCACGTCGCGGATGTCGAGCACGCGGCAGGCGATTTCGAGGGGCCGGGGTTGGCGCTCGAGCATGGTCGCGTGGGTGAGCAATGCCGTGGCGCCCGCATCCCCCAGCATGTGCTCGATCTGGCGGGGGCGCAGCGATTCGTTGATGACGATGGCGATGGCACCGGTTGCGAACACGCCGAAGAACGCAGCCACTGCGTCCGCGCTGCCATCGAGAAACAGCCCCACGCGGTCGCCCGGCCGCACGCCGGCGCTGGTCAACGCAGCCGCCACGCTGGCGGCCCGCGCGTGCAGGCCTCCATACGTGCATGCACCCGATCGATCGATCACCGCGATCCGGTCGGGGTGCGACGCCCCCCATGCCAGACCACGGCGGCGAGATTGGCCGGGGGCAATTCGTCGGTCATCGAGTGCCCGCGACGGTCGTGGAGGACGCAGCCCCCTGCCGTCCCGATGAGAGGTGTGTAATCTTCTTGCGCGCCACAACACCCAACGTGACGCACGGCGCGACGTGCTCGGGGCTGAGGCCTCATCCTTGCAGACGAGGTGTTGGAATGAATGAGCAAGACATCGTGTCCCGGACGCGAGCATACATCCAGGAGTCGTTTCCCCAGATGCGCCCCGGTTTCGTTTTTGGCGATCGCGACCCGCTGTTCGCGAACGGCATCATCGACTCTCTGGGCGCCTTCGCCCTCGTCGCCTTCCTGTCGCGCGAGTTCGATATCACCGTTGGCGATGACGAGATGACCGAGCAGAACATCGGTACGCTAGCCGATATCGCCCGCTACGTGCTCTCGAAGCGCGGCAGTCGCGGGCCAACGTAGACCCGACTCGGGCTCGCCCGCTGGCGCGTTCGTACCCGCGCCGCAGCCGATCGATAGCGGACCCGGTGGAGCAATGGTCCTTCGGCCGTCGTCACGGCGCAGGCACAGATCGGCCGGCAGCAGTGTCGAGGCGTCATCATACAGGCGCCGTCCTGCCACCCAGTCAAACGGCATATCGGGGGCGAGGCCGCGCAACGCCAGCATCGCCCCGGCCAGTGTCGTCACCGCCGGGTCGGTTGCGGCGGCCTCGCAGGACATACTGTCAAGCCGCGTTGCGACGCGCTCGAACTGCGAAAGATATTCGAGCCCTTCCCCCACGCAGGATGCGAAAGCCTGGCCTGCGGCAAGGCCGACGCCGGACACACTCGCCAGACCTCCGCGCCACCACGGTGTGATGCAGGCAGGATCGACTTCGGCGCCGAAGCTAGTACTGGGCGCGTCGGGTGCCTTGATTTGAAGTATGCGCGCGAAGCGTGACGCGCCGCGCAGCAGATGCGCAAGCTGGAATGATCCGGAGGCCGGTGCGTGAGGCGTCGGCAACTCCGCCGACAGCATCCGCAGCAACTCGACCGCCAGGGTTTCGTCGGGTGGGGCCCGTCCCAACAGGAAGTCGGCAGCCGTGGCCATCTGCAGTCGCAGCCCGGCCATCTCCGGATAGGGATCGGTCGTCGCGCGAAACGACATCGGCTGCCTTCATCGTCTCCATCGCTATCCTTCCATATTTCATTGTCCGATGCGACGGCCGCGGCGGGGGGCAGATCACGCTGGGCTCACGCGGTCACCCTCAATATTCCATAGATCGCTGCAGGGATCGATTGCATGGTGGCTGCCGACACGACTGTTGCACGGAGCATGGGTTTCGTGGTTGCGATAAAGGCGAGTCTCGCCGACTGCCCCGTGCGGAGAGCCGTCTCGCACTGCGCGACAGCCTGACGAATGGCTGGTCGTATCGTGCTGGGGCGCCGGAGGCGAGTTCCTGACGATCTCCCATACCGGACGACGCTGCGAGGGCAACGAGCCCGTTTCCGCCCGACTTGCAGCCGACATCCACCTACCTTGGGCTTCTGCTGTCGGGTGCGGATTTCGACGACGATCGTGCGGCTGCCCACGAAAGCCGGTATCTGATCGTGCGTCGCTGCCCGGAGGCCGTTGCGGTAGCCGGTATATTCCTTCCCGGCGACGGTTATGCCATCGTGTCTATCGTTGGTACGGATGTAACCATGCAGGCCGGCGGCCGCCTGGCACACAGCCGTGGCGTGCGACGCGGGCGTGAGGTCCGCCGCGATGTCCCCGACCCGGCACCCGATGCCGCCGCCGCAACCGCTTGGCATATCAGCGGCACGCGACATCCCTGGATTGGCGAGTTCTTCGCGCAGCGGCCTCTTCTCACCGTCGACCGCGGCGATGCATCTGCCGGCTAGCACGGTTTAGTTGCCCCGATATCGAATCCTGTGGCGCTGCACGCTCCGGTTTAAGTCGCTTCGATGGCGGAACCTCAAATGTTCGGCTGACGATAGGATAACGGCATCGCTGATAGAGCACTGCTGTAACCCAATCGGAGGGGGCACAGATGAATGCGATGACGCCGTACGTTGCGGTGGGGTCCACGTCCTCAACCTCGCCGGCCGTGACGCGGGCCGCCAGCATCGATTCGATAGCGGGCAAGCTTATCGCCGGCCACGGCGCGCTGGGATTTCTGCCCGAGCAGGACCTGCGTGCGCTGATGCAATGGACGACCATACGGCACTTTCAGCGCCGCGAAACGATCTTCCGGCGCGGCGATCCAGGACGTTCCGTCATTCTGGTGCAGCAGGGCGATGTCAAGTTATCGACCACACTGGCCAACGGCCGTGAGGCGGTATTCGATGTCCTCGGGCCCGGCGGATGCGTCGGCGAAGCTGCCGCACTAAACCGGCAGCCGCGCGAAGCCGATGCGACGGCACTCACGCGCGGGCGCTTGCTGGCAATCGATGGACGACAGTTCAAACAGGTGATCGAGCGCAGACCCGAGGGGCTGCTGGCGATCATGCAACTGCTCAGCGAGCGACTGCAGAGTGCGAGAGACCAATTGGCGGACGCATTCGCACTTTCCGTTCCGGCTCGCCTGGCGAAGGCGATGAACCGGCCCGGCCATCGCGGTCATCAGACCTGCACCGCGGTGGCTCAGTTCGGTTGCGCCTGTCGCAGAGCGAGCTAGGCTCGATGACCGGCATGACGCGGGAGAGTGTCAATAAACATCTCGGCATATGGCGCGATGCGGGGTGGATTCTGTTTTCCGGCGGCTCTGTCACATTGATCAATGCTGGAGCGCTGGCCGATCTGCTGCGGGACGACGAGCAGGGACGCTCCGAGCCTGAGACGGACAGGGGAGCTGACGGGGTTTCCCGCTATGGTTGATAGCCACCGTGTCAGCGCCCGCCGCCGTGTCAGCGAAACCATGTCGCCATGGAGTGCGGCGACATGGTTTCCGACAGGCCGCAGCGGCGTCAGGTAAGGCGACGCTGCCTAGACCTTCTCGACCTGGCTGTATTCCAGTTCCACCGGCGTCGAGCGGCCGAAGATCGAGACGCTGACCTTCACGCGGCCCTTCTCCTCGTCCACCTCCTCGACCGTGCCGTTGAAGCTGGTGAACGGCCCGTCGGCGACGCGCACCTGCTCGCCGATCTCGAACAGGATCGCCGGGCGCGGACGCTCCACGCCCTTCCTGCGTCTGCTTCATGATCCGCTCGGCCTCGGCGTCGCTGATCGGGCTCGGCCGCGTCTTGCTGCCGAGGAAGCCGGTCACCTTCGGCGTGTTCTTCACCAGGTGCCAGGCGTCGTCGGTCAGTTCCATCTTCACCAGCACGTAGCCGGGGAAGAACTTGTGCTCGGCGTTCACCTTCTGGCCGCGGCGCAGCTCGACCACCTGCTCGGACGGGCACCAGCACCTCGTCGAACTGGTCGGCCAGGCCCTTCTGCGCGGCCTGCTCCTTGATCTGCTGGGCGATCTTCTTCTCGAAGCCCGAATAGACGTGCACCACGTACCAGCGCTTGGCCATTGCGATCCCTCCTCAGACCGCCGATGCCGAACAGCGCGCGCACGCCGATGCCGATGACCTGGTCGACGACGAAGAAGAACATCGCGGCCAGCGCCGACCATCGCGAACACGAGGCCGGTGGTCACCAGCGTCTCCTTGCGCGACGGCCAGGTGACCTTGGCCATCTCGCTGCGCACCTCGCGCACGAATTTCGCCGGATCGAACGCCACGCCGCTCATGCTCCTCATCGCCTTCCAGACACCAGGATTGCCTGGGACGACGCACAGCATCGCCTGGCGCGGCCGGGCTGGCAGGGGTGGAGGGTCTCGAACCCCCAACCTCCGGTTTTGGAGACCGGCGCTCTAGCCAATTGAGCTACACCCCTACGCACGGCAGACAGGACAACCGCGCCGCGCAGCCAGCAGCGGGAACCGCTCGGCGTCAGAGGCGGCGTAGAAAGGGCGCGCGTGCGCCGAGTGTCAAGGGGGCGGCGCCGCCGTGGCGCCAGGGGACATTGGAGCGGGTGACGGGAATCGAACCCGCATAACCAGCTTGGAAGGCTGGAGCTCTACCATTGAGCTACACCCGCGGCTCAGGCGCTTGCGCGTTTACCGCGTCGCCGGCCGCATCGCCGCCCCTCCGGTGGTGCTGGCCGCCTAGACGAGTTGCCAAATCGTCGGCATGATCGTCATCAGAGGGGCACCAGCGGATATGGCATACGAGTATCCCAGCATGGCGGGCACCGTCCGCTTGGTCCAGGTCGCCGGCCACTGGCTGCTCCATTTCGCCGGCCGCCGCTCCGGCAACTGCCAGTCGCCTGACCTCGCGGCCACGGTCATCGCCAGCCCGGTAGGGCCTCGCCGTCGATAGCCGGCGCGGCGATGCGCACGATCATCTGCGGGACTGGCTGCAGCTCGGCAAGTCGTTGTAGCGGCCGCCGCACTGCAAACGTACTGTCATAGTCGCTCGCAAGCTGATCCGGCATCAATGTGCCAAACAACTGGAGCATCGATGTCGCAGTCCAGCGGGAATTGCTCGCGGCCTTACGCGACCTTCGGCAGCTCGATTACGGCCGAGGCCGCGGAGCGGGCATCGCACGGTGGCGAGCAGATCGAGCTCGGATCGATTACGCCACAGCGCCAGCAATCTCGCGCACTACCTTGCGTTGCGCCATCACGATCTGCGCGACCTGCAGCGCGAGCTGATGCGGCACGGGCTGTCGTCGCTCGGCAGGCTGGAAAGCCGGGTGATGGTCACGCTGCAGACGGTCGAGAGCGCGCTCGCAGCGATGCTGTCGGCGCGGGTCGACGCCAGCAGGGTGGCCACCGACCAGCGAGCGAGTTCTTCCGTGGCGAGGCGCAGTTGCAGGCGAACACGCGCGCCCTGCTGGGCGGATCGGCCGACAGAGCGGCGGCCGCATCCTGGTGACGCTGCCGACTGAGGCGGCGCAGGACCCGGCTACATGCTGGAGATCGCGCGGCGCGGCGCCGATGTCGTGCGCATCAACTGCGCGCATGACGGCGCCGATGCCTGGGCGGCGATGATCGAGAACACGCGCAAGGCCGGCGATGCGGTCGGTCGCCGCATTCCGGTGCTGATGGACATTGCCGGTCCCAAGTTCCGCATCGGCGAGGTCAGGCGGCAGGCCGGCGAGCGTCTGCACGCCGGCGACCGGTTCCGCCTGGTGGCCGATGCGGCGGCGTTCAGCGGCGATGCGATGCATCGAGGCCGTGTGCGAGCCCGCGCGACGTGCTGGACCACCTGACGATCGGCACCGAGGTGTGTTCGACGACGGCAAGCTCGCCGGCGTGGTCGAGGCTGCCAGCACGGCAGTGTCTGGTGCGTGTGATGCGGGCGCAGCGGAAGGGCTTCAAGATGAAGCCCGAACGAGGCCTGACGTTTCCGCGCGCCGATCTTCACTCTGGATCCGCTGACCGCGGACGATCTGACCGATCTCGACTTCGTCGCTGGGCACGCCGACCTGATCGGCTTCTCAGTTCGTGCAAAGCGCCGATGACATCGCCCGCCTGCAGGACGAACTGGCCAAGCGCCGCCCGGATTGGCGGCGCCTCGGCATCATCGCCAAGGTCGAGACGGCGCAGGCGGTGACGCAATCTGCCCGACATCATCGTGCGTGCCGCCGGCCGCCAGCCGTTCGGCGTGATGA
>CAWJMT010000003.1:0-405508 GCA_963844035.1 uncultured Gemmatimonadales bacterium
ATCCAGCTCGACTACGCGGCGCCCGAGCGGTTCGGCATGATCTACGTCGGCGAGGACAACAGCGAGCACCGGCCGGTGGTCATCCATCGCGCGGTGAGCGGCTCGTTCGAGCGGTTCATGGCGATTCTCATCGAGCACTTCGCCGGCGCCTTCCCGCTCTGGCTCTCGCCGGAGCAGGTGCGCGTGCTGCCGATTGCCGAGGGCCAGGCGGCGGCGGCGCGCGCCGTCCACGAGCGGTTCCGGGCCGCCGGGATCCGCTCGCACTTGGACGAGCGCAACGAAACGCTGAACTACAAGGTGCGCGACGGCGAGGTGCAGAAGGTGCCGTATCTCGCGGTGGTCGGAGAGCGCGAGGCGCAAGCCGGAACGGTCGCGGTACGCGTGCGCGGGGCGGGGAAGAAGCAGGATATTGTCCCGGTGGAAGAGTTCCTCGGCAGGCTGACGGAGGAGATTCGCACCCGGGCTTCCACGTTAGGTTGAGATGTGGGTGCGAATGCGGGATGCGCGGGGTAGGAACACGAGCGGGTCCGCAGACTCCGGACCAATTCCGGATTGGAAAGGGGCGGGATGCCACCGACAGCACCACCCCCGTCATCCTCAGCGCGGTCCGCACGCCGATCGGGCGCTATCTGGGCGGGCTCGCGCCGCTCCCCGCGCCCCGGCTGGGCGCCCTGGTGATCCGCGAAACGGTGCGTCGCGCCGGCGTTGACCCCGCCGCCGTGGACGAGGTCATCTTCGGCAACGTGCTGCAGGGTGGAGTCGGGCAGGCGCCCGCCCGCCAGGCGGCGATCCACGCCGGGCTCCCCGGCACCATCCCGGCACTCACGATCAACAAGGTGTGCGGCTCCGGCTTGAAGGCCGTGATGCTCGCCGCGCAGGCGATTCGCGCGGGGGACGAGCAGTGCGTCGTCGCCGGCGGGATGGAGTCCATGTCCAACGCGGTGCACTACGTGTACGGGATGCGCGCCGGGATCAAGGCGGGCAACGGCCAGCTGTGGACGGCATGATTCACGATGGGCTGTGGGACTCGTTCTCGAACACGCACATGGGAAACCTCGCCGAGTACACCGCCAAGAAGGCGGGCGTCACGCGCGAGGATCAGGACCGCTTCGCGGTTGCGAGCCACCAGAAGGCGGTGGCGGCGATGACGGCGGGTCGCTTCAAGGCCGAGCTGGTACCGGTCGAGATCGCAGGGAAGAAAGGCGCCACGGTCGTCGAGCAGGACGAAGGGCCGCGCAAGGACACCTCCCTCGAGGCGCTCGCGGCACTCCAGCCTTCCTTTGAGAAGGACGGGACGGTCACCCCGGGCAACGCGCCGGGGTTGAACGACGGCGCCAGCGCGCTGGTGGTCACGTCCCTCGCCTTCGCGCGCGCACATGGGCTCGCCCCGCTGGCGCGCATCACCGCCTACGCGACCGGCGGTGGGGACCCGAAGGATCTGTTCTTCGCGCCGATCGTCGCCGTGCGTACGCTGCTCACAAAGACTGGGACGACGATCGGTGACTACGATCTGATCGAGGCGAACGAGGCGTTCGCCGTTCAGGCGCTGGCAGATGGACGGGCCCTCGGCTGGGACTGGGACCGGGTCAACGTGAACGGGGGCGCGATCGCGCTCGGCCACCCCATCGGCGCCTCGGGCGCGCGCGTGCTCACGACGCTGCTTCATGCGCTCAAGGACCGGAAGCGAACGTCCGGGCTCGCGACCCTGTGTCTGGGCGGCGGCAATGCGGTGGCGTTGAGCGTGGAGCTGATGTGAGGCTGCGCCCGCTGGGCGTCGCTCTCGCCTGGATCGCGCTGTTCGTCGTCGTCAGTGGCGCTGTCGGGGTCGGACTCACCCAAGTGTCCATGCGCGCCGCTGACCGCTTCTTCCTCGGCCTCCCCGACTTCGCATCCCCCTGGTTCCTGGCGGTGCTCGCTCCCTGTTGGGTGATCGGATTTGGGGTGGCGACCTGGCTCGTCGGCGCGCGTCTGGCGAAGCATTCCTGGGCCGAGTTGGGGTGGCGTGCGGAGAGTGGAGCGGCGCGCGCGCTGCTCCGGGGCTGTGCGGTCGGCGCGATGGCGGCGGCGCTCGCGGTGGCGCTCGCGATCGTACCCGGCGGAGCCCGGCTGCGTTTTGCTCATCACTGGTCAGCCTATCTCGCGGTGGCGGCGCCGGTGGCTGTGGGGTTGCTGGCCGCGGCATTGGCTGAGGAGCTGGCGTTCCGCGGATTTCCGCTGCGCCGCCTCGCCGGCGCGCTGGGCGCGTGGCGGGCGACCATACTGCTCGCGATTGCATTTGGCCTGACGCACTTCCTCAACCCCAACGCCAGCGTGTTCGGGATCCTGAATGTCGCGCTTGCCGGCGTGTGGTTGTCGGTCGCATTCTTTTCGCCGGGGGGCATCGTGCTGGGGTGGGGCCTGCACTTCGGCTGGAATCTCGGACTCGCACTGCTCGGCGCGCCGGTGAGCGGCATGCGGCTCGGGCCGCCGCAAGCGGCGTATCACCCGGGTCCGCACGCATGGTTCGACGGCGGGGCGTTCGGGCCGGAGGGCGGGTTGGTGGGGACGATCGCGATCGCCGCGGGCGTGGCTGCGGTCGTCGGCTCGCGGGTACGCCGGCCGCAGGCCTGGCTGGCAGCATGAGCCGCGTAACGGTGCTGGGCGCTGGGACGATGGGCAGCGGCATCGCACAGGTGTTCGCGCAAGGCGGCTGGGCGACGACCCTGTCGGACGTGTCGGGCCCCGCACTCGAAAAGGCCCTCGACACCATCCGGCGCAACCTCGACCGCCAGGTGAAGAAGGCCGCGCTCACGCCGGAGCAGCGCGACGCCACGCTTGGCAGGATCCGCAGCGCCGCGCTCCCCGATGCGGCGGCGGATGCAGACCTCGTAGTCGAGGCGGCTACGGAAGATCGCGTCACCAAGTTCAAGATCTTCCAGGAGGTCGATCGGGCTGCGCCTCCCGCCGCGATCCTCGCAAGCAACACCTCGTCGATATCCATCACGGCAATCGCTGGCCAAACGAAGCGCCCGGCGCAGGTGATCGGCATGCATTTCATGAACCCGGTGCCGGTGATGCAGCTCGTTGAGGTCGTCCGCGGGCTCGACACGTCCGATCAGACCACCCAACGCGTGATCGAGATCGCGACCGCGCTTGGCAAGACGCCGGTGACGGTGCGGGACGCTCCGGGGTTCGTGTCCAATCGTGTGCTGATGCCGATGATCAACGAGGCGATCTTCTGCGTGATGGAAGGCGTGGCGAGCCCCGAGGCCGTGGACACGGTGATGAAGCTCGGCATGAACCATCCGCTCGGTCCCCTCGCGCTGGCGGACCTGATCGGGCTGGACGTATGTCTCGCGATCCTGCAGGTGCTGCACCGCGACCTGGGGGACGACAAGTACCGGCCCGCCCCGCTGCTCGCGCAAATGGTCGCAGCCGGCCGGCTCGGAAAGAAGAGCGGCCGGGGCTTCTATGTCTACGGCGCTTGACTCCGCGGGCCTCTCCGAGACGCAACGTCAGATCGTCGAGCTGGCTCGCGACTTCGCGCGCACCCACATCGAGCCGCACGCGGCCGAGTGGGACCGCGCGGCGCAGCTGCCGCGCACCGTACTGACGGAGCTGGGCACGCTCGGGTTCTTGGGGATGATGACGCCCGAAGCGGACGATGGGCTGGGGCTCGATACGCTCACCTACCTGCTCGCGCTCGAGGAGCTCGCAGCCGCCGATGCCAGCCTCGCGGTCTCGGTCGGGATGCAGCATGCAGTGCAGAGCGGCCTGCTGCAGCCGCGTGGGACCGCGGCGCAGCGGGAGCGCTGGTTGCGGCCGCTCGCGCGCGGTGAGCTGCTCGCAGGGATCGCGCTTGCCGAGCCCGACGCGGGCTCGGACGCCGGAGCGTTGCGCACGCAGGCGGTGCGTGAGGGTGACGGCTGGGTGCTCACCGGCACGAAAGCATGGGTGACGAACGGCGCGACCGCTGATTTCGTGATCGTGCTGGCCCGCACCGCATCGGTGCCCGGCGCCGGGGGAATGTCCGCGTTCATCGTCCCGACCAATGTTGCGGGATACCGGCCGGGTGAGCGCGCGGACACGATGGGCTTGCGGGCATCGAATACGGTCTCGGTTACGCTCGACGGCGTGCGCCTGCCGCGTGAGCACTTGCTGGGCGAGGAGGGCAGCGGGCTCACCTACGCGCTCGAGGCGCTCGATATCGGGCGCCTGGGCACTGCGATCGTGGCGGTGGGGATTGCGCGGCGGGCGCTCGAGCACGCCATCGCCTACTGCGCGGAGCGGAAGCAATTCGGCCGGGCGCTGCGCGAGTTCGAGGCGCTGCAGTTCAAGCTGGCCGACATGGCCACGCGCGTCGCGGCGGCGCGGGCGCTCGCACACGCCGCGGCGGCGCAACGGGACCGGGGAGAGGGGGTCACGCCGCAGGCGAGCATGGCCAAGCTGCTTGCCTCCGAGACGGCGATGTGGGTGACGACCCAGGCGATCCAGCTGTTCGGCGGGTACGGCTACATGCGTGACTTCCCGGTTGAGAAGCTGTTCCGGGACGCCAAGGGGACGGAGATTCTGGACGGGACCAGCGAGATGCTGCGCCTTGAGATTGCTGGGCGCATGGGGGGATAGACGCTAGGACGCTAAGACGCCAAGACGTTAAGACGCCAAGACGCTGAGGCGCCTAGCCTTTTGCAGAGAGGGCGGGTGGGAGGCTATCATGTGGCGGATGGCGTGGCAGGGAAGGGCACGCCGACACACGGAGGGGACACGGTGGCTGAGCAGATCTACATCGGCGCGGATCATGCGGGCTTCGCGCTCAAGCAGAAGCTGGTGGAGGAGTTGAAGCGCCTGGGCTATGAGCCGGTGGACGTCGGTCCCAAGACGCTCGATCCGCTGGACGATTTCCCCGATTTTGCCAAGCCGGTGGCGGCGGCGGTGAGCGCGGGCAAGGCGCCGCGGGGGGTGCTGACCTGCGGGTCGGGACTCGGGATGTCCTACACCGCGAACCGCTTCCCGCACGTGCGGGCCGCGGTCGCGTGGAGCTCCGAGGTCGCCGAGCTGGCCCGCAAGCACAACGACGCCAACATCCTCGTACTCCCGGCGCGGTTTGTGAGCGACGCCGAGGGGTTGGACATTCTCCACAAGTGGCTCGACACTGCGTTCGAGGGTGGCCGCCACGCGCGGCGCGTCGAGAAGATCGAGTCATGAGCGACCGTCTCGCCCCACTGGCCAAGGCCGACCCCGCCATCGCCGCGCTGGTACGGCGCGAGCAGGACCGGCAGGAGCACGGGCTCGAGCTGATCGCGAGCGAGAACTTCGTTTCGGTCGCGGTGCTCGAAGCGGCGGGCACGGTGCTGACCAACAAGTATGCCGAGGGCGTGCCGCGCAAGCGGTACTACGGCGGGTGCGAGGTGATCGACGAGGTCGAGCAGCTCGCGGTGGACCGGGCCAAGCAGCTGTTCGGCGCCGAGCACGTCAACGTGCAGCCGCACTCGGGCGCGCAGGCGAACATGGCCGCGTACCTCGCGGTGGCGAAGCCGGGCGACAAGCTTATGGGCCTCGCCCTGCCGCACGGCGGCCACCTGACGCACGGCTCCCCGGTGAACTTCTCCGGCACGCTGTTCCAGGCCACGTCGTATGGTGTGCGCGAGGACACGGGCCGTATCGACTACGATGAGGTGCGCGAGCTGGCGCGGCGCGAGCGGCCGCGGCTGCTCATCGGAGGCAGCAGCGCCTACGCGCGCATCATCGACTTCCCTGCGCTGCGGAGCATCGCCGACGAAGTGGGCGCGCTGCTCGTCGTGGACATGGCCCATTTCGCGGGGCTCGTGGCGGCGGGGCTTCATCCCTCGCCCGTCCCGCACGCCCAAATCGTCACGACCACCACGCACAAGACGCTGCGCGGCCCCCGGGGCGGGATGATTCTTTGCCTCGAAGCATACGCCAAGGACGTGGACAAGCAGGTATTCCCCGGCACGCAGGGCGGCCCGCTCGAGCACATCATCGCCGCCAAGGCCGTCGCGCTGGGCGAGGCGCTCCAGCCCGACTTCAAGGTGTACGCGGCGCAGGTCATCAAGAACGCCCAGGCGCTCGCCGCTGCGCTGATCGCGCGCGGCTATGCCATCGTTTCGGGCGGCACCGATACGCACCTGATGCTGGTGGACCTTCGTCCCAAGCAGGTCACGGGGAAGGAGGCGCAGGAGCTGCTGGACAAGGCCCAGATCACGGTGAACAAGAACACGATCCCGGGCGATCCGCAGAAGGCGTTCGTCACGAGCGGGATTCGCCTCGGCACGCCGGCGGTCACGACGCGCGGGCTGCGGGAGCCGGAGATGGAGATGATCGCCGACCTGATCGACACCGTGCTCACCAAGAAGGACGACGCGACCATTGCGCGCGTGAAGACCAGCGTGCGCGCGCTGGCCGACCGGTTCCCGCTGTACGTCGCCCCGCGCGCGCCGGCCGCCCAGGCCGCCGCGTCACACGTCTGACGATTCCCACCGTCCGAGGCTAGCGCATCCGCATGGCAGAGACCGGGTCGGGTCGAGACCCCAGGAGCTCGGGCGGGTTCACCGTCCACATCGCGGACGAGCTCGAGGTCTACTTCAACGAAGTCGCGCACGGGCGGCCCGTCGGGTTCGTCGGCTCCCTCAAGTGGAAGCCGCCGACCGATGTGTACGAGACCGAGGACGCCGTCGTCGTGCACATGGACATCGCGGGGATGCGCGCGGGCGACTTCCACGTGGAGCTCGCCGACAGCATCCTGACGATCTCGGGCGAGCGCTTGGCGCGGCGCGAAGGCAAGCGCCACTACCACGCGATGGAAATCCAGATCGGTCCCTTCGAACGGCGGCTGCGCATTCCGGCCCCGGTCGATCCCGACAGCGTGCACGCGAGCTATGAGGCAGGCTTCCTCGAGGTCCGCCTCCGCAAGGTCACGCCGCGTCGCTCCGGCACGCACTCCGTGAAAGTCGAATGACGGCCCCCGTCCCCGACGCGGTGCCCCTCCCGCCTCCGTCCACCGAGCAGTGGGCCCTCCCCGTCCTGCCGCTCGGCCAGCTGGTGGTGTATCCGCACGTGGTGCTGCCGCTCACGCTCGACGATCCGCACGCGGTGCAGCTGATCGACGAAGTGGTGCAGGGCTCGAAGCGCCTGCTGCTCGGCGTCGTGAAGCCGCAGGGCGGCACGGAGCCCGCCGAAGGCTCGCTGATGGGCGCGCGCGGCGACGAGATGTACGAGGTGGGCACGCTCGGCGTCCTGGTGCGCATGCTGAAGCTCGGCGACGGGTCAACCCGCGTGATGGTGCAGGGGCTGGAGCGCGCGCGGCTGCTCGAGTTCACCCCCGGCGACAACTGGCTGGTCGCGCGCTACGAGTCGCTCCCCGAGTCGGTGCTCGAGGACGCGCACACCGAGGCGCTGAAGCGCAACGTACACGCCCAGTTCTCCCGCGTCGTAGACATCGCCCCGTACCTCGGCGAAGAGCTGCACGAAGTGCTCGCCGGGATCCATGGCGCCGGCAGACTCGCGGATTTCGTCGCCGCAAACCTCGATCTCGCGCTTCCCGCCAAGGCAGAGCTGCTCGCGCTCAACGACGTGAATCGCCGGCTCGAGCGGCTCACCGAGCTGCTCGGCCAGGAGCTGCAGGTGCTCGAGGTTGGGACCCAGATTCAGGAGAAGGTGAAGACGCGGCTCGACGCCAACCAGCGCGAGTACGTGTTGCGGGAGCAGCTGCGGGTCATCCGCCAGGAGCTGGGCGAGGAGGGCGGCGATGACGAGCTCACGGAGCTGGGGAACAAGCTCGACGAGGTCGGCCTCTTCCCCGAGGCGCGCAAGGTGGCGGACCGCGAGCTCAAGCGGCTGCGTCAGATGTCGCCGCAATCGGCTGAGTACCAGGTGGCGCGAACCTATCTCGACGTGCTGGCCTCGCTCCCGTGGACCCGCGTGTCGGAGGATCGCCTCGATCTCAAGGCCGCCCGCGAAATTCTCGACCGCGACCACTACGACCTGAAGCTCGTCAAGGAGCGCATCCTCGAATACCTCGCGGTGCGCACCCTGAATCCGCAGGCGAAGGGGAGCATCCTCTGCTTTGTGGGGCCGCCGGGCGTGGGGAAGACGTCGCTGGGCCAGAGCATCGCCGAAGCGCTGGGGCGGCGCTTCACGCGCGTTTCATTGGGGGGAGTGCGGGACGAGGCCGAGATCCGCGGCCACCGGCGCACCTACGTGGGCGCGCTCCCGGGCCGCATCATTCATGCGTTGCAGCGTGGGGAAACCCGCAACCCGCTGCTCATGCTCGACGAAGTGGACAAGATGGCGAGCGATGCCCGTGGCGATCCGACGGCGGCGCTGCTCGAGGTGCTCGACCCCGCGCAGAACCACACGTTCGGCGACCACTATCTCGAGGTGCCGTTCGATCTCTCCGGGGTCATGTTCATCGCGACGGCGAACAGCCTCAGTCCGATCGCCGACCCCTTGCTCGACCGTATGGAAGTTCTCACTTTACCCGGGTACACCCCGGGCGAGAAGCTCGCGATTGCCAAGCGCTACCTGCTGCCCCGGCAGCTCAAGGAAACCGGCTTGGACACCGCCCGCGCCAGTGTGGCGGATGGGGCGCTGGAGCGGCTGATCGCCGAGTACACGCGCGAAGCCGGTGTCCGCCAGCTCGAGCGCGAGATTCAAGGCGTGCTGCGCAAGGCGGCGCTCGAAGTGGTGGAAGGCCGGACGGACATGGTGAAGATCTCCGCCAAGAACCTCGAGAAGTACGCCAGCCAGCCCATGGTGCAGAGTGAGGTAGCCGGGCGACACCCGGAGATTGGTGTGGCCACGGGGCTGGCGTGGACGCCGGTCGGCGGGGACATCATCTTCGTCGAAGCGATTCAGATGCCAGGCAGGGGCCACATCACGCTGACCGGGCAGCTGGGCGACGTCATGAAGGAGTCGGCGCAGGCGGCATGGAGTTTGCTTCGTGCACGGGCGGGAGCGCTGGGCATTCCCCTCGATACGTTCACGGAGACCGACGTGCACCTGCATGTGCCGGCGGGCGCGGTCCCGAAAGACGGGCCGTCGGCCGGCATCACGATCGCGACGGCGCTGGCCTCGTTGCTGTGCCGCCGCCCGGCGCGCCACGATGTGGCGATGACGGGCGAACTGACGCTGCGGGGCCGCGTCCTGCCGATCGGCGGGTTGAAGGAGAAGTTGATCGCGGCCGCGCGCGCGGGCGTGAAGACGGTGCTCGTGCCGGCGCGCAATCAGAGCGACCTCGTGGAGGTCCCGGACGAAGTGAAACAGCTGATCGAGATCAAGACGGTGGAGACGCTCGACCAGGTGCTCGAGGCGGCGCTGCTCGAGCCCAGATCGCCGCGGGCGGTCGCCTTGCGTGTCAACAAGCAGGGCGTGCCCCGCGAAGCGGCGCCATGAGTGAGTTCGCCACGCTCGAGCAGGCGTTCGCCCAGATCCGCGAGCGCGACGGCCGCTACCAGGAGCGCGGCTACCTGTTCGTGCTGGCGGCGCTCGAGTTCGCGCAGGGCCGGCTCCCCGCGCGGCGCCACCTCACGGGTGCGGAGCTGGCGTGGGCGTGCCGCGACTTTGCGTTGGAGCAATTCGGTCTGCTGGCGCCCGCCGTGCTCGAGTACTGGGGCGTCACCAGCACCACCGACTTTGGCCGCATCGTGTTCATGCTCATCGACGTCGGGTTGCTCGCGCGGCAGGAAGAAGACCGGGTCGAGGATTTCGACGGGGTGTACGATTTCGACGGCGTGTTCCGGGCCGGCTACCGCTGGCCCGGGGTTGGGGGACGCACGTAGCCGGCGATGCATTAGACTTGGCCGCCGTGCGCGCGCCCGCCGTGAGCGGCCGCTTCTATCCGGGCACACAGCACGAGCTCGAGGGCGCGGTGCGCGGGTTGCTCGCGCAGGTGCCCGACGCCGTCCCCGGACCGGCCCGCGGGGCCCTCGCTCCGCACGCCGGATACCTCTACTCCGGAATCACCGCTGCCTGCGTGTTCGCCCGCCTCACGATTCCTCCGCTGGTCGTCATTCTGGCTCCGAACCATACCGGTGTTTGCCGCGCCCCCGGTGGCGCGTCCCTGTGGGAGGCGGGCGTGTTCCGCACGCCGCTCGGTGACGTGACGGTGGACGAGCATTTCGCCGCGCTGCTGCTGGGCGCCAGCCCGCTGCTCGCCGCCGACCACGAGGCGCACCGCGCCGAGCACGCGATCGAGGTGCAGCTGCCGTTCCTGCAAGTGCTCCGCTCCGACGTCCGCATCGTGCCGGTCGTGCTCGCCTGGGACGCGTGGACGGAGTGCCGCGCGCTGGGCCTTGCCCTGGCGCAGCTGGTGGCGCAATGGCCCGAGCCGGTCCTGCTGCTCGCGTCGAGCGATCTCAACCACTACGAGCCGGCGTCTGTTTCGGAGCGCAAGGACAGCGCGGCGCTGGATGCGCTCGCAGATCTGGACGGCGAGGAGCTGCTCGCCCGCTGCCGGCGCGGTGCCATCTCCATGTGCGGGCGCGCCCCGGCCGCTGCCGTCGCCGCGGCGACCCGCGCGCTCGGCGCGGTGGCCGGGACGGTCGTCGACTACCGGCATTCGGGCTGGGTGACCGGTGATGACGATGCCGTCGTAGGTTATGGCGGAATGGTGATCGCATGAATCCGATTCCGGTGCTCTCCGCCACCGAGGCGGCCGCGTGGGATACCGTGTCGCGCACGCAGTACCGCGTCCCGAGCCGGGTCCTGATGGAGGCTGCCGGGCGCGCCACAGCACAGGTGCTCGTCCAGGAGTTTCCGGCGACCGTCGCCGGCGGCGTGCTGGTGGTCGCGGGGGCGGGGAACAACGGCGGTGACGGCTGGGTGATCGCCCGCGCGCTGCACGCGTCGGGCGTGCCGGTGTGGGTCGCGGGGCTCGATCCCAAGACCGACGACGCGATCGACAACCGCGCGCTGGCGCGCGTCGATGGCGTGCGCGAGCTGGGACGCGCCGAGCCGTGGCCGGTGGCGGCCGTGGTAGTGGACGCGCTGCTCGGCACCGGTGCCGCGGGCCCGGCGCGCGGGGAAGTGCTCGCGCTGGCGCAGCGGATCGTCACGTACGGCGCCCCCGTGGTCGCCGTTGACGGACCCACCGGCCTCGACCTGTCGAGCGGAGAGGCGCACGGTCCCGTGCGCGCGCGCGTCAGCATCACGTTCGGCGGCGTGCGGCGCGGCCACCTGCTGGCGCGCGAATGGTGCGGGCGCGTGATCGTGGTAGACATCGGCCTGCCGCCGCCCGATCCGGCGTGGCCGCTGCTCGTCACCGACGGTTGGGCGGGCGCGCGCCTGCCGCGTCTCTCACCGACCATGCACAAGGGCGACCGGGGCCGTGTGACCGTCGTCGGCGGAGCGGCCGGCATGACCGGCGCCGCGCTCCACGCGGCGCGGGCCGCGCTCGCCGCCGGTGCCGGCCTGGTCAAGCTGGTGGCGGCGCCGGACACGATCGCGGCCGCGCGCGCCAGCCTCCCCGATGTGCTCACCGTCGAATCGGCGCTCGGGCCCGAGCTCGAGCCCGCCGTCGCCGACGCGCTCGACTGGGCCGATGCGCTGGTGGTGGGACCGGGCCTCGGACGCGAGCCCGCGCGGGGCGCGTTCCTGCAAGCCGTGCTGGCGCGCCGGCCGGTTCCCACGGTCGTGGACGCCGACGCGCTCACCCTGTTTCAGGGGGAAGCGGCGCGACCCATCGTGTTCACGCCCCACCTGGGCGAATTCCGCGCACTGTTCGGCGATCAGCTCGCCGATGCCGCAGCCAATGACCGTTGGGCGGCCGCCGCGAAAGCGGCCCAGAAGGTTCGGGGCACCGTCCTCCTGAAGGGCGTCCCAACGGTGATCGCCGACCTGCGTGGGCCGGTACACGTTGTGGCGAGCGGCAATCCCGGACTCGCGACCGGCGGGTCGGGGGACCTGCTCGCCGGGTTCATCGGTGCGTTCCTCGCGCGCGGTGGCGCCCCGCCGGAAGCGGCCGCGCTGGGCGCGCACGCCCTCGGCCGCGCCGCCGAGCAGGGCGCCCGGCAGTGGACGGCCCGCAGCCTCCGCCCCGCCGACGTGCTCGCCGCCCTCCCCGACATTTGGCGCGCCTGGGCCGAAACCAAGGCATCCGGTCCACCGGTGGTGACGCAGCTGGAATCGCCGGAGACGGAATGAAGGCGGGAGGGCGGATGGCGGGAAGGCGGGTGGGCGGGTGGGCGGGTCGTGTGGTGAGCCTGATGACGGTGTTGCTTCCCGCGCTCCCGCCTACCCGCCTTCCCGCCCAATCTCTCTGGCGCCCCGACGAGCGCGCACTGATCAGCGATTTCTCGTACGTTCGCGCGATCGCCGCTTCTCCTTCGCTGGTCTTCGCCGCCACGAATTACGGCCTGACAATCTACGACCGGCTGGCGCGCGCCTGGCAGCTCCCGGTCACCGCATTGGACGGCTACCCGAGCGCGCCGGTGCGCGTGGCGCTCGCCGATCTCGTCGGCAACGCCGTCTGGTTGGGCACCGACCAGGGATGGGCACGCTACGACGCCGATATCCGCCGTTGGGACGCAGGGTACGCCGCGGGGGGCGTGAGCAATCTCATGCTCGACGCCGCTGATCCCGCGGGCGGCGTGTACCTCTGGACCGGAACGGGCTGGGGCTTCCTGCCGCGCGGCATGCTGGCGCCGATTGCGGGGCAGCCGCTCCCCGCTCCAGGCCGCCGCGTGGTCCCGCTCACTCCCGAAGCCGCGCTGCAAATGGCGCCGGCGGCGGATGCACTCCGCGCGTTCCTGCTCACCGATGCACGGCTGCGCACCGCCCGGTTCACCTGCGCCACGCGCACACCGGACCGCTCGGACCTGTTCTTCGGCACGAGCGGTTTGGGTGTCACGCGGTTTGACGCGACGACCACCGAACGGGAACCGCTGCCGTTCGGGCTGCTCGCACCCAGCGCGGGCGCGGTAGCGATGGGGAGGGACGGCGTCTGGGTGGCGAGCCTGTCGCGCGTCGGTGAGCGCAGCGGGCTGACCTGGGTCGCGGCCGACCTCACGGCCGCCAACACGTTCCAGGGCTCGGGAGTGGCCGGCTTCGGCTGTCTCGAGGGCCGCCGTCTGCTTGCCGACGCATCGTTCCTGTGGCTCGCCTGCGAGCGCGGCGTGCTGAAGATCGATGTGGAGAACGACCGGAGCCGGCTCTTCGAGGCGCACGGAGTGTTGCCCGATGCTGTTCTGAGTCTCGCGCCGGCCCCGGATGGCGTGTGGGTGGGCACGGCGCGCGGGCTCGCGCGCGTGACACCCGATGACCGGGTGGTCATGGTCGGCGCGTTCACACATCCCGTTCTCTCCCTCCTCGCCGTGCGCGACAGTCTGTGGGTCGGCACCACCGCCGGGCTTGGGCTGCTACGCAGCGGCGACGACGAAGTGGGTGTGCCCCCCGAGATCGCGGATCAGGCGGCGTTGCATGCGCCGATTCTCGCGCTCGCCGCCGTAGGCGATGTGCTCGTCGTCGTGACCCAGGACCAGTTCGCCTGGCACGATCCCGCCACCAACCGTTGGACCATGGTGCATGCCCGCACGGACCTGGGCGCGATCACCGCGCTCGCGGGTGATCCCGGAGACGGGGGCGTATGGATCGCGGGGACGACCGGGCTGGCGTTCTGGGAGCTGCCACGCGGCACGTTCCACGTCCTGCGGGCGCCCGACGACGTCCCCGCCGCGGTCCACGACGTGGCCGTGGATGCGCATTACGTCTGGGTCGCGACCGACGGTGGGCTCGTCCGCTTCACCCGATCCGCGGCGTTGGGCAGATGAGCGCCAACCTGCGACTCGGCCCCGGCGCAGAGTTCGATCGGCTGCGCGCGATTTTCGCCCGGATGGGATCAGCGGCACAAGGGCTCGGTGACGACACCGCGCTGCTCCGGCTTGGAGGCACGACGTTGGCCGTCAGCACGGACATCAGTCTCGAAGGGGTCCACTTTCACACCGCGTGGCTGTCGTTCAGCGAGATTGGGTGGCGCGCGACGGCGGCGGCACTTTCGGACCTCGCAGCCGAGGGAGCGAAACCGGTTGGAGTGCTTGTGTCGCTCGGAGTACCGGGGGGAAGAGGGAAGAGAGAAGAGGGACGGGGTGACGATGCGGCCGAGATCATGGCGGGCGTGGCGGCAGCGGCGAAGAGCGTGGGAGCCAAGGTGCTGGGTGGCGACCTGGTGCGCTCGGAGCGTTACATCGTGGACGTGTGCGTCCTGGGCACGGCTGTGCGCCCGGTGCGCCGCAGCGGAGCGCGTGCCGGCGACGGTGTCTGGGTGACCGGGGAGCTCGGTGGGGTAGCACGCGCGCTCAAGGCATTTCGCTCGAGGGTCGCACCTGAGGGAGCGCTACGCGAGCGGTTTTCCCGGCCCATGCCCCGCATTGCGGCGGGGCGCTGGCTGGCGCGCCGTGGCGCGCGCGCCATGATCGACATTTCGGACGGGCTCGCCGCCGATGCCGGCCACCTCGCGGCCGCATCGGGCGTCGCACTTGAGATCGAGCTGGAGCGGATCCCCTGCTGGTCCGGGACGACCCCGCGCGACGCGCTCGCGAGCGGTGAGGAGTACGAGCTGCTGGTCGCCCTGCCGAAGAGCTTCGGGGAGCGGAGCGCGCGCGGGTTCACGCGCGCGACCGGTCTTGCGCTCACGCCCATCGGGCGCTGCGCCAAGGGAACGGGTGTGCGGCTCATCGAAGCGGGTCGTCCGGTGGCGGCGCCCGCAGGCTTCGATCATTTCGCCCCTCCATGATCCGGCTACTCTGGGTTACGCTCATCGTTTTGCCGTCCACGGCGCTGCACGCGCTCGGCGCCGTGCTCGCGGCGATGTTCGGCGTGAAACGGCGGCCGGGAGGTGTGTACGACTGGGCGACCGTGGACTGGTCTCGCGACGTGCTGCGCGCCGCGGGAACGCCGGTCGAGGCCGTGGGTCTCGAGCGCATCCCGCGGGACCGGCCCGTCCTGTACGCGTCGAACCACACCTCGATGTTCGACATCTGGGCCCTCGCGGCCACGCTGCCGGGTTCGACGCGGTTCGTGGCCAAGGAAGAGCTGGGGCGGATTCCACTCGTGGGACTCGCGATGCGGCGCGCGGGGCACATCATGATCGATCGCTTCAACCGCGCGCGCGCCTTCGCGGCATACGAGCAGGCGGCCGAGACGATCCGGAGCGGCATCTCGCCGATTGTGTTTCCCGAGGGGACGCGCAGCCTCACGGGGGAGTTACAGCCGTTCAAGAACGCCCCGTTCGGGCTCGCGATCGCGGCCCAGGTCCCGGTTGTCCCGGTGTACGTGGACGGCACCTACCGGATCCTTCGGAAAGGCGGCCTGCGGCTGCGCCCCATGCCGATCCGCGTTCGGATCGGGGAGCCCATCCCCACGGCCGGGCTGTCCGCGGCCGATCGCGACAAGCTGCGCGACCGCGTGCGGGCGGCGATACTGGAGCTCAAGGCGCGCGTTGACGCAAGCGCCCCGGCCCGCTAGTGCCGTTCCAACTGGGCGGCGGGCAAAGTGGTGCACCTGCACTTGCGGGGAAGGTTGGAACGGCACTAGGGTAGGGGCCACTATGAGCACGATCATTTCGGTCCACGCACGCGAGATCCTCGACAGCCGCGGCAATCCCACCATCGAAAGCGACGTGACGCTCGCCAGCGGCGCGTCGGGGCGCGCCGCCGTGCCGAGCGGAGCATCCACCGGGGAGCGCGAGGCGGTGGAGCTGCGCGACGGCGACCCTCAGCGCTTCGGGGGCAAAGGCGTGCTCGAGGCGGTCAAGAACGTGAACGAGGTGATCGGACCGCGCTTGGAAGGGATGCCGGCGGGGGATCAGATCGCGGTGGACTTCGCCATGCTCGAGCTTGACGGCACCCCGAACAAGAGCCACCTCGGCGCCAACTCGATCCTGTCGGTGTCGCTCGCCGTGGCCCGTGCGGCCGCGGGAGATGCGGGGTTGCCGCTGTACCGCTACCTCGGCAATCCCGTCAGCCACGTGCTGCCGGTGCCGATGATGAACATCCTGAACGGCGGCGCGCATGCCACGAACAACATCGACTGCCAGGAGTTCATGGTCGTCCCGATCGGCGCCGACACGTTTCCCGAGGGCCTCCGCATCGGCGTGGAAGTGTTCCACGCGCTGAAGCGCGTGCTGACCAAGCGCGGGCTGTCCGCCGCCGTCGGGGACGAAGGCGGGTTCGCGCCCAACCTCCCCAACGACGAAGCGGCGCTGGAAGCGATCATGACGGCGATCGAGGAAGCGGGGTTCGACGCCGGCAAGGACGTGGCGATCGCCCTCGATCCCGCGGCCTCCGAGCTGTATCAGGACGGCACGTACGTGTTCAAGAAGAGCGGCGGCGCCCGCAAGACGGCGGAGGAGATGATTGCGCTCTACAAGGGCTGGATCGACCGCTACCCGATCGTTTCGATCGAGGACGGTTTGGCCGAGGGAGACTGGTCGGGGTGGGCGAGGATGACGGAGCAGCTGGGGGCTCGGGTGCAGCTCGTCGGTGACGACATCTTTTGCACCAACCCCGACCTGCTGGCGCGCGGAATCGAGGAAGGCGTCGCCAACGCGATCCTCATCAAGGTGAACCAGATCGGTACCCTCACGGAAACGCTGCAGTGCATCGAGCGTGCGCGCTCCAACGGCTACGGCGCCGTGATCTCGCACCGCTCGGGGGAGACGGAGGACACCTTCATCGCGGATCTGGCGGTGGCGAGCGGCGTGGGGCAGATCAAGACCGGGAGCGCGTCCCGTACCGACCGCGTCGCGAAGTACAACCAGCTGCTGCGGATCGCTGAGGAGCTGGGTGACGTGGCGTACTACCCCGGCCGCGAGATGTACGGCCTGTGACCATGGGGCGGGTTGCCGCGCTCTGCGCCGCGCTCGTGCTCGGATGGGTCGGTGTGTTCGGCGGGGAGTACAGCACGTTCGACTGGCTCAACCTGCGCCGCCAGGTGGCCGCGGAGCGGCAGGCGGTCCAGGAGCTGCGCGCGACGCTCGACTCGCTCGGGCGCCTGGCCCATGACCTCGAGACCAGTCCCGCGGCGCAGGAGCGCGCCGCGCGCGAGCAGTTCGGCATGATCCGCAACGGGGAGATCCTCTACCGCCTGGTTCCCTCGACGCCCCAGCGTCCGTAGCGCCCTGAGGAACTATCGTTTCCCCCAGGTGGTATCGCTGGGGAGCTTGTATCGCCGCACCCATCACGAAATGAGGATCCAATGCGTGTTTCCAGACTGCTAACGGCAAGCGGGTCGGGACTACTGGCGTTCGTGCTGGCATGCGGCAAAGGTGAGAAGGCGTCGTTCGGCGAGGGGATGGGCGCGCCGCCGGGAGCGACGGTCGGTGCGCCAGCCGTCGCCTCGAGCGGCGCCCTGGGGACGGGGACGATCACGGGCTCGATCAAGTTCGTCGGCAAGGCGCCCGCCAACCCGGCCATTGACATGGGTGAGGAGCCGAAGTGCAAGGCCGAATACACCTCCACGCCCCACGAGCAGGTCGTGGTGGTGAATCCCAACGGGACACTCGCGGACGTGTTCGTGTACGTGAAGGCGGGCCTGCCGGCCGGCGCGACGTATCCGGTGCCAAGTACACCCGTGGTGATCGACCAGAAGGGATGCATGTACCATCCGCGCGTCTTCGGCATCATGGTCGGACAGCGGCTCCAGATCGCCAACAGCGACCCGTTGCTGCACAACATCAAGGCGTTGGGAAAGCAGAACCGTCCCTTCAACATCAGCCAGCCCACGGCGGGCATGACGACGGACCGCGTCTTTGCGGCGCCCGAAGTCATGCTGCGGTTCGAGTGCAACGTGCACGGCTGGATGCACGCGTACGTGGGCGTGCTGCCCCATCCTTTCTTCTCGACGACGGGCGGGGACGGCACCTTTACGATCAAGAATCTTCCGGCGGGTACGTACACGATCGAGGCGTGGCATGACGCCTTCGGCGCGGCGACAGCCTCCGTGACGGTGCACGAGGGTGAGACTGCATCGGCGGTCTTCACGTACGCGCCGAAGTAGGCGGGAACCGCCGCGCGCCGAACGTGGTTTGTGGAGGACACCCCAACCCTGGGGGATCGATTGCGCCCGAAGACGACCAGGAAACGCGCTGTGAAACGTGCTGCCGCACCCTGCCCGCACCGCGCGCAGCACGAGACCGACTGGCTCGGTCGAACCTACGTCGGCTGTCCCGTGTGCCGCACGTGGAAACCCGTCAAGCCGCGTGCGGCGGTGGCCGACGCGCGACGCTGGGCGGCCTAGAAGAAAAAGTCCGGGAGCGCAGGCGATGCAGCCACCTGCGCTCCCGGATTTTTGCTCTGCAGTTTCAATATCTCAGCAAGTCAGCACTTCTCTAGTCATCATCTCCGTCGTGGTCCCCATCATGCCCATGCCCATGACCGCGGCCGTGGGCCTTCCCGGTGTGGCCGAAGACCGTGATGCAACCCGTCGCCTGATAGCCGAACGGAGTGCATGCCGTCCTGTTCGCGGACGCCTGGACGATCGTGAAGATGAGGTTCCGATCTCCAAAGGCTGCGGGATTCGCGCCGCCGGTGTCCGGTACGTTCTCCACCCACTGGGCGGTGCGCGCATCGATAACGCCGACCACGTTCCCAACGGTCGTGTAGAAGTTGCCGTCGCCGGTACCGTAGGTCGTCTCGTTGCCACCGGCGACCTGCGTGATGCCGGTGTTGATGAACTCGCCGGTCCGCGCATTCATGATGATCGGCCTGCCGCACGCCGGAATCACCATGTGTTGACGGGGTCCGAGCGCTGGATCATTGATGCCGAATGTGCGCCCGGTAGGATTGGCGGCTGTCACCGGGACTGTGATCCCCAGCGCCGTGCAATCGATGTCGAACTGGTTTTCGACGACGAACGGGCGCACTCTGGGATTGATGGTCGCCACGTACTGGTGATACAGCTCGGTGACGACTCCTCCCGTGACGACCTGTCGTCCTGACACTGCGGTCACGATGCGGCGGGTCCCTGGGTCCCACAGCGGTGCTTCCTGCCCGCGGCGATTCGGGAACGAGATCGTGCCGACGATGTTGTACGGGGGCCGCGCGGAAACGAAGGTCGCGTACGTGTCGATCGCGCCATGCGGGGCCGCGACGGCAAGCGGTGAAGGATTCTGGATGAAGATGAGATCGTGCAGTGGATCATAGGTGATCTCATTCGTACGACCGCAGTAATGCGTGGTCGCCGTCCCGCCGTCGCATGCCGGGATCGACGTGTTGATCGTTGCGACGATCTGCTTGAGATTGCGGACGTCCACCACGTACAGCTGGCTGTTGCCGTCCGCCACCCAGGCGCGCCCACGTTTGTCGAGCACCACGCTGCTGGGTCCGGCGCCGTTCGTGGTCGGCGTGCCGCCGCCGGCCGTGGCGTTGCCGATCATGCCCCCCACACGGAACAGGAAGGCGAGGTCATTGGCATCGAACACGTCCAAGCCGGCGTTCGACTGGTCGGTGAGGTAGTAGCGGTCACCATCGACCCAGCCCTTGGTGCCGTTCGCGAGCGCGAGCGGGCCCGGCGCCTGGATGGCGCAGAGCAGCACGACGGACGAGTCCGGGTTCCCCCCATGTTTGTTCTTGACGGCATCGACGCACGAGGGATCAGTCGGGGGCGGGGGCGGCGCATTCTTGTGGAGCGATGCAGCAAGATCTGGAGCCACGGGCTGCTGGGTATCGCAGCTGAGCGCGACTACCGCGATGATGGCAGCAAGAAACAGGGAACTAATTTTCATACAAACCTCCGATGGAGGGCCCGCGGGCTGCTCGGTGCAGACACGTGGAGACGGCAAGTCTCCGTGCGCGTGAGGCCGAGCGCGAGCGTTGCCCGTGCGTGACGGGAGCCAATGGGCGGGTGATCTCTCGATCGGGGTGGCGTCGGACGGCGGCGTCAGAGCGAGGAAGAGATGACCAGCAACGATCCGAGGCCATCAGCCCTACAGCGGAAAACATACGTTTCGCGTCGCAACCCGCTAGCCCCTCGGCGGACGAGATCGTCGGACGATTCGTTGAACTGATGCACGCCTGCAACAGGTCCCTCCCACAGAGTCCGACGACTCGCTAAGTTCTCCGCTGCAAATCTTGGCGGCGTAGCTCAGCTGGCTAGAGCAGCGGAATCATAATCCGCGGGTCGTCGGTTCGAGTCCGACCGCCGCTACTGGTTGCGTAACGAGTTACACGAGTCGGTTCGTTGGTCACTGTGTCAAATTGTGTCAGTCAACGCGAGGCGCCGAGCGGGACACGACCCGTTCGGCGCCTTCGTGTTGGTACTCGCGGGGTGCGAACCGCGCGACATATTAGCGTAGCCAAAAGGGAGGTGTCGTATGGACCCTGACGTTTTGCGGTTCCGCCGCCTGGCTTTGTCCGCCGCCATCGGCGCGGGCACGCTGGGCGGGTGCGCGTTGACCACGCGCAACGCCACCCTGATCTACCCGCCAGCCTCGTCGCAAGGAGCGGTGGCCGTCGCGCAGGCCGCGACTCCGCCCACACCGAGTGGCATCACGATCGCCGTCCTCCCTTTCGTGGATCAACGAGCTGATAAAACGAAGGTCGGCGACGTGCGCAACGGTTTTGGAATGAAGCTCGCGCCAATTCGGACGGTGAACAGTGTCCCCGAGTGGGTCCGGGATGCAGTGGCGCTGGAACTGAAAAATGCTGGCTATAACGCCGCTACCTCGACCACCGTCGCTGACTCATCGCTAGCCGTCGAGGGCGACATCCTAACGGTTCGTACGGACGCGTACCTGTCATATGGAGGGACGGTAGAGCTTCTCATTCGTCTGAGGAAGGGCGGGCGCGAACTCATCCGGCATTCCTACACAGGCAATGCCTCCGCAGGGACGAATTGGGGTGCGACAGCCAAGTCCTACGCCCAATCATTGGCGCTTGCCCTCGCCGACGCGTTGCGCCAGATCGTGGCCGATGTGGGAAGAGCCGCCACGTCGGAGTAGAACTGCGGTGCAGCGTAAGCAAGTGCGTGACGCTTTAGCGCGAGCCTCAGCATGAGGCTGCTACGAGTCGAAACCCCCCTGGGGCTGTTCTCGGTGCTCTGGGCCGTTGGGGCCGCGCTGCACGATCTCGAGGACTCACCGCTGGACGGGTTGCCGCTCTATCCGTTTGCGGTGCTGCTCCTCCTGAACCCGGAGCGCATCTGGGCGATCGGAACCTTCGCCCTGGTCCATGCCTTCCTCCTCTTCCTGAAGCTTCCCGCCGCCGCCAATCACTCGGTCCTCTCCCTGCTGGTGGACCTCGGCCTGCTGATCGGCTGCGTCCACGCGCTGCGCGGCGGCCCCGCCGCGTCGCAGGGCCGGCGGCTGCTGGGAGGCGCTGCGCGGCCCGGTCCAGGCCACCGTCGTCGTCGTCTACTGCTTCGCGGTCTTCCACAAGCTCAACAGCTCGTTTTTCGATCCCGAGGTGAGCTGCGCCGTCACCCAGCTGGCCAAGCTGTTTCGCATGCACGGCCTGCATGACTGGCCTCAGGACCTGTCGACGCTCAGTTTCAACATGTATCTCACGCCCCTCGCCGAAGCCGCGATTCCGATCTTGCTTCTGTGGCCGCGGTTCGCCCACGTCGGCGCCCTGACCGGCTTGCTCTTCCACACCGGTGTGGCGTGGGCCCGCTTCTTCGATTTCGCCACCGTGGTGTTCGCGCTGTACCTGTTCTTCCTTCCGTGGGAGGAGATCGAGAAGAGCGCGGCGCGTATTCCGCGGTGGGCGGGGAGGTGCTTCCTTGCGTGTTTCACGGCGCTGGCCGCGACCAGCTTCTACTTCTATGGGATCCGAGGCGATCCGGCGATCATCGAGGGGCTGCGATGGAGCTTCGAGGCCGACACGCTGATCTGCCTCTTCTGGACGCTCATGATCCTGCCGATCCTGTTCCCGATCTTTTCAGTCGCGCAGCGACGCCCGGCGACCGCCGCTGGACCGGCGCCCCACTGGCGTGGCTGATCCCGGCGATCGCGCTGCTCAACGGCGCCACCTCGTATCTTGGGCTCAAGACGGTGGCGAACTACTCGATGTTCAGCAACCTGCGGACCGAAGGAGGCCGGACGAATCACTTCCTGGTGCCTGCGGGCCGGTTCTTCATCGCCGGCTACCAGAACGACCTGGTGCGCGGTCGTCGTCCGTTGATCAAGTGCTTCCCGACCGATGGCCGTGGTGGGTGCGACTGACCGGCATCCCCGACTCGCGCTGGGTCGCCGACGTCCCGGGCGTTCGCGTGCCGTTCTTCGAGGTGCGCCGGACCCTCCAGGCGTGGCGCGCAAGCGGCGGCCGCGGCGCATCAATTGTGTACGAGCGCGACGGCGAACGGCACAGCGTTGCGGACGCGTTCGCGGACACGGGAGTCATGCGGCCGATGTCGTTCTGGGAGCGGCGGTTTCTCGCCTTCCGCCCGGTCCAGGAGGATGGAGAGGAATCGGCATGCCGCTGGTGATTCCGCGGGACCCGTGGCCACGGCTCAGCTCGCAAACGGCCGCCCGCGTCGCGATCGCCACGATTTACGCGCTGGTCCTCCTGGTGGCGCTCGCGGAGGTGACGCGGTCGCTGTCGCGGGCCGATCGGCTCGACTACACGAACTACCCGATTCTCGGCGAGGTCGTCCTGGCGGGCGGCGACCCCTACGACAACGCGTACAACTCCTGGCCGCCGTTCTTTCTCCTCGTCGCGGCACTACTCGGCCTGGGGTCGCGGATCTCAAGCGTCGCCACCCTCGGCGTCTGGCAGCTGGCCAGCGTCCTGGCCGCATGGGGGAGCCTCAAGCTGCTCGTGCGGTGCTTCGTGCCCGACGGCCGCGCGCTCACCTTCTGGCCGCGCTCGCCCGACCGGCTCGCGTTCGTGTCCGCGCCCGTGATCGTGCCGATGCTCTTCACCGCGCGACTGTTCCTCGACAACCTGCAGCACGGACAGATCAACGCCCAGCTCCTGTTCCTTGTGTTGCTCGCGTTCGTGCTGTTTCGCGAGGGGCGACCGGTCGCCGGCGCGTTCTCGCTCGCGCTCGCGGCGAGCATCAAGGCCGTGCCGGTCCTGTTGCTCGGGTACCTGGTGTACAAGCGCTGCTGGCGCGAGATCGGGTGGACCATTGGGTTCCTGGTGGTCCTCAACCTGGTCGTCCCGGTTGCGATCTTCGGGGCCGATGAGGTCGCGACACAATGGAAGAGTTGGCACGCCGTGGTGGGCGGGGAGCTGCAGAAACCCATTGCGCACCACCCGAACCAGGCTCTTCAGTCGGCGTTGAAGCGCTACCTGACGGTCGAAGGCGGCAGCACCAATCCTCTACAGGTGTCGATCGCACCGTGGTCCACGGCCGCGGTGGCGCGGGTGTTCTGGTCTCTCGCCGCGCTGGCGCTGGCCGGCCTCGCGTGGGCGTTTCGGCGCAATCCGCGCGACCTGAGCGACCGGCGCTGTGCCGGAGAGTACGCCATCTGTCTGGCGGCGATGACGCTGGTATCACCGCTCGCGTGGACGGCGCACTTCGTGACGCTGCTTGCGCCCGCGGTACTGGTATGGACCGCGCTGCGGGAGATGCCCGGCGGCACGGGCGCGCGGCGCTGGCGCCTAGGCGTGTGGTGGGTCGCGTTCGCCTGCGTGACATTCAGCGCGCAGGGATTCGTGGGATGGACGTGGTCGGGGCGGCTCGAGTCGTTGTCGGTGATCATGGTAGGGGCGCTGCTACTCGTCGGGCTGGCGGTCTCGCTCCTCCCGGCGCTCGCTCCACGGCGCGTTTAGGTCTTCAGGCCCTTCCACACGACGCCCCGGATGTCGCGAGACCGCTCTTCGGCGAACGCTTGTGCGGCCTGAAGGTGGCCCTCGTAGTCCTTCCGCCACGCCACCGGCATGTTGGCGCGGAAGTACCCGGCGGTCATGATCTCTCCCGACGGCGCGGCTGCCGCGCCGTGACCCACCTCGACCACGTCGCCCAGGAAGCAGGTCGAGCTGCCGGTATCCATCGCGTTGACGACGCGGCACTCGAAGTGCGCAAAGCACTGGTCCAGCACCGGCGCGCCGAGCCGCCCCATGCGATGAGGTACGTCGGCGAGCTTGTCCTTGGTGCGCCCGCTCACGAACCCCAGTCGGTGAATCAGCTCGAACTGATCCTGGCGGAGCAGGTGCATCACCAGCCGACCCGTCTCATAGATCATGTCGTGGCTGAAGTTGAACTTGTGGACGTACACCGAGACCCGTGGAATGGTGGGGACGATCGAAGCGCGGATGGCGCTGTCGGAGATCATGCCGTTCCGCTTCCCGGCGTGCTCGCTCGTGATCGCCACCACGGGCGACGTGAGGTTACGGAGTAGCTGATAGGTGTCGTCTGGGCGCATGTGTTAATTATATGGTATGCCTCTCCTGTTGGATCGCTTCCGTGAGCATGTGGCGCGCGCACGCCTGTTCCCCCAGCCCGGGGGAGCGATCGTTGCCGTGTCCGGCGGCGGGGATTCGGTGGTGCTGCTCGACCTGATGCGAGAGGTCGCGGCAGAGTGGGGGCTGAGCCTCACGGTTGCGCACGCGGACCACGGGATACAGGCGGGCAGTCGGGCAGTGGCGCAGGTGGTCAGTGATCTTGCCCAGGGGTATGAGTTGCCATTTGAGCTGGGTGAGCTTGCACTCGGCCCCGATGCTTCGGAGACCGTGGCGCGGCGGGCCCGGTATCGCTGGTTGCGGGACGTGCAGCAGCGCCGCAGCGCCCGCTATCTCGTGACCGCCCATCACCAGGACGACCAGGTGGAAACGGTGCTGCTGCGCGCGCTGCGCGGCAGCGGCCTGGCGGGTCTCGCCGGGATTCCCGCGCGGGGTCGCGGCGGGCTGGTGCGCCCGCTGCTTCCCTTTGCCAAGTCGGACCTCGCCGCGTACGCAGCCGCGCGGGGACTCCCCGCGCACGACGACCCCGCGAATCGCGACCCGCGGCACGCGCGCTCCTGGGTGCGCACCGAGCTGCTGCCGCTGCTGAGCGCGCGCTTCGGCGCCGGCGTCGCGGCGGACGTACTGCGGCTGGGTCGTCACGCCGCATGGGACCGGCGCGCGTGGGATCGCGCGCTGGAACTCGTTCCCGAGCTGTTACTTCAGGTCCGAGCCGGTGGTTTTGACGTTGCTCGGGGAGCGCTCGCCCGCTATGATCCGGCGTTGGCCGCTGCGTTGCTCGGAGCGGCCGCCCGGCAGGCGGGGTTGGTGCTTGGCCCGCGTCGCGCGCGGCGGATGGTGGCCTTCGCCGCCAAGCCGTCGGGCCGCCGGATGCAGCTGCCGGGCGGGTGGACGGCGGAGACGGCGTTCGAGCTGCTGCGGGTATTCCGCGAGGTGGCCCCCGCACCGGAAGCGGTGATCGGGACCGGTGATCACGGGCAGGCCGTGTTCGGCGAGTTCGTGGTGAGATGGGAAGTCGCGCCGGCGCCGCATACGCTCGAACGCGCGGGCTGGACCACCTGGATCGGCGCCGCCGGCTGGGAGCTTCGTTCGTATCACGCGGGTGACCGCCTGGTGCCGCTGGGCGGCGTGGGGCACCGGCCGGTGCGCCGCCTGCTGATGGAAGCACAGGTGCCGCGCGGCGAGCGGGGCCGGTACCCCGTGGTCGCACGCGGCGAAACGATTCTCTGGATTCCCGGGATCTGCCGGAGCGCGGCCGACCTCCCGTCGCCGGGAACCCCGGCGGTTCGGCTCGATGTTACCGAGTGCCGACAGCCTGAAACAAACCGGCGGGCGTAGCCTCGCGGGGATCGTGTTCGATGAGCAGGCGATCGCCGCGCGGGTGCGCGCGTTGGGGCGCGAGATCACGGCGCAGTACCCGGATGGCGACCTGTTGGTGGTGGGCCTTCTCAAGGGCAGCTTCATTTTCCTGAGCGACCTGGTGCGGCGGATCGAGCGGCCGCTGCAGGTCGATTTTCTGGTCGCCGCGAGCTACGGCGCCGAGACGACTTCCAGGGGAACCGTGCACCTGCTGTACGATCCGGAAACCGAGTTGGCGGGTAAACACATCCTGCTGGTCGAGGATATCGTCGAGACGGGGAGCACGCTCAACCGGTTGGTGACGCTGCTGCGGGAGCGGCGTCCGAGGAGTCTCAACGTGTGTGCACTGCTGCGACAAGCGCATGGCCGAACGGATGGAGCTGGAACCGGCGTTCGTCGGGTTCGACGCCCCCCGGAGCTTTCTGGTGGGGTACGGTCTCGACCACGCCGAGAACTTCCGGCACCTTCCTTATATTGCGAGTCTGACGTAATGGCCAATCGCATCCAGCCCCCGCGGGACTTCAACTGGGGTCGCACGCTGCGGACCCTGTCGTTCTGGGCCCTGCTCATCGCCGGTTCCATCGCCCTGGTGCAGTTCGCCTCGAGCCGCCGCCAGGACGCGGTGGACATGTCGTATTCCCAGTTCACCGAGCAGCTCGAGAGCGGGCAACGTCGTGACGGTGGAGATCACCGAGCGGCAGCAGCTGCGCGGCGACTTCAAGACGCCGGTCACGATCGCGCACCGCACGGCCGAGCATTTCACCACGCTGCTGCCGTTCGAGTCGAGCGACGCGCTGGGTCACCACCCTGCGGCAAAAGGGCGTGGACGTCCGCGCGCGAGAGGAAAAGCAGTCGTTCGGCGTCTTCCTGTTCAGCTTCCTGCCGTACCTGTTCATCCTCGGCCTGATCATCTTCATGCTCCGCCAGATGCAGCAGGGCGGCAACCGCGCGTTCGCGTTCGGGAAGTCCAAGGCCAAGCTGCTCGTCGGGCGACACGCCCAAGATCACCTTCGCCGACGTGGCGGGGTGCGACGAGGCCAAGGCAGGAGCTGCGAGGAGATCATCGAGTTCCTCAAGGACCCGCAGAAGTTCACAGCGGCTGGGCGGCCGGCTGCCCAAGGGCGCGCTGCTGGTCGGGCCCGCCCGGCACCGGCAAGACGCTGCTCGCCAAGGCGGTGGCGGGCGAGGCCGGGCGGCCGTTCTTCTCGATGTCGGGCTCGGACTTCGTCGAGATGTTCGTGGGCGTGGGCGCGTCGCGGGTGCGCGACCTGTTCGAGCAGGGCAAGGCGCACGCGCCCTGCATCATCTTCATCGACGAGATCGACGCCGTGGGCCGGCACCGCGGGCGCGGGCCTGGGCGGCGGCCACGACGAGCGCGAGCAGACGCTGAACCAGCTGCTGGTGGAGATGGACGGCTTCGAGTCGAACGACGGCGTCATCCTGCTCGCCGCCACCAACCGGCCCGACGTGCTCGATCCGGCGCTGCTGCGGCCGGGCCGGTTCGACCGCCAGATCGTGGTGGACATGCCGGACGTGAAGGGCCGCGAGCAGATCCTGCGCGTGCACACGCGCAAGATCCCGCTCGCGCCGAACGTGAACCTGGAGCGCATCGCCAAGGGCACGCCCGGGCTGTCGGGCGCCGACCTGGCGAACGTGGTCAACGAGGCGGCGCTGCTCGCCGCCCGGCGCAACAAGCCGGCCGTGGACAACGCCGACTTCGAGGACGCGAAGGACAAGGTGATGCTCGGGCGTCGAGCGCAAGAGCCTGGTGCTGTCCGACGACGAGCGGAAGCTCACCGCCTACCACGAGGCGGGCCACGCGCTCGTGAGCGCTCAAGGTCCCGGGGCTCGACCCGCTCCACAAGGTGACGATCGTGCCGCGCGGCCGGGCGCTGGGCATCACCTTCTCGCTGCCCGAGGAGGACCGCCACAACTACACGAAGGAGTGACATCCTCGGCCGGCTGGCGATGGCGTACGGCGGCCGGGTGGCCGAGGAGCTGGTGTTCGGACCGGAGAAGGTGACGACCGGGGCGTCGCAGGACATCCAGCAGGCGACCGAGATGGCGCGCCGCATGGTCACGCAGTTCGGGATGAGCGAAGTGGTCGGGGCCGATCGCCGTGGGCGATCGCGAGCAGCGAGATCTTCCTCGGCCGGGAAGTGACGCAGCGGCGCGAGATCTCCGAGCGCACCGCCGAGCTGGTGGACGCGGAGGTCAAGCGGATCCTGGACAACGCCTTCGAGCGCGCGCGGGCGATCCTGCTCGAGCATCGGGATGCGCTCGACCGGCTGGCCGCCGCGCTGCTCGAGCGCGAGACGCTCGACCGCGAGGAGATCCTGCTGGTTGCGGACGGGCGGCCGCTGCCGCCGATGCCGACCGTGCCTCCGGCGCCGGTCGCGGGCGGGCCGCCGGTCAAGGAGAAGCCGCAGGCCCCGACCACCGCGCCGGGCTCGATCCTGGGTAGTCCTCCGCCCGAGCCCGCCGGGGCGTGACCGTCACCGCGCTCGCCGCCCACACCCCTGAGGCGGTGCGCGCGGCGCTGGCGGCCCGCGGGTGGGAGCCACATCCCGCGTGGCTCGCCGCTTCCGGGCGTCCAGTTTCTCCTCCTGCTGCTCGAGCACATCTCCGAAGACGAACGCGAAGCGCTCGTGCGCTGGAGCGCACGCAGCCGGTACCGATGTCTCGACCGGGGACGGGTGGGCGTGGTGGGCGGAGCCGCGAGCCGGCTCGCGCCGCTCGCGCGTCCCGACCGCGTGCCGGAGGGGCTGAGCGGCTTGAGCGCCGGTCTGGCGCGTTTCCTCGTCGGCGTATGCGGAGCCGCCGCGCGCCTGGGCGATTGCCGGCGGCGAGATCGCGCTCGACCGACCCGTGCTCATCGGCATTCTCAACGTGACACCGGATTCGTTTTCGCGACGGTGGGCGCTTCACCGGCCTCGACGCCGCGGTGGCGCAGGCCGAACGCTTGAAGGCCGATGGCTGCCACCTGATCGACGTGGGCGGCGAGTCAACCCGTCCGGGCGCGCATTGGTGCCCGATGACGGTGGAGCGCGAGCGCGTTGTGCCGGTGGTGCGAGCAGCTGGTGCGGCGCGGTCTCGGTCCGGTCTCGGTAGATACGCGCAAGAGCGCGGTGGCACGCGCGGCGATCGCCGCCGGTGCGGCGGTGGTCAACGACGTGTCGGCCGGCGCGTTCGATGCCGCCATGCTGCAGGTGGCGGCCCGGGCGGGCGTGGGCATGATCTTGATGCACATGCGCGGCACGCCCGGCACGATGGATGCGATGGCGACGTACCGGCACGTGGCCGCTGAAGTGGCCGCGGAGCTGCGCACGGCGGCCGAGCGCGCGGAGGCGGCGGGCATCGGCACGAGCGCGGATCGTGCTCGACCCGGGGTTCGGGTTCGCCAAGACGTCCGCGCAGAATTTCCGGCTGCTCGACGAACTGGCGGCGGTCGTGGGGTTGGGCTATCCTGTAGCGGTCGGCCCGTCGCGCAAGCGGTTTCTCGGGACAGGCCACCGGCCGGCCGGTGGAGGACCGCGACCGCGCGACGGCCGTGAGTTGCGCCCTCGCCTGGGAGCGGGGCGCGCGTCTCTTCCGGGTCCACGACGTCGCCCTCGCGCGGGAGGCGCTCGAGCATCGCCCGCGCGACAACGAACCCAACGTGAGCTTCGAATCCTACCGATTTCTCATCCCGCGGCTCTGGCCGGACGTCGTCGAGATCCTGCTCGTCGCGTTCGTGATCTACCGCTTTCTCCTGTTCCTCGTGGGGACGCGGGCGATGCAGATCGTGGTCGGCGTGATGATCCTTTCGGTCGCCTACTTCGCCGCGCTGGTCGCCAAGTTCCAGATGATCAGTTTCCTGCTGAGCGTCGTGTTCACGTACGGCGCGTTCGCGGCGGTGGTCGTGTTCCAGCCGGAGCTGCGCAACGCCCTCGCGCGGCTGGGCCAGTCGCGCCTGATGCGCCGCTTCTCCGCAGGGCGATCGCCAGTCGGTGGCGGAAGAAATCGCCGAGGCGATGGACCGGCTGTCGCGCGCCGGAACCGGCGCGATCATCGCGGTCGAGGGGGACATCGGACTCGAGGAGTTCATCTCGTCGGGCGTTCCCATGGAGGCGAAGGTGTCCGCCGACCTCCTGACCACCATCTTCACGCCGTACTCGCCGCTGCACGACGGCGCCGTGCTGATCCGCGGCGACCACATCATCGGGGCGGGCTGCGTCCTGCCGCTCACGCAGTTCAAGGTGACCGACAAGTCGCTCGGCACGCGGCACCGCGCGGCGCTGGGCCTCTCGGAGGAGACGGACGCGACCGTGCTCGTCGTCTCCGAGGAGACCTCCACGATCTCCGTCGCGAGTCATGGGCTCCTGCACCGCCAGCTCACTCCGCAGCAAGTCCGCGATCTCCTGTCCGGGGTGATCTCGCACCTCGAAGGCGGCGAGCGGCTTATCGCCGCGCCGGGCTGACCGCTCGCCGAGCATTGTTTCACCGCGGGCGGCGGGGTAAGTTCTTCCGCTTATGGATTTTCGGGCGCTGCCCGAGCGGCTGGCGCAGGTGCGAGCGGAGATCGTGCGGCGGCAGGCCGCCGGGGGGTGGACGCACCCGGTAACGCTCGTGGCCGTGACCAAAGGGTTCGGACTCGACGCTGTCGCCGCCGCGCTGGCCGCCGGCCTGACCGACCTGGGCGAGAACCGGGTCCAGGAGGCGATCGAGAAGATCGACGCGTCCGCAGGCCGCGGCGCACGGTGGCACATGATCGGCCACCTGCAGCGCAACAAGGCGCGGTACATCCCGGGCCGGTTCGTGCTGGTGCATTCGGTCGATTCCGAGCCGCTGGCCGCGGAGTTGGAGCGCCGCGCCGCCGAGCAGGACGTGAAGGTGCGCGTGCTCGTGCAGGTGAATGTGGCGGGGGAAGCGCAGAAGAGCGGCTGCGACCCGGCGGAGGCACCGGGGCTCGCACGGGCAATCGCCGGCCAGCCGCACCTCGCACTCGAGGGCCTCATGACGGTGGCGCCGCTCACCGAGGACGACGAGGTCCAGCGCCGCACGTTTCGCGCGTTGCGCCTGCTGCGCGACGCTCTGCAGGGGGAGGGACTATGGCTGCCGGTACTTTCGATGGGGATGTCCGGCGATTACGGCCTGGCGGTCGAGGAGGGAGCGACGATGCTCCGCCTCGGTACCGCACTGTTCGGGTCGAGGACGGCGTAAGCGATGAAGCGTTCCACCTGACACCGCTCGACATCCGCAAGCAGGAGTTCCGCAAGACGCTGCGCGGCTTCGAGCCGGTGGGCGTCGAAGAGTTCCGCACGCGCGTGGCGGACGAGCTGGAGCGCATCCTGCGCGACCGGGCGGTGCTCGAGGAGCGCCTGGTGGCGTTGTCGGAGCAGCTGGCGGTGTTTCGCGAGCGCGAGCGCGCCATGAACGACGCGCTGGTCGCGGCGCAGCAGCTGCGCGATGAGACGCGGGCGGCGGCGACGCGGGAGGCGCAGCTGATCGTGCGCGAGGCGCAGGGCGAGGCGCGGCGGATCGTGGACGAGGCGCGCGCGGCGGAAGCCGGCGTACGGCGCCAGCTGGCCGAGGCCGAGCGGCAGTTTCAAGCCTACCTGGCGATTTCCGTGGCCTGCTCGAGCGGCAGCTCGCCGAGCTCAAGGTTCTGGGCGGGCAGCGCGAGGGATGATCGCGGAGGCGGTCCGCGCCGTGCAGGCGCGGATGGCGCTCGCGCCCGACGTCGCGGTCATTCTCGGTACCGGGTTGGGCGGCCTCGCGGACGAGATGCAGGTCGCGACCCGCATCCCCTATGCGGACATTCCCGGGTTTCCTCCCGCGACCGTGGAGACCCACGCCGGCCGGCTGCTGCTCGGGACCCTGGCGGGCCGCCGGTCGTGGCGATGCAGGGGCGGTTCCACCGCTACGAAGGCTACTCCCTCCAGCAGATCGCTTTCCCGGTCCGCGTGCTGCACGGGCTGGGCGCGCGGCTCCTGGTCGTCTCGAACGCCTGCGGCGGGATGCATCCGTTGTGGAGCCCGGGCGACCTGATGCTGATCGCCGACCACATCAATCTGCTGGGCGACAATCCGCTGGTCGGTCCGAACGACGACCGCCTGGGCCCGCGTTTCCCCGACATGTCGGAGCCCTACGACGCCCAGCTCCGGGCGCTCGCGCGCGCGGTCGCGCTGGAGCAGGGCATCCCGCTGCGCGAGGGCGTGTACGTCGCGGTGCCCGGCCCCAACCTCGAGACCCGTGCCGAGTATCGGATGCTGCGCGCGCTGGGCGCGGACGTGGTGGGCATGAGCACCGTGCCCGAGGTCATCGCGGCGGTGCACGCCGGGATGCGGGTGCTCGGCGTGTCGATCATCACCGACCACTGTCTGCCCGACGCGCTCGAGCCGGCGACGGTGGAGCGGATCATCGCCGTGGCCCAGGCCGCCGAGCCGAAGCTCACGGCGCTGATTCGCGGCGTGCTCGAACGGCTGAAGCTGATGGCCGTTCCCGCCGCTCGACGCCAAGCTGTCGCGCCGACGCGCTGGAGAAGCAGCTGCTCGCCCCCTGGAAGGCCGAGGACCTGTTCGAGAGCAGCACGGAAGCCGCGCGCACGGACGCGCCGTTCGTCTTCTACGAGGGCCCGCCCACCGCCAACGGCCGGCCCGGCATCCACCACGTCTTCGCGCGCACGATCAAGGACCTCGTCTGCCGCTTCCAGGTGATGCACGGCCAGGCGGTGACGCGCATCGCGGGCTGGGACACGCACGGGCTGCCGGTCGAGATCGAGGTCGAGAAGCAGCTCGGCATCAGCGGCAAGAAGACAGATCGAGGCGTACGGCGTCGAGGCGTTCAACCGCCTGTGCCGCGAGAGCGTGTGGACGTACAAGGCGGAGTGGGAGGCGCTCTCGGACCGCATCGGCTACTGGCTCGACTACGAGCATCCGTACGTCACCTACACGAACGACTACGTCGAGACGGTGTGGTGGCTGCTGCAGCGCCTGCACGACAAGGGGCTGCTGTACCGGGGCCACAAGGTGCTGCCGTACTGCCCGCGCTGCGGCACCGCGCTCTCGAGCTCCACGAGCTGGCGCTGGGCTACGACACCGCGCAGGACCCCTCGGTCTACGTGACTCTTCCCGCTGGTGGAGCGACGCCCGCCGCCAGCTTGATCTGGACCACCACGCCGTGGACGCTGGTGTCGAACTTCGCCGTGGCGGTGCACCCCGACCTCGAGTACGGCGAGTACGAGGTGGACGGCACCGCGCTACGTCATCGCCGCCGCGCGCGCCGGGCACGTGCGCGTCGGGCGGACACTCGCTCGCCGAGGGCACGCGGGTGCGCGCGTACCCGGGCCGGGATCTCGTCGGCCAGCGCTACCGCCGGCCGCTCGACGTGGTCCCGCAGCCCGGGAGGGCGAGCGCGGCGTGGTAGTCGGGGCCGCGTTCGTGACGGCGGAGGACGGCACGGGGCTCGTGCACATGGCGCCGCGTTCGGCGCCGACGACTACGCTCGCGGCAGCACGTACGGGCTCGCCTTCGTGAACCCGGTGGGCGTCGACGGCACGTTCCACGGACACCACGTGGGCGCGAGATCGAGGGCAGTGGTCACCGACAAGGAGACGAACCGGCGATCATCGAGCGCCTCAAGGAGCGACGGCCGCTGGCTGCGAGACGCGCCCGCACACGCACACCTATCCGTTCTGCTGGCGCTGCGACACGCCGCTGATCTACTACGCGCGCGCCTCGTGGTTCGTCCGCACCACGGCGATCAAGGCGCGGCTGCTCGAGGTCAACCGGCAGGTCGGATGGCACCCGCCGGAGATCGGGAGCGGGCCGGTTCGGCGAGTGGCTCGAGAACAACGTGGACTGGGCGCTGTCGCGCGACCGCTTCTGGGGCACGCCGCTCCCGGTGTGGGTGTGCGACCGGGAAATCGAGCATCGCGAGGTGATCGGCTCCTACGCCGAGCTCGCCGAGCGGTGGGGGCAGCCGCTGCCGGCGGATTTCGATCCGCACAAGCCGTACATCGACGGCTACACGTGGGCGTGCCGGCAGTGCGGCGGCACGATGCGTCGGGTCCCCGAGGTGATCGACGCCTGGTTCGACTCGGGCGCGATGCCGTTCGCCCAGTGGCACTACCCGTTCGAGCACCAGGCGGAGTTCCAGGCGCACTTCCCGGCCGACTTCATCTGCGAGGGCGTGGACCAGACGCGCGGGTGGTTCTACTCGCTGCTGGCGATCGGCGTCGCGGTGTTCGACGAGCCGGCGTACCGCCACGTGGTCGTGAACGAGCTGGTGCTCGACGCGCAGGGCCAGAAGATGTCCAAGAGCCGCGGCAACGTGGTCAATCCATGGACGGTGATCGAGGAGTACGGGGCCGACGCGGTGCGGCTGTATCTCCTGGGCCAGAGCCAGGTGTGGCTGCCCAAGCGGTTCGACGCGCTGCAGATCCCCAGGGTCGTGGGCGGGTTTCTCAACACGCTGCGGAACACGTACGACTTCTTCGCCCGCTACGCCGAGGAGTGGCAGCCGGGCGGCGCGCGGTCCCGCCGCTCGCCGAGCGCCCCCTGGCCGACCGCTGGCTGCTGGCGCGCCTCGACGAGGTGACCACGACGGTGCGGGAGGCCTGGAACGGGTACGACGTCACGGCCGGCGTGCGGGCGATTCTCGACTTCGTGGAGGACGACCTGTCCAACTGGTACGTGCGGGCCAATCGCGCCCGGTTCTGGGCGCCCGACCGCGCGGCCGACGAGGCGGCGCTCGCGACGCTGCACGAGGCGCTCGTGACCGTCGGCGCGGCTGCTCGCGCCGGCGGCGCCGTTCCTCGCGGACTGGCTGCACCGGGCGCTGACGGGAACCTCGGTGCACCTGGCGCCGTTCCCGGCCGACCAAGGACGCCGGGAGCCGGAGCTGGTGGCCGCGATGGACGCGGTGCGCAAGCTCGCGTCGCTGGCGCGGGCGGCGCGCGAGACCCGGGGGTCTGAGCGTGCGGCAGCCGCGTCGCCACGCTCCAGGTGGCCGTCCCGGCCGCGGTGAAGGGCAGGGCCTTTGCAGACCTGTTAGATATCCTCGCCGCCGAAGTCAATGTCAAGGGGATCGAGGTGGCGGGGTCGGACCACGAGCTGGTGCGCCTCAAGGGCAAGGCGTAGTTTCGCACTCTCGGGAAGCGGTACGGCAAGGAGACGCCCCGCGCAGCCGCGGCCGTCGCGCAGCTGACCCCGGAGCAGCTGCCAGGCGCTGGAAGGCGGCGCGCTCGCGCAGGTTGGCGAGTTCGAGTTTCGACCCGAGGACGTGACCGTGACGCGCGAGGTGGTGAGCGACTGGGCGGTGCAGGCCGACGGGCCGTACGTGGCGGCCGTCGATCCCCGGTTGACGGTGGATCTGAGACAGGAAGGGCTGGCGCGCGAGGTGGTGAACCGCGTCCAGCGACTGCGCAAGGATGCGGGCTACGACTTCGCGACGCGCATTGAGCTGAGCGTCGCCGGTTCGGACGAGGTCGTCGCCGCGATCGCGGCGTTCCAAAGTTTCGTCGAAGGCGAGACGCTGGCGCGCAAGACGGTGCTCGGCGGCGTGCTGGAGGAAGCCGACCTGACGCGGGAACTGGACATCGAAGGTCGCTCCGTGACCTCGCGGTGCGACGCCACGACGGACGAAAGGGCGGAACCCGATAATGCCGACGAAATCCTCCAAGCCCAGACCCAAGAGCAAGGGCAAGAGCAAGGCCAAGGGGAAGGGCATGAACAAGAAGCAGCTGGCGCACTTCGAGAAGCGGCTGCTGGAGGAGCGCGCCCGGGTCATGAAGGAGCTCGGGCCATTACGACGAGCGCTTCAACGCGACGCTGCAGGCCTCCGACGGCGACCTGTCGTGCTACTCCTTCCACATGGCCGACCAGGGGACCGACGCCATGGAGCGCGAGAAGGCGTTCCTGTTGGCGTCGAAGGAGGGGCGGTACCTCTGGCACGTGAACCAGGCGCTGCGCCGGCTGTACCGCAATCCCGGCGAAGTTCGGCAAGTGCGAGCACTGCGGCGAGGACATCAGCTTCGAGCGGCTCGACGCGCTGCCCCACGCGCGGCTGTGCATCAACTGCAAGGCGAAAGAGGAGAGATGGCAAGCGCCGCTGAGTCGCCGGCTGTTCTGGGGGACGGCGGCGCGATCGTCGTCGCGGACATCGTCACCAAGCTGCGTCGCCGAGTCGCGTGCTGTCCCGCCGCCTGCCGGTCTCGGTGATCGGCGATTTCGTGCAGCTGCGCCTCGTGTACAACCCAGGCGCGGCGTTCGGGCTGTGCCTCGGGGCGATACTCGCGCTGGATCTTCTTCGCCCTGGCGATCGTCGCGCTCGTGGTGCTCGGCATCGATGGTGCGGGCGGCACCGCGGGGCGATCGCGCTGCGCTTGTACGCGCTCGCCGCTGGTCTGTGCCGGCGCCGTCGGCAACCTGATCGACCGGCTGCGCAGCCCGCGGCGTCGTGGACTTCCTGGACGTCGGCGTCGGCGTCCGTGCGCTGGCCCACGTTCAACGTCGCCGACACGGCCGTCACGGTGCGGCGCGATCGCCCTCGCGCTGTCGCTCTGGCTCGAAGGTCGAGCCCAGGACCGCGCGACGGAGGCTCGGGCGGCCGACGCCGTGAACGACGACGGCGGTCACGCTTCTCCGTCGCCGTCGCCGCAGACCGAACGCCTCGACCGCTTCCTCGCCGACCAGCTGTCCGCTCTCCCGCACCGTCGCCGCCCGCCTCATCGCCGACAGGCGCGTTTCCGCCGATGGGCGCCCGCTGCGCGCGTCCGTGCAGCTGCCGCGCGCCACCGTCGTTCGGTGTCGTTCCCTCCCGACGGCAGCACCCCGCACGTACGCCCCGGCGCATCGCGATCTCACGTTCGTGTACGAGGACGACGACCTGGCGGTGGTCGACAAGCCGGCCGGACTCGTCGTGCATCCGGCGCCGGGGCACTGGGACGACACGCTCGTGAACGCGCTGACGCACGCGCGGCACTGCGCTGTCTCCGGGCGGCGGAGGCCGGACGCCCCGGGATCGTGCACCGGCTCGACAAGGACACCTCCGGGCTGCTGGTGGTCGCCAAGACCGATGAAGGCGCACCGGCGCCTGGCCCGCGCGATCGAGCAGCGGCGGGTGGAGCGGCGCTACGCGGCCCTCGCGTGGGGACATTCGGCGAACGACCGGGTGACGATCGACGCGCCGATCACGCGCAGTCCCGCCGACCGCAAGCGGATGGCGGTGAAGGCAGGCGGGCGCCATGCGGTCACCGTACGCGGAGGTCGTGGCCCGGTACGCCCATGTCGATCTGCTGCGCCTGCGGCTCGAGACCGGCCGCACGCACCAGATCCGCGTGCACCTCAGTCCAGTCGGCCACCCGGTGGTGGGCGACCCGGAGTACGCGCTGGGCGGCAGCCGCCGGGTGACGCCGTCGATGCGCCGGGCGGCCGAGCGCATCGAGGAGCTCGCGCCGCGGCAGGCTGCTGCATGCCGCGGCGCTCACCTTCGAGCATCCGGTGACCGGCGCGCGCCTCGCGCTGCGGTCGGAATGGCCCGAGGACCTGCTGCCGGCGCTGGCCGAAGCGGCCGACAGATCCCAATTTGCTTGCTCAACGCAACCCCTTGCAGTATCTTGGCTTCTTCGCTTCGGATGAGTGACGGCGGACGTGGTCCGGCTGCTCTGTTCCGGTCGGCCCGCTTGCCTGCGCGGTCGCGGCGGAAACGGTGCGGGAGATCCTGCCGCGCCTCGAAACCACTCGAATTCCGGGTGCCCCGGCCGTGGTCGCCGGGGTGGTGAACGTCCGCGGGAGCTGGTGACGGTGGTGGAGGGATGGCGGGCGCTTGGCCAGCCGGCGCCGGCCGCAGACACGCCGGCCGGAGAGGCACCGGCTGGAACCACCATGGTGCTGGAGTTCGCGGGCGGCGTAAGATCGCCGGCTTCACGGTGGACGAAGTGATCGACCTCCTTTCGGTAGGCGGCGAGACGCTGGAACGCCGACAGGCGCTGCCCGGCATCGACCCGGCGCTGGTGCAGGCTGTGGGCCGCCGGAGCGGGCAGCTCTTCGTGGTCCTCGATACTGACGCCCTGCTGACCCCCTTTTTGCTGCCGTAGGGAGGACGGTGTGGGCCATCGAGTGCTCGTCTGCGACGACGCGATCTTCATGCGGACGATGATCAGCGACATCCTCACCGCAGGCCGGCTACGAGGTCGTCGGGCGAGGCCGAGACCGGCGTCCAGGCGATCGAGCGCTACAAGGCGCTGCGGCCCGACCTCGTCACGATGGACATCGTGATGCCCGACATGGGCGGCATCGAGGCGGTGCGCGAGATCGTGAAGGACGATCCCGACGCCAAGATCCTGATGTGCAGCGCCATGGGCCAGCAGGCGCTGGTGGTCGAGGCGATCCAGGCCGGCGCGAAGGACTTCGTGGTCAAGCCGTTCCAGCCGTCGCGCGTGCTCGAAGCGGTGCAGCGCGTCCTCGGGTAGGCATGGATGTCCGGCAGTACGCGGACCTCTTCCTCACCGAGAGCCGCGAGCATCTCACCGCGTTCAACCAGCTGCTGCTCGAGTGGGAGCGCGACCCGGCGGCCACGGGAGCCGGTGAGCGGCATCTTCCGCGCGGTCCACACCGTGAAGGGGATGGCGGCGACGATGGGGTACGCGCGCGGTCGCCGACCTGGCGCACCGGGTGGAGAACCTGCTCGACGTGGTGCGGCGCGGGGAGCGGACCGCCGTGACCGGCGACTGTTCGAGCTGCTGTTCCGCGCCGCCGACGCGCTCGAAAGCGGTCGACCTCGCGTGGTGGGCCGCGAGGGCGAGCTGGACGTCGCCGCGGCTCGCTCGCGGAGCTGGAGGCGGCGAGCGGACGCGTCGCTCCGCGCGCCGCGCCGCGGCGCGCCGCGCCGCGGCGCCGTCCCCGCGCCGGCGCCCGTCGCCCCGGGCGCCGCGGCCGGGGAAGGGCCGCGCTGGTGCAGGTGACGCTGCGTCCCGAGGCGGCGCTCAAGGGCGCGCGCGCGCTGCTGGTGCTGCGCAAGGCGGCAGACGCTCGGCGCCGTGCACGCGGTCACGCCGGCGCCCGGCGGCGTTCGAGTCCGAGGGCTTCGACGGACGGCTGGCCTTCCGGCTCGACTCGACGGCGCCGGCGGAGGCGATCGTGGCGGCGCTGCCAGGGCGCGGGCGACGTGGAGCGGGTGGAGGTCGCGGCGGAGGATCGGAGGAGCGCCGGCGCCGAGGGCGCCGCGAAGCGCACGCGCACGCGGCACATCCGCGTGGACCTGCGCCGGCTCGACGAGCTGATGAACCTGATCGGCGAGCTGGTCATCGCGCGCGGCCGCCTGAACGAGCTCGCGCGCGGTTCGCGCGAGCCGGACCTCGACGACGTGCGCGATCCAGATCGCGCGTCTCGCGATCGAGCTGCAGAGCGAGATCATGGCGGCGCGGATGATGCCGGTGTGGCAGGTGTTCGACCGCTTCCCGCGGATGGTGCGCGACCTCGCGCGGCAGATGGGCAAGCAGGTCGCGTTCCGGGTCGAGGGGAAGGAGATCGAGCTGGACCGCGCGATCCTCGACGAGATCGCCGATCCGCTGGTGCACCTGCTGCGCAACGCGGTGGACCACGGCATCGAGCCGCCGGAGGAGCGGCCGCAGGCCGGCAAGCCGCCGGTGGGCGAGATCGTGCTCGCGGCGGTGCGCGAGCGCTCGAGCGTCGCGATCACGGTCTCGCGACGACGGGCGCGGGATCGACCGCGCGCAAGGTACTCGAGCGGGCGCAGGCGGGATGGGCCTCGTGGAGCCGCACGCCGACATCCTGACGCGACGATCAGCTGCTGCGGATCCTGGCGCGCCCGGGCTTCACCACGGCCGAAGCGGTGACCGACGTGTCGGGACGGGGCGTGGGCATCGACGTGGTCAACGACGCGGCTGCGGGCGCTCGGCGGCTCGCTCGAGGTCCGGTCCGAGGCGGGCAAGGGCACCACGCTTCACGCTGCGGCTGCCGGTGACGCTGGCGATCGTGCGGGCGCTGCTGGCGCGCGTGGGCGACGAGCGCTACGCGCTGCCGCTGACGCACGTGGCGGAGACGGTGGAGTTCGGCGACGAGCCGACGACGACGATCGCAGGGCCGGGAGGCGATGCTGCTGCGCGACCGGGTGGTGCCGCTGGTGCGGCTGCGCGAGCTGCTCGGCGTGCGGCGGCGCCGCACCGCCGGCCGCGCCAGCCGGTGATCGTGCTGGAGATCGGCGAGCGCCGCGCCGGGCGTGGTGGTGGACGGCATGCTCGGGCAGCAGGAGATCGTGGTGAAGAGCTTCGATGCGCCGCGCGGGACGCTGCCGGTGTTCAGCGGGGCGACGATCCTCGGCGACGGCGATCCCGGCGTTGATTCTCGACGCCGGCGGCCTGTCTAGGGGAGGGGGCGATGGACGACATCCGGGATCTGAAGGCACTGCAGCTCGACGCGCTGCGCGAGGTGGAGAACATCGGCGCGGGGCATGCCGCGACGGCGCTGTCGCAGATGACCAACCGGCGCATCATGATCAGCGTCCCGCAGATCACCGTCGCGCGGCTCGAGGACGTGGCCGAGCCTGCTCGGGGAGCCCACGGACGTGGTGGCCGCCATGCTGCTGCACATGCTCGGCGACCTCACCGGCCGCACGCTGCTGCTGCTTCCCGGAGGCTGCCGGCGCGGCGGCTGTGCGACCTGCTGCTGCGGCGGCCGACCGGGCACGACGACGTCGAGTTCGGGACGCTGGAGCAGTCGAGCCTCAAGGAGGCCGGCAACATCCTCTGCGGCGCCTACATGAACGCGCTGTCGTACGTTCATGGGGATGATGCTGCTGCCGTCGGTGCCGAGCCTGGTGATCGACCTGTCGGCGGCGGTGCTCACCTCGACGTATCTCAATTTCGGGCACGAGCGCGACTACGTGTTCTGCGTCGAGACCGCAGTTCCAGTTCGAGGCAGAAGAGGGGCTGCCGGGGTCACTTCCTGCTGATGCCCGACCTGGCGTCGCTCCGGGCCATCTTCGAGGCGGTCCGGCTCGACCTGACGCCGTGACGGCGCCGGCGCCCTCGGAGCGCGACCTCGCCGTCCTGCGGTCGTTCGCCCGCCGGATCGATCCGTCCGACGCCGGGCGCCCACAACAATCTCGGCGTGCTCTACTATCCGCAAGGGCTCTCACCAGGAGGCGATCGCCGAGCTTCACGCGCGCGCTCGAGCTCGACCCGCAAGATGGCGGTCGCGCAGCGCAACCTCGAGATCGTCTACCGCACACCGGGGTTCTACGACCGGCGCATCGCCGAGCTGCGGGAGCGGCTGCGCCAGCGCGCCGGACGACCGCGAGGCGCGCTGGGAGCTGGCGCGCGCCTACGCGTTCGTCGGGCAGTACGAGGAGGCGGTCGCCGAGTTCGAGGCGCTGCTCGCCGAGCGGCCCGGCGACATCGGGGCGATGCTCCAGCTCGGGCCTCGCCGAGCAGCGCCGCGGGCGCCTCGAGGCGGCCGCCGAGTGGTTCGTCCGCGCGCGCGAGCTGGATCCCTCGAGTCGTCGGTGCTCGCGTTCCACCACGGCGAGGTGCTACTACAACCGGGGACTGAACGACGACGCGCTGGCCGCGCTGGAGCGCGCGGTCGCGCTGAGCCCCGACAACGCCGACGCCCACTACCTGCTGGCCTTCGTGCTCGGCGACCTGGGCCGCCACGCCGAGGCGCGGGCCGCGTCCAAGCGCGCCGTCCAGCTCAACCCGGCGCTCGGCGCGCGCCCAGACCAACCTGTCGCTCGAGCGCACACCGCCGACGCACGGCGCGCGAGCAGCGCGCGCCGCGAGGCTCCCGCAGCCGGCGATCGCCGAGGGCAACGCGCTCGCGCACTACAACCTCGGCCCGCGCCTTCCGCCAGAAGGGCTACTACGCCGAGGCGCTGCGCGAGTACCGGCTCGCCCTGGAGCGCGGCGAGGACCGCCGCGCTCGCGCTCGCGAGGCGATGGCCGAGGTGCACCTGCTGCGGCGCGACCTCCCGGCGGCGCTGCGAGCTGTACGAGGAGCTGGTCGGCGAGTCGCCGGACTCCGCCAAGCTGTGGAACGAGCGCGGCGTCTGCCTGCACCAGGGCGGGCCGCGCCGACGAGGCGCTCGCGTCGTACCGGCGGGCGGTCGCGGCCGACCCGAGTACGCGCCTCGCCCGCAACAACCTCGGCGTGGCTGCTCGTGCGCAGGCGCCCGACGGAGCAGGCGGTGGAGGCGTTCCGCGACGGCCCTGCAGGCGGGCCGACGCTGATCACGCCGCGCGCCTCAACCTCGCCCTGCTGCTCGCCCAGCTCGACCGCACCAGCTGTCGCTCGAGGCGTACCGCCAGGTGCTCGAGATCGAGCCCGCACTCCGCCGCCGCGTGGAACGGCATCGGGCTCGTGCTCGTCGAGCTGCAAGCGCTACGCCGACGCGAGCAACGCCTTCGCGCGCGCGGTCGAGGCCGACCCCGAGCACGCGCGGCGCGCACTACAACCTGAGCTTCACGCTGTCGAATCTCGGCGACTTCGAGGGCGCGCTGCGCGAGATGCAAGCGGGCGCTCGAGCTCGATCCCGTACTACGTCCCGCAGAAGTTCCTGCTCGCGATCGAGCTGCAGTTCGAGGACCCGTCGCTCAGCGTCGCTCCCGAGATCTCGGCGGACGTCCGGCCGAGACCTGGGGGAGTCGTTCGCCTTCGATCCGCGCCTGCTCGACGACATCTTCAAGGAGCTTGCCCCGGCCGGCCGCCGCGGCACGCGACACGGCGCAGCGGGCCGAGGACCCTTTCGGGCTGGCGCGCGACTACCTTTCCAAGGGGCTCTTCGAGCAGGCCGCCGCGGAGGCGACCCGCGCGGTGCAACGCGGCGCCGACCGGGTGGACGCCGCGGTGCTGCTGGGCGACGTCTTCGCGCGGCGCGGCCTGCTACGGCGAGGCGCTCGAGCGCTACCGGGAGGCGCGGGCGCTCGACCCGACCACGTCCGCGACGCGCTGCGCGGGGAGGTGCGCGCGCTCCTGGCGCTCGACCGTGCTCGCCGAGGCGCGGCCGCTGGCGGAGCAGCTGCTCGGGCTCACACCCGACGACGTGGAGGCCGCGGTGCTCGCGGCGAAGGCGCGCGGCCGGCGGCGACCCCGCGGGCGCGCTCGACGCGCTGCGCCAGGCGCAGACGCGCGCGCCGGCGCGGGCCGACGTCCGCAAGCTGCTGGGCGACGTGGCGCTCAGGGTCGGCGACGCCGAGCGGCGCCTTCGCCGCCTACCGGGCGGCGCTCGAGCTCGACCCGGGATACGTCCAGGTCTGGGTCGAGGTCGGGCGGCTGCACGAGCTCAAGGAGGAATCGGGGCCGGCGGAGCAGGCGTACCGCGCGGCACTCGAGCACCTCCCGAGCTTCTACGAGGCCGCGCTGGCGCTCGCCGTCTGCTGCGGCGGGTGGGGCGCGGCGCCGAGGCGCGTGGACGCGCCTGGCGACGATGCTGGAGCAGGATCCCTACGATTTCGAGGCGCTGCTGCTGCTGGCGCCGGGTGCTGCTCGACGACAAGCGCGGATGCGGCGGCGCTCGAAGCGTCCGGCGGGTCGTGCAGTTCGAGCCCGAGCACGTCGAGGCGCGGTTCCAGCTCGGCGTCGCGCTCGCGCGTGAGCGGCGCTACCGCGACGCCGTGGCGGCGTGGGAGCGGGTGACGCGCCTCGACCCGTCCGGACCGTTCGCGCAGCGCGCGCGGATCCACGCGCGCACGGCGCTCGACCTGGTGCACATCTTCGCCCCGGCGCGGCCTGACCGATGGCGACATGGCGATCGAAGGCCCGCTTCGCGAGCTCGGCCTCCACGACGTCTTCCAGCTGCTCGACCTGAGCCGGAAGACCGGCGTGCTGCGCGTCACGTCGGACCTGCGGCACAACGACGGCACCGTGTACTTCGACGGCGGGCACGATCGTGTTCGCCGAGATCCGCAGCAACCCCCACCCGCTCGGGGCGCTGCTGCTGCGGACCGGCAAGATCGCCGAGGCCGACCTCGAGCGGGCGCGCGACATGCAGACGCGCCAGGGAGACCCGCGCCGGCTGGGCCAGATCCTGGTCGAGATGGGCGCGATCACGGCGCGCGAGCTGGAGCGCCAGGTGCGAGTTCCAGATCGAGGAGAGTCGTCTTCGAGCTGATGTCGCTGGCGCGAGGGCTTCTTCTCGTTCGCCGAGGAAGCGGTCGACCGGACTGCCCGCGGACGTGCCGTGCGGATTCCCACGGAGGCCATCCTGATGGAGGGGGCGCGCCGCATCGACGAGTGGTCGCGCATCGAGAAGCGCATCTCCGCACCTCGGCGTCGTGCCGCTCCTCGCGCCGCCGCGGGACGGGGACGCGGGGCAAGCTCGACCTGCTGCCGGCGGAGTGGGAGCGTGCTCGCGCAGGTGGACGGAACGCGGGACGTGCGTGCCATCGCGCCGTCGCTGGGCCGCTCGGAGTTCGACGTGGCGAAGACGCTGTTCGGCCTGGAGAGCGCGGGCGTGATCGTGCTGGTGGATCCGGGAGCGGCCAAAGGCGATCGCGTGACGACGGCCGCCGAGCTCGCCGAGCTCGTGGCCCGCGCCGAAGACGCGCTCGCCGCCAAGGACCTGGGCCGCGCGCGCGCGGAAGCGGAGCAGGCCGCCGCACTGTTTCCGCACGATGCCGCGGTCCATCTGCTGCTCGGCCGCATCCAGCTCGCCGACGGCCGCCCGGGTGACGCGGCGGACGAGCTGCGGCGCGCCCTCCACCTCGACTCGTTCCTGGTCGCGGCGCACCGCATGCTCGGGTACGCGCTCGTGGCGTCGGGCCGGTTCGCGGAGGCGGTGGAGCAGTGGGAACAGTGGGAGCGGCTCGCGTCGCGCTCGGACGCCGAGACCGCGCAGCTCGAGCAGGTGCGTCGCGCCAAGACGGCCGCGCAAACGCTCGTCGGCGCCGGGGTGCCGGGCCATGACTGAAGACATCAAGTCGCTCTCCGCCCAGCTCGCCCAGGATCCCATGAGCCTCGTCTTCCTGCGCCTCGCCGAGCTGCTGCGGCAGAAGGGGCAGCTCGACGCCGCGCACCGGGTGGCGCTGAGCGGCTGGAGCGCCACCCGCATGTGGCCGACGCGCACGACCTGTACGCGCGCATCCTCGCCGACAAGGGGGACTACGAGCGCGCATTCGACGAGTGGGACATGGCGCTGCGGATCGCTCCCGGCCACACCGGCGCGCTCAAGGGGCTTTCCTTCCTGTACTTCAAGGTGGGCGACGTGGATCAGGCGGTGGCGCACCTCGAGTCGGCGCGGCGCCATAGCCCCGACGACCCGGGGATCGAGCAGGCTCTGGCCGTCGTGCGGGGCGGCCGGCCGGTCAAACCCGCGGCGGCTCCCGCTGCGGGACGTCAGGAGCCGGCGGCGACCGCCGCCGCTGCGATGCCGCTGGAAGACGCTCGCGTCTTCGCCGGCCTCGAAGGCGCGCAGGAGGGGCTGCTACTGCTCGATGCCGCGGGGCGAGTGCTGGGCGGCGCACTCCGCAATCCCGCCGGCGACGACGTCACCGATGCGGTCGCCGCCTATCTCGCGGGCGTGTCGCGGGAAGCGGCGCGCACCGCCAAGCTGCTCGGCCTTGGGACCTGGACCGGGCTCGCGACCGAAGGGGGTCAGGGCCACGTCCATCTTGCGCCAGCCCACGTCCGACGCCCTGCTGCTGGTGCTGCGCGACCGCGCGATGCCGATCGGACGCCTCGCCATCGTGGCGCAGCGGGCCGCGCACGCGGCACGTCGCTGGCTGGAGCGGCAGGGATGACGGCCGCCCCGTTCGAGCGCGCCCTCGACCGGATCTCGCGGGTCCGCGGTGTCCGCGGCTCGATGTTCGTCTCCGCCGACGACGGCCTGGTGGTGGCGGAGCTCCTGATGGAGGGCGTCAACGGCGGCGGTCGCCGCGCTCGCCGCCTGCCTCGCCACCGGCTGGGGCGGGCGATGGAAGCGGCGGGGATCGGCCGCAGCGTGTTCTGGCACCTCCAGGGGACCGACGGCACGCTGCTCGTCGTCCCGGCGGCGCCGGGATCCTCGTGGTCGCGGTCACCGAACCGCGACGTGAACGTCGGGCTGTGCGGCTCGAGATGCTGCGCGCCGCGGAGGCGGTGGCGATGACGACCACGGTCGTCGAGCCCTGGACGCACGAGCCGCTGCAGCGGTTCGTGGGCGCAGGCGAGCGCGCGGCTGGTGGTGCGTCATGACGCCGGCGGGGCAGGTGCTGGCCCAGCACGGCTTCGCGCGGGCGGTGGACCTGATGTCGGCGTGCGGCGCTCGGCGCGGCGATCATGGCGTCGTCGGCGGCGCTCGCGCGAGCTGCTGGGCGAGCCGCCGTTCGGCGCCCTGTTCCACGCGGGCGAGCGCCACGGCATCCATCTCGGCGCGGTGCCCACGACCCCGCGGGACCGGCTGGTCGCGCTGACGGTGTTCGGCCGGGAGACGTCGATCGGGCTGGTGCAGCTCTTCTTCGAGCGAGTTCGCCGCGGCGCTCAAGGCCGCGGCGCCCGCGGAGCGGCGTCGCGGCCCGGTCCTCGCCGCGGACTTCGAGGCGGAGCTGAGCCGCAGTCTCGACTCGCTCTTCGGCAGGTGAGCCCATGTCGCTCGTGAACTTCACGACGCGCGAGATCACCTGCAAGATCGTCTACTACGGGCCGGGGCGGTCGGGGAAGACGACCAACCTGCAGTACATCTACGGCCAGGTCCCGGACGACGCGCCGCGGGCGCATGGTGTCGCTCGCCACCCAGACCGACCGCACGCTGTTCTTCGACTTCCTGCCGCTCGATCTCGGCGTCGATCTCGGGGTTCACGACCAAGTTCCAGCTGTACACGGTGCCCGGGCCAGGTCTACTACAACGCCACCCGCAAGCTGGTGCTGCAGGGCGCCGACGGCGTGGTGTTCGTGGCCGACAGCCAGGCGCGCCAGCTCGACGAGAACATCGAGAGCCTGCAGAACCTCCAGCGAGAACCTGCTCGAGCACGGGCGTCGACATCCGCACGCTGCCGATGGTGCTGCAGTACAACAAGCAGGACCTGCCCGCGCGACCTCATCCTCGCGCCCGGCGGAGCTCGACGACGCGCTCAACTTCCGCGCGCTGCCCGAGCTTCCCGGCCGACGCCCTGCACGGGCGCGGGCGTGTTCGAGACGCTGAAGGCGATCAGCGCCGAGGTGCTGCGCAAGCTGAGCCAGCGCGCGCCGGGGCGGCACGGCTGACGTGGACCTGAACCCGCGCTTCCAGTTCGAGACCTTCGTCGTCGGCGCGAGCAACCGGCTCGCCGCGACGGCGGCGCGCGCGTCGCCGAGTCGCCGGGCGACGGCCTACAACCCGCTGTTCATCTACGGCGGGTCGGGGCTGGGCAAGACGCACCTGCTGCAGGCCATCGGCCACGCGGCGCTCGAGCAGCAGCCCGGCGCTCCGCGTCGAGTACGTGACGCTCGAGGAGTTCGTCGAGCAGTTCCACGCCGCGGTCGCCGCGGGGCAGGGCGACGCCTTCCGCCGCAGCGTCGCAGGAGTCGGACGTGCTCCTCCTCGACGACGTGCAGTTCCTCGACGAACGCAACGCGAGATGCAGGCGGAGCTGCTCCGGCTCACCGAGGCGCTGCAGGCGGCCGGCCGGCAGATCGTGCTGACCAGCGACCGCCCGCCGGCCGAGATCGCGCGACCTCGACGAGCGGCTGATCTCGCGGCTCTCCGGCGGCCTCGCTGGTGGACATCGCGGCGCCCGACTACGAGACGCGCGTCGCCATCCTGCGGCGCAAGGCGGAGGAGCGCGGCGTCGACGTTCCCGCCGGGCGTGCTCGAGGCGGTGGCGGGCGGCGCGATCCAGAACGTGCGCGAGCTGATGGGCGCGCTGAACCGGCTCGATCGCCTTCCAGGCGGTGAGCGAGGCGCCGCTCACGCCGAGGGCGCGCCGCGCTGCTCGGCCTGTCGCTGCCCGCGAGCACGGCGGCCGCGCGCGGCGGCCGCCGCGCGCCGCGCCAGGCGGACGAGTTCGCCGCGTTCCTGCAGGACGTGACCGCCACCGTGGCGCAGAGCGGTCGAAGCGTGGCGCGCGCGCGTCGGCGAGGCGGTCGTGCGCTGGCAGGGCGAGGGCTACCGCACGCGCCGGCTGGAGGCGCTCCTCGAGCGACGACACCCCCGGCGCGGTGGACGACGTGATCGCGGCGTTCGCAGGCGGACGTCGAGCGGCTGCGCGCGCTCGGGCCGAGGTCGCCGCGCTCGACCCGCCAGGCCGCGGGGCACGCCATGTTCCGCGACCCGGACCGCCTGGCGGAGGCGCGAGGCCGCGGCGGCCACCGTGCAGGCGGGCGTCGGCGCCGCCCCCCGGCCCCTCGGAGGCGTTTACGCTTCGCGGCGTTCATCGTGGGGGCGGCGAACCAGGTGGCCGTGCGCGCGGCGCACGCGGTGCTCGACGCAGCCCGGCAGCGCTACAACCCGCTCGTCATCGACCGGGCCGAGCGGCGTCGGCAAGACGCACCTGCTTGCACGCGATCGGCAACGAGCTCGCCGAAGGCGCGGCCGGCGCCGTCGTCGCCTGCTTCTCCACCCAGGCGTTCATCGACGAGCTCATCGCCGCCATCGACGGCGACCGGGTCGATTGGTGGCGCGCGCGCTACCGGCGGCGCCGACCGCGCTGCTGCTCGACGACGTGCAGCTGCTCGCCGGGAAGGAGCGGACGCAGGAGGAGCTGTTCAACCTGTTCAACCTGCTGCACGACGGGGAGCGCCAGCTGGTGTTCACGCCGCCGGCCCATCCCAGCACGCTCGTGGGCGTGGAGCAGCGCCTCGGCTCGCGGCTCGAGGGCGGCCTCGTGGTGGAGCTGGCGGCGCCGGACCGCGACGTGCGGCGCGCGGTGCTCGACCGCCTGCTCGCGCAGCACGAGCGTCGAGTCCCGACGCCGCGCTGCGCGACTACCTCGCCGACCGCCCGGTGGATTCGGTCCGCAGCCGTGCGGCGTGGTGCAGCGCGTGATGAACGCCGCGGCGGACGCCGGATCGAGCCGCTCAGCGTCGCCGCTCGCGCGCGAAGTCCTGGAGGGACGGCCCGCCGCGTCCGGGCGCGCAACGGGCGGCCTCCGCACCAGCGGTCCGATCGTGTCGAGCCGGGCGGCTCCGCAGCCGCGAGAAGGTCGTGTGGGACTGGCCCGACGTCGCCGACCGGCTGATCGAGGAGCTGCGCTGATGGCCATCAAGGGCAGCCTCAAGGAGGCGCAGCCTCCCCGACGTGCTCCAGCTGCTGGCGATGGGCCAGAAGACCGGCTGCCTGTCGGTCGCCGACCGCAGCAACTTCGGCTACATCTACTTCGAGAAGGGCCGCATCACCTACGCGTCGATCGTCAACCGGCGCGACCGGCTCGGCGACATCCTGGTCAAGAACGGCCGCATCACCCAGGAGCAGCTCGAGGCGGCGGTGCGACCGCCAGGCGCACGACCGCGACAAGCGCTCGGCGAGATCCTGCTGGTCGAGCATGGGTGCATCACGCGGCCGGACCTCGAGCGCTACATGCGCGTGCAGATCGAGGAGGCCGTCTACTACCTGTTCACCTGGACGCAGCGGCACGTTCAACTTCGAGGCGGACGTCCGGCCCGAGCGCGCAGGACTTCCTCGTGTCGCATCAGCCCCGAGTCGCTGCTGCTCGAGGGGGCGCGGCGGGTGGACGAGTGGAGCCTCATCGAGAAGAAGATCCCGACGTTCGACCTGATCTTCGTCGTGGAGCGCGACCGGCTGGCGATCGTCCGGGCGTCACGCTCAACGCCGGAGCAGGAGCGCATCCTGCCGCTGCTCGACGGCACGCGCGACGTGAACGCAGGTCATCGAGGACTCGGGGCTGCTCGAGTTCGACGTCGGCAAGGCGCTGTACGGCCTGATCACCGCCGGCTTCGCGCACCGGCTCGGGCCGCACCGCGTCGACCGGTGGACGCGCCTGTCGACGGACGCCCGCGTCGAGGAGCACCGCAATCTCGGGCGTCGCCTTCTACAAGACGGCGATGTTCGACGAGGCCGCGCGCGAGTTCCGCCGGGTGGTGGAGCTGCGGCCCGGCGACAGCGAGCGCGCACTTCTTCCTCGGGCTCGTGGCGCTGCGCCAGGCCCGCTGGCGCGAGGCGGTGGACGCGCTGCGGCACGCGGCGGAGCAGGGCGGCAGCCGGCCCGCGGTGCTGCACAACCTGGCCGTGGCCTGGAGCAGATGGGCCGGCTCGCCGAGGCGGAGGCGGCGTACGCCGAGGCGGCCGCCGCGCGCCACGACCGACGCGCGCATCTCCCTCGGCTGGGGCATCGTCGCGCTCAAGCAGGGCGACTTCGCGAGCGCCGCCGGACGCGCTCGACCGCGCCAAGGAGCTGTTCGGCGACGATCCCGCCCGCCGACGTGGTACTGGGCGCGCGACCCTCGCCGCGGCGTCGGCGCGGCGAGTTCGAGCTGGCGGACGCGCTCGCCGACGAAGGGGTCGGAGCGCGTATCCCTCGCACGCGGTCGCTGCGCAACAACCTCGCCGTGCTGAGCGAGCTCGGGGGCGACCTCGCGCGGGCGGAGGAGCTGATGCGCGGCGCCCGCAGGAGGACCCGTCGCTGCCGCAGCTCTCGAAGAACCTCGGCGACCTCGCCTACCGGGCGGCGCGCTACGACGAGGCGCAGGAGGCGTACGACCGGGCGATCAAGCTCGCCCCGCGCCTCGGCGACGACGTGTACTTCAAGCTCGGCAACATCGCCTTCAAGCGCAGGCGACCGCGAGCGGCGGCGCAGCTGCTGGCGCGAGGCGCTCGCGCTCAATCCGAAGCACGAGCTCGCCAAGGCCAACCTCGACACCTTGAGCGCGTTGTCGTGACGAGCGACCACCGGATGAGCCGCGCTGCAGGCGCTCACCGAGAAGATCTCCCGGGCGCGCGGCGTCGCTGCGGAGCTACAAGGACAAGTGCCTGCGGCGCCGCCTCGCGGTGCGGATGCGGGCGCGCGGCGTGCACACCTTCGACGAGTACGCGACGGTGCTCGACGCGCGACGCCGAGGAGTACGACCGGCTGCTCGACAGCGCTCACGATCAACGTCACCAAGTTCTTCCGCAACCCCGAGACGTTCGCGGTGCTGCGCGCCCGTGTGGTGCCGGCGCTGTGGCGCGCGCGGCACGGACGCATGCGCGTCTGGTCGGCCGGCTGCGCGTCGGGCGAGGAGCCCTACACCCTCGCGGTCGCGCTGGCGGAGACGGCGCGCGGCCTCCACGAGATGACTGCTGGCGCGCGTCCGCATCGACGCGACCGACCTCGATCGCGGCGAGCCTGGAGCGCACGCGCGCGGGCCAGTTCCCCGCAGAGCACCTTCAGCGAGATGCCGGCGGAGCTCGCGCGAGCGGTACTTCACCGCCGGGCCGCCGTACCGCGCCGGCCGCTGCCGGCGCTGGAGCGGATCGTGCGCGTGCGCCGCCACGACCTCACGCGCGAGCCGCCCCCCGAACCGCCCTACGACCTGATCGTCTGCCGCAACGTGGTGATCTACTTCGACCGGCCGATGCAGGAGCGGCTGTTCCAGACGCTTCGTCGAGGCGCTCGTGCCCGGCGGCATCCTGCTGCTCGGCAAGGTCGAGACGCTGCGTCGGGCCCGCGCGCGAGCGCCTCAAGCTCGAGGACCCGCGCGAGCGGATCTACCGCCGGCCCGCATGACCACGCCGGCCGCCAAGGAAACGATCGTGCGCGTGGCGGACTGGGCCGCGAAGCGCGGCGACGAGGCGCTCGTGACCCTCGGCCTGGGCTCGTGCGTCGCCATCGTGCTGCACGACCCGCAGACGTGGGTCGGCGGCCTGGCGCACATTCTGCTGCCCTCCCGCAGCCTCGCCCGCGACACGCACCAACCCGGCGAAGTTCCCGGAGACCGCGCGTGCCGTTCCTGGTCGAGCAGCTGCGAGGCGCTGGGCGCCGATCCGCGCCGCATCGTGGCCAAGCTCGCGGGCGGCGCGAGCATGTTCGCGCAGCTGATGACGCCCGGGTCGATGCAGATGGGCGAGCGCAATCTGGCCGCCACCCGCAGCGCGCTGCGCGGCGGCGCGCGATCCCGCTCGCGGGCGAAGCGGTCGGGGGCGAGGCCGGCCGCTCGGTGCGCTTCTTCGTCGCCGACGGCCGGGTCGAGGTCCGCTCCGTGGGAGCCGGTGTCGTCTGCATCTGACGCGCGCCCCACCGTCCTGGTCGTGGACGACAGCGCGCTGATGCGCCGCGTGCTGTCGGACATCTGGGCGGTCGGCGGCCGCCGGGGAGTTCCGCGTGGTGGCGACGGCGCGCAACGGCCTCGACGCGCTGCGCAAGGTGCACGCAGCTACGAGCCCGACCTCGTGACGATGGACATCGAGATGCCGGAGCTCGACGGCCTCGGCGCCATCGGCTACATCATGCGCGAGGCGCCGCGGCCGATCGTCGTGGTGAGCGCGCACGGGCGGGCCCGGAACCGCCGAGGCGATCCGCGCCCTCGAGCTCGGCGCGGTGGACCTGGTCGCCAAGCCGGAGGAGGCCGACGCGCACGGCGCTGGAGCGCTCGGGCCGCGGCTCCTCGGCGCGGTGCGGCGCGCGCTCGCGGCCGACGGTCCCGCGTGCCGATGCTGGCGCGCCCGCCGGCCCGCCGTGCGGCACGCGCTCGAGACGGGCCTGCGGCCGCGCGCCCGCGTCGTGGCCCGATCGCCGCGTCGACCGGCGGGCCCCGCGCGCTCGCGGAGGTGGTGCCCGCGCATGCCCCGCGGGCCGGCACGCGCGGTGCTCGTCGTGCAGCACATGCCGCCCGGGTTCACGCGCAGCCTCGCCGAGCGTCTCGACCGCATGAGCCCGCTGCGCGTCGTCGAGGCGGAGCACGGCGCGCCGGTGGTCGAGGACACAGCGTACGTCGCGCCGGGCGACTATCACATGCGGGTGACGGCCGCGCACGACGGTCCGCAGATCGCGCTCGACCAGGGCCCGCCCATCTGGGGCGTGCGTCCCGCCGCCGACCCGCTCTTCCGCTCCGTGGCCGCAGCTGTTCGGCGCCCGCGGCCTGGGCGTCGTGCTCACCGGGATGGGCCGCGACGGCGCCGAGGGGCTGCGCGCGATTCACGACGCGGGCGGCACGCGGCCTCGCGCAGGACCGCGAAACCTCGATCATCTACGGGATGCCGCACGGCGGCGGTGCAGGCCGGCGGGCGCGGACGCGGTGCTGCCCCTCGGACAGGTCGCCGATCGCATTGCGTCCGAGCTGCTGCGCCGCGACCCGGTGGCCCGCGCGATGAGCCGCGGGCTACCTGCTGGTGCAGGTCGGACGGCGCGCGCTACGGCCTCGCCGCTCGAGCGCGTGCTGCAGGTGGACGACCTGGGCGAGGTGCTGGAGGTGCCGCGCGTGCTGCCCGCGATGCGCGGGGTCACGCCGCTGCAACGGCACGTCTGGTGCCGCTGATCCACCTGGGCGCGCTGCTCGGCAACCGCCGCCGCCGGCCCGGCGCGGGACGGCCACCGTGCTCGTGGACCTGGGCGGCCGGGCGCGCTGGTCGCCCTCGAGGTGGACGACGCCGACGAGGTCGTGCGCGAGGCGGTGCTGCCCGCGCCGCCCGGCGAGTCGCCTGCCGTGGGCGTCCGGGGTGGCGCGGCGCGAGGGGACCCTCGTGCCGATCCTGGACTGGGACGTTCTGGAGGAGCGCATCAAGTGACCACCAGGGGACGACGTCCAGGTCGTCGTCTTCCGGCTGGCCGGCCAGGAGTTCGCCTTCAACATCTTCCAGGTGGAGCGGATCCTCCGCTACGAGGCGGCGGCACCGCTCCCCAAGGCACCGCGAGTTCCTCGAGGGGGTGCTCCAGTACAGGGCGCGCGTCGTCCCGCTCATCGACCTGCGCAAGCGCCTCAGCGTGGCGGCGCCGATCGAGGAGGAGACGCGCACGGTGATCCTCGAGTCGGAGGGCGCGAAGATCGGGGTGGTGGTGGACGCGGTCACCGAGGTGCTCCAGGTCGCGGCGTCCGAGATCACGCCGCCGTCCAAGGTCGTCCACGGACTGGCGGCGGAGTACATCAGCGGGCTCGTGGTGAAGGACGGGCGCACGATCATCGTGCTCCAGACCGGCCAGCTCCTGAACGCCAAGGAGAACATGGCGCTCGAGGCAGTGCTCCCCAAGGCCAAGGCATCATGAGCGAGTCCCCGATCGGGGCGCTGCGCGGCGGAGTACGACGCGATCGCCCGCCGGCTCGACAGCGCGACCGCCGCGGCCGAGCGCGACGTCGTCAAGCGCGACATCATCGCGCTACTTCAAGCAGGTGGACACGCTCATCACCGAGCTGGCGGAGCTGAAGGAGGACATCCGCAAGCTCGTCGAGCGCTACAAGCAGATCGCGGCGTCGACGGCGGAGGCCTCGGCGCCGGAGTTCACGAGCGCCCGGCCGGCGATTCACGCCGACCACATCGGCGCCTCGACCTTCATCGAGAAGGGCTGGAGCCTCATCTCGCTCGGCGATCACGCCGGCGCGGTGCAGGCGCTCCAGAAGGCGCTGAAGCTGTCGCCCGGCGAGACGCAGGCGGAGTCGCTGCTCGGCTGGGCGCAGATGCTGCACGAGGACTACGACGACGCGCTCCAGACCTTCCAGCGCGTGCTGCTGAAAGAGCCCGCCAATTCGCTCGCGCGCATCAACGTCGGGTACATCTGCCTCAAGAAGCGGATCTTCGGCGAGGCGATCGAGCACCTCTCGAAGGCGATCCGGCTCGACAACGACAAGAAGGCGACCCTGTACGCGCATTTCTACCTCGGGCTGGTGTACCTGCAGCGCGAGATGTACGAGGACGCTCAGACGTTTTTCGAGAAGACGCTGAAGCTCGGTCCGAACCTGATCGAGGCGTACTACGAGCTGGGGCGCGCGCGCTGGTTCGGGGGCGACCGCGAGGGCGCGCAGCGCACGTGGGAGGACGGCGCCAAGGCGAACAAATTCAATCCCTGGGGCAAGAAGTGTCAGGAGACGCTGGACGCCATTCATAAGGGACAGGAGCCCCCGCGCATCTAGTACTAGCGCTTCTGTTGCTGCTGCAGGTGCCCCCTCCCCAGGCGGTGACCGTCGGTCGCGTCACGGCGGTTGCCTGGCCGGGTCACGAGCCGCTCGCCGCGAGCCTGGCCACCGCCGCCGACCGCACGCCGCCGTTCCCCGGCATCGGCCCGCTGCCCGACCGCCCGATCCGGCTGATTCTCGCCCCGACGCGCGCCGTGTTCGATTCGCTCACCCACGGCCGCCTCCCCAAGTGGACCGAAGGAGCCGCGTTTCCGGATGCGGGCACGATCGTGCTGCTCACCGGTCGGCCCGCCCGACCGCCTGTCCGGCCCTCTGCGCCACGAGCTGGCGCATCTGGCGCTGCGCTGGCGGTTGAACCATCCGCCGCCGTTGTGGCTCGACGAAGGGTACGCCGCGTTCGCGGCCGGCGAATGGGGCCGGCTCGAAGCGCTGCGGCTCAACTGGCAGATCGCGCGCGGCGCGCGCATGAGCCTCGCCGACGTGGATCGCGCGCTCCGCTCCGACGCGGCCGACGCGCAGACGGCGTACGCACTCGCGACGACCGCGGTGCTGCTGCTCAACCGCTGGGGCGGCCCGCAGGGCCTGGCGCCGTTGATCGACCGGCTCGCCGAGCAGCCGACGTTCGACGCCGCGCTGCGCGCCACGTATCACGTCACCGAGGGGGACTTCGAGACACGGTGGAGCGCGCGAGGTGGCCTCGCGGTACGGCTGGCTCTCGTGGGCGGGGGCGGTGGGGCTGTTCTGGGCGCTCCTGGCCCTGTTGCTCGTGTCGCTCGTGGTGATGCGGCGACGCCGCGATCGCGCCCGCAAGGCGCTGCTCGACGAGGGGTGGACGGTGCCGGAGGACGAGGGCCCAAGTGCTTGACGAGTCTCGCATTGCGCGATAGACTCCCCGCGCCATGTCGGACTCGGGACTGCCGCACTCGCGGCTGCATTTCGGCAGGAAAAACTCCATCGCGCTCGCAGCGGCCGCCGTGTCGCTGGCTGCGGGGTACTGGCTCTTATCGCGCGGCTCCACCACCGCGGCGCCGATCCTGCTCGTCCTGGGTTACTGCGTTTTCTTCCCGGTAGGCTTGGCCCGCTAACGCGACACGCTGTGGGACGGGCGAATAGCTCAGCTGGTTCAGAGCGCCTGCCTTACACGCAGGATGTCGGGGGTTCGAATCCCTCTTCGCCCACTGGGACAAACCGGGTGCAACGGAGGATTGCCGGCGTGAGCAAGTGTGCGCCTGCGTCATCGCCCTGATGCTCGGGTGCGCGGGTGCGGCCCGGGCGCAGCTGGCCGTCACGCAGCCCACCACCAAGCTGCTGCTCCTGCCACTCGGCGTGAGCGCGCCCGCCGACACGCGCCGCCAGCATCGCCACGATGGACGCCGCCCGGGACCGGCTCAACGCGCTCGCGCGCTACAAGGTCATCGTCGTTCCCAAGGCCAAGCTGTGCGAGGCCCTCAAGGCGTCCGGGTTCCCCTGCGACCTGGTGCTCGACGAGGGACAGTCGCGCGAGCTCGCCCGATTCCTCAACGTGCACGCCTTCACGACGGGCACGCTGCTGCAGCATAGCGGCGCCGCGCTCGGCGCGCGCGTGCGGGTGGTGGACATCGGGTCGTCGGGGTTTCCGTTCCTGTTCGACGTCGCCAGCGACGCCGCCGACGCCGGCGGCGCTCGGCGAAGCGATTGCGCAGCGCCTGAAGAAAATCGTCGGCGCGGGCGAGAGCGCGCGCGATTGCAACGACAAGCGCATGAAGGGGCAGATTCCAGCGGCCACGGACGCGGCGAAGAAGGCCCTGTCGACTGAGCCGAACCTGCCGGCGGCGCATCTCTGCCTGGCGCACCGATGTACGAGACCCAGCGGTTCCCCCCCGACAGCCTGATCGCCGCCGCCACGCGGGCCACGCGCGGCGATTCGCTCAACCCGACGGCGTGGGAGACGGTCGCCCGGGCGAACCTCATGAAGGGCGACACGGTCAAGGCGGTGGACGCGTTTCAGCGCGAGCTGCGGGGCGAGCCTATGAACACGCCGCTGCGGCTGGGGATCGCCGAGCTGCTGTGGCACCAGCAGCAGTACCCGCTCGCCGTCGAGCTGCTCGACGAAGGCCTGGCCCGCCGGCCGGGCGACGCGAAGATGCTCGATCTCAAGTCCCGGATCTGCATCGAGGGACAGCTCGGGCGCTGCACGCTGGAAGGCTACGTGCAGCGGGCGACGGCGGACTCGGGGCTGCTGCGCGACTCGACATTCCTGAGGGGTGCGCTCGGCGCCGCGCAGCAGGCGGGGGATACGCAGCAATTGGTGTTTTTCAGCCGGGCCGCCGTGCGCAATTTTCCCTCATCGCCCGCGTTCTGGAAGGCGATGGGCCAGGTGTTTGCGTTGCGGGGCATGGCCGACTCGACGCGCGCAGCGTACTGCAAGTCGGCGGAGCTGAGCCCGACCGACATGAAGGCCGCGCTGCTCTGTGCCAAGGCCATCGTGGATCAGGCGACGTATGACACCGTCGCGGCCGGCCGCCTGAAGAGCGACACGGCGCGGCTGCGTGCGTTCCGGGCGGCGTTCGCCCAGGGGCTCGACACGGCGCACACGTACCTGGTCCGGGCGCGCGCATCCGCCGACTCGAGCGAGCGGCTCACCGCCGCCGTCGTCCTGCTCACCGGCGGGTCGAAACTGGCGCAGGCGGCCGCCTACGATCCCGCGTACATCTGGCTCGATGATGCGCTCCACACGGTACCGCTGCGATCGAAGGCGGACACCATCGGTCCCCGCCAGCAGGTGCGCGTGCAGGCGAGCTTCTGGTTCGGCATCGCCTCGGTGGCCTCGCTGCAGGAGCCCTACAAGCAGATGGTCGCGTCCAAGAGCTGTGGCGATGCGAAGGCGATCAACGAACGCCTGGTGCGGACTCACGAGGCGCTGGTGCTGGGCGGCCGGGTGTCGCCCAAGTTCGCGAACACGATGCTGCAAAACCTCGCGAAGTTCGAAGCGGTCATGCCGCAGGTGAAGAAGCAATTCAAGTGCAGCAACTTCTGAGTTGAATTGACCTCCCCCCGGGTCTATATTGCGGCGTCCGTCGCCCGGGGTTGTAGCTCAGCTTGGTTAGAGCGCCGGTCTGTCACACCGGAGGTCGCGGGTTCGAGCCCCGTCAGCCCCGCCTGAACCCGCGTCGCGGGATGAGAGAACCGGCCCCGTCTGCCACGGCAGGCGGGGCTTTCGTTTTCACCGGGAGCGCTCGAACGTCCACCTATCATGTTCCCGTTCTCGCCGACACCGTGCGCGCCTGGGCGGAAGGAAGCCACCGCGCGGTGGATGCCACGGTCGGCGGAGGCGGTCACGCGGCGCTGCTCCGCGCGGCCGGCGCCGAGGTGCTTGCGGCCGATCGCGATCCCGCGGCGATCGCCGCCGCGCGCGCCGCCCTGGGCGAGTCCGGCTACCGGTACGCGACGGGCGCGTTCGGGTCGGCCGAAGTGCTGGGCGCGATCGCGGCGTTCCGTCCCGATCGCATCCTGCTCGATCTCGGCGTCTCGTCACACCAACTCGACTCGTTCGACCGCGGGTTTAGCTTTCGGCCTGGGGCGCCGCTCGACATGCGTATGGGCGCCGAAGGGCGTCACCGCGGCCGACGTGCTGAACACGTGGCCGGCCGACCGCCTCGCCGCGAGCTTCGCGGACCTGGCGGACGAACGACCGGCGGCGGCACGGCGCCTGGGGCGGGTCATCGTGCGGCGCCGCGCCCGCGAGCCGCTGCTCACGAGCGACGATTTCGTCAACGCGATCCGCGAGACACTGGGTCCCCGGTCTGGTCCGGGGGATTTCGCCCGGCTGTTTCAGGCGCTGCGGATCGTGGTGAACGAGGAGCTGGAGCAGCTGGAGCTGGCGCTGCCCGAGCTGCGGGCCGCTCTGCGTACCCGGCGGGCGGCTCGCCGTCATCAGCTATCACTCGGGTGAGGATCGGATCGTCAAGCACACGTTTCGCGAATGGGCCAGGCGCTGCGTGTGCCCGCCGGGGCAGCCGGTCTGCACCTGCCGGGGCCGGCCGCTCGGCCGCTGCTGACGCGCCGCGCCACGCGGCCCGAGCCGTCGAGATCGCGGCCAACCCGCGCGCCCGCTCGGCGCGGTTCCGCGCGTTCGAGGCCCGGATGCCCGGTGTGAATGATGGCCCTCAAGGGCCGCCACTGGGTCGCAGTGTGGCTGGCCGCCTTCCTCGCGGTGGCCTGGATCGTCATCGGCCGGCAGACGTCCGCCATCGCGCTCGCGCGCGCGCTCACCGCGCTGCGCGCGGAGCACGCCAACCTCGCGGGACACGGGGCGGACCTCGAGCGCCGGATTCGCGCGGCGACGAGCCGCAGCAACCTGATGCGGCGCGCGCGCGTGAGCGGGCTGCGCCTCCCGGCGGACACCGAGATCGTCCTGCTGCCGGCGCCGACGGGGAGCCGCGCTGACCGGCATGGCGAAGCTCCCGGTCGCGGCTTCACGGTGATCGAGGGCGCGTTGCTGCTCGGCCTGATCGCGCTCGTCGGACGGGCGGCGTAGGTGCAGCTCATCCAGGGCAACCGCTGGTCCACCGAAGCGCGCGTGCAGCGCACCGACCAGATCGTGCTCGCGGCGCGGCGCGGCGCACTCTCCGACCGGCACGGGAAGCCGCTCGCGCTCACGCAGGAGACCTATCACGTCGGCGTGGCGCCCAAGGAGGTGCGCGATCCCGAGCGCGATGCGGAGATGCTCGCCCGCCAGCTCCGTGGGCCCCTCACCGACATCCGGGTCGCGCTCCGCAAGCGCTACGCGTACTTCGCGGGCCCGTTCACCACGGTGCAGGTGCGGCCGCTGCGCGCGCTGCGCGGCGTGTACCTGGAGCCGGTCGTGAAGCGCTTCTACCCGCAGCCGGACCTCGGCGCGCGGTCATCGGCCGGGTGGAGGACGACGGGCACGGCGCCACCGGCCTCGAGCGGGCGCTCGACACGCTCCTCGCCGGGCAGCCCGGCACCGCGGTGATGCTCGGACCGCGACGGGCGGGAATACCTGTCTCCCGGCCCGCGTCGTCAGGACCCCGGACCCGGGCGCCGACGTCTACCTCACGCTCGACGCCGACCTGCAGGAGATCGCCGAGCGCGCGCTGGCCGACGCGGTGCAGCGACGCAGGCCGACGGCGGCGACGTCGTGATCCTCCAGCCGGAGACGGGCGAGGTGCTGGCGCTCGCGCGCGGCGCCGCCGGGGTGGCGCGGCCCGGCCCGTGAGCGACACGTTCGAGCCGGGCTCGACGGCCAAGGTGTTCACCGCGGCGGCGCTGCTGGCGCGGGAGCGCGCAACCCGACGAGCGCGTGTCGGGCGAAGGCGGCCGCTACCGGCTCGGCAAGCGGACCATCGCGACGACGACCCGCCGGCGTCGCTCACGCTCGCCGACGTGATCCGGGTCTCGAGCAACATCGGCATCGCGAAGTTCGGCCCGCGCCTCAGCAACGTCGAGCTGTACGAGGCGTTCCGGGACTTCGGCTTCGGCTCGATGACGGGGGTGGACCTGCCGGCGGAGGCGGCGGGGCGGTTGCGGCAATCCGCGGGGGTGGACGGACGAGAGCGCGGCGAGCCTCGCGATGGGCTACGAGCTGGCGGTGACGCCGCTGCAGCTGGCCGCCGCCTACGGGGCGCTGGCCAACGGCGGCGTGCTGCTCGAGCCGACGCTGGTGCGCGAGGTGCGCGGGCCCGACGGCGCGGTGGCCTGGCGCGCGACGCCGCGGCCGGTCCGGCGCGCGGTCCCGCGGACCGTCGCGTCGCAGCTGGTGCACATGATGACGGGTGTGGTGGAGGAGGGCACGGCGCGGCGGGCGGCGCTGGGCACGTACAACGTGGCGGGCAAGACCGGCACGGCGCGGCGCAACGTCGGCGGCCACTATCTTGAGGGGCACTACTGGGCCAGCTTCGTGGGGCTGTTCCCGGCCGACGACCCGCAGCTGGTGCTGGTGGTGAAGATCGACGACCCGCAGGGCGAGTACTTCGGCGGGACCACGGCGGCGCCGGTGGTGCGCACGATCCTCGAGGCGGCCCTGGCGACGCCGGCGGTGGCGCTCGATCGCGGGCGGCTGACGCGGCGCCGCGCTCCCGACGCGGCGGCGCCGGCGGCGGCGCCGGCGGACGGCGCGCCGATCGTGGTGGCGTGGCCGCCGGCCGCCGCGCCGACTCGACGCGGCGCCCCCGGGCGGGCCGTGCCGGACGTCGACGGGCCTCGGGCTGCGGGCGGCGGCGCGGACGCTGCACCGGAGCGGGTTCGAGGTGCGGATCGAAGGGTGGGGACGCGTGATCTCCACGACCCCGGCGGCGGGCGCGAGCGCGCGCCGGGGCACGACGATCGTCAGTCCATGCGGAGCGGCGGGATGCGGGCTGAGGCGCTAGGGAACGGCTGGCGGGCGCCGGCCTCCTGGAGCGGTGGCCGGACGGCGTCGTGGTCCCCGAGTCGCGGGCGGTCACCACCGACAGTCGTCGCGTGACGCCGGGCGCGCTCTTCGCCGCCTATCCGCGGCGCGGCGAGCGACGGGCACCGGCTCGCCGCCGCCGCGGTGCGGGGCGGGGCGGTGGCCGCGATGGTGAGCGCGCGCTGCCGGACGCTCGGGGTGCCCCAGATCGTGGTGCGCGACGGCCGGCCGCGCCGCGGCGGCGCCGCCGCCCTCTGCCACGGCGACCCGGCCGACCGCCGCTCGAGCTGCTCGCCGTGACCGGGACCAACGGCAAGACGACGACGGTCGCGCTGCTCCGCCACCTCTCGGCGACACGGCGCCGGCGGGGTCCATCGGCACCCTCGGGCGCCATCGACGGGGCCGGGCACGTGCTGCCGGGCACGGCGGCTCCCTCACGACGCCGGGGCCGGTCGAGCTGCAGGCGGCGCTCGCGGCGCTGCGCGACGGCGGCGTGCGCACGGTGGCGATGGAGACCTCGTCGCACGCCCTCGACCAGGACCGCGTCGCCGGCCTCCGCGTTCCGCGCGGCGGTGTTCACCAACCTCACGCGCGACCACCTCGACTATCACGGCGACGAGGCACGTACCTGGCGGCGAAGCTGAAGCTGCATCGTACCTCGCGCCGGACGGCGTCGCGGTCAGCAACGCCGCGGACCCGGCGTGGCGCGCCCTGGCGCCGCGGCCGGGGAACCTCACCTTCGGCGTCGAGGTGGACGCCGACGTCACGGCCCGCGACGTGGAGGGCGACGCGACCGGGATGCGCTTCACGCTGGGCTTCCGCGGCGGCCGCGTTCCCGGTGGCCCTGCCGCTCCTCGGCCGCTTCAACGTCGAGAACGCCCTCGGCGCCGCGGCGGCGGCCCTCGCGCTCGGGCGGCCGCCGCGCACGTGGCGGAGCAGCTCGGCGCGGCGCCGCAGGTCCCCGGCCGGATGGAGCGCCTCACCGACACGCCGTGCGTCGTGCTGCGGGACTACGCCCACACCCCCGACGCGCTCGAGCGCGCGCTGGCGGCGCTCCGGCCGCTCACCCGGGGGCGCCTCATCGTGGTGTTCGGCGCCGGCGGCGACCGCGACCGCGGCAAGCGGCCGGTGATGGGCGGCATCGCCGTGCGCGACGCCGACCTGCCGATCGTGACGTCCGACAATCCGCGCACCGAGGACCCGGAGCGCATCCTCGACGACATCGAGGCGGGGATGGGGGACGCGGCCCGCACCTGCGCATCGTGGACCGCACCGTCGCCATCGCCCGCGCCGTCGAGCATCGCGCGGCCGGACGACACGGTGCTCCTCGCGGGGAAGGGCCACGAGACCTACCAGGTGGTGGGCACGGAGAAGCTGCCGCTCGACGAGCGGGTGATCGTGCAGGGGGATCGTCGGGGGCGGGACGGCGTGACGCCCAGTGGTCCGGTGCGGGCCGGTGGCGGCCGACGCGCTCGGCCCCCCGCGCGGCGCCCGCGACCGCGGCTACGCCGGCGTGTGCACCGACACCCGCGCGCGGGCCGGGCGATCTGTACGTCGCGCTCGGGGCGAGCGGTTCGACGGCCACGACTTCCTCGGAGACGCGCGCGCGCCGGGGCGGGGCGGTCGTCCGCCACCACACGCCGGCGTGGCCGGCTGACGTGGTTCGAGGTCGACGACACGCTCGTGGCGTACGGCCGCCTGGCGCGGGCGCGGCGCGCGATGCCTTCGGGCGCCCGTGGTCGCGGTGACCGGCACCAACGGCAAGACCAGCACCAAGGAGCTCGGCGGCCGCGGCCGCGGCGCGCTGCGCGTGCACCACGGCGGCCAGAACCTCAACAACCTCGTCGGCGTGCCGCGGACGCTCCTGGGCGCGCCGGAGGACAGCGGCGTGGTGTCGAGTGCGGCGCCAACCAGCGCGGCGAGCTGGCGCAGATGCGGGAGATGGTGCGCCCACGTCGTCGTCGTCACCAACGTGGGCGACGCGCACCTCGAGGGGTTCGGCGCGCTCGAGCCGGTGCTGCAGGAGAAGCTGTCGCTCGTCCCGGGGGCGCCGCTGGCGGTCGTCGGCCCGGCCCGCCGCTCTGGCCGACGCCGCGCCGCCGCGCCCGGCGCTCGTAGCGCGGGACCGACCCCGCGGCGACTGCACCCCGAAGACGTCGGCTGGTCGACGCCGGGCGCCGCGTTCCGTGGGGGGGGTCGCGGTCGCGCTCCCGGTGCCGGGACGCCACCAGGTGGTGAACGCCGCGTCGCCCTCGCCGTCGCGCGCGAGGCGGGCGCTGACGCCGCCCGCGCGCTCGCGGCGCGGGCGTGCGCTGCCGCCGGGGCCGGCGGCGTGTCGACGGTGCGCGGGCTCACCGTGCTCGACGACACCTACAACGCCAATCCCGCCTCGATGGCGGGGCGGCGGCTCGAGCAGCTGCAGGCGGCGCGCCGGCGCCGCCGCACGCGGTCGTCGTCGGCACGATGCGCGAGTTGGGACCGCGAGTGGCCGATTCCACGCGGCTGGCGGAGCGGATCCTGGCGCTGCGGCCGGACGTCGTCGCGGCGGTCGGGGACTTCGCCCCGGCGTTCGCCGGGTTGGCCGGCCGGCAGCGGGGGCGCGCTGGTGACGGGCCCGACGCCGCGGCCTGGCCCCGGCTCGGGAGGCGCTGCGGGGCGACGATCGCGCTCTTCAAGGCGTCGCGCGGTGCGGCGCTCGAGCAGCTTTCCCCCTTCTGGCTGGCCCTCCGGGGGCGAGGCGCACTAGTGCTCTTCTGGCTGCTCTGGCCGCACGCGCGGCACACCGTCTTCAACCTGGTCAGCTACATCTCGTTCCGCGCGGCGGCGGCATGGTCACGGCGCTGCTCATCGCCTTCGTCTGGGCCCCGATCATCGGGCGGCTGCGGGCCCACAAGGTCGGCCAGATCGTGCGGGCCGACGGACCGGCCACCCACCTGGGCAAGCGCGGCACGCCGACCATGGGCGGGCTCATCGTGCTGCTGGCGACCGTGGTGCCGACGGTGCTGTGGGCGCGGCTCGACAACCGCTTCGTGCTCGTCGCGCTCTTCGCCACCTGTGGATGGGCGCGATCGGCTTCGTGGACGACTACCTCAAGATCGTGCAGCGGCGCCGCGGGCCTCGTGGCCCGGTACAAGATGGCCGGGCAGGTCTCCTTCGGGCTCGCGCTCGGGCTGGCCTGCTGCTCGTTCCCCTGGACGGCACGGTCCTGCGCCGTCGGCGACCACCGTGCCGTTCTTCAAGTACGTGTACGTGGTGAGGTTCTGGCCGTCCCTTACGTCGTGTGGGTGACGTTCATCGTGACCGGCAGCTCCAACGCGGTGAACCTGACCGACGGCCTCGACGGCCTGGCGGCCGGCCTGTCCGCGATCGCCGCGGATCACCTTCGCGGCCTTCGCGTACCTCTTCGGCCGCGTGGACGCGTCGGAGTACCTCAAGGTCTTCTACCTGCCCGGCGCGGGCGAGCTGGCGATCTTCTGCGCGAGCCTGATGGGGGCCTGCATCGGCTTCCTGTGGTTCAACGCCCACCCGGCGCAGGTGTTCATGGGCGACACCGGCTCGCTCGCCATCGGCGGCGCGCTCGGGACCGTCGCCATCCTCCTCAAGGCCGAGTTCCTGCTGGCTCATCGGGGCGGCGTGTTCGTGGCGGAAGCCGTCTCGGTGATGCTCCAGACCAGCGTGTTCAGGTACCGCCGCCGGCGCTTCGGGCTGGAGTACGCGACAGCAGCACCGGTTGTTCCGGATGGCGCCGCTGCACCACCACTTCGAGAAGCTCGGGTGGCCCGAGCCGACGGTGGTGACGCGGTTCTACATCCTCGGCCTGCTGTGCGCGCTCGTGGCGCTCTCCACGTTGAAGGTCCGGTGATCCCCGACGCCTGGCGGAGCGGGGAAGCCGCGGTCGTCGGCCTGGCGCGGAGCGGCCGCGCCGCGGCGCGGCTGCTGGTCCCGCGGGGTTCGCGTGTACGCGTGCGATGCGTCGGGCGACCCCGGACTCGAAGCGCACGCGCACGAGCTGCGGGAGGCCGGCGTGCGAGGCCGCGCTGGGGGCCACGACCTCGAGCGCATCCGCGCGCGCGGCGGTGGTCGTGCTCTCGCCCGGCGTGCCGCCCGACGCGCCGCCCGTCGGGCCGCGGCGGACGCCGGCGTCCCCATCGTCTCCGAGCTGGACCTCGGCGCGCGGCTCCTGCCCGCACGCGGCTCATCTGCGTCACCGGCAGCAACGGCAAGACGACGACGACGGCGCTCGTCGCGCACCTGCTGCGCGCGGCGGGGCTGAGCGACGCGCCGCCGCCGGCAACATCGGCAACCCCGTGTGCGCCGGCGCGCTGCGCGCGGCCCCGGCGTGGCTCGCGGTGGAGTGCAGCTCGTTCCAGCTGCACGACGTCGCCGTCGCTCCACCCGGCGGCGGCGTCGTCACCAACCTCTCGCCCAACCACCTGGACCGGTACGCGAGCCTCGACGCCTACTACGGCGACAAGCGGCTCCTCTTCCGGAACGCGCGACGACGCGAGCCGCTGGGTGGTGAACGGGGACGATGACGCGGTCCTGGACCTGGCCGGGGCGCGCGGGCAGGTCGAGCCGTTCTCCCTGTGACGCCGCCGGCGCCGGGTACTTCGACCGCGCCGCCGGGTGGCTGGTGCTGCGGGGCACGCCGCTCCTGCGCCGCGCCGAGTTCCCGCTCGCCGGCGACCACAACGTGCAGAACGCCCTCGCCGCGGCCGTCGCGATGCCGCCCGAGGCCGGACCGGCGCGGCGCCTCGCCGAGGGGCTGCGCACCTTCCGGCGCTGCGAGCACCGCCTCGAGCCGGTCCGCGAGGTGGGCGGCGTGCGGTGGATCAACGACTCCAAGTCCACCAGCGTGGCGGCCACGGTCGTCGCGGTGCGCTCGATGGACCGGCCCGTTCGTGCTCCTGCTGGGCGGCCGGCACAAGGGCGCGCCCTACACCGACCTCCGGCCGCTGCTCGCCGGGGCGCGCGCGGTCGTGGTCGCGTACGGCGACGCGGCCCCCATCGTCGCCGCGGACCTCGCCGGCGCGGCGCCGCTCGAGCGGGGCGGGGACTTCGCGGACGTGGTCGCGCGGGCGCGGCGCCCGGCCCGGCCGGGCGACGCCGTGCTCCTCTCCCCGGCCTGCTCGAGCTACGACATGTTCGACGACTACGAGGAGCGCGGCCGCTCTTCAAGCAGCTGGTCGAGGCCCTCTGATGGCGAAGCGCGAGTGGCTCTGGGCTGGGAGTCGCGCCTCCTCATCCTCATCGCCGCGATCCTCGTCGTGTTCGGCCTCGCCTCCATCTATGCGGCGTCGTCCACGCTGGTCGGAGCGCGGCGGCGAGGTCGGAACGGGGTTCGTGCTGCACCAGGTCGTCGGGGCGCTGGTCGGCGCCGTGCTGCTCCTGGTGCCGGCGCGATCGGACTACCTCGAGTGGCAGCGCGCCGCCTGGCCGCTCCTCGCGGTGACGGCGCTGATGCTGCTCATGCCGCTGCTGCCGTTCACCCACGGCGATCGCGCCGCCGATCAACGGCTCGCGGCGCTGGCTCAAGCTCGACGGCGTCTCGATGCAGGTCTCCGAGCTCGCCAAGCTCGCGGTCGTCCTCTGGACCGCGATGCTCTGCGCGAAGAAGGGCGACGAGGTCCGCCGGTTCCGGCGCGGCCTGCTGCCGATCCTCACGGTGCTGGCGCCGCTGCTCGCGCTCATCTTCCTCGAGCCGGACCTCTCGACGGCGGTGGAGGTCGGCTGCTCGCGATGGTGGTGCTCTTCGCCGCCGGGGCGCGGATCGGCCACTTCATCGTCCTCGCCGTCGGTGGCGCTCCGCTCCTCTGGCGCGGTCGAGGACGTGCAGTACCAGCTCGCGCGCGTGGTCACCTTCCTCGATCCGGGCGCGGACCGGCTCGAAGCGACCTATCAGGTGGACCAGTCGCTCATCGGGCTGGGCGCGGGCCGGTTGTTCGGCGTCGGCTTCGGCCAGGGGCAGCAGAAGCTCGGCTTCCTGCCGTATCCGTACAGCGACTTCATCTTCAGCACCATCGGCGAGGAGTGGGGCTTCATCGGCATCAGCGTGATCCTGCTGCTGTTCGCGACCTTCGTGTGGCTCGGCTTCCGCATCGCCCGCTCGGCCTCGGACCGGTTCGGCCAGCTGCTCGCGGTGGGGCTCACCGCGTTGATCGGGATCTCCGCGCTGCTGCACGTGGGGGTGACACTGGCGCTGCTGCCGGCGACCGGCGTGACGCTGCCGTTCATTTCGTTCGGGCGCTCGAGTCTGTTCATCTCGCTCGTGGTGACCGGCGTGCTGGTGAGCATCGCGCGCGGACGCGGGGCCCGCGGCGGGCGACCGTGTGAAGGTCGTGATCGCCGGCGGCGGCACCGGCGGCCACCTCATGCCCGCCCTGGCGCTGGCGCAGGCGTTGCGCGACACGCGGGCCGACGTCGAGATCCTGCTCGTCGGCGCCGAACGCGGGCTCGAATCGCAAATCCTCCCGCGCTACTCCGTATCCGTTCCGCCTGCTGCCGATGGAACCGCTGTACCGCCGCACGTGGTGGCGCAACGCGCGCCTGCCGCTGGTCGCGTGGCGCGTGTGGCGTGCGGTGGACCGGCTGCTCGACGCCGAACAGCCGGCGATCGTCGTCGGCACCGGGGGATACGCGGCGGGACCGACGGTGTGGCGCGCGCAGCGGCGCGGTGTGCCGACGGCGCTCCAGGAGCAGAATGCGTTTCCCGGGCTCGCCACCCGCTGGCTCGCGAAAGGCGCGCGCCAGATCCACCTGGGATTCCCCGAAGCGCGTGAGCGGCTCACGCTGGGGCGCGCCACCGAGGTGTTCACCTTCGGCAATCCGATCCGTCCACCCGAGCCCGGCGATCGCGCCGCCGCGCTGCGCGCGCTCGAGCTCGATCCGGGCGCGCCCGTGCGTGCTGGTGTTCGGCGGCAGTCAGGGCGCGCGGGCCGTCAACAACGCGCTCGCGGGCGCGCTCGAGCGCGACCTGCTGCCCACGACGAACGTGCTGTGGGGAACCGGAGCCGCATCCGCGGCGGCGCTGGCGCGCCACGCCCAGCCCGGCCGTGTGGTGGTGCGGGGATTTTTCGATCCCATGACGCCTGCGTATCGGGCCGCCGACCTCGTGGTGTGCCGCGCGGGCGCGATGACCGTGGCGGAGCTGTGCGCCTGGGGGAAGGCGAGCGTCCTCGTGCCGCTCCCCACCGCGGCCGCCGACCACCAGACGTACAACGCGCGGGCGCTCGCCGACGTCGGTGCCGCCGTGCTGCTTCCCGAGAGCGAGCTGAGTCCGGAGTCGCTCGCTGACGCTCGTGTCGCAGGTGATCGCGGATCGGGTCCGACTCGCGTCGCTGGGCGCCCTCGCCCGCGACCGGGGACACCCCGACGCAGCCCGGGAAATAGCGTCAACAATCTTGACACTTACCCCGTGACCTCTTTCGCAAGTTTCGTAGATTCTATATATTAGCCCTCCACTAATGACCTTGTTTGGAATGGGTGATCCCCGCCCGATTCACTTCATGGGTATTGGAGGCGCGGGGATGAGTGGCTTGGCGCAGCTGGCCAAGCATCAGGGTGTACCGATTACCGGATGTGACAACGACCCATCGGGCGCCGCCGATTTGGCAGCCTCGGGGGTGGAGATCTGGCGGGGCCACGATCCTGGGCACGTGGCGGGAGCTCGTGCCGTAGTGGTGACCGCTGCAGTCGCGGGGCAGCACCCAGAACTAGAACGAGCGCGCGCCCAAGGGATTCCCGTGGTGCGCCGGGCCGACGCCCTCGGCCAGGCCGTCGCTGGGGGGACCGTGGTGGCGGTGGCCGGGACACACGGCAAGACGACCACCACGGTGATGATTACGGAAGCATTGGCGGCCGCCAGGCGAAATCCCACGGGACTCGCCGGCGGCCGCGTCGCTCAATGGGGCGGAAACGCCCGGATCGGCGGGCACGATCTCTACGTCGTGGAAGCGGACGAATACGACCGCGCGTTCCTGTCGCTCGCGCCGGCGGTAGCGGTGATCAACAACGTGGAGGCGGACCATCTCGAGTGTTACGGATCGCTGGAGGCGCTCGAGCAGGCGTTCGCCGAGTTCGCGGGGCGGGCGACGCGCGTGATCGTGGGCGCGGACGACGCGGGCGCCCTGCGGGTCGCGGCGGTCCTGAAGGCTCCGGTGTGGCGGGTCGGCCTCGCGGATGACGCGGAGATCCGGATCAGCGCGGTGGAGCTCGCGCCCCAGGAATCCCGCGCGCAGGTGCGGCTGCCGGACGGCGCGGAGGTGACGCTGCGGCTGCGCGTGCCCGGGCTGCACAATGTGCGCAATGCGGCGGCGGCGCTCGCGGTGACTCACGCGCTACAGGCGGACCGCGCGGCGGCGCTCACCGCGCTGGAGCGGTTCGGCGGCGTGGGGCGGCGGTTCGAGCGGTTGGGAGAGGCGGGCGGCGTGATGATCGTGGACGACTACGCGCACCACCCGACCGAAGTGCGCGCGACGCTCGCGGCGGCACGGCAAGCGTTCCCACGGCGCCGGCTCGTGGCGGTGTTTCAGCCGCACCTGTTTTCCCGTACCGCGTCGCACGGGGAAGCGTTGGGCCAGGCGCTGGCGGCGGCCGACGTCGTCGTGGTCGCGCCGATCTACGCGTCACGCGAGCAGCCGATGCCCGGCGTGACAGCGGAGATCGTCGCGCGCGGTGCGATCCGCGCCGGCGCCGCGACGACCGCGGTGCGCGAGCGCGCGAACGTGACCGACCGGGTGGCGCGGCTGGTGCAGCCGGGCGATGTAGTGTTCACGCTGGGCGCGGGCGACATCACGCGAGTCGGGCCGGAGCTGATCGAAAGACTGGGCAAGCGGGAAGGGGGAAGAGGGAAGCGTTGAAGAAGAAGCGCCAGAGCCGACGCGCGCGACGGAGCGCGGGAGTGGTCGCGGCCGCGGTATTGACCGCGGGGTTGCTGTATGTCGGTGTGCCGCGCGTGCTCGAGCGCATCCCGTTCTTCCGCGTGCGGCAGATCGATCTCGTCGGCGTGAAGTACCTGGCGCCCGACGCGCTGATCGCGGCGTTGCGGCTGCCGGCCGGCGCGAGCGTGTTTGGTGATACGCAGCTGCTGGCCGACCGGCTGAAAGGCGTTACCGGCGTGGCCGACGCCGCCGTGGTCCGGCGGCTGCCCGCGACGCTCGAGGTGAGGGTGAACGAAGTGGAGCCGGCCGCGTTCGTCCCCGCGACGCGCGGCGGCCGGCTGGTCGCGGTCGATGCCGCGGCGCGCCCGCTGCCCTTTGATCCCGAGCGTACCGGCCTGGATCTCCCGGTGGTCGCCAGTGCGGATGCCGGCGTGGTGGGGGTGCTCGCGGTGGTGCAGGCGGTGGACCCGGCGCTGTTTCAGCGCATCACCGGTGCCCGCGGCTCGAAGCGCGGCGACGTCCTGCTCGAGCTCGACGCCCATCGCGTGCTGCTGCGGCCCGATGCGGGGCCGGACGTGATCCGCGCGGTGGCGCTCGTGGGACAGGATCTGACCTCCGTGGGACGCCCCTATGCGGAGCTCGACGCGCGTTTCGCCGGACAGGTCGTGGTGCGGCAGCGTGCGGTGCGGACCGCGGTGCGGACCAAGGGAGGGGTGTGACGCGGGAGCGGCGGATCGTCGCGGGGCTGGACTTCGGAAGCACCAAGACGTGCGCCGTGATCGCCGAAGTGGTGGGCGATTGGCCGCGCGCGCCGATCGCCAAGATACTCGGCGTGGGGCTCGCGAAGAACGGCGGTGTGCGGCGCGGCATGGTGCGCGACATCGACGAAACGACGCGCTCGGTGGTGGCGGCGATGCGCGACGCCGAACGCATGGCGGGCGTCAAAGTCTCCGGGCTGACGTGCGGCGTGGCGGGTGAGCATGTGGCTGCCCAGCCTTCGACCGGTGTCGTGGCCGTCGGAAGCGACGAGATCACCGCGACGGACGTCGCGCGGGTGAACGAAGTGGCCCGCGCGGTTTCCTTGGCGAAGGACAGCGAGCTGCTGCACGACATCCCGCAGGAGTACCAGGTCGATCAGCAGCGGGGGATCTCCGATCCGATCGGCATGATGGGCACCCGGCTCGAGGTGGAGATGTACCTCGTGACGGTGCAGGCGACGGCCGCGCAGAACGTGCGCAAGAGCGTGCAGCGGGCGGGGTACCGCGTGGCGGACCTGGTGCTCGAGCCGCTCGCGGCTTCATACGCGGTGCTGACGGACGACGAGACGGAGCTGGGCGTCGGGCTGGTGGACGTGGGCGGCGGATCCACGGGGGTCGCGGTCTTTCATGACGGAAAGATCCGGCACATCGCGACGATCCAGTATGCCGGGACGCAGGTCACCACCGACCTGGTGCAGGTGCTGGGCGTGACGCAGACCGACGGCGAGCGTCTCAAGGAGCGGCAGGGCGTGGCGTATGCGCCGCTCGTGGATTCGTCGGAGATGATCGACCTGCCGTCCACGCCCGGGCAGGGTCCGCGCCAGGTGGCGCGCGAGATGTTGTCGACCATTATCCACGACCGGCTCCACGAGATCTTCGACCTCGTGGGGCGCGAGTTCGAGCGGGCGGGGTTCGGCGGCCAGCGGCTGCCGGCCGGTGTGGTGTTGACCGGCGGCACGACCCACATGCCGGGCATGGTCGAGCTGGCCCGCGAGTCGTTCGCACTGCCGGTGCGGGCCGGAGTTCCCGAGCAAGGCATCTCGGGGTTGGTGGACAGCGTGCAGGCGCCCCGCTATGCGGTGGCGACGGGTTTGGTGCTGTATGCGGCGCATCAGCTGGCGCAGGGCGGCCCGGTGAGCGGGCCGGTGACAGGAAGCGGCGGCGTAGATAAAGTGTTCGGACCGCTCAAACGGTGGCTCCAGGACTTCTTCTGATCGACCCGAGGGAACCATGATCTTCGAACTCGAAGAAAGCGTCTCGCAGAACGCGCGCATGAAGGTCGTCGGCATCGGCGGAGGCGGGGGCAACGCGCTCAACCGCATGGTCGATGAGGGGCTCCCTGGCGTCGAGTTCATTTCCGTCAACACCGACGCGCAGGCGTTGCTCACCAACAAGTCGGACGTGAAGGTGCAGATCGGCAAGAAGCTCACGCGCGGCCTGGGCGCCGGCGCCCGGCCCGAGATCGGCCGCCAGGCGATCGAGGAGAACCGCGACGAGGTGCTGCACGCGCTGCACGGCGCCGATCTGGTGTTCGTCACTTGCGGGATGGGCGGCGGTACCGGCACGGGCGCGTCGCCGATCATTGCGCAGCTGGCCCGCGATATCGGCGCGCTCACCATCGGCATCGTTACCAAGCCGTTCCTGTTCGAGGGACGCAAGCGGATGCGCCAGGCCGAAATGGGCATCGCCGAGATGAAGAAGCACGTGGACACGATGGTGGTGGTGCCGAACGAGCGGCTGCTGGCCGTGGTCGGGAAGGGGATCCCGTTCCAGGATGCCCTGAAGAAGGCCGACGACGTGCTGCTGCACGCCACCCAGGGGATCGCCACACTCATCTCCGTCACCGGAATCGTGAACGTCGACTTCGCGGACGTCCGCACGGTAATGCAGAGCGGCGGGTCGGCGATCATGGGGACGGGGACCGGGCGCGGCGAGAACCGGGCCATGGAAGCGGTGCAGCAGGCGATTTCGAGCCCGCTGCTCGACAACGTCTCCATCACGGGCGCCACGGGAGTGCTGATCAACATCACCGGCGGCGAAGATCTCACCCTGGGCGAGGTGACGCAGATCTCCGACGTCGTCAAGGACGCCGCGGGCGAAGAGGCGGAAATCATCTTCGGGACCGTGAGCGATCCCGCCATGCACGGCGAGATCCGCGTCACCGTGATCGCCACGGGCTTCGACAAGCTGCCCGCGACCACGGATGCGAGCGGCCGGGCGGCGCCCGGCGTGCTGCCGTTCCGCGAGCGCGCGGCGCGGCCGACGCCCGGCCCCGTGCCCGGGTACGTGAAGCCGGCCGAGACAGGCGGAGTCACCAAGCGTCCGGTGGCGCAGCCGCCGGTCGCCGACGTCAACGAGCTCGAGATTCCCACCTTCATCCGGCGCCAGATGGACTGATGGCCTGGCGACCCAGCCACTACGTGGCGACCGCAGCGCTGGCCGCCGCCGGATTGGTCTGGGCCGCGCGGGACGCGTGGCCCGGGCGGCGTCCCCTCGTGGCGCCGCCGATTCGCGTGGCCAACGCCTACGTCGAGTACGAGCGGGCGTTGGGGCGCTCTGAGACGTTCTCCGATCTCCTGGCGCATGGCGGCATCGTGGGGCACGATCGCAACGCGCTGCTCGCCGCGGCCACCGACCTTCCGGTGCGCCGGCTGCGCCCGGGCCTCGTTTTCCATTTCCGGCGGTTGCACACCGACAGCGTGGCGGACCGGGTGACCGTACGCGTTTCCCCGGAGCGGCGGGTGCGTCTCTCCCGTGACGACCCCGGCTGGCGCCAGGTAACCGAAGCGATCCCGTGGTCGCTCACGCGCATGCGGGTGACGGGAACGATCGGGACGTCGCTGTACGATGCGTTGGACAAGGCCGTGCCCGACGCCGTGCTGCCGCTGGGCGAGCGGCGCAGCCTCGCGTGGGCGATCGCCGAGGTATACGACTGGCAGGTGGACTTCACGCGCGACGTCCACCCGGGCGACCGGTTCCGCGTGTTGTTCGAGCGGCTCGAGTCACCCGAGGGCGAATACCGCTTCGGCCGCGTGCTCGCCGCCGAGGTGCACGTGGCTCGGGTGCCGGCGTACGCGTTCTCCTTCGCCGCCGACGCGTCGGAGCCCGCGAGCTTCTACGACGAGCGCGGCCGCTCGCTCAAACGCGCGTTCCTCCGGGCGCCGCTCCAGTTTCGCCGTGTCTCGAGCGGTTTCGGAGCGCGCTACCACCCGCTGCTGCACGTGTGGCGCACGCATGAAGGCATCGACTTCGCCGCCCCGTATGGCGCGCCGGTGCGTGCCACGGCGGACGGCAGTGTGGCGACGCTGGGGCGCGGCGACCCCGGGTACGGCAACCTGATCGAGCTGCGCCACGCGAACGGCATCCGCACGCGCTACGGCCACCTGTCGGGGTTCGCGCGCGGCCTGCGAGTGGGCGACCGGGTGCAGCAGGGCGAGACGATCGGCTACGTCGGCTCGACCGGGTTATCCACCGGGCCTCATCTCCATTACGAGTTTCTCGTGAACGGCCGGCCGGCCAATCCGCGGCGCAAGGACATGGGTGCGGGTACGCCCGTCCCCAAGAGTCTCAGCGCCGCCTACGACTCTGTGCGGTTCCACCTGCTCGCCGATCTCGAGACACAGTCTACGGTCACGCCCACCGCGTCTCCGACCGTCGCCGCGCGCGACGACTAATGCCGTTCCAACCTCGTCCGTCTCGGCCTACGGTTGCCCACCTCGTAGGGTTGGAACGGCACTAGCTTTTTCACCGGTATGGATCTGTATCCCGCCGTCGACGTGCAGGGCGGGCGCGTCGTGCGCTTGCGCCAGGGCGTCGCGGACCAGTCGACCGCCTACGCCGACGACCCCGTCGCCGTGGCACAGCAGTTCGGGCGCGACGGGGCTCGCTGGGTTCACTTTGTGGACCTGGACCGCGCCTTCGGGCGCGGCGACAACCGCGCGGTCGCGCGCGCCTTCCTGGCCGGCATCACCGTGCCGGTGCAGGTCGGGGGCGGCCTCCGCAGCGCCGAGGCCATCGAAGAGATGCTCGACTGGGGCGCCACCCGCGTCGTGATCGGCACCAAAGCGGCGACCGATCCCGCGCTGGTAGGGGAACTGCTCGCGCGCCACGGGCCCGACCGCCTCGCCGTCGGCATCGACGCCAAGGAGGGCCAAGTCGCCGTGCGCGGCTGGACCGAAGTGTTTGATCTCACCGCCCTGCAGCTCGCCGAGCGGGTGTTCGCCCAGGGGGCGCGCACGGTCATCTACACTGATGTGGCGCGCGACGGGATGCTCACGGGCCCGGATGTCGCGGGGGCGCGGGCCCTCGCGGACCTGGGGTTGAGCGTTATCGCGTCGGGCGGGGTCTCGTCGCTCGACGATCTCCGCGCGGTGCGCGCGGCCGGGCTCGCGGGTGCGATCATCGGCCGGGCGCTGTACGAAGGCCGGTTCACGCTCCCCGAAGCACTGGCATGCGTCGCCACCTGACGTGGGGACTCGCATTACTGCGAATCACGGGGTGCGCTGCGCTGCTGGTCCTGCTGTGGAATCCGATTGCCTCCCGCCTGCTCCCCGGCACCGACCCGCCGCTCGTGCTGCTCGACGCTTCGCTCAGCATGGCCGGGCATGGGGGCCGGTGGCGTGAGGCGCTGGACAGCGCTCGCTCCCTCGCGGGCGGAGGGCGGGGTGGAGTGATCTGGCGGTTCGGCGACCAGGTCGCCGCCTTCGATTCGGGCGCCCCCTCAGATGGATCCAGCCGGCTCGGTCCGGCAATCGCGGCGGCCGCCGCCCGCGGCGGACCGATCGCGGTGGTCACGGACGGTGATGTCAGTGACATCGAGACCATCGCTCCGGACTTGCTGCGCTCGCTACGTATCGTCACCCTCGAACGTCCGGCGTTTTACGATGCCTTCATTGCGACGGTGGAGGGAACGCACCGGATCGCCGCAACGGATACGCTGCTCCTGAAGGTCTCGTACGGAGCTACTGGGAAGAGGGAAGAGGGAAGAGGGAAGGGTAAGGCGTTGCTCGTGGTGACATCGGAGGGGCGGCGACTAGCCTTCCGCGAGGTGTCTCTCCCCGACAGCGGTATCGTTGCCACCGAGATCACGCTTCCCGCTTCCCGCTTCCCTCTTCCCGGTTGGCACGTTCTCGATGTTCGCTTGCAAGCCGCTCCCGACCCCGAACCGCGAGATGACGGGCGCCTATTCCTGGTGGAAGTGAACCCGACGCCGTCGGTGGTCGTGCTCGCGAGCCCGCCCGACTGGGACCTGCGCTTCTTCGCGCGCACCCTGGCAGACGTGGCGCGGGTGCCGGTGACGGTGTTCGTCGAGACCGAGCCAGGGAATCCGGCGCGCGGCCACTGGCGGGACGCGGCCTCGTTGACCGCGGCACCAGCGGGCGCCGTCGAGCGCGCGGTAGCGGGGGCGCGGCTCATCGTCGAGGGCGGTGATCCCGCGGGATTCGGGCGGGTGGCCGCGGCGGCCGATCGGGCGCGCCTGCGCTGGCCGACCGTGGGCGGGCTCGCCGGGGAGTGGTACGTGGACCCGCCGCCGCCTTCGCCCTTCGCCGCCGGGCTCGGCGGATTGGCGTGGGATTCCCTGCCGCCGGCGGTGGGAGTGATCCCGACGGTCGCCGGACAGCACCACGCTCGTCGCGTTGACGGCGCGGCTCGCGCGGCGCGGGGCCGCGCGCCCGGTGGTGCTCTTGTCGGAGCGCGGGGGCTCGCGTCACGCGCAGGTCGCGGCGGTGGGGCTGTACCGCTGGGCGTTTCGCGGCGGCGCGAGCGCGGAAGCCTATCGGGCGCTGGTGGCAGAGATCGCGAATTGGCTCTTGGGGGAAGAGGGAAGAGGGAAGAGGGAAGGGGTGACGCCGGTGGCGCGTGTGGTTGCGAACGGGCTGCCCGTGGTGTGGCGCTGGACCGGTGCGGGTCCGCCGCACGACTTGACGCTGACCCTACGCTCGAGCGGCGGCGAACGGCGCGACACGCTGCGGTTCGACGCCGCGGGCGAGGCGGCGCTCGTCGTGCCGCCCGCCGTCTATCACTACACAATTGACGGAGGACCGGAACGCGGCATGATCGCGGTCGAGACCTACTCCGATGAGTGGCGCCCTGCCGCAGCCGCGCTCGCGCCGCAGGCCGGAGTGCCGGCGGGACGCTTCGCGACGGTGAGCATGCGGGACCATTGGTGGCTGTTCGCGCTCGCGATCGCCGCATTCGTGGCGGAGTGGGTGTGGCGCCGCCGGCTGGGGTTGCCCTGATGTCGCTGTGGAAAAAGCTCGCGCGCGTATTCGGAGGAGGGCGGAGCGCCGCCGCACGCGGCGAGGCGGAGCAGCTCCTGATCGAAGCCGATTTCGGGGTTGCCGCGACCGCCGAGCTGCTCGACCAGGTCGCGGGGACGAGCGAAGCTGAGCTGGCCGGGGCGCTCGAGCGGTGCGGTGGCCGCGATGCTGGCCCCGGCTCCTGGCGCGCCCGGTGCCCTCGCGCGCGCCGACACCCCGCCGACGGTGATCCTGGTGTGCGGCGTGAACGGGACCGGGAAGACCACCACGGTCGCGAAGCTCGCGCGGCGGTTGCAGCGCGAGGGACGCAGCCCGCTGCTCGCCGCCGCCGATACGTTTCGGGCCGGCGCGGTGGATCAGCTGAGGATCTGGGCGGACCGGCTGGCGGTGCCGTGCGTGGGCGCGCCGGTCGCCGGCAAGGGCGATCCCGCCGCGGTGGCGTTCGACGCGATCGCCGCGGCCCGCGCGCGCGGGCTCGACACGGTGCTCGTGGACACGGCCGGACGGCTGCACACCGACGACCGGCTGCTCGAAGAGCTGAAGAAGATCGCGCGCGTGGCGGCCAAGGCCCATCCGGGGAGCGGCGCGCCGCACGAGGCGCTGCTCGTGCTCGACGGCACCACCGGGCAGAACGCGGTGCAGCAGGGCAAGATGTTCGCGGCCGCGATTCCGCTCACCGGGCTCATCGTCACCAAGCTCGACGGGACCGCGAAGGGCGGCAGCGTGGTGGCACTGCGCCGCGAGCTGGCGCTGCCGATACGGTTCGTCGGGACGGGAGAGGGGATCGACGACCTCGAACCGTTTGATGCGGGAGAGTATGCACAGCAGGCTCGTGACCGGAGCTAAGGGGACGAGGGACGGGGGAAGGGGGACGGGTACGTGCCTAGTGCCGCTGACACTGACCACGTCCGTGAAGTACCTGAAGGGCGTCGGCCCCAAGCGCGCCGAGTCGCTCGCGCGGCTCGGCATCCGCAGCGTCGGCGACCTGCTGTACCACGCCCCGCATCGCTATCTCGACGCCACCACCGTGACGCCGTTCGCGCGCGCTGCGGTGGACGCGGAGGTGACGTGCGTCGGCCGCGTGGTGAGCACCGGGCATTCTCCCCACGCGGCGCGGCCTGCGCGTGTTCCGCGCCGTGCTGCAGGACGCGAGCGGCTCGCTCGAGTGCGCCTGGCCAGGCCAGCCGTTTCTCGAGCGGCAGATCAAGGCCGGGCAGCTGCTGCTCGTCACCGGTCCGGTGCGCTACTACCACGGCCGCCAGCTCGTGCCGCGGGAGTTCATCGTGCTCGGCGGACGCGGCCGAGGACGACGACCGGGGCATGGTGCTGCCGGTCTATCCGGCCACCGAGGGCCTCAGCCACCGGCAGATCCGCGCGCTCATTCACCAGCACCTGGACGCGCTGCTGGCGCTCGTGGTGGATCCGCATCCTCAGGCGCTGCGCGCGGCGCACGATCTGCCCGACCTGCGCAGCGCGCTCGCCGCCGTGCACCGGCCGGCGAGCGTGGACGAGGCGGAACGGGGCCGGCGGCGCCTCGCCTTCGACGAGCTGTTCGATCAGCAGCTGGTGCAGGCGCGGGCCCGGATGCTGGCCAAGCGGGCGCGCGCCGGCATCCGCTTCGAGCTCAAGAAGGAGTTGACGACGCAGCTCAAGGAGCACCTGCCGTTCGAGCTGACCGCCGACCAGCGGCAGGCGGTGCGCGAGGTGGCGCGACGACATGACCGCGCCGCTGCGCATGCACCGCCTGCTCATGGGCGACGTCGGGACCGGGAAGACGGTGGTGGCGCTGTTCGCGATGCTGCTCGCGGCCGAGAACGACTACCAGGCCGCGATCATGGCGCCGACCGAGCTGCTCGCCGAGCAGCACCACGCCACGCTCACCCGCCTGCTGGCGCCGCTCGAGATCCAGCCCGACCTGTTGAGCGGCCGGCTCGCCGGCGGCGCCAAGGCGGCGGCGCGGCGCCGCCTCGCCTCGGGGGCGTCGCGCATCGTGGTGGGGACGCACGCGCTGATCCAGGAATCCGTCACGTTCCACCGCCTCGGCCTCGCGGTGATCGACGAGCAACACCGCTTCGGGGTGGAGCAGCGGGCGGCGCTCGTCGAGAAGGGTGACGCCCCCGACGTGCTGCTGCTCTCGGCGACGCCGATTCCGCGCTCGCTCGCGCTCACGCTGTACGGCGACCTGGACGTCACGGAGCTGCACGAGCGGCCGGCCGACCGCGCAGCCGGTGAAGACGGCGCTTCGCACCGAGAGCGGCGCGCGCCAAGATCTACGAGTTCCTGCGCCAGCGAGGCCGCGGCCGGCCATCAGGCCTACGTCGTGTATCCCGTGATCGAGGAATCGGAGAAGACCGACCTGAAGGCCGCGACGACGATGGCGGAGCGGCTCCAGAAGGCGCTCCCCGAGCTCCGCGTGGGCCTGGTGCACGGCCGCATGCCGGCCGAGGCGCGCGAGCGCACGATGCGCGCGTTCCGCGACAACGAGATCCAGATCCTGGTCGCGACCACGGTCATCGAGGTCGGTATCGACGTGGCCAATGCGACGGTGATGCTGATCGAGCACGCCGAGCGCTTCGGTCTGGCGCAGCTGCACCAGCTGCGCGGCCGCGTGGGCCGCGGCGCGGCGCCGAGCCACTGCATCCTGCTCTCGGACGCGCCGCAGGCGGTGCCGCGCCTCACCGCCTTCACCGCGACGAACGACGGCTTCGCGATCGCGGAGCTGGACCTGAAGGAGCGCGGCATGGGGGAGCTGGCGGGTGCGCGGCAGTCGGGAGGCATGGCGCTGCGGTTCGCCAACTTCGCGACCGACCTGCCGCTGCTCGAGGCGGCCCGGCGCGCCGCGGGAGAGATTATCGCCCGCGATCCGGCGCTCGTCCCGCCCGCAGCACGCGGCGTATCGGGAGCGGATTGTGGCGACGATATGAGAGGGGGTTTGAACTGTTCGGGTGGGATAAGAGCGGTGTCAGGTGTCAGGTGTCGAGTGCAGCTCTGACACCTGGCACCTGACACCTGACACCTGCGCTCTCGTTGACAGTCCCCACCACCGCCCGTAGAATGCCGCCCCTATGCCGAAAGCTCAGCGGATCGAAGCCCTGTCGCAGTGCGTCGGGGAAACGGTGGCGGTGCGCGCGTGGGTGATGACCACGCGGTCGAGCGGGAAGATCGCGTTCGCCGCGCTGCGCGACGGCACGGGGCAGGTGCAGGCCGTCCTCTCCAAGGCCGACGCGCCCGCCGCGTGGGAGACGTTCGGGCAGCTCACGCAGGAGACGTCGGTCGAGGTGACCGGCGTCGTGCGCGCCGACGCGCGCGCGCCCGAGCGGCGTGGAGCTGCAGGTCACCGAGCTCAAGATCATCGGGCCCAGCGTCGACTTCCCGGTCTCTCCCAAAGAGCACGGCACCGCGTACCTGTTCGAGCACCGCCACCTGTGGCTGCGCAGCCGGCGCCAGGTGGCGATCGCGCGGGTGCGCCATGAAGTGATCCAGGCGATCCGCGACTTCTTCTACACGCACAACTTTACCCTGGTGGACACGCCGATCCTCACCGGCGTCCATCGGCGAAGCGGCGGGAAATCTCTTCGCCACCGAGTACTTCGACCTGGGGCAGGCCTACCTCGCCCAGACGGGGCAGCTCTACGTGGAGGCCGCGGCGGCGGCGCTCGGCAAGGTGTATTGCTTTGGACCCACGTTCCGCGCCGAGAAGTCGAAGACGCGCCGCCACCTCACCGAGTTCTGGATGGTCGAGCCCGAGGTGGCGTGGAACGATTCCAACGCCAACATGGCAGCTGCAGGAGGAGTTCGTCGCCTACATCGTGGCGCGCTGCCTCGAGCGGCGGAAGGCCGAGCTCACCGAGCTGGAGCGCGACATCGCGCCGCTCCAGAAGGTGCAGCACGCCGTTTCCCAGGATTTCGTACACGCGAGGCCGTGGAGAAACTCCGCAGCCTGGGGAGCGACATGGAGTGGGGACGGGACCTGGGCGGGGACGACGAAACCCTGCTCGCCAAGCAGTACGACCGGCCGGTGATGGTCTACAACTATCCGAAGCAGGTCAAAGCCTTCTATATGAAGGAAAACCCCGCCGATCCCCGCACGGTGCTGAACAACGACATGTTGGCGCCCGAGGGGTACGGCGAGATCATCGGCGGCAGCCAGCGTGAGGACGACTACGACAAGCTGCTGCACCGCATCAAAGAGGAAGGCCTGCCGGTCGAGTCCTACAGCTGGTATCTGGATCTGCGAAAGTACGGCACGTTCGTGCACGCGGGCTTCGGCCTGGGCGTCGAGCGGACGGTCGCCTGGATCTGCGGCATCGCGCACATCCGGGAAGCGATCGCGTTTCCGAGGACGTTGTACAAGCTGTGGCCGTGAGAACCGCCTTCCCCCGTCCGTTCCTTTGCTGCACTATCCCCAATGATGGGTGAGCCTCACATCTTCGGCCAGCACGAGCCCAACACGCTCGAACAGCTGCGCGACGTGGCGAGCCGCGCCGACCGAGCCGCCCTCATGGCCGACGGCCATCTGGGCTACGTGATGCCGATCGGCGGCGTCGCGGCGTATCGGGACAAGGTCTCGGTCGTCGGGGTGGGCTTCGACATCGCGTGCGGCAACGCCGCGATTCGCACGGACCTCACCACGTCGCAGCTTGCCGGCCGCCTGGGCCAGCTCGCGGACGAGATTCAGACCACCATTTCGTTCGGGGTGGGCCGGAAGAATCGGGCGGACGACGCGCCGACCGACGATCCCCTGTTCGACGATGCCGCGTGGGACGCAGTCCCCGGCCGGCACGAGCGGGACCAGCTGCGGAGCAAGGCACGCGCCCAGCTCGGCACGGTGGGCAGCGGGAATCACTACGTCGACGTGTTCGCCGACGAAGCGGACCGGATCTGGGTGGGCGTGCATTTCGGCTCGCGCGGGTTCGGCTTCGGCGTGGCGCGGGGCTTCCTCGCGCTGAGCCAGAACATGGCGTGGGGTCAGCGCGCGCCCGAGCGCGAGACCCTGCTGGACGTGCGGCAGCCGCTGGGCGACGCCTATTGGCAGCTGATGACGCTGGCCGGACGGTACGCGTACGCCGGCCGCGAGTGGGTCGCGCGCAAGGTGGTCGACCTGCTCGGCGGTCGAGAGATCGAGCTGGTGCACAACCACCACAACTTCGCGTGGGTCGAGCAGCACGGCGGTGAGTCGCTCTACGTCGTCCGCAAGGGAGCGACGCCGGCGTTCCCGGGCCAGAAGGGGTTTGTGGGCGGCTCGATGGGCGACGACGCGGTCATCATTCGGGGTGCTGAGTCGCCGGATGCTGCGGTGCGGGAGCTGCAAGCGCGCGCCCTGTTCTCCACGGTGCACGGCGCAGGGCGGGTGATGAGCCGCACGCAGGCGGCGGGGAAGCGCACGCGGCGCGGGAAGGTGATCAGCCCGGGGATCATCTCTGCGGACATGATGCACGACTGGGTGCGGGAGAAGAACGTCGTGTTGCGGGGCGGCGGCACCGACGAAAGTCCCCACGTCTATCGCCGGTTACCGGACGTCCTCGCCGCTCAAGGCCCGACGATCGAGGTGCTGCATACGCTGCGTCCGCTGATCGTCGTGATGGCGGGGGCGGAGGAAGTGGATCCGTACAAGGATTGACGGGAAGGCGGGTGGGCGGGCAGGCGGGTAGCAGGTTGACCAGCCGCCTACCTGTCTCCTTTCACCTCATCCCACAACGCATCCAGCTCCGCCAGGCTCGCCCGTCCCAGCTCCAGCCCGCGCTCCTGCGCCAGGCGTCTCCACCTCCTCAAACCGTCCTCTGAACTTCTCGTTCGCCCGCTCGAGCGCGGCGCCGGGGTTGATCGAGAGTTTGCGAGCAAGATTCACCACGGCGAACAGCAGATCGCCGATCTCATCCTCGATCGCGTCATGTTGTCCGTTGCCCGTTGCCACTTCGACCTCAGCGATCTCTTCCTTCACCTTGTCCAGCGGTCCCTTGCGCGTCGGGCCAGTCGAATCCCACACCAGCGGCGCGCTCTTGAAGTCGGTAGGCCATGAGCAGCGGGGGCAGGGTGGGAGGTAGCCCCGCGAGCGTCTTACCCTTCCCGCTTCCCTCTTCCCGCTTCCCCAGTTCCCAGGATGCAGGTTTCTCCCCGCCCCCGAACAGGTGGGGATGGCGCCGCCACATCTTCGTCTCGAGCGCGTGCGTGACCGCCTCGGCGTCGAGCGTGCCGCGCTCCTCGCCGATCACGATCTGAAACGCGAGGTGCAGCAGCAGGTCGCCGAGCTCGTCGCGCACCTCGCCGGGATCGTCTCGACGGATCGCCTGATCGAGCTCGAGCACCTCTTCGACGAGGTAGGGGCGCAGGGTCGCAGGGGTCTGCGCGCCGTCCCACGGGCACCGCGCGCGCAGGTCGCGCACGAGTGCGACGGCACGTCCAAGCGCTGAATCGCCTTGCATTTAGCCTCCGGGCCGGGTATCATACGCGCGCCTGTGAACGTGTCAATGATCAGCGGGCGCACCAGCCGTGCGTGGGTCGAACGTCGACCTGGCTGCCGTAGTCGAGAACGCCCGCACCGTAGCACGAGTCGCCGGCACGCGGCTCCTCCCGGTGGTGAAGGCGAACGCCTACGGGGTAGGAGCCGTCGCTGTGTCTAGGGCCCTCGAAGCGCTCGACCCCTGGGGCTACGGCGTCGCGACGGTGGACGAGGGGACCGAGCTGCGGGCCGCCGGGGTCACGCGCCCCGTGGTGGTATTCATGCCGGGGCAGCCGGCATTGTTCGACCAGTTCGAGCGCTTCCAGCTGACACCGGTTCTCGGAGATGCCGACGCGATCGCACAGTGGACCGCCCGCGGGACGCGGGGCTTCCATTTGGAGATCGACACCGGGATGGGGCGGTCGGGGGTTCGCTGGGACGAGATGGCGCGGATCCGCGACGTCACCGGCACCCCCTCCCTCGAAGGCTGTTACACGCAGTTCCATTCGGCCGAACGGTCCGACGGCTCGCTCGAGCGACAAGCCGAGCGGTTCCTGCAGGCCGTCAGCCAGCTGCCGCGGCGGCCGGCCCTGCTGCACGTGGCCAATAGCGCGGCGGCGATGCGCGGCCCGCGACTACGGGTTCGATCTGATCCGCCCCGGCGTGTTCCTGTACGGCGGCTCGGCCGGGCCAGGACTGGCGGCACCCCGGCCGGTGGTCAGCGTGCGGGCGCGAGTGCTGGCGGTGCGGCGTGTGGCGGCCGGCGAAAGCGTGAGCTACGGTGCCCTCTGGACGGCCCGGGCGGCGACGCGGGTGGCGACACTCGGGATCGGGTACGCGGACGGCGTGCGGCGGTCGCTCGGCATTTCGGGGCGCGGGTCTGTGCTGTTGAGCGGAGCGCGCTGCCCGATCGTCGGGGCGGTGACGATGGACCTGACGATGGTCGAGATCGGCGACCGGCCCGTGAAGGTGGGCGATGTCGCCACGCTGATCGGCGAGGCCGACGGCGACCGCATCAGTCTCGAGGAATACGCGGCCTGGGGAGACGAGCTGCACCGCGAGGTTCTCACGTCGCTCGGGCCGCGGCTGCCGCGAGTGTACGACTAGCAGGCGGGCAGGCGGCAGGCGGGTAGGCGGCACAGCGAGGCGGCAGCGGGGTTCTAGGAGTGGCTCGGGAAGGGCAGGTCGATCTTGCGGGGGATCCGGACATGAGCGCGGAGCAAGCGAGCGGGTGCGGGATTTGACGGGCCGGGCGAGGCGCGCGATACGCGGCGCTGAGCCTCGTGCTCGTCCTGACGGCGTGCGCGGAGAAGTTGACCGCTCCGGGGTACTGCCCCGATTTCTGCACCAGCAGCTCGCTCACCATGACCGACACCATCCTCCCCGGCGCGATCACCGAGGACTCCGCCTTCAGCCGGCCGAACGGGTATGTGAATCCGGACGACGCCGGCTACCTGCTCGCGGTATCCACTCCGGAGCGGGAAAGCCGCCCGATTTTCCGGTTCCCCGCGGTCTCGAATCGACTCGGCATTGGCACGGACACGACGACCGCGGTGCTCGTCGGCGCCGACTCCGCGCGCTTGGCGATTACCATCACGCGCCGCGACACGGCCGTCGACCTGACCGTGTCGCTGTACGCGCTGCCGCTCACCATCGACACGACGACCGCGTTCCACGACCTGGATGGCGCCTTCGCCGGCCCCGCCGTGCGCACCGTGAATCTGGACTCCCTGCTGGCCAAATCGGCCGCCCCGTGTGCGGGTTTTCCCTGCTACTTCGACCCGGTCACCCACGATAGCGCGTTCTTGGATAAGGCGAACGACCGGGTGTTCCTGAGGATGGCGCTCGACACCCTCCAGGTGCCCCTCGTGCTGGGGGACACGGGCAAAGTCGCCTTCGGGATTCGCGTCAGCGGGAACGGCCCGACGAGCACCGCGATCGGCGCCCGGGAGCGCCAAGGCCTGGGTCCATTGTTCACGTGGTACGTGCGGATGGACTCGGCCAGCCAGAAGATCATCCACGTCTCGCGGCCGGCGGCCCTATCCTCCTTCGACAGCTTCGTGTTCGACCCGCCGAGCCTGCCGATCGGCTCCGACCTGGTGATCGGAGGGGTGCCCTCCGTCCGCACGATCATGCGGATTGCGCTGCCCCGCGCCATCCGCGACTCGTCGCGCATCGTGCGCGCCACCCTCGAGTTCATCGCCGCCGCCCAGCTCGTGGGCACCGCCGCCGACGCGTTTCCGGTCATCGCGGCGCCGGTGCTCGCGGACTTCGGGGCCAAATCGCCGCTCGCGCCCGCGTTCAACGACACGACCCAGTTCGCCATCGCGCCGATCGACACGGTGCTCATCGACGTGACCAGCGTGCTCACCTACTGGACACTCGATAACCGGCGGCCCACCACGCTCGTGCTGCAGCAGATTCCCGAGGGAACGAACTTCGCGGAGCTGCGGTTGCACAGCTCCGCCAGCGTGGGCCAGGGTCCCCGGCTGCGCATCACGTACGCGCCGCGCTACCCGATCTCGCCGTGATGCCGTTCCGCCGCGTCACCTTGATCGCCGCCTTCCTGCTCGCCGGGGCGCGCGCCGTCCAGGCGCAGGATTCGCAGTTCGGCATCCGCGGGGGCGGAACGCCCGGGCGGCCTGAGAGCGTGCGCGCCCGCTCGACCGGGGGCGCGTTCGCGGCGTTCGACGCCGCGTCGGCCGTCGCGGACGTCTCGATCGCCGAGGCGCGGGTGCTCACGGCGACGACGATGGGCGCGTCCTATTTCCGCCAGGTGACCCTGCCGAACGCCACGACCGACCTGACCAGCACGCGGTTTCCGCTCCTGACCCTGGTCGGGGCGGCGTCGAGCCGCGTGCGGATCGCCGGCGGGTACAGCACCTACCTGGAGGACAGCTACGTCATCACCACGCTCGACAGTGCGGTGGTGCGCGGCGACATGGTCCGGTTTATCGACCAGTCCGCGAGCGACGGCGGGAGCAGCGATCTGCGGATCTCGACCGCGGTGCGGGTCACCCCGACGTTCACGCTCGGCGTCGGTCTGCACGCGATCACCGGCTCCGCACGCATCAGCATGACGCGCACCTTCTTCAATCCGGACTACGCCACCGTGCAGGATTCGCAGACGGTGCGCCAATCCGGGTTCGGTGTGTCGGCGAGCGCCCTGTTCCGCATGTCCCCGGCTCTCACGATCGTCGCGTTCGGCCGCGCGGACGGTCACACGAAGAAGAAGATCGACGAAGTCCGGGTGGCTGATACCGACCTCCCGAACATGGTCGGCGGTGCGGTACGGCTGATCCTGGGTCCGCTGGTGCGCGCGGCCGGATCGGTCGCATGGCGCGAGTGGACCAGCGTGAACGCCCCCGACACCTACAACACCCTCAACTACACGGCCGGCCTGGAGCTCGGGTCGGAGGGAAACGGGCTCCGCATCGGCGGGCGCTATGGCCAGCTGCCGTTCGGCCCGGGAGGGAGCGCGCCCACGGAATGGGGAGTGGCTGCCGGTTTCGGGCGCGTCATCGCGCGCGGGCATGCCGTCCTCGACTTCGGGGCCGAGCGGGTGGTCCGCGAAGGCACGACGCTGCACGAAGGGATCTGGACCCTGCTGTTCGGCCTCAGCATCCGGCAATGAACGTTTTCTTCCATACCTTCGGCTGCCGGGCGAACCAGTACGATACGGAAGTGGTACGGCAGGCCCTCGCGGACCGCGGGGCGGCGGTGGTGGACGATCCGGCCGCGGCCGATGTCGCGGTGGTCAACTCCTGCACCGTCACCGAGGAGAGCGAGATCAAGCTGCGGCGCTTCGTGCGCCGGCTGGCGCGCCGCGCCGACGGCCGGCCGCTCGAGACCGTCGTCATGGGCTGCGCCGCGGCGCGCGATGACGGCACGCTGCGCGCCCTCCCTTCCGTACGGGCCGTGGTTGCGGGTGCCGACACGGCGGCGGTGCTCTCGGCGGTCGGGTTCGCCGTGCCGCGCGTGGACCCGGTGCTGCGGCGCTTCGGTTCGAACCACCGCGGCTGGCTCAAGATCCAGGACGGTTGCGACGAGCACTGCAGCTTCTGCGCGACCACGCTCGCCCGCGGCGCGAACCGGTCGCGCCCGATCGCGGAGCTGGTGCAAGAGGCAAAGGCACTCGCGCAGCATCATGCAGAGATCGTGCTGACGGGAGTCCATATCGGGACGTATGGCCAAGACGGGAAGGGGGAAGAGGGAAGGGGGAAGGGTACTCCCTCGGCGAGCTGCTCGAAGCCCTCATTTCTGCCGTGCCCGATGTTCGGTTCCGCCTTTCATCCATCGAAGCCACCGAGATCGACGACCGCATTGCGCACCTCTTGATCGAAGAGCCACGGCGGCTCGCGCCCTACCTGCACGCGCCGCTGCAATCGGGATCGAACCGGGTGCTGCGCCGCATGGGGCGGCACTGGTACACGGCCGAGTCGTACCGCGCGCGGCTGGAATGGCTCGCGGCGCGGCTTCCGGTGTTCGGGCTCGGCGCCGATGTGATCGCGGGATTCCCCGGTGAGACCGATGCCGACCACCAGGACACGATGATGCTCCTCCGGGCGCTGCCGTTCACCGCGCTGCACGTGTTTCCCTATAGCCCGCGGCCCGACACGGCTGCGACCCGCTTGGGGGACGACGTGCCGCCGGGGGCGATCCGGGTGCGGGCGGCGGAGCTGCGGACGCTCGGGGACGCCAAGGCGCGGGCCTATCGGGCCAGCCGCGTGGGCGCGATGGCCGACGGCGTCGCGAGCGGCCGCGTGGCGGGGCGGGTGGACGTGCTCACCGAGGACTATCTCTCGGTGTACATTCCCGTCGAGCACTGGGATGGCGCGCCCCGATTCCCGGTGAAGGTGGCCTAGTATGCCCCGCGTGTACATCGAGACCTACGGCTGTCAGATGAACGTCGCCGACTCCGAGCTGATGCTCGGGTTGCTCGGCGCGAACGGGTACGAGCGCATCGACGATCCCGCCCTCGCGGACGTGATGCTCGTGAACACCTGCGCGGTGCGCGACCACGCGGAGCAGCGCGTGCTCGGCCGGGTGGGCGAGCTGAAGCGCCACAAGCGCGCCGGCGACGTGCTGGGCGTGGTGGGATGCATGGCGCAGCGGCTCGGCCCCAAGCTGCTCGAGCGCGTGCCGCAGGTGGATCTCGTCATCGGCCCCGACGGCTACCGCAACCTCCCCGAATTGATCGCCCGTGCGCAGAGCGGCACCCGGGCCGCGGACGTGGAGTTCCGCGGCTGGGAGCACTACGAGGACGTGCCCGCGGCGCGCGGCGACGCGGCCTCCGCGTTCGTCACGGTGCAGCGCGGCTGCGATTATCGGTGCACCTTCTGCATTGTTCCGATGACGCGCGGGCCGGAGCGGAGCCGCATGTTGGCCGACGTGGTGCGCGAGGTGACCTCCGTCGCCGCGCGCGGTGCGACGGAGGTGACGCTCCTTGGGCAGACGGTCAATAGTTATCACGACGGCACGCACGATTTCGCCGATCTGCTGCGCGCCGTCGGTGCCGTGGCGGGGATCCGGCGCGTGCGCTTCACATCGCCGTACCCCACCGACTTCACCGCCCGGGTGCTGGCCGCCATGGCCGAGACGCCCACCGTGTGCGAGCACGTCCACCTGCCGGTCCAGAGCGGCTCGAACCGCACCCTCAAGCGGATGCTGCGTCGCTACACGCGCGAGCGCTATCTCGAGGTGGTCGCGGAGCTGCGGGCGGCCATCCCGGCGATCGCGTTCTCGACCGATCTCATCGTGGGGTTCCCCGGCGAGACCGAGGACGACTTCGCGGAGACGATGTCGCTCGTCGAAGCCGCAGGGTTCGACGACGCGTACACATTCAAGTTCTCGCCCCGCGACGGCACCCCGGCGCTGCGACTCCCGGACACCGTGCCGGACGACGTGGCCTCCGAGCGCCTCGCGCGGCTCATCGCGGTGGTGCGCGGCGTGGGGCGCGTCAAGAACGCGGCGCTCGTCGGCACCACGCACGAGGTGCTGGTCGAAGGACCGGCGAAGCGCGGCGAGCTGCTGCAGTCGCGCACCCGCACCAACAAGATCGCGCTGCTCGCGGGGCCGGTGGAGTGGATCGGGACCTACCGCACGCGTGCGGTTCAGCGGCACGACCGGCTCGACGTTCACCGCCGTACCGCTCGAAACGCCACAGGAGGTTGCCGCATGGTGACGAACGTGACGCTCGAGGTGGTGCAGCGCGAGTACCTCCAGCTGCGCGAGCGGCTCCCGAAGTTCTGCGGCTGCGCGACCTGCCACGGCGACGTGACGGTGTACGCGCTGAACCGCCTGGCGCCGCACTACGTGTCCACGCGGGAAGGCGAAGTGTTGACCGAGCTGTCGCTCGGCAGCGACCAGGAGAAGGCCAAGCTCGACGTGGCATTGCTCGAAGCGTTCCGCAAAGTGGGTCTCGCGCCCCGCTGCGGCGCCAAGCCGGTGCAGCTCCTCTAGACCGCTAAGGCGGCCCGGTGCGGCCGCCGATCCTGTTCCTCACAATTGGTTTTGCGCTAGGCCTCGCCCTTGGGGAAGGGGGACGGGGGATGGGGGACGGGTACGTCGTAGGGCCCGTCCTGCTTACCGCGGCGCTTCTATTTCGGCGCGCGCCGGTGGGCGCGGGCGTGGGGATCATGGGGGTGGCGGGCGTCCTGTGGGGATCGGCAGCGGTCAGCGCTCGCGCGGCGACCTGCGCCGGCCGCTGGAAGGACGGTAGCACCCGCGCTGCCATCGTACGCCTGTTGGATCCGGCGTCGGAGGGCGGCACAGTGGTGGAGGCGGAGGTCGTCCGCGGGAAAGAGTGCGGCGGCGGATTGCGGGTTCGTTGGCCGGACCATCCGGCGGCTGCTGGCGGCACGACATGGGTGGTGGCGGGACGCTGGGCGGCGCTCGGGGAAGGGCGGGGCGTGCTGGTCGCGCGGCGGGTGAAGCTGCTCGACCCCGTGCCGCGCGGGCGCGGTGCGCTTGCGCGGCCGGGTGATGACGCGCGCCACGGAGTTGTTCGGAAGCCGCGCGCGGCTGGTGCAAGCCCTCGTGATCGCCCCGGGTGTGGCGCTCGAGCCTGACGTGCGGGAGCGGTACGCGCGCTCGGGACTTGCCCACCTCCTCTCTATCTCCGGGTCTCCACGTGGGGTTTCTCGCCGTGTGGCTGGGCGCCGCGCTCGGCCTGATGGGCGCACGCGGGCCGGCGCGTCTGTGGGCTACGTCCGCGGTCGTGATCGGCTACATCTGGCTGCTCGGGTTTCCGGCGCCGGCCACGCGCTCGGGAGTGATGCTGGTGCTCGACGCGGTGGCACGCTGGCGCGAGCGGGTGGTCGCACCCCGCGGCGTGCTCAGCGTGACCGCCCTGTTGCTGTTACTTGCGGACCCCTGGGCGCTGCAATCGGTGGGTGCGTGGCTGTCACTCGGCGCCGTCGCCGCGGTGATCTGGGGCGCGCGCGCCGCTGCGGACACTGCCGCGCTTCGCGCGGGTGGTCGTCCCGTCGCATCGCCGCGACGCTGTTCACGGCGCCGATCACCGCGCTCGCGTTCGGCACGGTCGCGCCGATCGGCGTGGCCGCCAACCTGGTCGCCATCCCAATCGCCGGGATCGCCGTGCCGGGGCTCGTGGTTGCGCTCGTCACATCGTGGTTCGCACCACCGCTCGCGGGCTGCTCGCGGCGGGCTCGGGTCTCGGGCTTGCGCTGCTCGACGTGGTGGCGCGCGCCGCCGCCGCCGTTCCGGGCGGGCACGTGGTGACGGTGGCAGGCTGGAGTGCGGCTGGGGTCTGGCTCGCCGTCGCGTTGGTGGCATGGTGGCTGTGGCATTCGCCGCGGCGCCGCTGGGTGATCGTGGGACGCGTGGCTTTTGTGGCATGCGGCGTGGCATGGCTCTCGGTCGCGGGCGCTAGCGGCTCCGTCCCTCGACGCATGTCGCTGTGTCACAGTACATTTTCTCGACGTCGGCCAGGGAGACGCCGGGCTGCTGCGCACGCCCGCGGGCCGGTGGATCGTGATCGACGGGGGGCCGCTGACCCCTCAGGGTGATGCGGGAACGCGCGTGGTCGTGCCGTTCCTGCGTCGCATGGGGGTCGAGCGGGTGGCGGTGGTGGTCGCGACCCACGGCGACGCCGATCACCTGGGGGGCATTCCGGCGGTCGTGACGGCGTTCGCGCCCGACCTGGTGCTCGAGCCGGGCGAGCCGCTGGGCCGGCCGCACTATCTGCGGTTCCTGGCAACCGTCGAGGCGTCGCGAGCGCGCTACCGCGCGGCGCGCGCCGGCGACCGGATCGTGCTCGACGGCGTGACGCTCGAGGTCTTGAGTCCGGACAGCGCGCTGTTCGCGCTTCCCCTCGACGTGAACGAGCATGGCGTGGTGCTGCGCGTGACCTACGGCGACGTGCGGCTGCTGTTTCAGGCCGACGCCGGGTTGCCGGTGGAGCAGCATCTCGCGGGCCAGGTGGGGCGGGTGGAGCTGCTCAAGGTGGGGCACCATGGCTCCCGCACCGCCACCTCGGACGCGTGGCTCGTCGGAGCTCGCGCCGCGCCAGGCGGTGATCAGCGTGGGGCGGCACAACAACTACGGACACCCCGCGCCCGAAGTCGTGGCGCGGTTGGCGCGGCACAGGATCGCGATATTGGAGAACCGATCGCGACGGAACTGTCACCTTTACCACGAACGGACAACGTGAACAGACAGACATCAGAGGTCAGACATCAGGTGTCAGGCGTCAGAACTGAGGTTCGGGATGCCGCGTAACGCCTTCTACGCGCAGTCGGGCGGGGTCACCGCCGTCATCAACGTCTCCGCGCAGGGCGTGATCGAGACGGCGCGGCGTCATCGCGACACGATCGGCAACGTCTACGCCGGCCGCAACGGCATCATCGGCGCGTTGACGGAAGACCTGATCGACACGTCGCAGGAATCGGATGCCGCGATCGCCGCGCTGCACCACACGCCGGCCGGTGCGTTCGGGTCGTGCCGCCACAAGCTCAAGCCGTTCGACAAGAACCCCGCCGAGTACGAGCGCCTCATGGAGGTGTTCAAGGCGCACGACATCGGGTACTTCTTCTACAACGGCGGCGGCGACTCGGCGGACACCTGTCTCAAGGTGTCGCAGCTCGCGGCCGAGCGGAAACTGCCGATTCAGGCGATCCACGTCCCGAAGACCATGGACAACGATCTGCCGCTCACCGACACCTGCCCGGGCTTCGGGTCGGTCGCGAAGTACGTGGCGATCTCGATCCGCGAAGCGGGGTTCGATCTGGCCTCGATGGCCAAGACGTCCACCAAGGTGTTCATCCTGGAAGTGATGGGGCGCCACGCCGGCTGGACCGCGGCGGCGGGCGGTCTCGCGGCCGAAAAGGCGGGCGATGCGCCGCAGGTAATCCTGTTTCCGGAGGTCGTGTTCGACGAGGCGAAGTTTCTCGCCGCGGTGGACACCTCGGTCAAGAAGTACGGCTCGTGCTCGATCGTGGCGAGCGAGGGACTCAAGTTGCCCTCGGGGGAGTTTCTCGCCGAAGCAGGCGGCAAGGATGCGTTTGGCCACTCGCAGCTGGGCGGGCTGGCGCCGCTGCTGGCGCGGATCGTCAACGAGAAGCTCAAGTACAAGTATCACTTCGCCATTGCCGACTACCTGATGCGCGCGGCGCGTCACATCGCCTCCCGGACCGACGTCGAGCAGGCGTATGCGGTGGGCAAGGCGGCGGTGGAGCTGGCGTTGCTGGGCAAGTCGAGCGTGATGGCGACGATCGAGCGTAAGTCGGAATCGCCCTACGTATGGGAGACCGGCAGCGCGCCGCTCGACAAGGTCGCCAATGTCGAGAAGAAGATGCCGCGTGATTACATCACGGACGACGGCTTTCACATCACCGACAAGTGCCGCCGCTATCTCTCGCCGCTGATTCAGGGCGAGGATTACCCGCCGTACTCGAACGGGCTGCCGAGGTACGTGGTGCTCAAGAACGCGGCGGTTCCCAAGAAGCTCGCGACCACGTTCGAGCTGAAAAAATGAACGGGTGAGCGAGCGCAAGCCGTTCTACGAACCGTCTGACTGGCCGGGGGATCCCGAGCGCGAGCTGGGGGCCCCCGGTTCGTTTCCCTACACCCGCGGCGTGCACCCCACGATGTACCGCGGCAAGCTGTGGACGATGCGCCAGTACGCCGGGTTCGGCACCCCGGAAGAGACCAACGCGCGGTTCCGCCACCTCCTCGCCGCCGGTCAGACCGGCCTCTCGGTCGCGTTCGATCTCCCCACCCAGATGGGCTACGACTCCGATCATCCCAAGGCGCTGGGCGAAGTGGGCCGGGCAGGGGTTGCCATCTCGACCGTGGACGACCTCGGCCGGTTGCTGGACGAGATTCCGCTCGACCGCGTGTCCACCTCCATGACCATCAACGCAACCGCACCGATTCTGCTGGCGATGTACGTCGTGCTGGGGGAGGAGCGCGGGGTGCCGCGGGCCAAGCTCTCGGGCACGGTGCAGAACGACATCTTGAAGGAGTTCATCGCGCGCGGCACGTACATCTATCCACTCGAGCCGTCGCTGCGCCTGGTGACCGACCTGCTGCGGTTCGTCACCGAGCAGCGCATGGGGTTCAATCCGATTTCGATTTCGGGCTATCACATGCGCGAGGCGGGGGCGACGGCGGTGCAGGAGCTGGCGTACACCTTTGCGGACGGGCTCGAGTATCTGCGGCGCGCGGTGGGGGCGGGGATTGCGATCGGCGACCTGGCGCCGCGGCTGTCGTTTTTCTTCGCCGCCTTCACCGATCTGTTCGAGGAGGTCGCCAAGTTCCGCGCGGCGCGGCGGCTCTGGGCTCGCCTCATGAAGGAACAGTTCAGGGCGGACGATGCGGCGTGCCGGCTGCGGTTTCACGTCCAGACCGGCGGCTCGACGCTCACGGCGCAGCAGCCCCAGAACAACGTGGTGCGGGTCGCGATCCAGGCGCTCGCCGCGGTGCTGGGCGGGACGCAGTCGCTGCACACCAACGCGTACGATGAGGCGCTGGCGTTACCGACCGAGCAGAACGCCACCCTCGCGCTGCGCACCCAGCAGCTGCTCGCCCACGAGACCGGCGTGGCCAGTGTGGTCGACCCACTCGGCGGGAGCTGGTACGTCGAAGCACTCACCGACAAGGTGGAGCGCGAGGCGCGGGCGTTGCTTGACGACATCGAGCGGGCTGGCGGCGCGGCGCGGGCGATCGAGCGCGGCACCATTCAGCAGGCGATCGCGGCAAGCGCGTACGCGCAGCAGCAGGCGATCGAGTCGGGGGCGGTGGAGGTGGTGGGGGTGAATCTCCACGCCGAGGATCAGGTCGTGCCGTCGGTGGCGGCGCCGGATTATCAGGCGTTGGCGGCGCAGCAGGTGCGGCGGCTCGCCGAGGCGCGCGGCAAACGCGACGCGGGGCGGGTGGCGGGGGCGCTGGCGGCGTTGAAGGCGGCGGCGAACAAGGCCGAAGCGCCGTTGATGCCGGTGATTGTCGATGCCGTCCGTGTACGGGCCACCGTGGGGGAAATCAGCGATGCGTTGCGGGGCGTGTGGGGGGAATACCGCGAGGGCACCTAGGGATCCGCCTTGCTTGCGGGTTGGTGTCCGTCACGCGATTCTCCCTATCTCGACGCGCCGCAATAGTAGACGGGCCAACCAGGAGAGAGCATGCCAGGCACCAAGGTGAGGTCGACCGCGAAGCCGGCAGGTCACGTGGAGGTCGAGTCGACCAAGTCATGGGCCGGCAGAGTCCCGCAGATCAAGCAGGGCACCTACGCCGACGGCCTTCCGTTCGACGAGCTCCACTATCTCTGCTGCAAGCTGGTGCTGAAGCCCAATCGGTTTACCTCCCGGGAGAGCCTGTTCGAGTTCGGTGACGTGTTGCGTACGCCCGCCGAGGAGCACGGCGTGGTCTTCAAGACCAAGAAATTCCACGGCGTGCCGCTCCAGATCCGCGAAGTGTTGTTCGTGGACACGGCGGACTTTCGCCTCTACAACAACGCCTTCATCCTCCGGCGGCGGATTCCCTATACGGACGGGTTTCCGAGCGGCGATCCCGAGATCGTGTTCAAGTTCCGCCACTCGGACGTTCAGCAGGCAGCCGAAACGGACGTGCGGCCGCAGATCCGCGGGACCCACCGGGTCAAGTTCAAGTGCCAGGCGTTGCCGCTCAAGGATCGGCTGGGCGGGATTCGGCTGCTCTTCTCCCACAACGTGCAGTTTCCCCGGTCGCAAATGGGGGACGGTGGAGTCATGTCGATGGACGCGATGACGCGAATCTTCCCCGTACTCGAGCGACTGCGAAAGGAGCCGGGCGAGAACATCACACTGGTTAGCGACACCATCATTGAGGAGGTACTCCAGGACATCGGAGAGCTCGATTTCGGGGAGGGCATGCGGGCGACGACCAACGTCTCGCTGTGGCGCACCCGGGGCGAACATCGCCCACTGATCGGGGAGTTCTCATTCCAAATTCGGTTCGAGAACCGCAAAGACCTCGCGCGGGCCGCGCTGCAGCGGGCGGAGGCGTTCTTCGTGGCATTGCAGTTCGCGGCCAGCGACTGGATTTCGCTCAACGCCACGAAGACCGGGGTCGTGTACCGGCTGCACGGCAATCCTCCCAAGGCGCACGAGTGAGTGGGCTGAGCCACGAGCGTTTCCTCGGCGTTCGCTTCGCGGTCAACGTATTCATCGCCACGACCATCGTCTGGTTCGGTCTGCGGCTCGTCGGGGACAGCAACCCGATCTGGGCCATCGCCTCCATGGTCGCGGCGGCGGATCCGGATCCTGAGGAGGCGCGCCGGATGTTCAAGAGCCGCCTCATCAACGTGCTGGTCGGCTGCACGGTGGGACTCGTGTTCCTCGTGGTCGGCACGAGCCCCTGGGAGCTTCCTCTCGCGTTGGCCGTTACCGTGCTCATCTCCAGCTACGTCGTCCGCGTCAAGACGATGTGGCGTCAGGGTCCGATCACGGCGGCGGTGGTCATCGCGGCGGCACTAACCAACGAATCGGCCGAGATCGGCATGCGGCAAGGCCTGCACAAAGTCGCCGAGGTCATCTTTGGGTGTCTCGTCGGGATGCTGGTGAGCGTATTCATGGCGCAACTGTGGCGCGCCCCGCCGCCGAAGGAAGGAGACACGGGCGCGTGAATCGCGCGGGGACGTGCGTACCGCGATGATCTGCACATCAATCACCTGGGAGAAACGCGGCATGCGAATCGGAATGCTGGGCGCCGTAGCGATGCTCGTGGCAATGCCGGGTCGAGCGTGGGGACAGGGCTCCGGGGACGCGGGCCTCGAGACCTATGAGCTCACGATGCCGAACATTCGCAAGATGGCTGCCGCGTACGAACGGCTGGACGCGGCGCTCACCGCCAACCCCTCGGTCGGCCGCAGCGTCGCGAGCGACGAGGGCGTCACCTCCGTGGCGGACGTGATTGCGAAGCTCGAGCGCGAGCCGGTGGTCCACCAGGCGATTGCGGCGGCCGGAATCACCACGCGCGACATGGTGCTCACCCAGTTCGCCACGTTCACGGCGGCGGTGAACGACTTCGCGGTGCGGTCCGGAGCGCCGGCGCCCACCGCGCCGGCGGCCGTTGCCAACCTGGAGTTGTTCCAGCAGAACCGGACCGAGCTCGACCAGATCACCGCGCGGCTGAAGCGGCTCCCGAGCTGGCAGGCGCTCCAGGCGGGGGAGGAGGGCGTGGAAGTGGAGGAGGACTAGATGTGACGTTTTCCCTCTTCCAATCGAGCAGTCAATCGACGTTGGAGGTCGATCCGCTCCTGTCTTTGTTCACGGGCGTGCGCGTCGCGCTCTCACCGGCGTCGACCCACATGTATCTACACGGTTCCGTCGGCGTGTTCGCTCCCAGCGAGGAGGGGTCCGACCGCGGGGGGCGTCGGAATCGGCGTCGGGATTCGTAACCCCCGGGTGTTCGGGGAGATCGCCTACACGCACGGGTTCGAGGCGCACGACAACGGGGGGCAAGTCGATGGCTTCGGCTACGGGTCGTTCCGATTTGGTGTCGTTCTCGGCTCTCGGTGAATCTGCGGCGTCGTTCCTTCGCTATCGTCGTTTTCCTCCTTGCTCTCATCGTCTCTGCCGCGGCCTTCAACCGGATGGACAGCGTGCCCGGTCTCATTGTGATAGCGCCTGGCTACCTGGTACAGGCATGGCTGTTCGAGCGGAATTGGGCGTTAGGCGGGGCCGGCTATCGGGCAACGATGATCGGGGTGTCGGCACTGTTTTGGACCCTGTTTGTCCTGACGCGCCGTATGGTCAGTCCGCTGGCTTGCATCCCGGGTGTTGCGTGGGCGCGGCCCTAACCAAGTCTCGGGCCGCGATGGTGGGACCTTCGAGCAGATGCGAGCGGGGTGCAAAGCGGCGACGTATACTCGGAGGAAGTCACTGTCGTCCTGCGCGAGGTAGCCGATGCCCACTATTTGCCGCCTGATCCAGTTGGCACCGGCAGAATGTGAGGCGCTCCGGGCGGACCCTGGGAGCCTCACGGAGTGCGTGGCCGAGGCAAAGGTGCACTCGGACGTGTATCGCTATTGGGATGGCATTCAATTTCTGCTCAGCCGCCACAGTCCCGATAGCGTGGCTGCTCAGTGGCTCGACCTTGGCCGGCCAATTCGTAGTCCCGATCCGTCTCTTCCCGACGACCGCCTCATCCTTCCTCCCGACGTCGCGGCGCTCGATGCGGCGCTCAGAGACGTGGCGCCGGATGATCTAGCGGCGCACTACGATGCCGGCGCAATGGATGCCGACAATATCTATCCCGGAACGTGGCAGGTGTGGGAGGAGAACTTCGATCCGCTGGGCCAGGTACTGGAGCACTATTTCTTCCTGCAGCAATTCGTTGCGCGATGCGCGGGGGCACAGGAAGCGCTCTTGCTGCACTTCGACGCCCTGGCTGAAGGCAGCGTGTGACTGGGCCCGAGATCCTGCCCTTTGGTGCACCTTCCCCGGGGACGCGGGGTCAGTATTTTGGGGGTCAGTTATCCCCAACCCAGGAGACTTGCATGACCCGTACGATTCAGGCCGCAGCGTTGCTCGCCATCGGTGCCTTCCTCTTGATGCCCGTTTCGATGGCCGCCCAGGGGGCACCGCGCCCGGCCAGTCAGCCCGCGGCCGCTCCCGCTACCGCTCCCGCTACCGCGGCGCCCACGATGGCCTCGGATGAGGACATCCAGATGCTGCGCGCGGACATCCGCGCCAAGCGGAAACAGATCGTGGCGGCAAACATGACGCTGACCGCGGACGAGGCCACCCGGTTCTGGCCGCTGTTCGACCAGTACACGGGTGAGGTGAGGAAGATCAACGATACGCGCTGGGAGATGATGAAGGAGTACGCCGCGGCAAAAGGAAATCTGACTGACGCGCAGGCGTTGGATCACATGAAGAAGTCGGCCGCCGTCGACGCCGAGCTGGTCGCGCTCCGGACCAAGTACATGCCGCAGTTCGAGAAGCTGATCCCGGCCAAGAAGGTCGTGGTGCTGTATCAGCTCGACCGCCGGATGGACTTGCTCATGAATCTGCAGATCGCGCAGCTCATTCCGCTGGTCGATCCGACGCGCTAACGGGGCGGAACGGAAAGCACACTGGGGCGCCCGGCCATGCGGGGCGCCCCTTCGACTATCAGGCGGGTGAAGGTGGCGGCGCGGCGCCGTCACAGTAGAATAGCGGGTGTGCGCCAGCATCCTTCGGTACCCTCGCTATCGTTTTCTCGTCGAGATGACGTGCTGCCACCGCTGCGACGCGGCGGAGCAATTCGATGACCGGATCGCCCGGCGCGATCTGCGACGGTTCCGCCGTCGCGGCCCCGACGCGCCGACGCAACGGCTGATTGAGGGCGTGCTGAGCCGTCCTGTTCCCGCCGCAGGATCGCTCCTCGACATCGGTGGCGGCATCGGCGCCATTCATCATGCGCTGCTCGATAAGGGATTCGCGAGCGCCACGCATGTCGACGCGTCCCAGGCCTATCTCAGCGTTGCCGCCAACGAGGCTCAGCGGTTGGGGCACGGTACGCGGGTGCAGTTCCAACTCGCGGATTTCCCGAACGATGCGGCCGGCGTGCCGGCAGCCGACGTCGTCACCCTTGATCGGGTGGTTTGTTGCAATCCTGACTACGTCGCGATGTTGAGCGCCGCTGCCGGCCACGCCCGCCGCCTGCTCGCCTTCAGCTATCCGCGCAACCGTCTGCTCACGAGGATCGTGGTCGCAACTGCCAACGGGTTTCGTGGCATGCTGCGCCGGCCATTCAGGGCGTATGTGCACCCCCCGGCTGCGATGAGGGCAGAGGTTGAGGCCACCGGGATGCGCCTCGGCTGGACCGGTGGCACCTGGGTCTGGGCCGTCGAGATCTATGAGCGCACGGCCTGCTGACCTCGGAGCGACGCTGCTCGCCGCGTGGCGGACGAACAACCGGGTCACCGTCGCCCTGGTCCAGCAGCTGCCGGCCGCACTGTGGGATGTCGCCGTGCCTGGGCGCACGATTCGCGCGATCGCGGCCCACCTGCACAACGCCCGCTGCATGTGGATCAAGACGCTGGGGCGCGAGCACGGGATCACCACGCCCACTCGCGTCGATCACGCCCGCGTCACGCGCCGGCAGCTCGTCGCGGCGTTGAAGCGCAGCAGCGAGGGGATCGAAGCGTTGCTCAAGTTGGGCCTCGCTGCGGGTGGTCAGGTGCCACCATCCAAGGGGTATGTGTGGCGCAACCTGTCGCTCGACGTGGCCCATGTGCTCACCTACTTCGTGGCGCATGAGGGTCATCACCGTGGTCAAATCGTCATGGTGGCCCGCCAGACCGGGCACCGGTTGACCCCTGCGGCCGCGGGTGCGTTGTGGCGATGGAAGACCGACGCGATAAAGCGGCGGCGCTGACGCCGCCCCGAGTTGGCAACGAGGTGGTACGCGTGGCCCCTGATGTGTGGGATGACGGTTCCAGGTACGAGCCGTATATCGGGCGGTGGAGTCGGCTCGTGGCGGCCGAGTTTCTTCGCTGGTTGGCTGTCCCCGCCGGCGCCGCGTGGTGCGACTTTGGCTGCGGGACCGGGGCGCTCACGCAGGCGATCCTGGCTGACTGGCAGCCACGGCTGGTGATCGGGTGTGATCGCTCCACGGGATACATCACGTTTGCCCGCGACCATACGCGCGATCCGCGCGCCGAGTTCGTCGTCGCCGAGCTCCCCGACCTGCCGCGACGCGAGGGTGGGTTCGATGCCCTCGTCTCCGGACTGGTGCTCAACTTCCTGCCGACTCCCAGTGATGCAGTTCAGGCGTTAGCGGCCCGGGCGCGACACGGGGCGACGGTGGCCGCCTACGTCTGGGACTACGCCGACGGCATGCAGATGTTGCGCGTCTTCTGGGACGCGGCCATTACGCTGGACGCGGGCGCGCGGCCGCTCGCCGAGGGCGTGCGGTTCCCGCTGTGCCGGCCGGAGCCGCTCGGGGAGCTGTTCCAGACGGCGGGCCTGCGCCAGGTGGAAGTCGAGCCGATCGTGGTTGCGACGGTGTTCCGAAACTTTGACGACTACTGGACGCCCTTCCTCGGGGGCCAGGCACCTGCTCCGGGATACGCCCGGGGCCTCACGCCTGAGCGGCGCGCACTGCTTCGGGATCGCATCCGGGAGCGCCTTCCCATCGCGCCCGACGGGTCGATTCCTCTCAGTGCCCGGGCCTGGGCGGTGAGAGGGATTGTTGCGTGAGAGACGTCAACTCTCCCATTGCGCAGCAAGGAGATTGGTATGGAGATCCATGAATTGGCGCGCTACGAGGTGCGAGCGGACGCGCTCGAGGAGTGCCTCGCGGCGATCCACGAGTTCGTCGCCTACGTACGCTCGAGCGAGCCCGGTGCGCTGCGCTACGAGGTGTGGCAGGAATCGGGGCACCCGACGCGCTTCGTCCACATCTTCGTGTGGCGCGACGCAGAGGCGAACCGCATCCATGGAGAATCAGCGGCAGTCAAGAAGTTTGCCGGGATCCTGTACCCCAGGTGCCTGGCGCCCGTTGAATTCATCGAGTACAAGCAGGTCGATGCCAATGCGGCGTTCCGGCGTGTCTAGTTCGAGCTGGGGGCCCTACCGCGAGCCGCTGCGCGTTCTGGCGGCGCGGTGCCCTCGAGGCAAGATTGCACGCATGTCTCACCTCTTGCGTCGTCTGGCCGTCCTCGGACTTGTCGCGGCGTGCGCGCCTGACGGAATTCCCGAACCACCCAGCGGGCTACCCTACTCGGCAGCGACACCCGCCTGCGGGCCCGCGGACGGTCCGGCGGTCGCGATCTATCTCTCCCCCAACCCCGTCACCTCGTTGGAGCCGGCGACCCCATTCGTCCACGTGGCAGTGTGGCAGCCGCTCGACCGTCTCGAGGACCAGTCCTGGACGCTCGGCGCAGGTGCGGGAACGGCCTCGTACTTCTCGACCCCCAACGAGCTCGAAAGCGCGACCGCCGGGTCGGTGACGGTCAGTGCCGTCGATCCCGATTCGACGGTACGGGGCTCGGTCGAGCTCACGTTCCCGACGCACGGCAAGATCGCGGGCGGGTTCCAGGCGCACTGGATCCCCGTTGCGCTTCGCTGCGGGTAGTCGCAGAGACGTAGACACGTAGGGCCCGCCGCTACTCTCCTTTCCGTTCACCGCTCGTAGCAGCACCAAAGTGCTATGTGGGGTTGTGGTCGCCCGATGCATACTCGGTGCAATGGGAAACGCCCCCGCGAATAGAGTTCTGGCGACACGCAGACCGGTGACGGCCGTCTGCCGCACGTAAGCAAGCCAGCGCTCCTGTCGGAGCGGCCGGACTTCTCGCTGGTGCTCGGGGGTCCGCTGTTTCAGCTCCTCCGGCGCGCCCGTCTGAGCGGCAATGCGCTGGAGCTGCTGCAGCGCCGCATGATCGTCATCTCGTGCGTCGCCTGGGTGCCGTTGTTGCTGTTGTCGCTGGCGGCGGGCCACGCCCTCGGCGGCACCCTCGAGATTCCGTTCCTTTACGACGTCGAAGCCCATGCCCGCTTCCTGATCGCGCTCCCGCTGCTCATCGCGGCCGAGCTGGTCGTCCATATGCGGATGCGCCCCGTCGTCGTGCAGTTCTTGGAACGCCGCATCATTGCGGATGAAGAAATGCCGAAGTTCCGCGCGGCGATTGAATCCACGCTGCGGCTGCGCAACTCCCTTGTGGGAGAAGTGAGTCTGGCGGTGGTGGTCTACTCAGTAGGCATCTGGGTCTGGCGCAGCCGGTCCGCCATCGCGACCGCCAGCTGGTATGCCATCCCGGGCGCGAATGGGATGGAGCCCACCTGGGCCGGATATTGGTACGTCCTCGTGAGCGTCCCGATCTTTCAGTTCATCGTGCTGCGATGGTATCTGCGGTTTTGCCTCTGGTTCTGGTTCCTGTGGAAGGTCTCCCGGCTCAACCTGCGGCTGATTCCCATCCACCCCGACCGGACCGCCGGGCTGAGCTTTCTCGCCAACAGCACCAACGCCTTCGTGCCGATTCTGTTCGCCCAGGGCGCGTCGCTCGCCGGCATGGTCGCCAACCAGATCTTCTACGCCGGACAGACGCTGCCGGACTTCAAGGCGGAAATCGCCGCCTTCGTGGGCTTTTTCGTCGTCGCGATCCTGACCCCGCTGACGGTGTTCGCTCCGCAGCTGGCGCGCATCAGACGCCAGGGGCTGCGCGAGTTCGGCAAGCTGGCGAGCCGGTACGTGGACGAGTTCGAGGCGAAGTGGATGCAACGACCGGGCGACAGAGGGGGAGCTGTTGGGGAGCGGCGACATCCAGTCGCTCGCCGACCTGGGCAACAGCTATGCCCCCATCCAGGAAATGCGCTTCGTGCCGTACGGAATGAAGGACGTCACGCGGCTTGCGGTGGCTGCGGCTGCTGCCGCTGCTGCCGTTGACGCTGACGATGTTTTCAGTGGAACAGGTGGTGGCGCAGCTGGTCAAGGTGTTGTTGTGACAAACTCTTGGGAGGGGCAATGAGAACGCTGGTCGATTCCGTCAAGAAGGGCGTGATGCTTGCCGCGGTCGACTTCGCTGGTCGCAGGCTCGGCCTGGGCCCAGGCGCCGGCCAAACCGGCGCCCAAGCCCGCGGCGAAGCCGGCCGCCAAGCCGGCGGCGAAGCCCGGCCGGGATCGATCGGACGGTCTTGCCGATCGCCGAGCCGATCTATCCGCGGTCCACGGTGCTCGATGCGCGCGATGCCAAGGCGCCGCCGCGCTTCGAGGTGAAGGCGCCCGCGGGCGCGCCCAACGTGATCATCTTCCTGATCGACGACATCGGGTTCGGCCATGCGGCGACGTTCGGCGGCGGCATCCCGATGCCGACGCTCGATCGGCTCGCGGGAACGGGGCTCAAGTACAACCGCTTCCACACGACGGCGCTCTGCTCGCCGACGCGCGTGGCGATCCTCACCGGCCGCAACCACCACACCAACAACGCCGGCGCGATCATGGAGCTCGCGACCGCGTTCCCGGGGAACACCGGCGTGCGGCCGCAGAGCGTCACACCCCTGGCCGAGATCCTGCGCCAGAACGGCTACAGCACGGCGGCGTTCGGGAAGTATCACGAGACGGCGCCGTGGGAGGTGAGCGTGTCGGGGCCGTTCGATCGCTGGCCCACGCACTCCGGGTTCGACAAGTTCTACGGCTTCATCGGCGGCGAGACCAATCAGTGGGCGCCGCTGATCATCGACGGCACCGTCAAGGTGGAGGTGCCGCACGACCCGAACTACCACTTCACCACCGACATGACGAACCAGGCGATCGCCTGGATCCGCACCCAGCAGTCGCTGACGCCCGACAAGCCGTTCTTCACCTACTTCGCGACCGGCGCGACCCATGCGCCGCATCACGTGCCGAAGGACTGGATCGCCAAGTTCAAGGGCCAGTTCGACGGCGGCTGGGACAAGTACCGCGAGGCGACCTTCGCGCGGCAGAAGCAGCTCGGCATCATCCCGCCCGACACCAAGCTCGCGGCCAAGCCCGCCGACATCAAGGACTGGGACGCAGCTGACGGCGGACGAGAAGCGGCTGTTCGCGCGGCAGATGGAAGTGTTTGCGGCGTTCGCCGCGCACACCGACTACGAGATCGGCCGGGTCGTGCAGGCGATCGAAGACATGGGCGAGCTCGACAACACGCTGATCTTCTACGAGGTGGGGGACAACGGCGCCAGCGCCGAAGGCGGCATGGTCGGGATGTTCAACGAGATGACGTACTTCAACGGCGTCGCGGAAGACGTGCCCACCATGCTCAAGAGCATCGACAAGTGGGGCGGGCCCGAGACGTTCCCGCACATGGCGGCGGGGTGGGCGGTGGCCGGCAATACGCCGTTCATGTGGACCAAGCAGGTGGCCTCGAACTTCGGCGGCACCCGCAATCCGCTGGTGATCAGCTGGCCGAAGCGGATCAAGGCCAAGGGCGAGATCCGCAGCCAGTTCCAGCACGTGGTGGACATCGCGCCGACGGTGCTCGAGGCGGCGGGGATTCCGGAGCCGAAGACGGTGAACGGGGTGGTGCAGACGCCGATGGAAGGCGTCAGCATGGTCTACACGTTCGACGCACCCAAGGCGGTCGGGCCGCCACAAGACGCAGTACTTCGAGATGGCCGGCAACCGCGCCATCTACAGCGACGGCTGGGTGGCGGCCACGGTGCACAAGGCGCCGTGGGAAGCCGCGCCGCGCCACAAGCTCACCGAGGATGTGTGGGAGCTGTACAACGTCGACGCGGACTTCAGCGAGAGCACCGACCTCGCGGCCGGCAATCCCGCCAAGCTGAAGGAGCTGCAGGCGCTGTTCATGAAGGAGGCCGAGCGCTATCGCGTGCTGCCGATCGACGATCGGACGCTCGAGCGATTCGACCCCAACATCGCGGGCCGTCCCGACCTGATGGGCGGCCGCAAGTCGCTCACGGTCTATGCGGGGATGACCGGGATGATGGAGAACGCCTTCATCAACGTGAAGAACCAGTCGGTGACGATCACCGCCGACGTGGAGATCCCCGCCGGCGGCGCGAACGGCGTCATCCTGGCCCAGGGCGGGCGCTTCGGGGGTTGGAGCGTCTACGTGAAGGACGGCAAGCCGGCCTACACCTACAACCACGTCGGCCTGCACGAGTACACGGTCACGGGCACCCAGGCGCTGGCGCCGGGCAAGGCCACGATCGTGGTCGACTTCGCCTACGACGGCAACGGCCGCGGCAAGGGCGGCACCGCCACGATTACGGTCAACGGCAAGAGCGGCGGGATCAGGGCGCGTCGAGCCCACCAATGCGAACGTCTTCTCGGCCGACGAGGCCGCCGACGTGGGCGTGGACGAAGGGACCAACGTGAGCTCGGCGTACGGCCAACGCGGGAACGAGTTCACCGGCACGATCGACAAGGTGCGGGTGGACGTGAAATAAGGACGCGGTATGCCATCCCCAGCACCGAGCTCGCGAAGCAGTTCTTCGTAATCGATTCGAAACAGGGTTCAGGCTGCGTCGTCGCGCATGATCTCGCGGTACGCGGTGGGTTGCTCGAAGCCCTGCAAGCGCGCCTTCCTGGGGTCAACAACGAGGCGGTGATTGCCGCGATGGTGTCGGTCGAGAATCGCACGTTTACCATCTGGGAAGCACCGGACAGTGCCCCCGACGCTGGCGGGGCGGGTGGTTCAAGGTAGAATTCCAGCAGCCTGGGAGGCACCCGTGAAATTCAAGCACCGCGCCTGGATACCGATCGCCTGGATCCTGTCCGTCGTGAATTTTGTCTCCGTATTTTTTGCCGCCCGGCCGGCCGAGCCGTGGCATGCGACGATCCATGCCGGGCTCGCCGTCCTGTTCGCCCTCGGCGCGCAACGGCTGGCGGCGCGGCGTCGCGCGAGCGGGCCGGGGGAACTCGAGACGGGCGAGTCGCACGAGTCTCTGTCGGACATGCAAGCTCGCCTGGGCGAGATGGAAGAGCGTCTGGACTTCACCGAGCGGCTGCTCGCCAAGCACCGCGAGACGGACCGCCCGGGCTCCCCGCCGCGCTGAGTTCGTCGTCATCTCCATGCACCGACTCACGCTGATTGCTTGCGCCGTCGTCCTCGGCGCCGCCGGATACGGTCACGCGGCGGGACCTCCGCACGGACGGACGTTTCGGCCGGGCCTCTACCTGGGTTCATGGGCCACTGGAAGCGACAATGCGGAAATCCACTGGCTGTTGCTCGCGGTCGAGAAGGAGACCCAGGGGGTTACCTACGATCCGCCGCGGGGTCGGGCGCTGTGCCAGCTCAAGGTCCAAGGCGATTCGGTGGCGTTCATGACCGGCGAGATGATGGAGAACAACGAGCGATACCAGCTCGCGTTCCGTGGTCTCCTCACCGATTCCGGAATGGCCGGGACACTGGTCGTCTACAGCCCCCGGTCCGACCCGCTGCTCCTTCCCACCATGTTCAAGCGTGTCGCTTCACCTGAGACCGGTGTGGCAGCGGATACCGCGGCAGATGGTCTCTATTCGGGCGTCAAGCGTGAGGGGTCGGGCAACCTGAATGGCAATGAGCTCCTCATGCTCAGGACCCGCCGGGGCGTGCTGGCGCTGTTCACCATCTATGCGGACGTGCCCTTCGGTCCGTCGCTGGCCGACAGCGTGCGGATCCATGGTGACACCGTGGATTTCGTGACGACCATCTGGGGCCCGACCGCGCCGTTCTCACGCACGCTTCATCCTGACGCGGCAGGCCGCCGGCCAACCCCTGGAGAAGGGGTACCTGCGCCGCGTGGCCTCCGTTGCCCAGCTGTTCCAACCCGAGCAAGCGGCGCCGTGTGTGCCACCCGAGGTAGACGGCCGCACCGGCTGGTGAAGCGCCCTCCTTGACTACGCGGAGTACGTCGTGATCAACCAGAACTGGTGGTTCACCACCCTGCTGTGGAAGCAGTTCAAGCACTGTCCGCCACTGAATCGCGCGATCCGGTGTGACGTGGCGATCGTCGGCGGCGGGCTGAGCGGCGTCAGCGCCGCGGCGGAGTTCGTGCGGCAGGGGTACAGCGTCGTGTTGATCGAAAAGAACATCCTCGGCGGCAGCTCCACCGGCCGCAGTGCCGGGTTTCTCACGCCCGACAGCGAGCTGGAATTGCACCAGCTGGTGCGTCGCTACGGCCTCGAAGCCGCCAGGGAAATCTGGGATATGCCGGTCCGGGGCATCGACCGACTCGTCCAGGGGATCAAGACCCACGAGATCGAGTGCGGGCTCCTCGAGCAGGATTCGCTGTTTCTGGGCATCGGCGCGGGCGGCAAGAAAGCCGTGGCGTCGGAGCTGGAGTGCCGCCAGAGCGTCGGATTCACCGATCAGGAGGTCTACGATCAGCAGGAGTTGAAGCGCGTGATCGGTGCGGAGGGATACACCGCCGGGCTCCGCTACACCGGGACCTACGGGATCAACCCGCTGCTGTGTATGCAAGGGTTCAAGGATGTGTTGATAGAGCACGGCACGCAGGTGTTCGAAAGCACCGAGATGGAGCGCCTGGACGATCACACGCTGTACACCCACGGTGGGAGCGTCACAGCCGACCGGATCATCATCGCGGTGGACAAGATGCCGCGCTCGATCAGTTCGCTCGCCGACGAACTGTTCCACGCCCAAACATTCATGAGCGTGACCGAGCCGCTGACCGACCAGGAGCTACGCCTGCTGTTCCCGAGCGGGAGACAGATGCAGTGCTGGGATTCGAGCCTCGTGTACTCGTACTACCGCTTGACGGGTGACAACCGGCTGGTGCTGGGCGGCGGCACCGCGCTGACCACGTTTCTCAGGGAGGCGTACAACGACCACAGGGTGATCGGCAAAGTCATCAGGCATTTTAAACGGCACTTCCCGTTCCTGAAGGATCTCTCCTTCATCCAGTTCTGGCCGGGGCTCATCGACACCACGCGGGATCTCTTGCCAATCATCGTCAAGCCGCCGACCCAGCCGCACCTGCAGTTCATCCTGGGGATCGTGGGGCTCCCCTGGGCTGCCTTCGCCGGCAGCTTTGCCGCGCGCAACATTCTCGGCTCAGGCGACGACGACTACAAGAAATACTACCCGTACTTCACGAACCGCCGGCACTTTGCCTTCCCGGCGGGCCTGGCGAAGATCATCGGGAAGCCGGCGCTGTTCTCGCTGAGCAACGGGTGGGCAAAGTTCTATCAGGTGGACTCGCATCGAAAACCCGAAGCCGTGAAGGATGAGTTCTAAGGCGCTGTGGGCCGCCCTGGCCCTGATTGCCTTCGCCGCCAACTCGTTGCTCTGCCGTCTCGCCCTCGCTCGCGGTTCGATCGACCCGGCCAGTTTCACGACCATACGGCTCGTCGCCGGCGCCGTCACACTCGCTGTGCTGGCCCGGCTCGCATCGCCGGCGGGCGCGCCGGCCGAGCCCTCATGGACCTCGGCCGGTCTGTTGTTCCTGTACGCCGCGCCCTTCTCGTTCGCCTACGGTACGCTCAGCACCGGGACGGGCGCGCTGTTGCTCTTCGGCGCAGTGCAGATCACGATGATCCTTGGCGCGCTCCGCGCGGGCGATCGTCCCAACGCGGCACAGTGGCTGGGCTTCGGGATCGCCTTCGGCGGTCTCGTGTATCTCGTGCTCCCCGGGATCACTGCACCGTCCCCGCTCGGTGCATCGCTGATGCTGTTGGCAGGGCTTGCATGGGGGCTGTACTCGCTGCGGGGTCGGGGGGCGCCTAATCCGCTCGCCCAGACGGCGAGCAACTTCGCGCGCACCGTACCGATGGTGCTCGCTCTCAGCCTGATCGCCCACAGCGCCCGCCATGTCGAGTCCCGGGGTGTGGTCCTCGCGCTGCTATCCGGAGCGCTCGCGTCTGGCGTCGGCTACGTCGTGTGGTACCAGGCCCTCGCATACCTGTCGGGAATCACCGCCTCGATCGTGCAGCTCGCGGTACCTGTTCTCGCGGCCGGGGGCGGAGTCCTTGTGCTCGACGAGCAGATCACGCTGCGCCTCGGGCTGGCTGCGCTGCTGGTGCTTGGCGGAGTCGCGTTGACCGTCCTGACGCGCCCGCGGGCCCGTGACACCGCCTAGCACGCGCTAACACCAAAGTGCAATGTCGGGTTCGCGCGACCTGAAGCATCATCGGGGAGGCCGCCCAGCGGTGCAACCTTCTCACCGATCAACGGAGACCGAAAGACACACGCTATGAAAATGATCACGCCTATCGCATCGCTCGCGGTACTGGTCCTCGTCGCTGGCTGCATGCACCCACCCAAGTACGTGCCGCCACGACCGGAAGTGCCCGTGGCCGCGTCGTTCGGCCGCACCTGGGACGCCGCCCTCGCCGCGCTCGCCGCGCGGAAGATCACAGTGAATGTCGACCGCAACGGTGGAATGATCATGTCCATCGGCTTGTCGGTGGCCGAGAACGACTCCTCCTGGACGAGCTGCGGCACGGCGGGAGTCAACGCGCGGGTGATGCGACCGGAGATCGTGCGATACAAGGTGATGGTGAAGGGCGACAGTACCAAGTCGACGCTGAAAGCCGAGGCGATGTTCGGCAGCGACGCGGGTCTGCTGGTGGCGCAGTGCCCCAGCAAGGGAACTTGGGAAGCGGAGTTCGAGGCGGAGGTCAAGAGCAAGGCGGAGCAGCCCTAGCGGTGAACCCAGCAGGCTAGACCCAACGGACGATTTGCAGGCAGCCGCGCCCTCTGCACATTGCGTGCAGAGGGGCGGGCAGGCCTTTCCTTTTCACAGGAGACCCAGTGCTGCCCTCGCTGGCAACGAGGAGTCCGCCATGAGGATCGCACGCTATGTGACGCCGGCCCTGTTGCTGGCGCTCATTCCCACCGCCGGTTTCACCAACCAGTCATACCAGGACCCGTCGTCACGCGTTGGACGCCTGAGCTTCCTCGGCGGTCCGGTGTCGTTGCGTCCAGGAGGAGTGGACGAGTGGACGGACGCGACGATCAACTACCCGCTCACTGCAGGTGACGAGCTCTGGGCCGACGCCAACGGCCAGACCGAGATCACTATGGACGGGAGCGCGCTCCGGCTCGCCCCCAATACGTCCTTCGGGTTCCTGGCACTCGACGACCAGACGACGCAGGTCCGCCTCTCTCAGGGATCGCTCCAGGTGCGCCTGCGCGACCTGGACCGCGATGAGACCTTCGAGATCGACACCCCGAATGGTGCGGTGTCGCTGCTGCGGTCGGGCACGTACCGTGTCGACGTGGCATCGAGCGGGGATGAGACGACGGTCACGGTGCGTGAGGGCGAAGTGGAGTTCACCGCGGCGCGGGGTGCCTTCTCGGTCAACGCGGGGGAAACCGCCGTCGTGTCCGGCATCGACTCGCCCACCTACGACATCCTCGATGCGCGCGGCCCGGACGCTTGGGATCAGTGGTGTGCCAACCGGGACCGCCGCCGCGACCAGTCCCGCTCGGCGCAGTATGTCTCCCGCGACATGCCCGGGTACGAAGACCTCGACGACTACGGCGACTGGAGTCAGACGCCGGACTACGGAGCCGTATGGATGCCGCGCCGCGTCAGCGCGGACTGGGCACCGTACCGCGACGGCCGCTGGGTGTGGGTGGATCCGTGGGGATGGACGTGGGTGGACGAAGCCCCGTGGGGGTTCGCGCCGTTTCACTACGGTCGCTGGGCACAGTTCGGCGGACGCTGGGGCTGGGTCCCGGGACATGTGGTCGCGCGGCCGGTGTATGCGCCCGCGCTCGTAGTGTTCGTGGGCGGCGCAAACTGGAGCGTGTCGGTGGCGGTCGGGGGTGGCGACGTCGGGTGGTTCGCCCTGGCGCCGAACGAGATGTACGTCCCTGCGTATCACGTGAGTCAGACCTACGTGCGGAATATCAACGTCACCAACGTCACGAACATCACCGTCGTCGACACAAAGAACTACAAGTATCGCAACCGCGAGGCACCCGGTGGTGTCACCGTGGTCTCACGGGAAACGTTCGTGGGCGCGGCACCTGTCAACCGCGGCCGGGTCGCCGTCGAGCGCGACCGGCTGAGTACGGCGCCTGTGGTAGAGGCGGCTCCCTACGCGCCGACCCGGCAGAGTGTAACGGCCTCCAACGGACGGCCGGCGCGTCAGCCGCCCTCCGCACCCATCAACCGGCGCGTGGTGGTTCACAACACCCCGCCTCCCGCGCCCGTGCCGTTCAGCGTTCGGGAAGAGGCGCTGCAGGCCAAGCCGGGTCGCCCGCTCGACCCTGCCACCGTCGCCACGTTGCGGGGGCGCGGCGCTGGGACTGACGTGAACCGCGTCCGTCCCGCCACGAGTGACGGCGGAGCGGCGCTCAAGCCCGCGCGCGGTGGACTGCCCCAACCTCGCGCGGCGACTCCGGCGGGTGCCAAGCACCAGCCCGAACGTGCTGCTCCGCCAGCGCGACCGGCACCGTCCGCCGCGCAGCCGACAGGCCACACCGATGCAGCCCGCGCAGCCGGCAGCCCAGAAGCCCGCGCCACCCGCGAGGCAACCGCAGCCCGAGCAACCCTCGGCGCGGGGCCATGAGAAGCAAGGCAACGCAGAAGCGCAGCAAGGGAAGCCCGCGCAGGCGCCGCCCGCGCAGCAGGGGCAAGAGAAGCCAGGCAACGCCGCGGAGCGGCAAGCGCGGAAGCCCGCGCAGGGACCCGCGCCGCGCAGCAGGGGCAGCAGCAGGGGCAACAGAAGCAAGACAACCCTGCGGCGCAGCAGCACGGGAAGCCTGCACAGGGACCGCCCGCGCAGCAGGGGCAGCAGCAGGGGCAACAGAAGCAAGACAACCCTGCGGCGCAGCAGCACGGGAAGCCTGCGCAGGGACCGCCCGCGCAGCAGGGGCAGGGGCAACAGAAGCAAGACAACCCTGCGGCACAGCAGCACGGGAAGCCTGCGCAGGAGCCGCCCGCGCAGCAGGGGCAAGGGAAGAAGGACAACCCAGCAGCGCAGCAGCAGGGGCATCAGAAGAAGGACACGTCAGGGACCCACGGACACAAACCGTGATCGGCATGAGTTGGGCGCCGCGATCTGAATCCGGAGTGCGCTGAACAAGGGAGGGGCGGGGAAGACACCGTCCTTGCGCCCCGTCGCGAGTCGTCCGCAGCTTAGGTCCGATCATGGCTACCAAGAAGGTCGTGGTGCGCTGATGCGTTGGCCGGCGAAGCACCGTGAGGGGCACCGCGGCGGACGCGTCGGCTGGTTACGCGCCGCGGTGCTCGGCGCCAATGACGGCCTGATCTCCACCAGCAGCCTGGTGGTCGGCGTGGCGTCCGCCGAGCCGAGCCGCGCGGCGATCCTGCTCGCCGCGGTTGCGGGCCTCGTCGCGGGCGCGCTGTCGATGGCCGCCGGCGAGTACGTCTCCGTCAGCTCCCAGTCCGATACTGAGCGCGCCGATCTGACGCGGGAACGTCGTGAGCTTGCCGCGTCGCCCGAGGCGGAGCGCGCGGAGTTGGCGGGGATCTACGTGGGCCGGGGTCTCAGCCGCGAGCTCGCCGCGCAGGTCGCCGATCAGCTCATGGCCCATGACGCGTTGGGGGCGCACGCCCGGGACGAGCTCGGCATTCATGAGATGACGCGGGCCCGTCCCATTCAGGCCGCGCTGGCGTCGGCGGTCGCGTTCGCGGTCGGGGCCGCACCGCCCACGCTGCTGGCGGCGCTGCTCGCGGGCGGGGGCCTCACACGGACGGTCGTGATGGTGACGCTGGCGCTGCTCCTCGTGCTCGGCGGCGTCGCCGCTTACCTGGGCGGTGCGTCGCTCACCCGCGGCGCCGTGCGCGTCGCATTCTGGGGCGGCGTGGCCATGGCCTGTAGCGCCGGTGTCGGGCGTCTCTTTGGCGCGGTTGGGTAGGGAACGCGCATGAGTGCCCGGCCCTTGCCTCCCGGTCCCACGCCCAGACCCCAGACCTCGCAGGGGATGCCGCACGCGCAGATCGGCGTGACGCCCGACTCGGGCGTCGACCGCGAGCTGCGGCGGCGCGCCTACGCCTTGCCCGGGGTGCTCGACCGGCCCACCGTCATTTCCGTCCCGGGTGCGCGGGCGCTCTGGCTCGCCGACGACATAGACCTACAGCGGCCCGAGCTCATCCTGCGCGGTCGCGAGTTTGCACACATTCACCCTGACGGCAGCCTGCACGCGATCTTGCCCGAGCCGCGGGCCCGAGAAGCCATTGCCGCGGGTTGGGCCGAACAGCATCCGATCGCCGTACAGCTGGGAATGCCGGGGTTGGTGCTGCTGTACACTCCCCACACCATGAACGAGCTGGACGCGGTGTTTGCGCTCGTCGTGGACTCGTACAATTTCGTCACCGGCCGATCGATCGATGCGGCGACGCTCGCGGCCCCCGGGCGTTGACTATCGGGCACCGAGGGGCGGACGCTGTCGTGCTGGAGCTGGCCACGCCCGACACCGCTCCGTTGCTCTCCAACCTCCTCGCGCTCTACATGCAGGACATGAGCGAGATCTTCCCCGTCGCCGTCGGGGCGGATGGCCGGTTCGAGTACGGCAACCTGCCGCTGTATTGGTCGGAGCCCCACAGGCGCTTCGCGTTCCTGATTCGCTCGGGCCCGCAGCTGGCCGGGTTCGCACTTGCCACCAGGGGCTCGCCGGCGAGCGACGATCCCACGGTGCTTGACGTCGCGGAATTCTTCGTGCTCCCGGACTGGCGTCGCACCGGAGTTGGCCGCCAGGCCGCATTTCTGCTCTGGGATCGGCTCCCGGGGCAGTGGGTGGTCCGGGTCTCGGAGGCGAATCGCACCGCGCTCCCGTTCTGGCAGGCGGCCGTGCGTCAATACACGGACGGTGCCTTCTCCGAGATGGTTCGCCCCGGAGACCCGCACGGCTGGCGGGTGTTCACGTTCCGCACGGCGACCCCAAGCGCGAGCCAAGCTCGGCGCACACGCCTGATCCCATGAGAGAATTCCACATCACGATCGATATCGCCGCTCCCGCCGAGCGGGTCTGGCAGGTGATGCGGGTCGTGGCCCGACATGGGGTCGAGTCCACGGCCGCCGGGAGCCGGGCGACGCTGTCGCTCGAGCTGCAGGGGATCTTTGGCGGCCTGTTTGGGTGGATAACGGGAGCCATCACGGAGCGATATCTTGGCTTCGAGGCGAACGGCCTCAAGACGCGCAGCGAGAACCCCGGATTCAGGAGGATCACATGAAAAAGAACCTCGGTCTATTGCTGCTGGGGATTTGGCTCATCATCCATGGCCTGACTCAGGTGGTCAACTTCCATTTCGAAGGCCTGGGTATGGTGATGGCCATCCTGGCCATCGTGGCTGGCGCGTTGATTGTGGTGGGCCGGTAAGGGATCGGCCGGCCGCTAGGTCCTCTCGGGGCGCAGGTCGTCGCGGATGTGATGTGGGTCGTGGTTGCCGGGTGCTTGACTGGGTAGAATTGCAGCCATGCATTTTCACCTGGCCCAGGGTCTGCGCTTCCTGTCCCTCTCGGTGGGCTTGGCGATCGCGCTGATCCCTGCGTCCGCCGCGGGACAGACGTCCAGCTCCTCTCGCAGCGACGTCGTCTGGCACTGGTACGGCGACTGCGCGGGCGGCGACTCGCTGGTGCTGGAGATCAAGTTCGACGGCAAAGATCTCTATGCCACGACCTTTCCAGTGTGTAAGGTCCGCCGCGGTCAGATCAAGCCGGAGCCGGAACAACGCCTGATCAAGGTCCGGTTCACCGCGCTGCCCAAGCGATTTCGAGCCTCGAACAAAGCGCCTGAGCCCGTTCCGATCACCTGCGCGATATGGGAATCGCGCGGGGACGGCAACTCGATACGGTTCGGCGTCCAGTTCGCCACGAAGGACGAGTCGCTGCTCAACACCAATCACCCGGCGCGCATCGATATCGCGACGCGGACCGAGCGGGTGCGGGGGTTCGTGATCGACACACGCCCGGTGCGGCGCAGCAACAAGAAGCCGGCCCCGGCCAAGTAGCGGCCGCCTAGCCCTCGAGCTTGTAGATCTCTCGGCGCCCGAAGTCCACCAGGTCGTGGTAGCCCTTCATGATATTCTCGAATTCCTTCTGACTCTCGGGGCTCTGCCCCTGGCCCGACATCATGGCCTCGAACGCCTGCATGCTCGGGACCTCGAATTCCGACACGATCGTCCAGTAGCGCTCCGCACACACGTCGGTCATGACGCGCATTTTGCCCTGTCCCATCTTGTCCATCAGCTTGCTCATCGCGAGGAATTTCTCGACCAGCGGGCGCACTTTGCCCGGCTTGCAGAACATGACTTCGCGGATCAATAGCATGGGGCCTCCTGGGGCGGGTGGCGCGACCTTGTAGCGAGAGGGTAAAAACTGCACCGCGACCCTAGGGGATGACCAGCCCCGTCATCTTCACGACCTCGAAGTCCGTCCCATGCAGCTGTTTCATCGTGTTGATGTGCGCGTCGTTCCAGCGGGGATCGGGCGCGCCGCTCACGAAGAACGCGCCGCCGTTGTCGGCGAGCAGCATCCCATACGTCTTGAGCCCCGTGAGAATCACCTGCACGTCGGCGGGGAACCCCGAGATATTCACGCCCGCCTTGAGTCGAACCCGCATCCCCATCGGCGGCAGCATGGAATCGGCGTGCGTGCTGGCGAAGTGGCGCGCCGGCGGCACGTAGGCGCGGCGCGTGACGGGACAGGTGAACCGCACCGCGTGCGTGACCACCCCTTGGGTCACGACCTCGTCGTAGCGCACCAGACCGGGGAAGATCGGCAGCCCCGCCGCGTCGGCGGAGGTCCAGCCGTCGTGCCGCAGCGTGTTGGAGGCCAGGTCGAAGACCGCCCCTGATCCCGCCGTCCACGACGCACCGCCGTTGACCGGGTGCGCGTCGAACAGCTCGTACAGCATCCAGTTGTCCACGTCCACCACCAGGACGTGCCGGTCGCCGCCCGCGCTCGAGCCACCTTCGACGGCCGCGTTGCGCGGAATCGGATAGGGCCCCGGATCGCTCTCGTCGTCATAGTCGAAGGTGACGGGCACGCGCTGCTGGGCGCCGGACACGGTGGTGAACGGGATGCCCCAGGGCGCGCCGCCGTACGTCGTTCCGAAATCGGGATGTACGCTGGCCGATCCGCCGCAGCGTGCGATCAAGCTGTCGGATTTCGGGTCCACCGGGTCGGCCGCAATACTGCGGTTCCACGGATTGTCGGCGGGAAACACGCGGCGGCTTGGGAGCAGGGGCGCCTCGCCTGTGGACCCCGGCTCCTCCGTCGCGAAGCCGCAGGCGACGGCGACCCCCAAGGCCAGGCTCCAAGCGAGGCGTCTCATGCCCTCAACCTCCACCCGACTCACCGGCAGGGATGTGGCGGGCATCACCAACACGAGGGTTGGCCTCGCGTCGCATTTTGGGAGACATGGAGTTGCAGCAGGTCCGCCAGCGGTTCAGCTTTGTACCGCCGCTCGATCGCACCCACCTTCAACACACGGGAGATCGTCCATGCGCACTTCGGTATTCTTGCTGCTCTGCAGCCTGGCTGCCGTACCCGCCTTCGCCCAGGCCCCAACCGCCGCCGTGCCGTGGGGTCCCGCGCCGCCGTTCTTGAGCGCCGGCGCCCGATTCGCCGTCATGCAGGGCGATCCCTCGAAGGCCGCCGTCTACACGATCCGTCTCGAGTTTCCGGACGGCTACGTGATCAAGCCCCACTTCCATCCCACCGACGAGCACGTCACCGTCATTTCGGGCACGTTTCTCGTGGGGATGGGGGATTCGGTCGACTTCAAGTCCGGCATGACGGTGCCGGCGGGTGGGTTCGTGACGGCGCCGGCGCTGGCGCACCACTTCGCGAGTGCGCGCGGGCTCACCGTCGTTCAGGTGCACGGCATGGGTCCGTTCGCCATCACGTACGTGAAACCGGCGGACGACCCTCGCATAGCGATGCCGGCGCACTGACTACAGATGAGTGGGTGCTCGCCGCCACGGCCGATGCCGACGGCGAGCACCCGCCTACGCGTCCCTGGCCTTCCGGTTGTACAGGTACGCGAGCAGCAGCGACACGAGTCCGGTGATGAACACCGAGCCCACGCGATACAGGGCGTCGAGCGACGACAGATCGTGGACCACGATCTTGACCGCCGCCATCGCTGCCACCAGCAGACCGGCTTGCCGCACGCGCCGCAGGTCGCGCCGGAATCCCAGCAGCACCAGACCGCAGGCGAACAGGATCCACCACACGCTGATCGAAAGTCCCGTCCACAAGCGCTGCGGTGCTTCCCTCGAGTTCGCGCAGCACAAAGAAGCGCCCCAACTCCCCGGTCACGCCGAACAGCAGCAGCACGCCGGCGCCGATCCACAGCGCCGGGACGAGCGGTTCGTTGGCAAACGGGGAGGTTCGAGGAGACAACCATGCGGCGAGCCCAGCCAGCGTGGCGACCGAGAGCCACAGCGCCGCAGCCCAGAGGCCCCAGAACGCCGGGTCCGAGTTTCCACGCACCGCCAGATCCACGTAGACGAGGTACAGCGCCGCCCCAAGCAGCCCGGCGCCGGCCAGAGCCCGGAGCGGGCGGATAAATCGCCTCACACCAATGACCAACAGCGTGCTGAAGAAGAGCAGCCACCACACGACGGCGGCCTCATTCCAGGCCAGGTTTGCGGTCGCGGATGCGTAGCCGCGCGCGCCGAAAAAGCGCGGCAGCTCCCCGGTCACTCCGCAGAACAGCAACACGCCCGCCGCCGTCCAGAGCGCGGGCACGATGCCGCGAGTGTGCGGTGACGGGTCGCCCACCTTCCAGAGTCCCCGGGCCATCACGACCAGGGATGCGATGCAGGCCCAGAGAGTCAGCGCCCAGCTGTCCACAAAGGCGGGCGTCGATTGCGGTCGCGATCCGGGATCGACGAGAACCACGTGCAGTAGCGCACCGGCTATGGCGAGCAGCGCGTACCAGCGGCCGTCGGTGCGTGCCAGCGCGTGGTCGAGCACGGCCCAGAGCAGCGCCAGGGCGACGAGCGCCCACACCGCCTCGAGACCGCTCCACTGCGCCAGGCCGGCGAGTCCGGCGGCCGTCGTCCCGACAAGCGCGAACTCCGGATGCATGCGCAGGTACCCGGCCGCCAGGTAGGGGAGCGCCACGATCAGCAGCACGAGCCCGGGGTGCCGTGCAAATAGCGCGGGGTTGACGAGCTGAATCGCCCACGCGAGCAGGATCGGTGTGACAAAGAAGTACAACGTTTCGCCGACGGACCAGGGCGTTACCCTGTCCTCCTGCGCTCCTCGAATCGGCCAGAACTCGGGAGCGCGCCACGCGTGCAGCCAAACCGGCACCGCCAGGCCCACGCCCGCCAGCACGACCCCCCACGGCGCGTCCAGGCGGTTGCTCGCGGCCGCGATCAGTCCCCACCCGCCGCTAAACGAGAGGAAGCGGGTCTCCCACCATCCTTCGCGCAGCCCGACGTACAGCCCGAAGCTTCCGCCCAACACGCCGAACAGCAGCACGCGCCACGGCTCCGCACTCCAGCCGGCGCCCCCGGTGAATGCCAGGCCGAAATAGCTGAACGCGATGAGCGCGCTGGCGAGTCGCCAGTGCTTGCGGGCCGCCACCCAACCGAGCGTGAAGGCCATGAAGCTCAGGTACACGAGCAGCAGGTCGGCGTTGGATGCGTTGCGGCCCAGCAGCACCGGTGCCAGGAAGGCGCCGATCACCGCGGTGGCGCCGAGCGCTTCGACGTCCACTACGAAGGCGACGGCGGCAAGGGCCAGGGACACGAGCGCGAGTCCGGCGATTCCCTCGGGCGGAGGCAGGAACGCGTAGAGGTACGACGCGGCCCACACGGCGAGGTAGATCACCGCCGCCCCGCAGCCGATCAGTGCGGCTCCATAGGTGCGCAGTTCCTTGCCGTACAGGCGCCATCCGATCACGCCGATCGCGACGCCCGCCAGGGCGCCGCTGATGCATCGCACCAGCGGGGACACCCAGCCCTGGTCGAACGAGTACTTGAGCAAGTAGCCCGCGGCCAGGATCACGAACAGGACGCCGACCGCGAGCAATCCCCGCTGGCCGAGCCATTGCTCGGTGTCCCGCGCCGGCGTGGCCCGAGGAGCTGACTCGGCCGGAGCGTCGAGCCACTCCGGCGGCGTGTACGCTGGTTCGGGGACGTAGGCTGGTTCCGGGACTGGAGCAGGCGGAGGGGCAGGGGGGGCGATGGGCTCCGACGTCCCGCCCGTCACCAGCTGGCGGATCAGCTGTTCGAGCACGGCTACCCGTTGCTCTAACCGAGTCAGGCGGTCGTCATTGCTCATCCGGGTCTCCTGTCCGAGTGCCGCGCACTCAGCGCGATGCAAATCGAAATCGCGGGGATTGACGGGCTAACATACTGCACGAACGCACGCCCGTGGGTACCGCCTTACCAGTTGCGCCGGAGCCGGGGGGTCAGCACCTTACGCGCCAGCGGTTCTTGGGATGCATCACTTGCCCCTGACTCTTTGCTTGGCGTGGAGGATCCGGTGCCCCTAGAGGTCTATAAGGTCATCCATATCATCGGCATCATCCTGATCATGTCCGCGCTGGGTGGCGCGGCCGTGCGCGCCATGCTGGGCGCGGGCGAAGACCGTCCCACCCGCAAGCTGCTCGCCATGCTGCACGGCATCGGTGCCTTCCTCGTGCTGCTTGGGGGGTTCGGCATGCTGGCGCGGCTCGGCATCATGCAATCAGGCGGCAGTTTCCCCGCCTGGCTGTGGGTGAAGCTCGTCATCTGGGGCCTCCTCGCCGCAGCGCTGGTTATCCCACGCCGGCGCCCGTCGCTCGCGCGTCCCCTGTTGCTCAGCCTTCCGATTCTGGGCGGCCTGGCGGCATACATGGCGATCTACAAGCCCTTCTAACGGATATGCCCACATCCCGCTGGATGGTCCTCTGCATCGCGCTCGCGGCCGCGGGTTGTGCTACCACCCACGCGTCGCACGACCCGATGGGGCAGATTGGCACGAAGCCGACCTCGTGCGCTGCGGCCAAGAGCGCCGATACGACGGCCTATGAGTCGACACAGCTTTCAGAGCAACCCGTGCCGCGTTCGGTTCCCGAGCTCGTGTATCCGGAAGAGGCGAAAGAGAAGAAGATTCAGGGCCGGGTCCTGGTCAGCGCGGTGGTGACCGCCGATGGGACGGTCGATTCCGCATCGGTGGCGGTGACGATGCGCGTCCACAAGCTGTTGGACGACGAAGCGCGGCGCGTCGTCTCACACGCCACCTTCTGGCCGGGGTGCCGCGATAGCTTGGCGGTACGGACGCGGCTCACCTTCCCGTTCGACTTCCATTCGAAGAGCGGCAACGCTGGTGTGGTGTTCGGAGTGCTGGTGGGAGTCTGGGCGGGGGTGATGGCGGTTATGATGGACTGATACCACCCACCTTTACCCCGCCGGGACTTCATGATCTCCATCGAGCCAATCGGCCGCGTGCGCTGCCTCAAGCATGACACCACCGACGATCACTGGGGCGACGGCGCGGCGGCGATCGAGCTGGACGATACGTTCGACGCGGCAGCGCTCGACGGCTTGGACCAGTTCTCACACGCAGAAATCATTTTCCATTTCGACCGCGTGCCCGAGGGGGCGATCGAGCGTGGCACCCGTCACCCGCGGGGGAACGTGGCGTGGCCGCGCGTCGGCATTTTCGCGCAGCGCGGCAGCGCACGACCGAATCGTATCGGCGCGACCATCGTCGAAATCGTGCAGCGCTCGGGACGGGTACTCACGGTGCGCGGCCTGGACGCCATCGACGGCACGCCCGTGCTTGACATCAAGCCGGTGATGGTGGAATTCTTGCCCCGCACTCCGGTGCGGCAGCCGGCGTGGTCGCGAGAGCTGATGCGCCACTACTGGAAGGCAAACGATGAATGATGATCGCGTCGTACACCTGCTGGAGGAGATCCGCGACCTCCAGCGCCAGCACATCGCCAACTATCAGGAAGCGTTGCGGAACCAGCAGGAGGCCATCGGTTTCCAGCGGCAGGCGACGCGTCGCGTCATGCGTATCGCCACTGCGCTCATGGTGCTGGTCGTGGTGCTGATCGCGGTGTTCATCGTGCCGTACGCGATCCGGTGACGCCCCGTTCGTTCACTCCCCCGCACATCCCGCATGGAGGTTCCGATGGAGACGGCCTTTAGCATCGTCCCGGCCGGAATCCGGCCGTTCTACCTCCTGCTTCCTGTTTTCCTTCTTCTGGGCGTAGTGCTGTACTGCCTCTGTTTGGTCGGGTACGGTTCGCAGCGAGCGAGTTTCGTACTCTCCGACTCCGGCCTCGATTTTCGGGGCGACGTTTGGGGGAAGCGGGTCCCCTGGAGAGCGGTGGAGATCGAGAAGGCTCGGGTGTTGGACCTGACCCGTGAGCCCGGGCTCCGGCCGGTGTCGCGTCGCATGGGGACCGGCCTCCCCGGATACGTGGCTGGCTGGTTTCGCCTGGCCAACGGCCACCGCGCGTTGCTCTATGTGACCACGTGGCAGCGGGTGCTGTATGTGCCCACCACCGCGGGCTACGTCCTGTTGCTGAGTCCCCAGGATCCCGACGCGATGCTGGCGGAGCTCCGGCGTCGCGCGGGTCGGCGGAGTGGTACCTAGCGCTCCGTTGGCGTGAGGCGCACGTTTGCGCGCTCGAGAGCCCTGCCAACGCGACCTTAAAAGGGACGGGCACCGTGAACCTCGCAATGTCAACATCTGGGTTGGTGCACACGCTGATCAGCCTGGTTGGGATCATCGCCGGGTTCGTTATCGTGTACGGGATGTTCAATAGCAAACGGCTCGACGGGTGGACGGCGGTGTTCCTGCTTAGCACCGTGGCGACGAACGCAACCGGATTTGTTCTGGTGCCCGGCCTCTTCTTGCCGTCGCACAAGATCGGCGCCCTCTCGCTCGTGCTGCTGGCGATCGCGATCGTGGCGCGCTACGTCGGGCACCTCGCCGGCGGCTGGCGGCGGACCTACGTGATCACCGCCGTGGCGGCGTTCTACTTCAACGTCTTCGTCCTGGTGGTGCAGCTGTTCCGGCGCGTCACCGTGCTGCAGGAGTTGGCGCCCACCCAGTCCGAGCCGCCGTTCGCGGTCGCGCAGGTGGTGGTGCTGGTGCTTTTCATCTGGATCGGCATCCGCGCGGTGAAGCGGTTCCACCCGGCGTAGGCGCGGCGCCGCGGCCGCGCTAGCGTCCTCTGCTCCTCATGGCCGCCTTCAGCTCGTTGAGAAAGTTGAAGACGACGACCGCCTCGGGGAGCGGGTTGCCGACGACGCGCAGCATCAGGAAGCGCTTGCCATCGGGGGACACGTCGTACGTTTGGCTGTAGGTTGCTGACTGGAATCCTGAGACGCCGAATAGGTCCACAGGCGCTCCTTTCGTGAACGTCGGCCCAGGGATCACCGGTACGCTCACCAGCTTGTCCCGCGGGCTGCGATAGAACAGTTCGCGCCCGCTGCGCGACCAGCGTGGCTCCGCGCCGCCATCCAGCGAGACCTGAAATTTCGCGGCGTTCGTTTCCGGAAATGGACGGACGTAGATCTCGTGCCGGCCCGACTCGTTCGAGCTGTACGCCATCCAGCGGCCGTCGGGAGAAATCGCGGGCGATACCTCTTCGAACTTCGAGGCGATGAACACCCGCGGCACCGTATCGACGCCCAGGCGCAGGCCAAGAATGTCTCCCGCACCCGGCGCCTGGTTGTCGGTGCGAAACACGAGCCAGGCGCCATCGGGCGAGAGGGCGGTGCCGAAGACCTGCCGGCTGTCATGCACCGCTACCTCCTCGGCTTGGCCGCCGTCGCGCACCGGCACGCGCAGCACCGTGGAAAACCGGCCCTCGCGATAGCCAACGACATACAGCGTGTGCCCGTCCGGCATCCACGCCACGCGCCCCGTACCTGCGATCCCGCCCGTCGTGAGACGGAGCGGTGGCGAATTGTCGAACGGCACGAACCAGATGTCGTCGTCGATCGCCATCGCCACGCCGGAGCCATCCGGCGAGATCGTCAACCCTTGATGCTGCCCTGCAAGACCGGGACGCATCGGGATGGCTCTGCCGGCGCGGTCCACCCAGGTCGCGCTGTATGTGAAAGGCGCGAGCTTCGTGTAGAACAGCGTCCCATCTCGCGAGAGCGCGAAGTCGGCGCTGATCGCTGATCCGGGGCCCTTGAGCATTGCCGTGTCACGCAGGGCGATGGCGGGGCCCGTAACGCGCAGCCGGGCCTGGTCGAACGGCGCGGCCATGAGCACGCCGTCAGGCCGCACATATACGACGTGTCCGGACCGGGCGTACTGCGGACGAATGCCACGCAGCAGCGCCGTGGTCTTTCCCGTGGCGAGATCGACCACACCCACCACGAGCGAGTCGGGCCGGTTGCCGAACAGCGCATCGAAGGCCACGGTGACCAGCACGCCCTTCCCGTTCGGCAGCAGGCGTGGAAACAGGTGCGCGAAGTCGCCGCGCGTCGAGTCGAGCTGCGACACGCGCACCAGCCGGTTCTCACCCGGCCGCACACGCCCCACTCCTGATTGCGCCGTCACGTAGAGGGCGCCATCGGTGCCCCAGTCGAGTCCGTTGATGCCGTCGGAGAAACCGTACAACCCCGAATCCGCGACGATCACCGGGACCCCGCCCGTGAGCGGCACGACCTTCACACGATGCGGAGACAAGACGAACGCCAGCGAATCACCGCTCGGCGAGAAGTTGGGATCCCACCCCCCTTCCGAGCCGGGGACCATCGTGGCGTCGAGCGTGTCCCAACGCCGTACGAAAATGTGGCTCGAGCCATCGGGCGCGCTGCCCACGTACGCGATGCTCGCGCCGTCCGGCGCGACACCGACGTTCCGGCCCGCGGTCTGGAGGGCCACCGCCGCGAGCTCGGGCAGCTCGAGGCGCAACCGCTTGACGGTGCGGTCAGCGCGGCCACTCCCCGTGCGCAGCGCGAGCGCGGTGACGGCGGCCGTCCCGAGCATGGTCCCCACGATGATTCGCGCCGAGCCTGCGAGCACTGGGCGCGCGCGGGGTGGAGCGCACGGCGCCTGAAGACACCGCGCGACTCGAAGAAGCGGTGACGAGCGCGTGCGCAAGCTCCTGTGCGGTTTTCGGGCGGTCGGCCGGCAGCTTGGCCAGGGCGCGGCTCGACGGCGGCCTCCACGTGCGGCGGGATCGTCTTGCGCTGGAGCGTGAGGCTGCGCGGCTCTTCGGTCATCACCCGCGCGATGATCGCCTGGGCAGTGGCGCCCGTGAACGGCGGCTCCGCCGTGAGCATCTCGTAGAGCACGCAGCCCAACGCATAGATGTCCGCCTTGGGCGTGATCTCGCGCTCGCCCATCGCCTGTTCGGGCGCCATGTAGTGCGGGGTGCCGAGGCTCATGCCCGTCTCGGTCATGCGGGTGCCGCCGTCGGAGCGGCTGACGGCGAGCGCGATACCGAAGTCGGCCACGAGGGCGCGCCCATCGTGCAACAGGATGTTCTCGGGTTTGATGTCTCGGTGCACCACGCCGTGGCGGTGCGCGTAGTCCAGCGCGTCGGCCACCTCACACGCAATGCGTACGGCCTCGTCCACGGGCAGCTGCTGCTCCCGGTTCAGCCGGTCCCTCAGGCTCTCGCCCTCCACGTACGGCATCACGTAGAACACGTGGCCGTCCGCCTCGCCCGAATCGAAGAGTGAGAGGATGTGCGGGTGCTGGAGGTTGGCGGTGGTCTTGATCTCGGTGAGAAAGCGCTCGCTGCCGAGGATGGCGGAGAGCTCCGGGCGCAGCACCTTCAGGGCGACCTTGCGGTCGTGCTTGATGTCGCGCGCGAGGTACACCGTGGCCATGCCGCCCGCGCCGAGCTCGCGCTCGATCACGTACCGGTCGGCGAGGGCCGTTGCGAGACGGGCGGCCATGGGGCTGTCGGCGCTCACGTGCTAATTCCTGGGGCCGCTCTCGGCCACGCGCCGGCGCAGCTCCGTGATCCAGTTGGGCGAGGCGACGAGCTGGAAGTCGTCCGCGTCGGACAGGATCGCCAGGATGCGCCGGCCATCGCGCGTCACGTCGTAGGTCGGCCCCCGGTAGGCGCCACCCGCGAGCGTTGGCAGAATGGTGTCTCGCGCCAGCAGCGTGAAGGCCGGCGAAAGCGAAACTCTCGCGGCGAGCAGGGCGGGGCCCGCGCGGTAGTAGAGGCGGCTGCCGTCGCGGGACCAGATCGGTTCTCTCCCCCCGGCCACCGAAATCTGAATCCTGGACGACGGATCGGGGAATGAGCGGACGTACACCTCATCGCGTCCGGATTCGTCCGACACCAGCGCTACCCACTTGCCGTCCGGCGAGAATCCCGGAGCGGTTTCATTCGCCGGCGTCGTGAGGTAGTTCTGCTCGACGGGTTGCGAGTCGAGGCGGACCCGGTAAAGGTCCCAGGAAGACTCGTGCAGGGATTGCAGCAGCAGCCAGCGGCCATCCGGCGATCGCGTCGCCGCCGGGGTGAGAAATGGGCTCTCGAAGAGCTTTTCGGCCGGAGATCCGCCGGCGGCGATCTGCGACCACACCGCGCTGCGCGCCTCTCCGCCCGCGGCGGTGAACACGATGCGCGAGCCGTCGCTGCTCCACTCTGCGGAGTTCGCCGTTTCGGCGGAGGTCAGCCGCGAGAACGTCGCGAGATTCCGGTCGTAGATCCAGACGTCGCTTTTCTGTCCCTCCCGCACCAGGATGGCGATCCGGCGTTCATCGGGGGAGAGCCTGGGATAGTCGAAACCGCGCGCCTGTTCCAGCGCCGGCTCGCGGCGTCCATCGCGCGATACCCAGTTGAGTTTGCCGCGCGCGCCTCCGCGGGATGCCACCAGCGCCCCGCCGGTGGAAATGAAGATCCCGGAGTTGCCGTTGGCCCACGATTGCACGGGCACGGGGTCATGCACGGGAATCGGTCGGCCATCGATGCGCTTCTTCCGGGCATTCAGGGACGCGGCCATCACCGCGCCGTCGGCCTGCAGGTAGACGACCATGCCGTCCACCACCGCCAACGGGCGGATGGCAGGGGTACCGAGGGGCACGAACGCGCCATTCTCGAGGGAGGCGATGGCGAGCCGGGATGCAGCGAGCGTGCCCGACCAAATGACGAAAACGATCGACCTGCCGTCGGGCAGCGCGATGGGCCAGAGGTGATCGCGCTCGCCGCGTGCCGTATCGGGCTGGGTCAGCGCGACGGCATCGCCGCCGGCGGCGCTCACGCGCGACAGCCCGTGGAAGCGACCCTGGGCGCCGAGCACGATCTCGTTGCCGGCCGTCCAGTCGGCCCCGTTCGCGCCATTCGCGTCGCTGATCGTTACGGGCGCGCCCCCGTCGAGCCGCACCTTGCGTTCCTTTCCCGCCATCTCGAACGCCAGCCAGCTCCCGTCGGGCGAGAAGTACGGTTGATAGGCGTCCGTCGTTCCCGGAATGGGATGTGCCTCGAGCTGGTCGGTGCGGAGCGCGTACAACATCGAGTTCGTCGCATTCTGCGCAACGGAGTACACGACCGTGCCGCCGTCGGGTGAGATCGCGGCCGGCCAGGGAAACTTGTCGCTGGGCTTGGTGCTGTCCGTCGCGGCCACGACAAAGCGGATCGGCGGCAGCGCGGATCGCTCCGTCCGTCGTGCCAGACCGATCGCGACCGCCAGCGACGCCACGGCGACGAGCGATGGTCCGAAGACGAGCGGATCGCGCAGGCGCGCGCGCCATGCGGGGGCTGCCGGCGCACGCTCCGTTACTGCGCTGCGGGGCACTGCATTCCCCTGGAGCGCCTCGGCGAACTCATGGGCGGTGGCGAAGCGGTCCGCCGGCAGCTTCTGCAGCGCGGTGTGCACGGCGGCTTCGACGTGTGGCGGGATCGTCCGGCGCTGCAGCGTCAAGCTGCGCGGCTGCTCTGTCATCACCCGCGCGATGATGGCCTGCGCCGTGGGCCCGGTGAACGGCGGCTCCCCCACGAGCATCTCGTAGAGGACGGCGCCGAGCGCGTAGACGTCGCTGCGCGCCGTGACCTCCCGTTCACCCATCGCCTGTTCGGGGCTCATGTAGTGCGGCGTGCCCAGGCTCATGCCCGTTTCGGTCATCCGGGTCCCGCTGGCCGAGCTGACCGCGAGCGCGATTCCGAAGTCGACGACCAGTGCCCGGCCGTCGTGCAGCAGGATGTTCTCCGGCTTGATGTCGCGGTGGATCACTTTGTGGCGGTGGGCATAGTCGAGCGCCGAGGCGATCTCGATCGCGATCCGCAGCGCTTCGGCGACGGGAAGCTGTTGCTCGCGGGTGATGCGGTCGCGGAGCGATTCGCCCTCGACGGACGGCATCACGTAGTAGAGGAGGCCGTCCACCTCCCCCGAGTCGATCAGCCCCAGGATGTGGGGGTGCTGCAGGTTGGCGGTGACCTTGATCTCTTTGAGGAACCGGTCGGCGCCGATGACGGCGGCCAATTCCGGGCGCAGCACCTTCAGGGCCACGTGGCGGTCGTGCTTGAGGTCGCGGGCGAGGTATACCGTCGCCATCCCGCCCGCGCCAAGCTCGCGCTCGATCGTATAGCGCGCCCCGAGGGCGGTGCTCAGGCGTTGCGTCACATCAATCATCGGCGGCCCTGTGGCGAGAGGCCTGCAAGTTGCACCGGGCCGGATGAGCGGGCCAGGGGTGCCGCTGGCGGCGCGCGCGCGTCAAGGTAGAATTGCGGAGCCAACCGCTCGCCGACCGTTACTCGAGAGGGCTCAGGTGGAAAAATTCGGACTGACTGTGCGCGCCGCGTCCGGCCCCGGAGTCATGCACCAGATGACCGGGGTGATTGCCAAACACCGGGGCAACATCTCGTCGATCGACATCACCAGCGAGGGAGCCGTCGACGCGCGCATCTATTTCGAGATCGACATGCCGGAGGCTCCCGAGGCGCTGATCGCAGAGCTGCGAACGCTGCCCGTGGTGCATGAGGTCGGCCTGGTCAAGACGCTGCAGGCGATCTACGGCAAGCGCATCATCATCATGGGCGGCGGCGCGCAGGTCGGGCAGGTCGCGATCGGCGCCATCTCGGAGGCGGACCGCCACAATATTCGCGGCGAGCACATCTCGATCGATACCATTCCGCTGGTCGGCGAGCGGCCGCTCGCCGATGCGGTGCGCGCGGTGGCCCGGCTCCCCCGCGCGTCGGCCCTGGTGCTGGCGGGCTCGCTGATGGGCGGCGATATCGAGCGGGCGGTCCGTGAGGTGCGCGCGCAGGGGTTGCTGGTGATCAGCCTGAACATGGCGGGCAGCGTGCCGGACGCCGCCGATCTGGTGGTGAGCGATCCCGTGCAGGCCGGGGTGATGGCCGTGATGGCCACCGCCGATACCGCCAAGTTCTCGGTGGACCTGCTCAAGCGGAGAGTGTTCTAATCGCGGCGCCCACGATCGACCCGGGCGCCGTCACGGCCAAGGTCACCCGCCGGCTGATCCCGTATCTGTTTCTCTGCTACGTCGTCAACTACCTCGACCGCTTCAACATTTCCTTCGCCGCCTTGGAAATGAAAGCGGATCTCGGCCTGGGCGACGCGGTCTACGGGTTGGGCGCCGGGATGTTCTTCGCCGGCTACGTCACGTTCGAGATCCCGAGCAACCTGATCCTGCAGCGCGTCGGGGCCCGCTGGTGGATCGCGCGCATCATGGTCACGTGGGGCGTGCTCTCCTGCGGCATGATGTTCGTCAGGACGCCGGCCATGTTCTACGTGCTGCGCTTTCTGCTCGGCGTCGCGGAGGCGGGGTTCCTGCCCGGGATCATCTTCTATCTCACCCACTGGATCCCCGCCCGCGATCGCGCTCGCGTGTTCGCGCTGTTCCTGACCTCCACCGCGCTCGCCGGCGTGGTCGGCGGACCGGTCTCGGCGGCGCTCCTCAAGCTGGACGGCAGCGCCGGCCTGGCCGGGTGGCAGTGGCTCTTTCTCGTCGAAGGACTCCCCGCCGTGATCTTGGGCGTGACCACGCTGCGGTTTCTCCCCGACCGCATCGCTCACGCCCACTGGCTCAGCCCGGCGGAGCAGGGATGGCTGGAGCAGGCCCTACACTCGGAGCGCAGCGCCGTGGAGCACAGCCGTCGTCTCACGCTGTGGCAGGCGCTCACGCACGGACCGGTGTGGCGTCTCTGCCTGCTCTACTTCTCGACCATCATCAGTTTCTACGGGGTGGCGTTCTGGCTGCCGCAGATCGTGCAGAGCTTCTCGGGGCTCGGCAACACCGCCACCGCGCTGATCTCCGCGCTCCCGTACCTGGCCGCCTCGATCGGCATGGTCCTCGTGGCGCGCCATTCCGATCGCAGCGGGGAGCGCCGCCGCCACGTGGCGCTCCCGGCGTTCGCCGCCGCGGCGGGACTGCTCATCGGGGCACTCGTCCAACGCCAGCCGGTGCTCGCGTTCCTGGCGCTGTGCGTCAGCGCCACGGGAATCTGGAGCACGCTGGGCCCGTTCTGGAGTATCCCCACCGGGTTCTTGAGCGGCACGGCGGCGGCGGGCGGGATCGCCCTCATCAATTCTGTGGGGAACATCGGGGGCTTTGTAGGACCCACCGTGATGGGATTCTTGAAGCAGCGTACCCATCGGTTCGAAAGCGGCCTGCTGGTGCTGGCCGTCACGCTTGTCGTCGCCGGGGTGCTTGCCCTCTCGCTCCCGCGCGAGTACGATCGGCCGCGGACACTCATCCACTAAACCACTCTCCATGCCACGATTGATACCGAGTCCCACCGTCGTCCAGGCCGCCGGGCATCCTCCCAAACGCATCGAGGAGTACGTGGGACGGGTGAACTCCGGACACCAGACCGTGAGCGTTGCCCGCATGACGTCGCCGGGCGGGTGGCAGGAACCGGGGCAGCGCCCCGAGTTCGAAGAAGTGACGCTGGTGCTCCGTGGCGTGCTCCACGTCGAATTCGCGGGCGGGGCGCTGGACGTCGGGCCGGGCCAGGCGGTCGTCACCGCCCCCGGTGAGTGGATCCGCTATGGCACGCCCGGTCCCGACGGCGCCGAGTACATCGCGGTGTGCATTCCGGCGTTTGCCCCTGCGACGGTACACCGGGATGGCTAGAGGACCTGTGGATTTCGGTCCACCGGGCTATCCTCAGAGGGATTCCCGCGCCACACCTACGGAGGAAACGCATGATGACGCCTGACGACGCCGGACCCTCACCTGTGGAGGCGATCACCCCCGAGGATCCCGGCCTCCCGATGTACGTCGAACCCATGGGCGCATTCTTGAACCAGTGGTTCACGTCCTACGAAGCAGCGCGCGCGGTGCGGGAGGCCGAAGGGGGCTACCTGCTGCCGTACAAGCATCAATTCTTCGTGACGGTGGCTGCGGCAATCGTGGAGCTGGGGCTCGATCCCTTGGACCCGGATTGGCAGCGCACTGGATGGGACTGGGTACGACCGCTCGACTGGAAGGCGTGGGAGTTCCTCCGGGACAAACGGCGTAAGGTGCTGACCGCTGCTGCCGCCGTCGCCACCACGGCCCCGTAACGCTGCTCGGCGGTAGCGACGTGCCTCTCGACGACCTTCGGCCGCGCCTGCGCGGTCCCCTGCTCGCGCCCGGCGACGCCGGCTACGACGACGCGCGATCGATCTGGAATGCCATGATCGACCGCCGGCCCGCGGCAATCGCCCGCTGTCTCGGCGTCGCTGACGTACTCGCAGGTGTCAAGTTCGCGCGCGACAACCGGCTCCAGCTGTCCATCAAGGGCGGCGGGCACAACATCGCCGGCCTGGCGGTGTGCGATGGCGGGCTGATGCTCGACATGTCGCTGATGCGCGGTGTGTGGGTGGACCCCGCCGCGCGGCTCGCGCGTGCCCAGGCGGGGTGCCTGTTGGGCGACGTGGATCGCGAGACTCAGGTGCACGGCCTGGCCGCGGTGCTCGGATTCGTTTCCAACACCGGCATCGCCGGCCTCACCTTGGGCGGCGGGTTCGGCTATCTGTCGCGCCGGTTCGGCTGGACGTGCGACAACGTGACGGCGATGGATCTCGTCACGGCCGACGGACGGGTGGTGCGCGCCAGCGAGCGGGAGAACGCCGACCTGTTTTGGGGGCTGCGGGGCGGGGGCGGAAACTTCGGGGTGGTCACCGGGTTCGAATACACTCTGTACCCGGTCGGCCCCGAGATCGTGGGTGGCGCCATCGCGTGGAGCGCGGAGCAGGCGCACGAAGTCCTGGCGATGTTTCGGAAACTCGCCGCGGAGGCACCGCCCGAGCTGACGATCGTGGCGCTGATGCGGCCGGCGCCTCCCGCCCCGTGGTTGGCGAAGGAGATTCACGGCAAACCGATCGTCGCTCTGTTCGCGTGCTATTCGGGCGCGGCTCAGGATGGCGAGCGGCTGCTGGCTCCCATCAAAGCGTTCGGGACGCCCGTCGGCGACACCATCCAGCGGCGGCCCTACGTATCACAGCAGAACTTCCTCGATGCAACCCAGCCGAAGGGGCGGCGCTACTACTGGAAGTCGGAATATCTGGCGGAGGTCTCGCCCGATCTGCTCAGCGCGGTGATCGCGCACGCCGGTCGCATCGCGTCCCCGCACTCGGCCGTGGTCCTGTTTGCGATCGATGGGGCGCTCAATCGTCTTCCCGGAGGCTATTCCGCGGCGGGCAACCGGGATGCGCGCATGGTGCTGAATATCACCGCGGCCTGGGAGCCCGCCGCCGATGACGGCGCCAACATCGAATGGGCGCGCACGGCGTGGCGCGACATGCGCCGCTTCTCGACGGGCGGGACCTACGTGAACTTCCTGACCGAAGACGAAGGCGACGACCGCACCCGGGCGGCGTACGGAGCGAACCACGCGCGGCTCAGCGCGCTCAAGGCCGCGTGGGACCCGGGTAATCTGTTCCGCGCGAACAAGAACATCGCACCGCAGCCGTCGTGAACCTGGCCCGCGTTCACGCCGTGCTGTGGCAGCGCTGTCCCGTATGCCTTGAGGGCCCGATGTACTCAGGGTGGATCACGATGCATGAGCGCTGCCCGCGCTGCGGCCACCAGTTTGAACGGGAGACCGGGTTCTTCCAGGGCGCCATGTACGTGAGCTGGGTGATGAGCGTCGGATTGTTCGCGACGCTTGCCATCATGGCCATGGTGGGCCTGGCGCCGCGTATCGGGCTGAATGCCGCGCTGGCGGTCGCCGTCGTAGTGTACATGCCGACCGTCCCCATGCTGTTTCGCTACTCGCGCGTCATCTGGGCGCACATCAACATCGGTACCCGTGACGACGCCTGAGCCGGCGCGCTATGGCATGGCATACCAGACGGTTCGGCTTGGGGGGTCGGGCGGCGCCCGAGGGCATGCCGCCGCGGCCCCATAGCGAGTTGTTGACCTGTCGGGTTTTGTCTGCTTAAGTTGTTGCGCGATGCCAACCTACGAGTACAAGTGTCCGGCGGGGCACACGTTCGAGAAGTTCTTCCCCCGCATGAACGACCGCCGGCACCTCCCGTGCCCCACCTGCGGCAAGCGCGCTGAGCGGGTGATCTCGGGTGGCGCGGGCCTCGTGTTCAAAGGGTCCGGCTTCTATATCACCGACTACAAGCGTGCCGGTGAGAAGCCGCCAGCCGAAGGGGACGCGAAACCCGCTACCGACGCCAAGCCCTCGACCGAGCCCAAGACGACGGCCGAGTCGAAAGGCTCCGACAGCACCAAAAAGAAGCCCGACTCCGGCGGCAAGTGAGGCCGCACGAAGCAATTGCCCAGGCGCTCGTGGACGCCGCGCTGCGGATTGGCGCGTCTGCCGGCGTCCACGCCGATGTCACGGCAACACGCGATCCCTCCCACGGCGATCTAGCGACGAACCTCGCGCTGGTGCTGGCGAAGGACCTCAAGCGTCCTCCTCGCGCCGTTGCCGAATCCCTGATGAAGGAAGTGCAGGCACGGTTGCCCGCGGGGCTCGTCAGCAAGGTCGAGGTCGCGGGCCCCGGGTTCATCAATTTCTTCCTCGCGACGGATCAGCGGCTTGGTGTGGTGGGCGAGGTGCTCGCCGCGGGAGCCGGTTATGGCCGGAGCACCGTCGGCGGCGGCGTGAAGGTGAACATCGAGTTCGTCTCCGCCAACCCCACGGGACCCCTGCACGTCGGTCACGGGCGGGGCGCAGCGGTGGGCGATGGGATCGCTGCGCTGCTCGAGTGGACCGGTCACGCGGTGACTCGGGAGTTCTACGTGAACGATGCCGGAACCCAGATCGACAAGCTGGCGCTGTCACTCTGGGCCCGGGTGCAGCAGCAGGTCGGCCGGCCCGGCGACGTGCCCGAAGGGGGCTACCAGGGCGAGTACCTCGTCGAGCTGGCGGCGGCGACGCTGGCGCGCGAAGGCCGCGCCTTCGCCGACCTGTCCCCCGACGAAGGCGTGCGGCGCTGCCGCTCGATCGCCATGTTGTCCCAGCGTGCCGAGCAGGACGAAGACCTGCGCCAGTTCGGAGTACGGTTCGACGTCGTCGCGTTCGAATCCGAAGTATATCGGACCGGGCTGATCGAGCGGGCGCTCGCCGACCTGGCGGCGCGGGACCTCACGTTCGAGGAGGACGGGGCGCTCTGGCTCCGGGCCTCCGCGCTCGGTGACGACAAGGATCGCGTGCTCCGCAAGTCGGACGGGACCTATACCTATCTGCTGCCGGACATCGCGTATCACCGCCAGAAGCGCGAGCGCGGGTTCGCGCGCGCGATCGACGTCTGGGGGGCGGATCATCACGGCTACGTCCCGCGGATGCGCGCCGCGATGCGGGCCCTCGGGTATCCGGACGACTTCTTTCACGCGGAGCTGGTGCAGCTCGTGCGCGTGATGCGGGGCGGGGAAGAGGTCCGCTTTTCCAAGCGCACCGGCGATTTTGTCACCCTGCGCGAGCTGTTCGAGGAGACCGGCGTGGATGCCGCGCGCTATTTTTTCCTGATGCGTCGCGGCGACTCGCAGTTCGTGTTCGATGTCGACCTGGCCACGAGCCAAACGGAGGAGAACCCAGTGTTTTACGTGCAGATGGCGCATGCCCGCATGAGCGGCATTTTCCGGGTTGCCGCCCGGGCGCCCGAAACGGTCCTGGCCGAGGGTGTCGATCTCCGCATGCTCGACGCGCCGGAAGAGCTCGATCTCCTCAAGGAGATCGCGGCGTTCCCCGGCATCGTGGCACGCGCCGCGGAGACGTTCGAGCCCCATCGCGTCACCGGGTACCTGGAGGGGTTGGCGCGCATCGCGCACGCGTGGTACCACAAGTACCGCGTGCTCGGGGAGCCGCAGGAAACCGCGCGGCTCGTGCTCGCGCGCGCGGTGCGACAGGTGCTCGCCAACGGGCTCGCGGTCCTCGGGATCAGCGCGCCGGATCGGATGTAGCCGTGAGCCTCCTCGTAGTGGGGTCCATCGCCCTCGATTCGGTCGCGACGCCGTTCGGTGAGACGGCGGACGCGCCTGGCGGCTCCGCCGTGTTCTTCAGTGCCGCCGGCGCCATTCTGCATCCCGTGAGGATGGTCGGCGTGGTCGGGAGCGACTATCCATTGGGCGTCCTCAAGACGCTCGAGGCCCGCGGCGTGGATATGTCCGGCGTCGAACGGGTCGAGGGCGAGTCGTTCCGCTGGCGCGGCAAGTACTCCTACGATCTCTCCAGCCGCGAAACGCTCGACACCCGGCTCGGCGTGTTCGCACAGTTCCGTCCCAAGCTGCCCGAGAAGTTGCGCGACTCCCGGTACCTGTTTCTCGGCAACATCGATCCCGAGCTGCAGCTCAGCGTGCTGGACCAGGTGGCGCACCCGGCGCTCGTCGCGTGCGACACGATGAACTACTGGATCCAGTCAAAGCGCGACCTGCTGCTCGAGCTGCTCCGCCACATCGACCTCCTGATGATCAACGACTCCGAGGCGCGGGAGCTGTCGGGCGACTGGAACATCTACCGCGCCGCCCAATGGGTGCTGGCCCACGGCCCCCGCATGGTGGTCATCAAGCAGGGGGAGCACGGCGCCCTGTTGGTGGACCGCACCACTACCTTCAAGGTCCCGGCGTATCCGCTCCAGGAGGTGTTCGATCCCACCGGCGCGGGCGACGCGTTCGCCGGGGGATTCATGGCCTACCTGGCCTCGACCGACGACCTGTCGCCTCCCAACTTGCGTCGGGCGATGGTCTACGGCGCGGCGATGGGATCGTTTGCGGTAGAGGCGTTCGGGTTTGCGGGGTTCGACAACGTGTCGCGGAAGGACGTGCGGGCGCGCGTCCGCGGATTCAAGGAGCTGGTTCACTTCGACCTGGACGAGGAGCACCACGGGTGACGGATCGGTACGGAGCGGCGGGGGTGCATCTCGACGTCGCGAGCGACGCCAAGCGCCGCATTGGCGAGATGGCCCGCGGGACGCGCACCGCGCTCTCGCTCGGCGGCGTGGGGGCGTTCGGCGGCATGGTGCGGGTGCCACCCGGCTACCAGCGTCCGGTGCTGGTGATGTCCACCGACGGCGTGGGGACCAAAGTGATGGTCGCCCAGCGCGCCGGCGTTCACGACTCCGTGGGCGAGGACCTGGTCAACCACTGCGTGAATGACATTCTCGTGCATGGCGCCCGCCCGCTCGCATTCCTCGACTACCTCGCGGCGGGGAAGCTCGAGGCGGACGTGGCCACCGCGGTCGTCGCCGGCGTGGTGCGCGGCTGCCTGGCACATGAGATGACGCTGGTCGGCGGCGAGACCGCCGAGCTCCCCGACCTGTTTCAGCCGGCCCACTACGACCTGGCCGGCACGATTCTCGGCGTGGTGGAAGAGGCAGCCGCGTTACACGGCGACCGCGTGCGGCCCGGCGATGGGTTGATCGGCTTCGAGTCCAACGGGTTGCACACCAACGGGTACACGCTGGCGCGGCACATCGTCTTCGAGCGCCTCAACCTCGATGTCGCCGATCAGTTTCCCGAGACCGACCGGTCGGTGGCGCAGGTGCTGCTCGACGTGCACCGCAGCTATGCCGCCGCGCTGACCTCCGTGCTGCCCCGGATCCACGCCCTGGCGCATATCACCGGCGGCGGCATCGCCGGCAACCTGGTGCGCGTGCTCCCGGACGGGATGTGAAGCCGTGGTGGATGCGGCGGCGTGGCCCTGGCCGATCGTGTTCCGGGTGCTGATGCGGGCGGGGAGCGTGTCGCTCGGCGAAATGCGGCGCGTGTTCAATCTGGGGATCGGAATGATCGCGGTAGCAGCGCGCGACGATGTCGAAGCGGTCGTGCGCGCCGCGGAGCGGGCGAAGGTACCCGCGCGACTGATCGGCGAAGTGTATGCGGGCCCCACCCGCGTCCGCTTCGCCGAGCGATGATCCGGGGGGTCGCCCGTCACATCGCACATTGAATCGCACGCCATGCGGCGCGCATTGGACCTCGCGCTCTCGGCCTGGGGGCGCGTCGCGCCCAACCCGATGGTCGGGGCGGTGGTGCTGCGCGACGGTATCTCGGTGGGTGAAGGCTTTCACGCAGAGTATGGCCGCGCGCACGCGGAGGTCGTCGCGCTCGCGGCCGCCGGGACGGCGGCCCGGGGTGCGACGCTCGTGGTCTCGCTCGAACCCTGCGCCCATCACGGCATGACGCCTCCGTGCACCGACGCGATCCTCGGGGCCGGTATCGCGCGCGTGGTCGCCGCCGTGCGGGATCCCGATCGCGACGCGCGGGGCGGCGCGGAGGTCCTGGCTCGGGCCGGCGTCGACGTGAGCCTGGGATTGATGCATGCGGAGGCGGCGGCGCTCAACGCGCCGTTTCTGTTCTCGCGGGTGCGCGAGGAACGTCCGTTCGTCGCGCTGAAGCTGGCGACCTCGGTCGATGGGCGCATTGCCGATGCGGCCGGCCAGTCGCGCTGGGTGTCGGGGGAGGAGGCGCGCGAGTACGTCCACTGGCTGCGCGCCGGCTTCGACGCGATCGGCGTCGGCGGCACCACCGCCTTGATGGACAATCCCACCCTCACCGCGCGCGGGTCGGTGACCCCAAGGCGCCCCCCGGTCCGTATCGTATTCGATCGGCGGGCGATGCTGAATCCCGGCGTCACCCTTGTGAGCACCGCGCGGGACGTTCCTACCTGGGTCGTCTCGTCACACGAAGCGCCCGTCTCAAGCGTGGCCGCGCTCGAGCAAAACGGCGTGCGGGTGTTCCGGCCCGACAGCCTCGCGGAGGGACTGCGCATGCTGCGCGAAGCGGGGATCCAATCATTGTTGTGTGAGGGCGGCGGAGCGCTTGGCATGCGGCTCCTCGCCGATGGGCTCGTGGACCGGCTGTACTGGGTTCAGGCGCCGGTTTGGCTCGGAGAGGGCGCCATTCCGGCCTTTCCGGGGGTTCCCGATGCCCCGCTCACCGAAGCGAAGCGCTGGACGCCGGTGGAGCGCCGCGCCCTGGGGGTGGATACATTACTAGTCTTGGACAAGCAGCCATGTTTACCGGAATCGTGACCGCCATCGGGCGAGTTGGGGCCGTGTCACGTGATGGGGACCGCGGGCTCACCCTCACTATCCGCGCTGCCTACAAGGGGTTGAAGAAGGGTGAGAGTATCGCCGTCAACGGGGCCTGTCTCACGGTCGAGCGGGTGGTGCGGGGCGGGTTTACGGTTCACGTGATCGAGACCACGGAGGGCCGGACGCTGCTGGGCGAATATGCGTCCGGCCGGAAGGTCAATCTGGAGCGGGCCGTGCGTGCGGCCGACCGCCTTGGGGGTCATATCGTGCAGGGACACGTGGATGGCGTCGCGGTCGTGGCGCGCGCCGAGCCCCGGGCGGACGCGTGGGTGTGCGATCTGAATGTGCCGCCGCCGGTACGGGAGGTCTCGATTCCGCAGGGGTCCATTACCGTCGATGGCGTCAGCATGACGATCAACGCGCTCCCCGCGCCCAACGTCGTGCAGATCTCGCTGATCCCGTTCACCCGGGCGCACACGACGCTCGGTGCGCTCAAGACGGGAGACCGCGTGCACGTCGAGGGAGACGTGTTGGCAAAGTACGTGAGGCAGCTATGTCGCTCACAAGCGTAGAGCAGGCGATCGCGGATATCCGCGCCGGTAAGCTGGTCATCGTGGCGGATGACGAGGATCGCGAGAATGAGGGTGACCTGGTCGGCAGCGCCGAGCTCGTGACGGCTGGCATGATCAACTTCATGGCCACGCACGGGCGCGGACTCATCTGCCTTACCCTGATCCCCGACCGGTGCCAGGCGTTGGGGCTTCCGCCGATGGCCGAACAGAACACGGAAGCCCACGAGACGGCCTTCACCGTCAGCATCGATGCGGCGGCGCGTTTTGGGGTGACGACCGGAATCTCGGCGGCGGACCGCGCGGCGACCATCCGGGTGGCGATCGATCCCGCCGCCGTGCCGAGCGACCTGCGGCGCCCCGGGCACGTGTTTCCGCTGCGCGCGCGGCCCGGTGGCGTGTTGCAGCGCGTCGGCCAGACCGAAGCCAGTGTGGATCTCGCGCGTCTTGCGGGGCTCTACCCGGCCGGCGTGATCTGCGAAATCCTGAGCGCCGACGGTACGATGGCCCGCCGGCCGGAGCTGGAGGGGTTTGCCGCGCGTCACGGGCTTTCCTTTATTACCGTCGCGCAGCTCGTCGGCTACCGCCTGGCGACCGAGCGCCTGGTCCACCGCGTGGCCCAGGCCAGGCTCCCGACGCCGTTCGGCGAATTCAAGATCATCGGGTACCGCAACGACGTGGACTCGGCCGAGCATGTCGCGCTGGTGTACGGCGACGTGCAGGGGGAGTCGAACGTTCTCGTGCGGATGCATTCCAAGTGTCTCACCGGCGACGTATTCGGCTCGGGGCGCTGCGACTGCGGGTGGCAGCTGCACAGCGCGATGCGGATGATCGCGCAGGAAGGACGCGGTGCCGTGGTGTACCTGGACCAGGAGGGCCGCGGCATCGGCCTGGTGAACAAGTTGAAGGCGTACGAGCTGCAGGACGCGGGGCACGACACGGTGACCGCCAACGAGCAGCTGGGATTCAAGCCCGACCTCCGCAACTACGGGATCGGCGCCCAGATCCTTCTGGACCTGGGACTGTCTTCCATTCGCGTGCTGACCAACAATCCCATGAAGCTGGTCGGGCTCGAGGGATACAAGCTGGAGATCGTGGGGCGCCTGCCGATTGTCCCCGCGGCCTCCGACGAAAACCGCTCGTACCTCGACGCCAAGCGGGACAAGCTCGGGCACCTGCTGACCCACTGACCGTGGCCGACATCCAGGGGTCGCCCCGCGCGCCGCGCACAGGGCGCGTCGCCGTCGTCATCAGCCGCTACAACGAGCTCGTCACGACGCGCCTGCTCGACGGCGCCCGCCAGTGTTTGCGCGAGCACGCCGTGCCGGACTCCCGCATCGACGTGATCTGGGTGCCGGGCGCGTTCGAGCTGCCGGTCGTCGCCGAGACGGCGGCGGTGAGCGGCCGCTATACCGCGATCGTGGCGCTGGGCTGCGTGATCCGCGGCGAGACGCCGCATTTCGATATCGTCGCCGGCGAGGCGTCCCGCGGGCTTGCCAACGTGGCGCTGGCGCACCGGCTGCCGGTGGGCTTCGGTCTGTTGACCACCGAGTCGCTGGAGCAGGCGCAGGCGCGTGCGGGGGGGGCGGCCGGGAACAAGGGGTACGAGGCGGCGGAAGCGGCGCTCGCCACCGCCTCGGTGCTGGCCGAGCTGACCCGTGCAACGCGCCGAGACTAAGGCGCGCGTCCGCGCCCTGCAGCTGCTGTACGCGTGGGACGTGACGGGACGGCCGTCGCTCAGGGTGGTGATCGCGAGCGTCGCGGGTATCTACGGCAAACCGCCGGCGCCACCGGATCGTGGCGCCGAGCTGGCCGCGCTCGGGATCGCCGGGGTAGCGGACTTCGATCAGCTGGTCGCGAGTGCGGCGGAGCATTGGCGGCTCGAGCGGGTGGGGATCATCGAGCGCAACATCCTCCGCCTCGCACTGGCGGAGATCGCCGAGGGAACGACGCCGTCGCGCGTGGTCATCGACGAAGCCGTCAAGCTCGCGCAGTGGTTCGCCGGGGCCAAGGCGCCGGGGTTTGTGAACGGGGTGCTCGATGCGGCGGCGCGGCAGCTGGACGCGTTGTGAGGATTCTGCTGGTCAACTGGAATGATCGCGAGAATCCGTGGGCCGGCGGGGCGGAGACTCACCTCCACGAGATCTTCGGGCGGCTGGCTCGCCGCGGCCACGAAATCGATCTGGTCACGAGCGGTTGGCCGGGCGCCGCTGCCGCCGCCGAGCTCGACGGTATGCGCGTCCGCCGCTACGGCGGACGGCACAGCTTCGCCTGGCGCGCGCGGCCCGCGGTGCGTGCCCACCTGGGAGCGCGCGGCTACGATGTGCTGGTCGAAGACATCAACAAGGTGCCTCTCTATCTCTGCCGCCTCACGCGGCTCCCGTTCTGCGCGGTCGTCCCCCACCTGTTCGGCACCACGGCGTTCGTCGAGACGAACTGGGCCGTGGCGGCCATCGTCTGGGCCGCGGAGCGACCCATTCCGCGCGTCTACCGGCGGGCCGCGTTCCATGCGATTTCCGAGAGCACGCGGGACGATCTGGTGCTCCGCGGCGTACCGCGGGAGCGCATCGCCGTGATCTACCCCGGCGTGGATGCCGCCTGGTATCATCCCGATCCGGGCACGCGCCGCGCGGAACGGCCTACGTTCTTGTATGTGGGGCGTTTGAAGCGTTATAAAGGACTGGAGATCGTGCTGCGGGCGTTCGCGGCGGCGCGCGTCGCTCGCGGCGACCTCATGCTCGAGATCGCGGGCAAGGGCGACGACCGGCCGCGCCTCGAGCGCCTCACCCGCACCCTCGGCGTGGGCGATGCGGTCAGGTTTGTCGGCTTCGTTGCCGACGAAGAAAAGCGCCGCCTGTTACGCCGGGCGTGGGCCGTGGTGTTGACGAGTTCGAAGGAAGGGTGGGGGATCTCGAACGTCGAAGCGGCCGCGTGCGGCACTCCGGCGCTCGTTTCCAACAACTCCGCCTTGCGAGAATCGGTGCGCGATGGGGAGACCGGATTCCTGGTGCCGCATGGCGATGTCCCGGCGCTGGCGCAGCGGATGCTCGAGCTGGCCGGCGATCCCACGCTCGTCGCGCGTCTGGGGAGTGGCGCGCGGACGTTCGCTGCGGGACTGTCGTGGGATCGGGCCGCCGACGCGACCGAGGCCCATCTCGCGGGCGTCATCGCCCAGGGAGGCTGACTATGCGCATCACGATCGTGGCGCGACATTGCGACGTCCCGGAGGACCTGCGCGCCAGCGCGCGCGCCCAGCTTGCGCGCCTGGGACGCCTGGCCACCCGTCCCCATCACCTCCATTTGACTTTCGGCGCTGAGCACGGCCGGTTCACCGTCGAGCTGCGGCTGCACACGAACCGCCGTCAGGTCCACGTCGCCCTCGCGGACGCAGCCGATCATCGGTCGGCACTCGATCGGGCGGTCGCCAAGGTCCGGCGGCAGCTGGACAAGGCGCCGGTGCGGCGCGCGCGCGTCACTGTGCGGGGATCGCTGTGAACCCACCCAAGGTCCGTGACCTGCTCGATCGCAAGGGCGATCCTCTCCAGATCGAAGCGCTCACCGGCGACATCGGGCTCGATCGCGTGATGCCGACGGCCGAGGTGTCGAGTCCCGGCCTCGTGCTGGCGGGCTACACCAAGCGGTTTGCCTCCACGCGCATCCACGTGCTCGGGCAGACCGAGATCACCTATCTCGCATCCCTCGACGCCGCGGGGCGCCGCCAGTCCCTCGAGACGTTCTTCACGTTCGACCTGCCGTGCGTCGTCGTGACCAAAGGGCAGGAGGCTCCTGCGGAGCTGCTCGAGCTGGCGCGGGCCAAGGGCGTGGCGGTGATCCGCACCAAGCTCAAGACGTCGGAATTCTTCCGGCGGCTGAAGCCGTTCCTGGACGAAGCCTTCGCACCGACCACCACGCTGCACGGGTCGCTGGCCGACGTGTTCGGCGCCGGCCTGTTGTTCATCGGGCGCTCGGGGATCGGCAAGAGCGAATGCGTGCTGGACCTGGTGGAGCGGGGACACCGGCTGGTGGCCGACGACGTGGTCCAGATCAGCCGCCGCGGGAACGACGTGCTCATCGGACGGGGCCACGAGCTGTCGCGCCACTACATGGAAATCCGGGGCGTGGGGCTGATCGACATTCAGGCGCTCTTCGGCGTGCGGGCCGTGCGGCAGCAGAAACGCATCGAGGTGGTGGTGCAGCTCGAGGACTGGGATGCGTCGCGCGAATACGACCGCACCGGCCTGGACCGCAAGACGACCACCATTCTCGACGTCGCGCTCCCCTTGGTGTCGGTGCCGCTCAACCCGGGCAAGAATCTGACGGTGATCTGCGAAGTCGTCGCCATGAACCATCTGCTGCGCTATGGCGGCGTGGATTCGGCGAAGCGGTTCAACGAACGGCTGCTGCAGCGCATGGCCGAGCGCCGCGAGCAGCAGGCGTACCTGGAAGAGGACTATGAGTAGCCCGCTGCGGGGTGTCATCGTGTCGCACGCGGAGGTCGCCCAGGCGCTCATCACCGCCGTCGCCAACATCACGGGGGTCACCGACGCGCTGGTGCCCGTGAGCAACGACGGCTGCGATCGCGAAGCGTTGTTCGCGTCGCTCGCCGCGGCAGTCGGCGATGCACCGGCGGTGCTGTTTGTCGATCTGCCGGGCGGGTCGTGTCTGACCGGCGCCGCGTCGTACGTCCGAGGCCGTCATGATCTCTCGGTGGTGACTGGCGTGAACCTCGCCATGCTGCTGGACTTCGTGTTTCATCGCGATCTTTCCCCGGGCGCCGCAGCCGAGCGCGCCGCGGCGGCGGGGACCAAAGCCATCCGCGTCCCCGCTTCATGAGTATTGCGCTGTTCCGGATCGACGATCGCCTGATTCATGGGCAGGTCGTCGTGGGATGGGGGCAGCGGCTCAACATGGGCTTCATCGTGCTGGTGGACGACGCGGTGCGCGCGAGTCCGTGGGAACAGGAGCTATACCGGATGGGTGTACCGCCCGACATCGAGATGATCGTCGCATCGACCGCCGAGGCGGCGGCCCGGCTGCCCGAGTGGAACGCGGACCCGCGCGTGGGAATCGTGGTCGCGGGCGACGTCGGCACGCTGGCGGCACTGACCGAGAACGGCGGGCAAGTGACGCGGATCAACGTGGGCGGAATTCATCAGCGCCCGGGTCGCACCGAGCGCCTGCGGTTCGTATTCCTGACCGATGCTGAGGCGGAGCAGTTGAAAGCTCTGGCGGCCCGCGGGATCGTGGTCACGGCCCAGGACGTCCCCACGGCGCGGGCGGTTCCGCTGGCGGAGTTCACATGACCCTCGAGCAGGTCGTCCTGTTGCTGGTCTGGGGCACGCTCGTCGGGCTCGACCTCGTCAGCATGCCGCAGGCGATGATCGCCCGGCCGCTCGTCGCCGGGGCGCTGGCGGGCGCCATGCTCGGCGATCTCGGCATCGGGCTGCAGCTGGGCGTGATCTTCGAGCTATTTCAATACGACATCATTCCCATGGGTGCGGTCCGCTATCCCGAATACGGCCCCGCGACGGTCGCGGCCGTCGGGGTGGCGCACAGCGCGCCCGGCGCGCTCGGCATCGGGCTCGGCGCCGTCGTGGGGTTGGCGACCGGATTGTTGGGCGGTATCAGCATTCACCTGATGCGCCGCATGAACGCCCGGGCGGTCCGGCATAACACGGGCGCACTCGAGCGGGGCGACATCAGCGTGATCGTACGCCTGCACGTGACCAGCATGTTGCGCGACGCGGCGCGGGCGGCGCTGGTCACGGCCGCCGGGCTCGCGTTCGGTGTCGGCGTGCACGCGCTGCTGGGTGGGGGGCTCGCCGTGCGAGGCGCCATGCTGGTCGCGGTCGTGATCACCGGCGCGGCCATCGCGGCGGGGGTGGTGGGCACGCTGCGCCTCGTTGGGCGCGGGCCTGACCTGCGCTGGTTTGCGGCGGGGTTGCTCGGCGGCGCCGCCGGTGTGTGGCTCCGGTGACGCCGCCCCTCGGTCGCTGCCTGCTCCGCCTGTTCACGGTGCAGGGGTCCTGGAACTACGAGCGGATGCTGGGCATCGGGTTCGGCGTTGCCGAGGAGCCCCTCGTGCGCGGCCTGCCGCGGGACGAATATCGCGCGGCCATCGTGCGCAGTGCCCACTTCTTCAACGCCCATCCATACCTGTGCGGCATGGCGGTCGGAGCCGCCGCGCGCGCCGAGCACGATGGAGTGCCGGCGGAGCAGGTGGAGCGCCTCCGGACGGCCCTATGCGGGCCATTGGGCTCGCTCGGGGATCGCCTGGTGTGGGCTGGATGGCTCCCCTTCAATTCGGGGCTCGCCCTCGTCGGCATCGCCCTCGGATGGGGCTGGTGGGCGATCGCGGGGTTTCTCGCCATCTACAATGTGGGTCATGTCGGTCTGCGCTGGTGGGCCTTGCGGGCCGGTTGGGCCCACGGGATCCGGGTTGTGGACGCCCTGCGACACCCGCTGCTGCGGCGAGCCGGCGCGCTCCTGGGGCCGGCCATGGCCGTGGCCATGGGAGCTGCGCTCCCCATGGCCGTGGCATACCTGGCGGGTCCTTCCCCTGGTTGGGGGCGCGTCGTGCTTGGGGGGGCGGCTGCGGCCGGGGTCCTGTTATTGCGGTGGCGTCGGCTGGGATTGACGGGTCTGCGCCTCGGACTCGGCTTTGCCGCCGTCGGCATCGTGGTGGGGTGCGTATGGCGGTGATCGACCGGGAGGCCCTGATCGTCAATCCGCTGGGGATGCACGCACGCCCGGCCGCGGAGCTCGTGAAGGTGGCGAACCGCTTCAAGGCCACCATCACGGTCCGGCGGGGCGATTTGGCGGTGAACGGGAAGAGCATCATGGGCGTCATGATGCTCGCGGCGGAATGCGGTTCCTCGATCCATATCAAGGCGGACGGGGAAGACGCGGCGGAGGCGATGGACGCCCTGCTGGCCCTGGTGGCGGCGGGATTCCACGAGATGGACCTGACCCCGGAAGACACCGGTGACGCAGCGGAGGAGGAGACCGCGTGAGCGACCGGTTGCTCAAGGGTATCGGCGTGTCGCCCGGGGTCACCATCGGTCCGGCGTTGGTGCTGCGGTGGACCATGCCCGAGGTGCCGTCGCGCGTCGTGCCGCGCTCCAAGGTCGAGAAGGAAGTCCGGCGCCTGCGCGCGGCGGTGCAGGACGTGAAGCGACACCACCTCGACCTCCGCGCCAAGGCGGAAGCGCGGGCCGGGCCGGACGAAGCGCGCATTTTCGACGCGCAAATCCTCATGCTCGAGGACAAGGAGTTCCTGGGAGCCGTCGAGGCGCTGATTCGCGAGAACCACCTGACGGCGGAGAAGGCGTACGAGTTCAAGGCGCTCGAGGTGCGCGATCTGTGGAGCGGAACGGGCAGTGTGCGTCTCAAGGACAAGCTCGCCGACCTGAACGGGGTGACCGTCCGGGTGATCCAGCACCTGCTGCACCGCGGTGTGGACGAGCTCTGGGACGGGCTGACCGAGCCGTGCGTCATCGTGGCGCGGGAGATCTCGCCTGGGCTGACGGTGCAGCTCCCGCGTGAGCGCGTGGTCGGTCTGGTCAGCGAGGAAGGCACGCGCACGTCGCACGCGGCCATCCTGGCCCACTCGATGGGGATCCCGGCCGTGATGGGGCTCGCCGCGGCGGTTGAGCGGATCACGTCGGGGACCATGATGATCCTCGACGGCACGCGCGGGACCGTGTTGCTCGATCCCACGCCGGAGGAGATCGCCGACGCGCAGCAACGCGAGCAGCAGCGCCGCCACCTGGGTACGCAGCTCGAAGAGGCCGCGGACCGGCCCACCGTGACGACCGACGGCGTGCGCGTGGTACTGCGGGGGAACGTCGATCTCCCGGATGAGATCCAGGCCGCGAGTAAGCACCATGCGGAGGGTGTCGGGCTGCTGCGCACCGAGTTCCTGATTACCGGGCGCGCTACGCTCCCGACCGAGGACGAGCAGGCGGTCTACTTCCGTCGCGTGGGTGAGGCGTTCTCCGGGTACCCGGTCGTGGTCCGCACGTACGATCTGGGCGGCGACAAGCTGCCGGCGCCGTTCCAGGCGGCCGCGGAAGCCAACCCCTTCCTCGGCTGGCGCGCGATTCGCGTCTGCCTGGACCAGCCCGAGCTGTTGCGGACGCAGGTGCGTGCCGCACTCCGGGCGGCGGCCCATGCGGACATCCGCCTGATGCTCCCGCTGGTCACGCGGGTGGACGAAGTCGAGCGCACGCGCGCGATCGTGGAGGAAGAAGCGGAGCGGCTCGCCGCCCGCGGCATCGAGGCGGCGCGCACCATGCCGCTGGGCGTCATGATTGAAACGCCGGCAGCCGCGATCCTGGCGGACCGGTTCGCCGCGGTGAGCGATTTCGTGAGCGTGGGCACGAACGACCTGACGCAGTACACGCTCGTGGTAGACCGCGGCAACGCGCGACTCGCGGATCGGTTTACGCCGCATGACCCGAGTGTGCTGCGCCTGCTCAAGATGGTGGCCGACGCCGCGCGTGCCGCCGGCAAGCCGGCGAGTGTCTGTGGGGAGATGGCATCCGAGCCGCTGCTCGCGTTCCTGCTGATCGGTTTGGGGTACGAGACGCTTTCCGTCGCGCCCCCGGCACTGCCGCTCATCAAGTGGACCGTGCGGCAGATCAGCGCGCAGAAGGCGCGCGCGGCCGCGAGTGCCGCGCTCGAGGCGCGCAGCGCCGACGCCGTGCTCGACACGTTGCGAATCGCTCTTGCTGAAGCGGTGGATGTGAAGCTTCTCGATCCCGATACCCGGTTGCCCGCCGGACGGCGCGCGGCTAGGTTGAACGCCTAACGGAAGGTTTGACACGCACATGCCTGCACAACGCCACGTCTTTACGTCCGAGTCGGTTACCGAAGGACACCCCGACAAGATCGCGGACCAGATTTCGGATGCCGTTTTGGACGCCATTCTGAGCAAGGATGCCACGGCTCGGGTCGCGTGCGAGACGCTCGTCACCACGGGAATGGCGCTCGTCGCCGGTGAGATTACGACCTCCACGTACGTGCACATCCCGGACATCATCCGCAGCACCATCAGCGCGATCGGCTACACCGACGCGAACTTCGGGTTCGACGCGCAGAGCTGTGCGATCCTCACGAGCATCGATCGCCAGTCCGGCGATATCGCGCTCGGCGTGGACGGCGGCGGGGCGGGGGACCAGGGGATGATGTTCGGCTACGCCTCGGACGAGACCCCCTCGCTCATGCCATTGCCCATCGTGCTCGCGCATCGCCTCGCGGAGCGGCTTGCCAGCGTGCGGAAATCGGGAGACCTCTCCTGGCTCCGCCCGGACGGCAAGACCCAGGTGAGCGTCGTCTACGAAGGCGATCGCCCGGTCGGCATCAGCAAGGTGGTCGTGTCGGCCCAGCATTCCGACCTGATTGACAACAAGGATCTGCGTGCCGGCATCGTCGCCCTGGTGGTGCGCCCGGTGTTGGCGGAAGCGGGCTTCGAGGTGGCGGATACCGACATCCTGGTCAATCCGACCGGCCGCTTCGTGGTCGGCGGCCCCCAGGGGGACGCCGGGCTCACGGGCCGCAAGATCATCGTCGATACCTACGGCGGGATGGCACGGCATGGCGGTGGGGCGTTCAGCGGCAAGGATCCGTCCAAAGTCGATCGCTCGGCATCGTACGCCATGCGCTGGGTCGCCAAAAACGTCGTCGCCGCGAAGCTCGCGCGCCGCTGCGAGGCGCAGGTCGCCTACGCGATCGGGGTTGCCGAGCCGGTGTCGATCATGATTGAGACGTTCGGCACGCACGCGGTGCCCGAAGCAGCGATCGAAGACGCGGTGCGCCAGGTGTTCGACCTGCGGCCGCTCAAGATCATCGAAGCCCTCAACCTGCGGAATCCGATCTATCGGCCTACCGCCGCCTACGGCCACTTCGGCCGTACGTCCGAGCGGCGGCGCTTTGTGGGCCCAGACGTTGACAAGGAGATTGATTTGTTCACCTGGGAGCGCACCAACCGCGTGGAAGACCTTCGCGTTGCCGCACAGAACTCGCGTCACTACGCCGCACCGGCGGTGGCGCGATGACCGCGACCGCGCAGGGTGAGACCTACGACGTCAAGGACTTGAACCTCGCCGCCGAAGGGCGGCGTCGTACCGAATGGGCCGAACGCTCCATGCCGGTCCTGCGTCTGCTCAGCGAGCGGTTTGCCCGCGAGCGCCCGCTCGCGGGGAAGCGTCTGTCGGCGTGCCTTCACGTCACCACCGAAACCGCGAATCTCGCCGTCGCCCTCAAGGCCGGGGGAGCGGACGTCGCCCTGTGCGCGTCCAACCCGTTGTCCACCCAGGACGATGTGGCGGCCCATCTGGTGCGCGACCATGGCATCAAGGTGTTCGCGATCAAGGGTGAGGATCACGCGACCTACTACGAGCACGTGCGCGCCGCGCTCGCTCACCGGCCCGACGTCACAATGGACGACGGCGCCGATCTCGTGAGTGCGCTCCACATGGTTGCGCTGAACCGGCTGGACGATCTGGAGCCGCCGGTGCGCCGCTGGGTGGAGACGCTGTCCCCCGCCGAGCGCAAAGCGCTCGTGAGCGGTGTGATCGGCTCAACGGAGGAGACGACGACCGGGGTCATCCGGCTCAAGGCCATGGCGAAGGATGGCGTGCTGCAGTTCCCAGTCGTGGCGGTGAACGACTCGGACACGAAGCACCTGTTCGACAATCGTTACGGCACGGGCCAGTCCACGCTCGACGGCATTCTGCGCGCCACCAACCTGCTGTTCGCCGGGAGCGTCGTTGTGGTGGCGGGGTATGGGTGGTGCGGCCGCGGATTCGCTAGCCGCGCCCGCGGGATGGGCGCCAACGTGCTAGTGACGGAGATCGACCCCATGAAGGCCCTCGAGGCGCAGATGGACGGCTACCGGGTGGCTACGATGGCGGACGCGGCGCGCCTGGGTGACATCTTCGTGACGCTCACCGGCAACGTCAACGTGATCCGGCTCGAGCACATGCGTGCCATGAAAGACGGCGCCGTGATCTGCAATTCCGGCCACTTCAACGTCGAGATCGATCTCGCCGACCTGAAGAAGGCCGCCACCGGCCCCAAGGCGGTGCGGGAATTCGTGGAAGAGTGGCGCCTGGACGGCAAGCGCATCTTCGTGCTGGCGGACGGACGGCTGATCAATCTCGCGAGCGCCGAAGGACATCCGGCGAGCGTGATGGACATGAGCTTTGCGAATCAGGCGCTCGCGGCGGAATTCGTCGTGCAGCAGCGCCAAGACCCTGTCCAAGGACGTCCACCGGATTCCGCTCGAGCTGGACCGCGAAATCGCGCGCCTCAAGCTGCACGCGATGGGGGTGACGATCGACACGCTGACACCGGAGCAGCAAAAATACCTCGCGTCGTGGGATCTCGGGACCTGATTGGGCGGTTGTGATCGAAGTGCGGGTAGCCCACCTCGGGCTCGATCGCACGACCAACACGCCGGTCGTCATTCTCCAGGAACGGGAAGGGGAGCGGGTGCTCCCGATCTGGATCGGCCCCGCGGAAGCGAGCGCGATTGCGATGGAGCTCGCCGGCGTGAAGTTCGCGAGGCCGCTGACGCATGATCTGCTGAAGCAATTGATCGTGGGCCTCGGCGCCGAGCTGCGGAAAGTCATCATCACCCAGGTGAAGGACAACACCTACTACGCCGAGCTCCACATCTATCGCGGGGACACGGTGATCCAGATCGATGCGCGGCCGTCCGACTCCATCGCGCTCGCCCTGCGTCTCAAGACGCCGATCTTCACGAGCGACACACTCCTGGCCGTGACCTCGGTGGACACCGGCGACCCGACCACCGAGCCGAGCGGGCCGACGCCGCTGGACGCCGACCAGCTCAAGACCTACCTGCAGAACCTCGATCCTGAAGATTTCGGCAAGTTCACTCCGTAGCGCGCTCGTCGTTTTCGCCCTGACCGGGGGCGGGAGCGGCGCCGGCACGCTCGGTGCGCAACAGCTGGTGGTTTCGGGACGGGTGCTGTACGGCCCCGACCGCAAGCCGCTGCCGGGCACCTGGGCCGTGCTGCACCATGTGCAGAACATGCGGGGGGCGAGCGGGCCCGTCGATTCGGCCCGCACCGGCCCGCAGGGGGACTACCGGCTCAGGATTCCACGCGCCGATACGACCGGGATGTATGTGGTGAGCAGCCTGTACCGCGGCATCGCGTACTTTTCCGAGCCGGTGCCGATCCGAGACGCGCTGTCCGCTACCCTCAAGCCGATCTTCGTGTACGACACGACCTCGACCGGCCCCCCGGTCCTCACGCAGCGCCGCCTTGTGACCGTCGCACTCCCGAGCAAGGACGGCACCCGGGCGGTGCTCGAGCTGCTGGTGCTCCAGAACTCCGGGACCATGACGCGCGTGGCGGCCGACACCTTACGCCCGACGTGGTGGGGCCTCGTGCCGCGCGAAGCGATCCAGTTCCAGGCGGAAGAGGGCGACATCTCGCCCCAGGCGGTTGGCTTGCGCGAGGATACGGTCGCCGTCTTCGGACCGATCCCGCCCGACGAATACAAGCAGCTCAGTTATTCCTATGTGCTGCCGTCGACGTCGCAGCGGTTCGCGATCCCCATCGGCCAGCCGGTCGCGGAGATCGACATCCTGCTCGAAGACACCGTCGCGACCGCGCAGGGCCCCGGCATCGAGACCCTGGGCGTGCAGGCGATCGAGCAGCGCCGCTTTGTGGGCTTCAGGACCGGTTCGCAGCAGCCCGGGGCCGAGGTCACCATCACCTTTGCGCCTCCCCCGTTCAGCGTGCAGACGCTGCTGCCTTACCTCATTGCGCTCGTCGCGTTGGCGCTCGTGGGAGGGCTGGTGGTCGCGCTTCGCAGACGGCCATCAGCCATCAGCAATCAGCCATCAGTACCTGAACGCTGACGGCTGATAGCTGACGGCTGAACGCTGACGGCTTAGCTTACCGGCCATGAGACGGTTGGCGATCCTCTGCTTGACGTCCCTCGCGGCGTGCAGCGACGCACTCGAGCAAGACACCACGGCCGGACAAGTGGTGGCGGTCGTCGAGCAGGCGCCGGAGGCGTTGGTGCGGTTGATCTCGGCGGAGAACTTTTCGGTCAAGTCCACCATCCCCGTGACGGGCGTTCCTTCCGGCCAGGCGGCGGGCAGGGAAAGCGTGCTGCTCATGTCCACGGGCTCCAACGTCATCGTGTTCGACTTCACACAGCCCAACGTGACATCCGGGCGCGTCATTCCCGTCACGTCCACCCCGGGCGTCGAATACGCGCTCGTCTTTCAGGACGCGTCGGTGGCCTGGGCCACGTTCGACCGGCCGTCGCTCCCCGGTCCCAACCGCTACATCGTGGCGCGCGTCAACATCATCACGGGAGACACGGCCACACGGTCGCTCCCGGCGCTTCCGCGAAGCCTGGCCATCGCGAACGGCGCCGTGTTCGTGTTGCTCGTCGCTCCGAATGCGGTCTCCTGGCTTGCGGTGCTCGACCCGGCGACTCTGCAGACCATCGATTCGGTGCCGCTGACGCCGCTCGACGGCCGGGCGGTCACTCTGGGCGACGACGACCTGTTGTACGTGATCGCCAACGGCCCGCCGGCGAGCATGGGCATGGGCCGGTTGGCCATCGTCGACCCGGGCCCCCGCGAAGAAGTCGCCGTGATCAACGGGTTGGGGGATCCCACCGGCGCGGCGGTGCCGCATCCGTCGGGCCGGTTGCTCGTGCCCTCACTCCAGGGAATTCTCGAGGTGAACCCGGCGACCCGCTCGGTGACCCGCGGGCCCAACGCCGGCGTGATGCCCTCCGGGGACTACGTGGTCGCTCTGGTCCTGGACCAGCGCGGGCGGGTGTACGGCATCCGCGATCATTGCGGGGATCCCGCGGGGCACCCGGGAGCGGTGTACGTGCTCGCGCCGCCGCCGGGCTTCGATGAGCTGGAGACGGTGGCGGTGGGTACGTGTCCCGTGGGCGCGGCAGCCGTTTTCACCCAGTGAACGCCGGGCGCTCCGTCTGACGCCATGAGCCTCGTCACCACACCTGCCGTCGTGCTCCAGACCTACCGCTACAGCGAGACCTCGAAGGTCGTGCGGCTCGCCACCCGGGACCTCGGTATCCAGAGCGCCATCGCCAAGGGGGTGTTCCGTCCGAAGAATCGGTTCGGGGCGGGGCTCGAGCTTCTGAGCGAGGGTGAAGCGCAGTTGTACTACCGCGAGGCCCGCGAGCTGCATACGCTGGCGGTGTTCGACGTGACTGATCTGCGGCGCGGGCTCGCGAGCGACCTCGCGCGCTTTGCCGGCGCGGCGGCACTCAGCCAGGTGATGTTCAAGATGGCACCGCCCGCACCACTCCCCGGCGCCTACACCACATTCACGTCGGGGTTGGACCTGCTCGCCTCCGTTCCCGCCGACACGGTGGACGCCGCCGCCGTCCGGGCACTGTGGGCGCTGGTCACCGAGCTCGGGTTCGGACCGTCGTTACAGGTATGCGTGCGGGACGGGACCCCGGTCGGAGATGAGAACGGGGACGCGATCGCGTTCAGCGCGGCCGAAGGAGGCGCGCTCTGCGCCCGCTGCGCGGCGGGTCAATCGCTGAGCCGCCTGCCTGCGGCGGACTTCCGCGACCTGATCGCGCTGAACGACCTCAGCGCCCCGCTGCCGATGCTGGATGCCCCACATGCGGCCGCGCACCGCCGCCTCACCGCCCGATTCGTGCGTCACCACCTCGACGCCCCTTCGCTCTCCGCCCTCGACTTCTGGGAACGCTCCGCGTGGGCCCAGGTTCATCCCACCCCCGCCGCTTCGTAGTCGGCACCGCCGGCCACATCGATCACGGGAAGACCGCGCTCGTCAAAGCCTTGACGGGGGTTGACTGCGATCGCTGGGAGGAAGAGCAGCGTCGCGGGATCACGATCGACCTCGGGTTCGCTCCGCTGCTCCTGGGCGACGACGTGGAAGCCAGCGTCGTGGACGTGCCCGGCCACGAAGGGTTCGTCCGCAACATGCTTGCGGGTGCGACGGGCATCGACGTGGTCCTCCTGGTCATTGCCGCCGACGAGGGGATCATGCCGCAGACGGAAGAGCACCTGGCGATCGTCGAGCTGCTGGGCGTCACCAGGGGCGTCCCGGTCCTCACCAAAGGCGACCTCGCGGAGCCGGAATGGCTCGAGATGGTCAGGGCAGAGGTGACCGCGCGCCTGCGCTCGAGCCCGGTCCGCTGGGAGCCGGTCATCGCCGTCTCGGCGCTCGTCGGGACGGGGGTGGACGAGCTGCGGGCGGCGCTGCGGCGCGCGACCGCCGGGACGGCCGAACGGCCGGAGCGGACGACTGGTTTCGCCTCCCGATCGATCGCGTCTTCGCCCTCCCGGGGGCCGGGACGGTGGTGACCGGCTCGACGTGGAGCGGCACGGTGAGTGTCGGCGAGACCGTGACCCTGCTCCCCCTCGGACGTCCCGCGCGGGTGCGCTCGATTCAGGTCCACGGAGCCCCGGCCACGGTCGCCGGCCCGGGCCGGCGTACCGCCCTGGCCCTGGTGGGGGCCGACCGGACGGAGCTGGCGCGCGGGGACGTCGCGGTGACCGGCACGGGGTGGTCCGCCACGACGGCGATCGATGCGACGGTCGAGCTATTGCCCGGCGCGGGCCGTCCGGTGACCCCTCGGACCCGGGTGCGGGTGCACCTCGGGACCGCCGAGGTGCTGGCGCGGGCGGCCCGCGGCGGGCCGATTGCGCCCGGAGCGCGGGGTCTCGTCCGCTTCCTGCTCGAAACGCCGCTCGTAGCCCGTGGTGGCGATCGATTCATCATCCGTTCGTACTCCCCGGTCACCACGATCGGGGGCGGGATCGTCCTCGACCCGACGCCGCCGCAGAATATCCCGTTGCCCGATCGCCGGCTCGGCCTCGATCAATCCCCTGCGGAGCGACTGAGCGTGTGGGCGCAGGAAGCCGGCCTCGCCGCCCTGCCGATCCCCAGCCTCGCAGTGCGTCTCGGTGTGCCCAATGAAAGTGTGACCGGAATCATCGCCGCTGTGGGGGCGACACTGATAACCTGTGGGGAGCACCTGGTCGCGCGGGATGCAGTGGAATCGGCGGTCACACGGCTGGCGGCATTGCTGCGTCAACACCACACCGCCCACCCGCTCGATCCGGGGATGTCGTTGCAGGCACTGCGCGCGGCGGCGAGGGTACCAGGCAATGCCCTGGATCCCGAGGTCGCGGTCGTCGATCACGTCGTAGGGGTCGGGACTGAGGCCGGGGTGTGGGAAGTGGAGGGCAGCGTCGTTCGTGAGCGCGGGTGGCGCCCGTCCTTTGACGCGGATAGTGCGGCTACCCGGGAGCGGCTGCTCCAGCGCCTGACGGACGCGCAGTGGCAGGTCCCGACTCTTGCCGAGCTGGAGCAGGAGTTTCCGGGTGAGCCGGTTCAGGGGATCCTGGCTCACCTCATCCGCGAGGGTGCCGTGGAGCAGGTCGACCGTGAGCGGGCGGCACCGAAGCAGGCGTTGCAAGGCTTCCTGAGGACCCTGGAGGCTGTGCTCCAGGAGGTTGGGGAGGCCACGCCGGCGCAGCTGCGGGACCGCCTCGGGGTCACCCGGAAGTACCTGATTCCGCTGCTTGAGTGGGCGGACCGGCGCGGAATAACGCAACGCGTGGGGGACCGACGGACGTTGACTCGATTGACAGCGAGAAGCACCGGTTCGTAACTTAGGTGTGGTGGATTTATTGGGATGGTTGCGGTGAGACCCGTATCAAGGAGCCGTCGCTAAGGAACCTTTCACGTTCGCGAGGAGCGGTGATGAAGCAGTACGCCTGGGCGGCGTTAGGGCTCGGGCTTTGGGCGGCTGGAGCAGGAGTAAAAGACGTGTGGGGGCAGGGGCCAGCGCCCACGGTTGAGCTCAAACAAAATTACCCGAACCCGTTTAACCCGGCGACCACAATTCCGTTTGCACTCGGGGGCGACGCATTCGCCAACGGTCACCGGCCAAGGGTATCGCTGAAGATTTTCAACGTGCTCGCGCAGCTCGTGGCCGTGCCGGTTCTCCAGGGGACAGGAGAACCGCTGGACAGGCTGGAGTTGACGTGTGCGTTCGCCGGCGGCTGCGCGTTTACCGCGTACTGGGACGGCAACGTCACCGGGAGCGGCCAGCAGGCGGCGTCCGGCGTGTACATCTACCAGTTGACGGTGGACGCCGCGCGCTTCACCAAAAAAATGGTCATCATGAAGTGAGCTTCGATGAGACTGCCCCGGCTGACGCGCCGGGGCAGTTCTTTTTTCGGAGGTTCCCATGCCTCGCCTCTGGCTCGCTGCCGTTGTCGTTCTCTTCGCTGTTCTCGTGATGCGTCCGGTTCGTTTCCTTGATTCCTTTGCAGTGGCGGAACAGGCTCGGGTTCGCGCCCATTTCGACAGCGCCGAGCGCGAGGTACGGGGCAACTCTGTGGTCGGACTCTCGGTTGCGCAGCGCGCCGCCCGCGCGCGGGCGCTCGATCGCCTGCACGCCTACGCGGCGCGGGGCGTGTTCCCGAGGAACCGACATTTTCCCGGGGCCCTCGTACCCTCGTTCGTCGATGATCTCACGGGCACGCGCTGCGGGATGGGATATCTGATCGAAGAGGCGGAGGGCTCGCGGCTCGTGGCGCGGATCGCAGCGACGAACAACAATGCGACCATTCTCGACCTCAAGAATGACCCCGAGCTGCTCGCCTGGCTGGACCGGAACGGCCTCACCCTGGATGAGGCCGCACGTATTCAACCCAAGTACTGCGCGGATCCAAAAGACCCCACCCCGGGCTGGGGGTGCGCTCCGGTCACTCCGGCGGTCACACCGCCGGCAAGCAGCTCCTACAAGGTTGCCACAGGCACGTTGGTAATTGCAGACATGGTCGCCGTGGCGATCAACGCTATGGGCCCCCACGGGTCGAGCACGATGTCAGGTGCGCTCGCGCTCACCTCCGGTGTGCTCGGCATGGCGATCGGCATCCCGAATATCGACGAGTCCGGTGACACGCAGACCCTGGGCTGGGTCAACGCGACCGTGGGTGCGGCTTCGGCGGCGCTGGGCACGTACTGGCTCTTGAAGCCGCACACCACCGTGGCCGCGGTGAGTTTCGCACCGTGGGTGGCGTCGAACGGCGCTCCCGGTCTCAGCGGTCGAATCACCTTCTAAGGTGGAAGGCTCAGTAGCGATCGGTTGAGTCGCTGGGGCGAGCACCTGCCTTTCGCCCACCCCGCCATTTCGGCATCTTGCAGCGGCACGGAGGTTGCCCGTGCCTTGAGCCATGATCCGACCTGAACGTTTGACCGTGAAGGCCGCCGAGGCCTTGCAGCAGGCGGGGACGCTGGCGCGCTCGCGCGGCAACCCCGTCGTCAACGATGCCCATCTGTTTGCTGCCCTCCTGGCACAGGAGGACAGCATCGTCGTCCCCCTCCTTCAGAAGACCGGACTCAACGTCACGCAGCTGCAGGCGGAGACCGACCGCGAGTTGGCACGGTTTCCGACCCAGTCGGGGAGCGGCACCGAGCCGACGCTGTCGCGCGAGCTGACGCGCGCTCTGGATCGCGCCGACGAGGAGGCGAAAGCGCTCGGCGACGCTTTTGTGTCGACCGAGCATCTGCTGCTGGCGCTCGCGGAGGAGAAGGGCACGATCGCTCGTCAGCTGCTGACGGCGGGCGGCCAGAACCGCGACGACCTGCTGGCGGCCCTGCAGGGGGTGCGCGGGGCGCACCGCGTCACCGATCAAGAGCCGGAGCAGAAATACCAGGCGCTCGAGCGCTTCACACTCGACCTCACCGAGCAGGCCCGGAAGGCCAAGCTCGATCCGGTGATCGGGCGCGACGAGGAAATCCGCCGCGTGATGCAGGTGCTGTCGCGCCGCACCAAGAACAATCCGGTGCTGATCGGCGAGCCGGGGGTTGGCAAGACGGCCATCGTCGAAGGCCTGGCGCAGCGCATCGTGAACGGCGACGTGCCCGACTCGCTCAAGAACAAGCATCTCGTTTCTCTCGACCTGGGCGCGCTCATCGCCGGCACGAAGTACCGCGGCGAGTTCGAGGACCGCCTCAAAGCGGTGCTCAAGGAAATCACCAGCGCCGAGGGCAAGTACGTCGTGTTCATCGACGAGCTGCACACCCTCGTCGGCGCGGGCGGCGCCGAGGGCGCGGTGGATGCAGCCAACATGCTGAAGCCCGCGCTGGCGCGCGGCGAGCTGCACGTGGTCGGGGCCACGACCCTGGACGAATACCGCAAGCACATCGAGAAGGACGCCGCGCTCGAGCGCCGCTTTCAGCCGGTGCTGGTGGGCGAGCCCTCGGTCGAGGATACCATCGCCATCCTGCGCGGGCTGAAGGAGCGCTACGAAGTGCACCACGGCGTGCGCATCACCGACAATGCGATCGTCGCGGCCGCCACGCTGTCGCACCGCTACATCACGGAACGGTTCCTCCCGGACAAGGCGATCGACCTCGTGGACGAGGCCGCGAGCCGGCTGCGGATCGAGATCGATTCGCTGCCGCAGGAGATCGACGAGGTGGAGCGCAAGATCGTCCAGAATCAGATCGAGCTGGCCGCCCTCGCCAAGGAGAAAGACAAGGCTTCAAAAGAGCGCCGCGCCCGGGTGGAAGAGGAGCTGCGCGAGCTGCGCGACCGGTCCCAGACCATGAAGGCCCAGTGGCAGGCGGAAAAAGAGATCATCGGCGGCCTGCAGGGGAAAAAGGCGGAGTTGGAGAAACTGCGTGGCGACGCGGAGCAGGCCACCCGCCGGGGCGAGCTCCAGAAGGCCGCGGAGATCCAGTACGGCAAGATTCCGGCGCTCGAGCGGGAGACGACCGAGCTCGAGAAACGGCTCACCGAAGTGCAGAAGCGCGGCAAGTACTTGAAGGAAGAAGTGGACGCCGAAGACATCGCCGAGATCGTCGCCAAGTGGACGGGGATTCCCGTGTCGCGCATGCTCGAGTCGGAGCGCGAGCGGCTGACGCGGCTCGAGGCCGAACTGGGCCAGCGGGTGATCGGCCAACCGGAAGCGTTGGCCGCCGTATCGAACGCGGTGCGTCGCGCGCGGGCGGGGCTGCAGGACCCGAACCGCCCGCTCGGCTCCTTCATTTTCCTCGGCCCCACGGGAGTGGGCAAGACGGAGACCGCGCGAGCGCTCGCCGAGTTCCTGTTCGACGACGAGCGCGCACTGGTGCGGCTCGACATGTCGGAATACATGGAGAAGCACGCGGTGTCGCGGATGATCGGCGCGCCCCCCGGCTACGTCGGGTACGACGAGGGCGGTCAGCTCACCGAGGCGATCCGGCGGCGCGCCTATTCGGTGGTGCTGTTCGACGAGATCGAGAAGGCGCATCCGGACGTGTTCAACGTCTTGCTGCAGATTCTCGATGACGGCCGCCTCACCGATTCCCAGGGCCGCACGGTGGACTTCCGGCAAACGGTGTTGATCCTCACGTCGAACATCGGGTCGCAGCTGCTGCTCGACGCCGAGGCGGTGGGGTGGGAGCAGACCGAAACCAAGGTGCTGGACATGCTGCGCCAGACGTTCAAGCCGGAGTTCCTGAACCGCGTGGACGACGTCATCACGTTCCGGCCGCTGTCACACGACGACATCGCCCGGATCGTGGAGATCCAGCTCAAGCGGGTCGAGCGTTTGATGGCGGACCGGAAGCTCGCCATCGAATTGAGCCCGGCCGCCAAGCAGCTGATCGTCGCCGAGGGCTACGATCCCGTGTACGGAGCCCGGCCCCTGAAGCGGGCGATCCAGCGCCTGCTGCAAAATCCGCTCGCCCTCGCGGTGCTCGAGGGACAGTACTCGGAGGGAGATCGGATTCGCGTGGACCGCGCCAAGGACGCCGAGCGTTTGGTGTTCGAGCGCACGCCTGCGTCCGCGGCGCCGGCGTCCGCACGTGCTTGAGCTCGGGAAGAGGGAAGAGGGACGGGGGAAGGGTACTGCTCGTCCCCCGTCTACCACCGATCTGGACGGCATGGCAGTCGCACTCGCGGAGGCCCAGGTCGCCGCGTCGTTGGACGAAGTGCCGGTTGGCGCTGCGGTGATGCGCGACGGTCGCATCATCGCGCAGGCCCACAACGAAACCGTCGCACGCCGCGATCCCACCGCCCACGCGGAGCTGCTCGCGATTCAGGCGGCGCTGCGCGCTATCGGAAGCGATCGTCTCACCGAATGCACCTTGTACGTGACGCTCGAGCCGTGCGCGCAATGCGCCGGGGCGATCGTACTCGCCAAAGTCGGCCGGCTGGTGTTCGGCGCGGCCGATCCCAAGGCGGGGATGTGCGGGTCGGTCGGCGATCTGGTGCGTCATCCGCGGCTCAATCATCGGGTGGAAGTGATCGGTGGGGTCGAGGAACTGGCCTGCGCAGGGCTGTTGCAGGCCTTTTTCGCGGCCAAGCGGTAGTCCCTCAAACCGACGAGGTCACATGCTCAGCGCGACACGGGTATTGGTGCTGCTGGCCCTCGGCTACACGGTGGCGACGTCTTCGGTCTCGGCGCAAACACGACGTAGTCTGCGATTCGGTTTCGGGCTCGGGGCCGCCGCGCCGCAGGGTGATTTCAAGGAGGACCCGACCGGGGAGGGGTTCGACCCGGGGTGGCACGCGATCGGCTACCTGGAATTCGCCCCGTCCCGCACACCGTTCGGACTCCGCATGGAAGTCACCTTCACTCGGAACCCCGCCAACCAACAACTGAAGGACGATATCGAGGCCGAACTTGGCCCGGGTTTCGATGCCAGCATGCGAACGGTGGGCGGGAACGCGAGTGCGACTTGGACGATCCCGCTCACACCGCGCACGAAGGGTTACCTGATCGGCGGCGTCGGGTTCGCCACCCCCGCGTTGACCATCAGCTCCGGAAGCGTGAGCGCGGACACGTCGCAGACCAACTTCGCCTGGAATGCGGGCGCGGGCCTGACCTTCCCGCTCACTCCCGTGACGATGTTCGTCGAGTTCCGATACTACAGGATCGCGACCACCTTCGAATTCGCCAGCCTCCCGTTCGTCGCGGTGACAGCGGGTATCCGCTTGGGACGCTAGCGGGGCGGCGTAGCACCTTCGGCAGGCCGCGTTTAGGTTGTGGGCACCGCCGTGGGCGGGGATAGGTGGCCGAGCGGCTGAAGGCACGCGCCTGGAAAGTGCGTAAACGGGTAACCGTTTCGTGGGTTCGAATCCCACCCTATCCGTGCAGGCTAGACGGCCAGTCGTATAGACGCATAGACGGGCAGTAGAACATAGAAATGAAGATTCTCCTTCCCGTCTGTGCGGCTGTGCGCCTGTGCGCCTAGTTCTTAGGGGACAGGTGTCCGAGTGGTTGAAGGAGCCGGTCTCGAAAACCGGTGTGCCCGTAAGGGTACCGTGGGTTCGAATCCCACCCTGTCCGTTCGACAAGATCCCGACGTGAGGAGGAAATACGACTTCCAGTCAGCCCGCCGCTCCAGGCCTGTCGATCACATCGCCGGGAGACTTACCATCGAGCGAGTTCGGTCTCGCCCTCGGCTACGTCATCGGGCATCATCTGCTCGACATGCAGGACCTGCACTACGGCTATTGGCCGGCCGACCTGCCCGTGGTACCGAAAAATCTCGCCCGGGCCCAGGCGCACTACACCGACCTGTTGCTGTCGCACATCCCACCCGGGGTGAAGACGGTGCTCGACGTCGGCTGCGGTGCGGGGAACACTGCCCGCAAGCTGCTCGAGCGGGGGTACCAGGTGGACTGCGTGTCGCCGAACGGCGTGTCTGACCGGGGTCGCGCGGCAGGTACTGGGAGATCGCGCGACGATTTTCGAGACCCGGTTCCAGGACCTCGAGACCGATCGCCGCTATGACCTGATCCTGTTCAGCGAGAGCCTGCTGTTCATTCCGCTGGACGCGGCCTTCACTCAGGCGCTGCGGCTGCTCACGCCCGGCGGTCACATCTTGATCACCGATATCTTCCGCGTCCCGGCCGAGGGGACGAGCCCGATCGGGGGCGGTCACGAGCTGCCGGTGTTTCGAGCCGCCGTGGCCCGCTTCGGGCTCGAGCCGGTGCAGGACGTCGACATGACGGCCGGCATCGCGCCCACGTTCGATCTGCTCGACCGCATCACCGCGGACGCGATCCAACCGGCCTACCAGATGCTCATGGCCCGGTTCACGGTGCGCAGTCCCTGGCTGATGCGGATCGTGCGCTGGCAATTCGGGAAAAAGCTCGAGAAAGCCGAGCGGAAGCACTTCAGCGGCCGGCGCAACGGCGCGAACTTCAAGAAGTACAAGGCCTATCGCCTGCTGCTGTTTCGGCGCCCGGAGGCGCACCCCCTTTAACCCACGTGGACCGCGAGCTAACTTTGAACCCCGAGATGCCTCGGCCAAACCGCAGCACCATCCTCGACGCCCGCGCCCTGTCGCGGGCGCTTCAGCATATGGCGGCAGCGATCGTGGAACTGGCGCACGGGACCGATGATCTGGTGCTGATCGGGATCCAGCGCCGGGGCGTGGAGCTCGCCGAGCGCATCGGCAAGCTGATCGAAGCGGACCGGAAGGCCGCGGTCCCTCGCGGAGCCCTCGACATCACGCTGTATCGCGACGACCTCGAGACCATCGGTCCGAAACCGGTCATCGGCGAGACCCACCTCCCGGGCGACCTCGCCGGCAAGCATGTCGTCATCGTGGACGACGTCCTGTACACCGGCCGCACCGTGCGGGCGGCCCTCGATGAGCTCGCAGATTTCGGTCGTCCCAAGCGCATCTCGCTGGCGGTGCTGATCGATCGGGGCGGGCGCGAGCTGCCCATTCAGGCCGACGTCGTGGGGAGCGTGGTGCAGACCAACCCCGGCGACCGGGTGGACGTGTTCGTGAACGAGCTCGACGGTCGGGACGAAGTCGAGCTGATTCGCGCCGTGCCAAAGGAGGTCCCCGCGTGACCGTGGGGTTGGGCAAGGACCTGGTCGGGCTCGCGTCCCTGTCGGCCGAGCAGATCGGTCTGATTCTCGATACTGCCGAGCCGTTCAAGGATGTGTCGGAGCGCCCCATCAAGAAGGTCCCCGCATTGCGGGGCAAGACGATCGTCAACCTGTTCTTCGAAGCCTCCACCCGAACCCGGATCTCGTTTGAGTTCGCCGAGAAGCGTCTGTCGGCGGACACCGTGAACGTGGCCGCGTCAGGGAGCTCGGTGTCCAAGGGCGAGACGCTGGTGGACACGGCGAAAAACCTCGAAGCGATGCGGATCGATATGGTGGTGATGCGCCACTACTCGTCCGGCGCGGCGGAATTCCTTGGCAACCGCATCCGCTCGAACGTGATCAACGCCGGCGACGGCAAGCACGAGCATCCGACGCAGGCGTTGCTCGACATGCTGACCCTGCGCGACAAGTTCGGCCGCATCGCCGGGCTCAAGGTGTGCCTCGTCGGGGACGTGCTCCACTCCCGCGTGGCGCGGTCCAACATCTGGGGCCTGACGAAGATGGGCGCGCAGGTGGCGGTGTGCGGTCCCCGGTCGCTGTTGCCGCGCGGGGTCGAGGAGCTGGGCGTGACGGTGTTCGATCACGTGGAAGAGGCGATCCAGTGGTGCGACGTCCTCAACGTCCTCCGCCTGCAGCTCGAACGCATGGAGGCGGGGTTCATCCCGTCGCTGCGCGAGTACTACCGGGTGTTCGGCGTCACGCTGGAGCGGCTGGAGAAGGCCCCGAAGGACATCACCATCATGCATCCGGGACCCATGAACCGTGGCGTGGAGATCGACAGTCGCGTGGCCGACGGGCCGCACAGCGTGATCCTCGATCAGGTGACGAACGGTGTCGCTGTCCGGATGGCGGTGCTCTACCTGCTCGCCGGCGGCAAACCCGACCTCGCCGACGCCGCCAGGCGCGGCCCGGGGCCGGACTGATGCGCCCGCTGCTGCTCCGGGGCGGGCGGGTGATCGACCCGAGCCGCGGTCTCGATCAGACCGCGGATCTTCTGATTCAGGACGGCAAGATCGCCGCCGTCGGCGCCGGCGTAGGCACGCCCGACGGCGCGGAGGTGCGCGACGTGCGGGGCGCGATCGTCGCTCCGGGTCTGGTGGACCTGCACGTGCATCTGCGCGAGCCCGGCAACGAAGACGTCGAGACGATCGCCACCGGCGCGCGCGCCGCCGCCGCCGGCGGCTTCACGGCGGTCTGCGCCATGCCCAACACGGATCCCGTCACCGACAACCAGGCGGCGGTGGGATTCATCGTCCGGCAGTCGCAGCGCGCCGGCGCAGCGCGTGTCCATCCCATCGGGGCAATCTCGGTGGGTGAGAAGGGCGAGCAGCTGGCCGAATTCGGAGAGCTGGTGGGCGCCGGTGCGGTGGCCGTCTCGGATGACGGCCGGCCGGTGGTCTCGGGCCACCTGATGCGCACCGCGCTCGAATACGCCCGCACGTTCGGCATCCCGGTGGCGGACCATTGCGAGGAGCCGACGCTGGCGAGCGGGGGCGTGATGCACGAGGGCCAAGTGGCCACCCGGCTGGGTCTGAAAGGGATACCCGCGGCGGCGGAGGAGATCATGGTGGCGCGCGACGTGCTGCTTGCCGAGCTGGTGGGCGGGCGCATCCACCTGTGCCACATGTCCACGCGCGGCTCCGTCGAGCTGATCCGCCGCGCCAAGGAACGCGGCGTCCAGGTGACGGCCGAGGTGACGCCGCACCATTTCACGCTCACCGAGCACGCCTGCGAAGGGTACGACACCAACGCGAAGATGAACCCGCCGCTGCGCGAAGCGGCCGATCTGGCGGCGCTGCGCGCCGGGCTCAAGGAGGGTGTAATCGACTGCATCGCTTCGGACCACGCGCCGCACGCGTACGACGCGAAGGAAGCGGCGTTCGACGACGCGCCCTTCGGTATCGTCGGGCTCGAGACCGCGTTCGGCCTCGCGTACTCCGAGCTGGTGCAGGGCAAGGTGCTCACGTTGCCCGAGCTGATCGCGCGCATGAGCACGATTCCGGCTCGCGCCTTCCGCCTGTCCGGGGGCACGCTGCAGCCCGGCGCGGCGGCGGATATCGTGGTGCTGGACGTCGTGACGCCCTGGACGGTGGATCCGGTGCGCTTCCTGTCGAAGAGCCGGAACTCGCCGTTCAGCGGGCGGTCGCTGGTCGGGCGCGCCGTGTTGACCCTGGTCGACGGGGCAATCGTCCACGACGCGGAGGCGGCGCGCGGGCGGTGAAGGCTCGCGACGTCGCTCGCCGGATGGCGTTGTGCTGCCGGCAGCTGGCGGCGCGGGGATTGATTGCCGGCCAGGACGGGAACCTGTCCGTGCGACTCTCCGCCACCCGGGTGCTCGTCACCCCGCGCGGACTCATCAAAGGGCTGCTCACGGCGTCCGACATGGTGGAAGTCGACCTGTCGGGTCGCAAGCTGGGTGGCCGCCGCAAGCCCACGACTGAATTGGACTTACACCTGCGATTCCTGAGACGTCGCCCCGACGTGGGCGCCGTCGTCCACGCGCACCCGCCCACGGCGACGGGATTTGCCGTGGCCGGAATGGGCTTTGAAAAATTCGTCCTTCCCGAGATTATCTTGTTATTCGGCCAGGTACCGCTTGTCCCTTATGGGACACCGGGGACTCCGGAGTTGGGTGATCGGGTGGAGCCCTTCATCGACGGGCACGACGGCCTGCTGCTCGCCAACCACGGCGCGGTGACCGTCGGACCTACGCTGGACGCGGCGTGGATCCGGATGGAGAGTCTGGAGCACGCGGCGCGCATTCTTTTCACCGCTCGCGCCCTGGGACGGGTGACCGAGCTCACGAACGACGCTGCGGCGCGCCTCGAAGCGAGCCGCGCGCGGGCACAACGGGAGCCGGATGCCTAAAGGGTCGTCGAAAAGCACCGCCGACATCGAGCGCCTGCTCGAGGAACGGCGGCAGTACGAGGCCTGGATCGCGCGCCTATCGGCCGCCGATGACGCCACGCCCGCCAACGTGCGGGAGCGCGTCAAGGCGGACTACGAGGCGCGGCTGCGGGCGGTACTGGAAGAGCTCACGTCCCACGCCGAGAGCGCCCGCCAGACGATCGACCAGAAACAGCACTTCCGGCTCGAAGTCAAAAAGCGGGAGCGCCTCGCCGCCGAGAAGGTGGCGGAGATGGAGCTGCGCCACTCGGTGGGCGAGTACGACGAGGTGACGTGGAACCAGGTGCACACGGACGCGATGGCGGAGCTGGTGACGCTGCGCGAAGAGCTGCAGGCGGTCGAGGGGGATATCGCCAAGCTGCTCGAGCTGGACAATCTCGTGCGCTCGGGGCCGAAAGCCGCCGTCGGTCAATTCCGGGAAATTCCGGACCACGGCCAAACCCAAAGAAACGCTCGACGAGCTGGCATTCATCAAGTCGGTCACCGACGACGACAAGAGCAACACGCCCTCACCCAAGCGCGCGAGCGGGGCCCAGTACCAGCCGAACGTTCCGATGACCGCGCCGACGAAGCCGACGCCCCCGGCGGTGAACCCTGCGCTCCCGACCCCACCCGCGGACGAGGATGTGGAAGATCCCCGTCCCCTGAAGTGCAGGGACTGCGGAACGATGAACTTGCCGACGGAGTGGTACTGCGAGCAGTGCGGGGCCGAGCTCGCGGCGGTGTAACGGTTACTTCTTCGCGGCGGCCTTCTTGACCAGGGCGGCGAGCCGCGACTTGTGACGCGCCGCGTTGTTGGGATGGATCAGTCCCTTGCGGGCTGCCCGGTCGAGGAGCTGCACCGCCTGCGCGTAGGCTTCGACTGCCGCGGTGCCCTCGACTGCGCGGACGCGCTTCACGGCGTTGCGCAGCTCGGAGCGCTGGCCCCGGTTGCGGATGTTGTGGGCGCGCGACTGCCGCAACGCCTTTTTCGCGGATTTGATGCGGGGCACGAACGGTCTCCTCGAGTGAAGGCGGAAGCATAGACGGTAACTGCAGTGTGGTCAAGGCGGTACAACGTTGACCGTGGCACACTCGATTCATTATCTTAGGCCGTTACCGACCCTAGAGTCTTGCTATCTCGCTCGAGTTTCTCGTCTGGGCCCCGGTGCTGCTGTTCTCCGTTGTGGCCCACGAATACGCGCACGCTGAGGCCGCCTACCGGCAAGGCGACGATACCGCCCATCTCCTTGGGCGGCTGACTTTGAACCCCCTGAAGCACATCGACCCGGTCATGAGCCTCATCGTGCCGTTCCTGCTGTGGCGGCTTGGGGCGCCGGTGTTCGGGGCGGCCCGGCCGGTGCCGGTGAATCCCCTGAAATACCGCAACTTCCGCCGCGGCGACATCATCGTGTCGCTGGCGGGAATTGCGACGAACTTGGGGCTCTTCGTGGTGTCCGCCGCCGTATTCGCGGCCGCCGGCCTTGCGGCACAGCTGGTCCCGGCGCTCAGCCCCTCGTTTGAGATCCTGCAGCGCATGCTGTACTACGGGATGTATCTCAATCTCATCCTGGCATTCTTCAACCTGATTCCAATTCCGCCGCTCGATGGCAGTCACGTCTTCTATCATCTGCTGCCGCCGGGCGCCGGCCTCAGATATCGCCAGCTCCAGGCGCTGGGCTTTCTCCCCATCCTGGTCGTGGCGTGGCTTTTCCCCGGGATGCTGCGCGTGCTGCTCTGGCCCGCGCTCCATCTGATGGGGGCCGGCTGGCGGCTCGTGGGCGGCTTCGCGATCTCACCGGCGGTGATTCCCACGTGACCACCTCGATCCCGATCGTGCAGGAAGGCGGCGGCTTCGTCGTCGAGCTGGAGCAATTCTCCGGCCCGCTCGACCTGCTGCTGCATCTGATCCGCGAAGACGAGGTCGACATCACCGACCTCCCGATCGCCAAGATCGCGGATCAGTTCCTGGCGGTGATCGACGAGCTGGGTCTGAACCAGGCGTCCGACTACCTCGAAATGGCCGCCCGGTTGCTGCGCATCAAAGCCCAGATGCTGCTGCCGCGGCGCCTGGGTGACGACGACTGGGAGGACCCGCGCTCCGAGCTGGTGCGCCGCCTGCTCGAATACCAGCAGATCCGCGAGCTGGTCGACTGGCTGGCGAACGCGGCGGACCGGCGCGCCGAGCAGTTCGGCCGTGGGTTTGCGCCGCCCCCGGAGGCCGCGCCGGAGGCTCCGCTCGTGATCGAATTGAACGAGCTGCTCGCCGCAGCGGAGCGGGTGATCGCGCTGATACCGGAGCCGGTGCTGCACCGCGTCGTCCCGCGCCCGCTCGATGTCGAAGGCGCGACGGAGCGGATTCAGCAGCTGCTGGTCAGGCGCGAAGCCTTCGGCTGGCTGGACATCGTGGGTACGCGCGCGGGGATCGTCGACATTCTGTCGGCGTTCATCGCGCTCCTCGAACTGGCGCGGCGCGGTGTGCTCCGCGTGGAGCAACCCGAGCCGTTCGCCTCGATTGTGATCAGGCGTGAGTCCCCTCGCGAAGCTGTTTGAAGCGGCCCTCTTCGCGGCATCCCGCTCGCTGACCGCCGACGAGCTGGCCGCACTCGATCCGTCCGCCGGGGAAGCCGCGGTGCAAGGCGCACTCGACGAGCTGCGCCAGGCGTACGCGACGGACGATCACGGCGTGGAGCTGGTGGAAATCGCCCAGGGGTGGCAGTTCCTGACCAGGCGCGAGTACGCCGAGACCATCGAGCGCGCCCGCATCGCGCTGCGCACCCGCCGCCTGTCCCCGGCGGCGCTCGAGACCCTGGCGATCGTTGCCTACCGGCAGCCGGTAGGCCGCCTCGAGATCGAAGAGATCCGTGGCGTCGATTCCGGCGCGGTGCTCGACAAGCTGCTCGAGCGCGGGCTGGTCGAAGTCGCCACGCGCGGGGAAGGGCTGGGCCGCCCGCTCCTGTACGGGACAACGCCGCACCTCCTCGAGGTGCTCGGGCTCAAGGATCTGGACCAGCTGCCGCGGTTGGAGGAGCTGGCGGTGGCGCTGCGTCCCCCGGCGCCGGCCGAGCCCGAATGACCTTGATGCGCCTGCAGCGCGCGCTGGCGCGCGCGGGCGTGACGTCGCGGCGCAAGGCGGAGGATCTGATTCGCGCCGGCCGGGTGCGGGTGGACGGCGCCGTGGCCACGATCGGCACGAGCGTCGATCCGGTGCGCCAGAAGGTGACCGTGGACGGGCAGGCGGTGCGGCCGGTCGCGACCACATGGCTGGCATTGAACAAGCCCGTGGGGTACGTCGTGAGCCGCAGCGACCCCGAGGGCCGGCAGACGGTGTACGACCTGCTCCCCAAGCTGCCCGGCCTCACGTACGTTGGACGCTTGGACATGATGACGTCTGGCTTGCTCCTCCTCACCACCGACGGGACGGCGGCGCACCGGTTGACGCACCCGCGCTACGCGGTGCAGCGCACCTACTGGCTGCGGGCCCACGGTCTGGGGACGCGGGCGGTGCAGGCGGCGCTGGCTCAGCCGATCGAGATCGACGGGCGCGCGGTGCGACCGACGAACTTCCGCGTGCGCACGATGGGGCGCGGCGTGGAAATCGAGTTGACGCTCGCCGAAGGACGGCACCGGATCGTGCGCCGTCTGGCGGAAGCGTTGGGGTTGAAGGTCGAGTGGCTGCACCGCGTGTCGTATGGCCCGGTCCGGCTTGGTCGTCTCGCCGAGGGTCGCAACCGTCCCCTCACGCCCGCCGAGATCCGGGCGATCGATCGCCTGGAGGGGGAGGGGAGCGGGCGGGGAGGGGGGCAAGAAGGCGGCGCCCGCCACCGGACGGCGCGCCCGGGCCAGGCGTTGACGCGCGATGACAACGCAAACGACCGGCATGGAGCGCGCCCTCGGGGCGATCGGCACCACGTTCCGGATGACCCGGCTGTATCCGCCGATCCATCCCGCGCTGGTTGAAGCGGTGCGCCAGGTAGGCGAAACGCTGCCGGCGCTTGGGGAGCTCGGCACCGTCGAGTGGAAGGTCGGCGCCACCGGTCTGCACTGGCAGGGTCATCACCTGCTGCCACGGAACACGCAGGTGGCGGAGCTCGCCGGATTGCTGTTCGCCCGCGGCGTCCGCTCCATTCAGGCGAGCCCGGGCGTTGTCGCGGACGACATCCTCGCGCTGTTCGGAGTGGCGACGGGCACCATCCCGCCGGACCACCGCAGCCTCGGGAAGCTCACCCTCAGCACCGGACGGCGCACCCAGCGGCTCTCGAGGCCGACACCGACGCCCGGCGCGGGGCACACCGGCGATCGAGATCGACCCCGGCCCGCCCGCGGTGGCGGCTGCCCCAGTCCCGCCTCCCGCCGCCCCGCCGGTTCCCGAGTTCGGGCACACGACGACGGCGGAGTTTCAACCGGACACCGTTCCGGTCGACGTGGCGGTGCGGCGCACGCTCGCGGTATTCAGTTCCGCGACCACGGCTGCGGAGCGCGCCGATGCCGTCGCCCGGCTGCAGGCGCTCACGCCGACCGTGCTCGCGCAGCGCGACATCGGCCTGGTGGCCGAGGCCGTGGCGGCGCTCGATCAGCTGCTCGGGCGCGTGGACGATCCGGCGCTCGCGGAGGCGATCGGGACTGCCGCGGGGGCGCTGGCGGACAAGGCGCTCCTGGCCCGCATGGTGGCGCGACTCGGCGAAGCGCGGGTGACCGGCGCGGAGCGGGACGTGCTCCTGTCGGCACTCGGTGCGCTGGCGTCGGTGTCGGTCGGGGTGGTGTTGAACGCCTACCTCGCGGCGCGCGCCGACTTGAGAGAGCCGTATCGTGCGGTGATTCGGCGGGCAGGCGATCGCGCGTTGGAGCCGCTCCAGGGGCGGTTGGCGGATTCCGATCCGACGGTCGCCGCGGCGGCCGCCGAGCTGGTGGGCTTGAGCGGCGCGCCGCAGGTGATCGCGCTGCTGGTCCCGTTGCTCCGCCACGAGTCGGATTTCGTGCGCGAAGCGGCGGTGACGGGCCTGGCGGAAATCGGCGGACGGGAGATCAGCCGTCCCGTCATGCCGGCCCTGAAGGACCCGAGCGTCGGTGTGCGGTCGGCCGCGGTGCGGGCGATCGCGGTGGCGGGTGACCTCGGCGCGACGACCGTCCTGGCGCGCCGCCTGGAGCAGGAAGACGACGAGGGGGTCATCGCGGACCTGCTTCGTGCCATCGGTCGGCTGGGGGCACCGGACGCGCTGGAAACCCTGGCGAAGTACGCCGAGCCGGGCGGGATGCTCAAGCGGCGCAGTCCAACGGTACGGGCGGCGGCGATCGAAGGCCTGGCCAGGATCACCACGCGCGAAGCGCGGGGCTTGCTGGAGCTGTACACCCATGACAAGGAGCCGACCGTGCGACGCGCGGCCGAGACGGCAATACGATGACGACACAAAAGGCGGCCCCGGCCCCGGCTCCGGCTGGCGACGCGGCGCTCACGCGCACGATCACGCGGGAGGTGGCGAAGCGGGTGGTCGGCCAGGAGGTCATGGTCGAGCGCCTGCTGATCGGCCTGCTGACCGGCGGGCACGTCCTGCTCGAGGGCGTCCCCGGCCTAGCCAAAACGCTGGCTGTGCGCACCGTGGCGGAGGCGCTCCGGATCTCGTTCTCGAGGATCCAGTTCACGCCGGATCTGCTGCCGGCGGACGTGATCGGCACCATGGTCTTCGATCAGCGCTCGCAGGAGTTCTACGCGAAGAAAGGCCCGCTGTTCGCCAACCTCGTGCTGGCCGACGAAATCAACCGCGCTCCCGCCAAGGTCCAGGCGGCGCTGCTCGAGGCGATGCAGGAGAAGCAGGTGACGCTCGGCGGCGAGACGTTTTTTCTGGGCGAGCCGTTTCTCGTCCTGGCTACACAGAACCCGATCGAGCAGGAAGGGACGTATCCCCTCCCGGAGGCGCAGCTCGACCGCTTCATGCTCAAGGTGCGCGTCGGGTATCCCAGTCGCGATGCCGAGAAGGAGATCGTGGCCCGCATGGCGGGCGGACGCCCGATCGAGGTGCAGCGCATCGCCGAAGCGGGGGACATCCTCGCCGCCCGTAGCGCCATCGCCGAGCTCTTTATGGACCAGAAGGTGGTCGACTACATCGTGGATGTGGTGCGCGCCACCCGCGAGCCGCAGGCGGTCGGACTTCCGGAGTTGAAGCCCCTCATCGCCTTTGGTGCGTCGCCCCGCGCGTCGATCTACCTGGCGCAGGCGTCGCGGGCGCATGCCTACCTGCGCGGCCGCTCGTACGTGGTGCCGGAGGACGTGAAGGCGATGGCGTTCGATATTCTGCGCCACCGCGTACTGCTCACCTTCGAGGCCGAGGCGGAGGACATGGACGCCGACCGCGTCATCGCCAAGATTCTCGAGGCCGTGCGCGTGCCGTGAAGTACGCGGGAGAAGAACGCCGGCGTGGCCCCGTATCGCCGGCCCGCACCCGCCGGCGCACCGTCACCCCCGACGTGCTCCGGCAGGTCAAAGGGATCGAGCTTCGCACCCGCACCCTCGTCAACTCCCTGTTCACCGGCGACTACCGCTCGGTGTTCCGTGGACAGGGCATCGAGTTTGCCGAGGTACGGGAGTACCAGCACGGCGACGACTTCCGCGCCATCGACTGGAACGTATCCGCGCGGATGGGACATCCGTTCGTGAAGACCTACGTCGAAGAGCGCGAGCTCACCCTCCTGTTGCTCGTGGACCAGTCGGGGTCGCTGCACGTCGGCCGTCGCGCCACCAAGGCGGCGCTCGCCGTCGAGGTGGCGGCCGTGCTCGCGCTGGCCTCGGCCCGCCACAACGACCGGGTCGGCGCGCTGATGTTCTCGGACACGGTGGAATTCGTGGTGCGCCCCGCCAAAGGGCGGCCGCACGCGCTCCGGGTCATCCGCGACTTGCTCGCCTTTTCGCCGCGTGGCCGCGGGACCAACCTGGCGGAGGCCCTGCGCTACGCCACGCGCCTCTTGCGGCACCGCTCGATCGTGGCCGTGTTGTCGGACTTCCGAGCCGAGGGATGGGAGGAGCCGCTCGCGCGGCTGGCCGCGCGCCATGATGTGGTGGCGGTGACGGTGGACGACGAGCGCGAGCTCGACCTGCCGGACGCCGGCTGGGTGGACCTCCAGGATGCCGAGACGGGCGGCCGTGTGCTGCTCGATTCGAGTCACGGACCCACTCGCACGCGGTTCCGCGTCGCTGCCGAACGCCAGCTGCAGGAGCGCACGCGCAAGCTGATCCAGGCGGGCGTGGATCGCGTGGCGCTCCAGACGCACGTGCCGTACGCCGTTCCCCTGCGCCGGGCGTTCGCCGAGCGGGCCCGCAGGCGCAAGCGATGAGGGCCGCGCGGCGCCGCGCGGCGTGGGGCGCCGCGCTGAGCGTCGTGGCATTTGCCGCGTTCCCCGGACCGGCGGCCGGACAATGGACCGTCGATCCACCCCGCCCGACGGTGGGTGACACGGTGTGGTTGGCGCGCGAAGTGACGCTACCCGCCGGATGGCGTGTGCGACCCGGGAAGCTCGACGAGGGCGACGCGATCGGATCGCTGGGCGATGCGGCGGTGCTGTGGACACCCGGCGGGTGGCTGATTCGGTACCCCGTGGTCGCCTGGACTACCGGCGCGCATACGATCGTCCTGCCTCCTGTGTGGCGCCTGGCGCCCGACGGCCGCGCGGACTCCCTCCCGGGCGGTGCGGCTCGGTTCGACGTGCGGAGTGTGATCCCCGACAGCGTGACGCAGCCGCAGCCGCGCGGGGCCATCGCTCCGTTGCGGCCCAGCCGTCGGCACCCCGGCGTACTGTTGCTCGCGATCGCGGCCTCGGCGGCGCTGCTTGCGGGAGCGATGGCGTGGCGTCGCCGCCCAGGGCGCGCTCCCGTCCCGCCACCTCAGGTTCCACTAGAACGTGAAGTGCCCGATGCGCGCTGGCTCGCTGCCGGCGAGCCCAAAGCCGTGGCGGCCCGCGCCGCGCGCCACCTGCGAACGGCGATCGCGCGTGCGCACCCCGATGCGTTCGTGGCCCTCAGCACGACCGAGTGTCTGGCCGCGCTCAAGCACACAGATTCCCGATATCCCCCTCCGCCAGCTCACCGAGGTCCTGACGCAGCTCGAGCGGGTCGGGTTCGCGTCGGCCCAGGGGGCGGAGGCGGCGGTGCTGGCCGAGCGCGCCCGGGCGCTGGCACGGGAGCTCGCGCCGTGAGTTTCGCCCGGCCGTTTCTTCTCTTGTTGCTGGCGGCAATCCCCGCGTGGTGGTGGCTGCGCGCGCGCCGCCTCGCGCGACTGTCCGGGACGACCATGGGAGATTTACGGCCGGCGGCCGGGGCCGGGGATCGCTTGTGGGTCGCGCGCCTCCCGCTGATGCTGCGCAGCGTCTGCCTGGCGGCGTGGATCATCGCGGCGGCGGGCCTGCGGCTGGGCGCGGCGCGGGCGGAAGTGCGCACCGAGGGGATTTCGATCGTGCTCAGTGTGGACGTGTCCAGCAGCATGCTCGCGGAGGACTTCGCGCCGTCCAACCGCATCGACGTGGCAAAACAGACGGCGATCGAGTTCGTGCGGGCGCGCAACTCGGATCGCATCGGGCGTGGTGGCGTTCGCGGCGCAGGCTCTCACCCAGGTCCCGATCACGACCGACTATCCGGTTCTCGAGGCCGCGCTGCAGGGTCTCCGGATCGGGATGCTCGAGGACGGCACGGCGATCGGAACGGGGATTGCGACCGCGGCGAATCGGCTGCGCCACGCGCCGGGGAAGACCAAGGTCCTGATTCTGCTGACCGACGGCGTGAACAACCGCGGCATCGTCGACCCGCGCACGGCCGCGCAGGCGGCGGCCGCGTTCGGCATCCGCATCTATGCGATCGGTGTCGGCACGCGGGGTGAAGCGCCGGTGCCGACCGGGGTGGGGCCGGAGGGGATGCGGTATCAGTCGCTCCCCGTCGAGATCGACGAGCCGCTGTTGACGGAGATCGCGACGATGACCGGAGGGCGCTACTTCCGCGCCACCGACTCGCAGTCGCTGAAGCAGATCTTCGGGGAGATCGACCGGCTCGAGAAGAGCACCGTCCAGCGCGTTATCTACCGTCGGTTCGACGAGGCGTTTCGCTGGCCGCTGGGTCTCGGGCTGCTGGTGCTCGCTCTCGAGATCGTGCTGTCGGCGACCTTCGCGGTGCGGGTGCCGTGATCACCTTCGACGCACCCTTCGTGCTGTGGCTGGCCCCGGTGGTCGCGGTGGCCGTGTGGCTGGGCGCGGCGTGGGCGCGGCGCGTGCGACTGCGGCGCGCAGCGCTCTGGTCGGAGCAGACGGCGGCCCTGGCGAGGAACGCGGGCCGGGCGGGCCCGAGCATGGTCGCCGCCGCGGCGTGCCTCGCCACGGTCGCGCTGGCGGGGCCTCGCTGGGGGCACGAGGCGGTCGTCACCGAAACGCGCGGCCTCAACCTGGCGATCGCGATCGACATCTCCCGCTCGATGCTCGCGGAGGATGCGAGCCCGAACCGGTTGGGGCGCGCGGCGCGGGAAGCGCGGCGCCTGGTTCAGGACCTGGACGGTGATCGGCTCGGGTTTGGTGGCGTTCGCCGGGTCGAGCTATATCCTGTCGCCGCTGTCGGTCGACGGATCGGCGCTGCTGCTGTACCTGGACGCCCTGGACCCCGACATCGCCTCGCAGGGAGGAACCGGCCTGGCTGCGGCGCTGCGACAGGGCGGCGAGCTGCTCCGGGCGGGCACCGAGCTCGCCGATCGCGTGCTCGTGGTGTTTACCGACGGCGAGGGGCATGACTCGCTCCCCGGCGTGGTGGCGCAGGCGCGGCGGCTGAACACGGCCGGCGTCCGGCTGATTCTCGTGGCGGAAGGCGGGCGCGCACCGGTGCGGATTCCCGTGCGGGATGAAGCCAAAGTGCTGCGAGGATACCAGAAGGACGAATCGGGGAATGAGATCGAGACGAGCCGCCGCGACGATATCTTAGGCGCCATCGCCGACGCGGCGCAGGGCGCGCAGGTCGCCGCCGACCTTCCCGATCAGGCGGGCGCCGTGCGCGACCTCGTGGCCTCCTACAAGCGCGCGCGTGCCAGTGAGACGCAGACTGAGCGGGGGCGGCCGCGGGCCTGGGTGCTGCTGCTCGGCGCGGTCGGCTTGCTCATCGCCCAGGCGGCGACGCGCCGGACCGCGGCGCTGCTCGGTCTCGCTCTGCTCGTGACGGCTGTCCCCGCGCGGGCCCAGGATTCCACGCGACCGCGCAGCGCGGCCCAGCGTGCGTGGGACCGCGGCCAGATCGATCGCGCGCGCCGGGCGTACGCGGCGGAGCTTGCGGCGCACCAACAGGACGACGTGGCCTGGTACAACGCCGGCACCGCGGCACTCGCGGCCGGTGATCGTGAAGGGGCGCGTCAGAGTCTGAGCCGGGCCGCGGCGTCGCTCGTTCCCGACCTGCGGTATCGCGCCCTCTACAACCTGGGCGTGCTCGCGCTGCGCGAGGCGGACATAGACAGCGTGCATCGCGACGCGCACTTGGCCGAAGCGGAGCGCGCCTACCGCGAAGCGTTGTTGCTGCAGCCCGAGCAGGTGACCGGCCAAGTGGAATCTGGAGCTCGCGGTGCGGCGGCGCAGTGGCGGTGGAGGCGGCCAATCACCCTCGGGCGGTGGCGGCGGGGGTGGCGGGGTCGGCGGCGGCGGCGGTGAGTCACCGCGCGGCGGCGGCTCGAGCGGAGCCCCAGGGCGGCGGTCTCAACAAGTCGCAGGCGGAGCAGATTCTCAAGTCGATTGGACAGGAGGAGCTGCGCACGCGACGCGATCGCACGGGGCGCACCCGGGTGGCCGGCGAGCCGGGAGTGAAGGACTGGTGATCTTCGCGCTCGTTTTGGTCGCCTTGGCGCAGGGGGGACCGCCGCTCGTGACGGCCAGCGTGGACCGCACGCGGCTCACGGTCGGGGAGGCGCTGGTCCTCACCGTGCGCACGCGCACGCGCGCGGCGCAGCCGCTCACCTTCACGCTGCCGCCACTCGCGGGGTTTGCCATCGTCGCGACGCACGAAGTGACCGACGTCTCCGTCGGCTCGGGCGCGCGGCGACATGCTGCGAACCACGGTACGCCAGCTCACGCTGCGCGCGGACCGCGCCGGCCAGCTGGTGATCGGGGCGGTTCGGGCGCAGCAGGGGCGCGCCGCCGCGGCGACCGCTCCGATTCAGGTGACCGTGGATTCCGCGGTCGGCCGCACGGCGTCGCTCAGCCCGCCGGCGCGGGCGCTGCTCGATGCCGCAGTTCCGCCGGCGCGCGACGATCAGGTGGCGCTCAGCGTGGTCGTGCGCGCGGAGAGCGTGGTGGTGGGACGGCAGGTCGACATTCTCCTGGCGGCGTGGTTCCCGCGCGAGCTGCGGTTGCGGCTCCGAGGCCATCCGCAGCTGACCCTGCCGACGCCGCCCGGCGTGTGGGCGTACCCTGAGCAGGTGCCGGACGAATCCGTGGCATCGCGGCGGGTGGGCAGCCGGTGGATGGACCTGTACGTCACGCATCGGATCGTCTTTCCCCTCGAGCCCGGCCGGCTGACGATCCCGCCGGCCACCGTGTCGTACGACGTGCCGGTGTCGTTCTCGATCTTCAGCCGCGAGGAGCGCTATTCGCTGCGCAGCGATTCCACGACGCTCATCGTCCTGCCGCTGCCGGCGGAGGGGCGTGCCGGCGGACGACCAGCGACTCGTAGCCCAGGACCTGGCGCTGACACTCTCGCTGACCCCGGCGGTGACTCGCGCCGACGAGCCCGTGACCGCGGTCGCCACCGTGGCCGGTATCGGCAACGTGCCGCTGTGGCCCGAGCCCGCGCTGCAGTGGCCCCGAGGGTTTCGCGACGTACGCCGCGGAGACGGACGTGCCGGCTGGAACCGCAGCGCGGGCTGGTGGCGGGTACGAAGACGTTCAGCTACCTCGTCGTTGCCGACTCGCCGGGGACCTTCGTGCTTCCCGAGCTGCGCTATCCGTACTACAACGTCACGACCGCCGGTTACGTCGGTGGCACGGGCTGCGCCGCAGACGCTCAGCGTCCTGGCTACGCCCGAGCCGCGGCCGGCCCGCGCGTTACCGCCGCTGTTGCGGCGCGAAGGAGAATCCGGGCCCGACCGGTTGGTGCGCGAGGTCGGCCTCTGGGGTTGGCTCGCGCTGCTGCTGTGCCCCCCGTTCCTCGCGTGGTGGGTCCGGCGCCGCGCAGCGGCCACGAGCGACGCGGACGCGAAACGGCCGACGCTCACCACGCTGGGGCGTCTCGAGCGCGACTTTCACACGCTGCTCGCGAGCTACGTCTCGGACCGGGCGGCGCGCGATGGGGACGGGTTGGCGCGGGCCCTGCGCGCTGCGGGCATTGACAGCGCCATCTCCGATCACGTCATGCGGCTGCGCGACCGCGTGCGCGCGGCACGCTACGGTCCGCTCGGCTTGGGGGACGCGGAAGAGCTGGCCGCCGAGCTGGAGAAGGTCCTGCGCGTGCTCGGGGCGGATCCCGGCGGTGCGCGCCGGCGGCGCGTAATGGCCGTGCTGGTGTGCGCGGTGTTGCTGGCTCCGCGGGTTGGCGCAGCACAGACGGCCGCTCCCGAGGCACTGTATGAGGCGGGGGCGCTGCGCGCCGCGGCTGACTCGTTTGCGGCGCGGGCCGCCGCGCACCCGTTCGTCGCGGCCCACTGGTACAACCTCGGCGCGACGCTGTATCGCGCGGGGGCCGATGGCAAGGCCGTAGCGGCCTGGACCCGGGCCGCCCGTCTCGCGCCGCGCGACCGTGTGGTGTTGCGTGCCCGCGAGTTTCTCTCACCTCCCGACGCCGCCAGCGATCCCCTCCTCGCGGTCGGACCGGCGACGCCTGGTGAATGGGTCCTGGCGGTGGCCGTCGCCTGGGCCGCGTTGTGGGCGGCCGTGATCGCCCGGCGCCGCCGCGTCGTCCTGATCACACTGGCGGGCTTCACGGCGATCGCGATCGTGTTCGGCGCGGTGGAGGCGTCCCGCCGCGGGCGGCCGGTCGTGATCGTCATCGCCCCGGGCACCGCGGTGCGGGTGGCCCCATACGGAAGCGCGAATCCCAACGCGACGGTGGACGCGGGTGCCGCGCTGCTTGCGGTGGGGCGCTACGGCCGCTGGATCGAGGTCCGGCGCCGCGACGGCGTCCACGGCTGGGTCCTCGACTCGGACGTGGTGCGACTGTGAGCCCACGCATTGCGGTGTTGCCGAATCAGGTCGCCGACCAGATCGCCGCCGGCGAGGTGGTGGAGCGGCCGTCGTCGGTGGTCAAGGAGCTGGTCGAGAACGCGCTCGATGCGGGTGCGCGCAGCGTGCGCGTGGCGATCGAAACCGGAGGCAAGACCTTGATCCGGGTGAGCGACGACGGCGAGGGGATGAGCCGCGCCGATGCGGAGCTCGCGCTGTCCCGCCACGCCACGAGCAAGATCCGCGTCGCCGCGGACTTGATCGGCGTCGGGACCTTCGGGTTTCGCGGCGAGGCGCTCCCGGCGATCGCGTCGGTGTCGCACTTCGAAATCGAAACGTCGCCCGACGGTCGCAGCGGCACGCGCGTGAGCGTCGCCGGCGGCAAGGTCGAGACGGTCGAGGAAGTGGTGCGCCAGCGGGGCACGACCGTGGTGGTACGCGGCCTGTTCTTCAATACGCCGGCCCGCCGCAAGTTTCTGCGCGCGCCGGCCACCGAGACCCGGGCGGCGGTGGAGGCGGTCACCGTGCTGGCGCTCATCCGGCCGGATGTCGCGTTCTCGCTCACGAGCGACGACCGGGTGCTCCTGGACGTCGGCCCGGCGGCGCGTCCGATCGACCGGGTGCACGCCCTCTGGGGACGCCAGGTGGCCGACTCGCTGCTGCCCGTGAAGCATCGCGAGGGACTGCTCGAGGTGACGGGGTTTGCCCAGCGGCCGGCGCAGGCGAAGCCCGCCGGCCGCAAAGGGTACGTGTTCGTGCGGGGGCGCCCGATTCGCGATCCCTTCATCCTGCGCGCCGCCGAAGCGGGCTACCGCTCGACGGTCGCGCCCGGCGATCGCCCCTCGCTGTTCCTGTTTCTCGATCTGCCGGGGGACGCGGTCGATGTCAACGTGCATCCGACCAAGCTCGAGGTGCGGTTCCGGGATAAGTACTTCGTCGAGCGGGTGGTGGAGGAGGCGGTGCGACGCGCGCTGGCGCCGTTGGAAGCTGCGGTGTCGCTAGCCCCGGGGCACCGCCCCGGGGTCAACCCACCCTGGTCTGGTCCCGTTGGCCTCGAACTCGGCGGCGCGCCGGACCTGTTTCCCAGCGATGCCCCGACACCCGACCCCCGACACCTGACACCGCCTTTGCTTCAGGTGTTCGACACCTACCTCCTCTTCCAGAGCGACTCCGGCGTGGCGATCGTGGACCAGCACTCGGCTCACGAACGGGTGCTGTACGAAGGCGTCATGCGGCAGCTCACGGGCGACGGGGCCCCGGCCCAGCGGCTGCTGTTGCCGCTGACGCTGGACTTCACGGCACCCGAGCTCGAGGCGATCGACCAGCACCGCGAGCTGCTGCTGCGCGTAGGATATGAGATCGAGGGGTTCTCGGGACGCACGGTCGTGGTCCACACCGCGCCGAACCCGCATCCGCGTTTCGATGCCGCTCGCTGCCTCCAGGAGCTCGTGGCGGACCTGGCCGGCGGCCGCTTTGGCGGCTGGGCCAACCGGTTGGAGCGGTTCGCTGCTACCTTCGCGTGCCGTGCGGCGATCAAGGCGGGCCAGCGCCTGGGTCCCGAGGAGGCTCGCGAGCTGGTGATGCGGCTCCTCACTGCCACACTGCCGGCGCACGACGTCCATGGACGCCCGAGCATCGTGCAGCTGCCGCGGGACGAGCTGGAGCGGCGATTTGGGAGAGCGTGAAATGCGGAATGGGGAATGCGGAATGCGGAATGGGTGGTGTGGTTTCATTCCGCACTCCGCAATCCGCATTCCGCACTCTGATCGTGTCAGACCTGCCGCTCGTCCCGGTCCTTGTCGGCCCGACAGGGGTGGGGAAGACGGCTGTCGCCGTTGCGCTCGCCGCACTGCGCCCGATCGGGGTGATCTCCGCCGATGCGCGCCAGGTGTATCGCCGCCTCGACATCGGCACCGCCAAGCCCTCGCCCGCGGTCCAGGCCGCCGTGCCGCACTACGGGATCGACGTGGTCGATCCGGGCGAGCGCTACAGCGCGGGCCGGTTTGCCCGAGACGCCGCCGGATGGCTCGACCGGGTGCGGGCGGCGGGACGCGAGCCCGTCGTGGTGGGTGGAACCGGCTTCTACGTGCGCGCGTTGGCGGACGGGTTGTTTCAGGAGCCGCCCCTCGATCCGGCGCGGCGCGAGTCGTTGCGCGCCTGGACGGCCCGGATGCCGGCCGCGCGGCTGGCGCATTGGGCGGCGCGCCTCGACCGCGGATTCGCGGGAGGCGGACGGCAGCGCGGCGCCCGCGCCATCGAGGTGGCCCTGTTGACGGGGCGGGCGCTCTCCTGGTGGCAGCGCGAGGCGCGCGAGACCGGCGCAATGCGCCCATGGTACATTCACCTGACGCTGCCGCGCGACGTGCTGCAGCGACGGATCGCCGCACGGGTGGACCAGATGCTCGCCGCCGGGCTCGTGGCTGAGGTGCGCGGATTGCTCGACAGCGGCCTGGCCGCCGACAGCGCCGGGCCTCGATGGGGTGGGGTACCGGGAAGTGGTCGCGATGCTGGGTGGCTCGTTGCCGCCCGCCGGCCTGCGGGATGCGATCCTCATCGCTACACGGCGCTACGCCAAGCGGCAGGACACGTGGTTTCGAAATCAACTGCCAAAGCGCAATCAGCCATCAGCCGTCAGCGGTCAGGAGGACGTGTGGATGCTCAACGCCACCGAGAGCCCAGCAGCGTTGGCGGCGACCATTTTCGAACGCTGGCAAGCCATCACGCTGATCTCTGATGGCTGAAAGCTGACGGCTGACGACCTTGTGAGAATCGGCATCACCTGCTATCCGACCTACGGCGGTTCCGGCGCCGTGGCCACCGAGCTGGGGCTCGAGCTGGCGCGGCGCGGGCACGACGTGCATTTCATCGCCTACGCCAGCCCGTTCCGGCTGCGGGGGTTCTCGGAGCGGGTGACGTTCCACGAAGTGGTGACCGCCGAGTATCCCCTGTTCGAACACTCACCCTATGCGCTGGCGCTCGCCGTCAAACAGCATGAGGTGGCGCTGCGCGAGCGGCTCGAGCTGATGCACGTGCACTACGCGATCCCGCACGCCGCGACCGCCTGGCTCGCCAAGCAGATGCTCAAGAACGAGCGTGATCTGAAAGTCGTGACCACGCTGCATGGCACCGACATCACGCTCGTCGGTCAGGACCCGTCGTTCTATACCATTACGAAGTTCTCGATCGAGCAATCGGATGCGGTGACTGCTGTCTCGTCCTACCTGCGCGACGAGACGTATCGGGCCTTTGGCTGCATCGGGTGTGATGTGCGCGTCATCCCGAACTTCGTCTCGCCGCTCGAGTACCACACGTCCACCGGCACGTCGTTCCGCGGCATTCTCGCCCCGGCCGGTCACAAGATCCTGGTGCACGTCTCGAACTTCCGGCCGGTGAAACGCATCATCGACGTGATCCGCATCTTCGCCGGGGTACGCCGCGCGATGCCGGCCACGCTGGTGCTGGTGGGCGACGGTCCCGATCGGGACGCGGCTGAGCAGGAAGCCGACCGGCTCGCCCTCGGCAGGGATGTTCGCTTCCTCGGCAAGGTGGACCAGGTGGCCGAGCTGCTGCGCGGGAGCGATCTGTTCCTGCTGCCCTCTGAGACCGAGTCGTTCGGCCTGGCGGCACTCGAGGCGATGGCCTGCGGGGTGCCGGTGATCGCGACCGCGGTCGGCGGCCTGCCCGAGGTCGTGGTGAGTGGTGAAACCGGGTTTCTCGCCCCCGTTGGAGCCGTGGACGCGATGGTGGCCGAGGCGACCGCGATCCTCGCGGATCCGGAACGCCACGCGCGCATGCGCGCGGCCGCTGCGGACCGCGCGCTCACCTTCGCCACCGAGCGCATCGTGCCGCAGTACGAAGCGCTGTATGAGGAGGTGTTGCGTGGGTAAGGGCGCTCAGGTCGTCCTGTCCGTCGCGCTCGCGGTTCTGGCTGGTGGGTGGATCGCCATGGAACGATTGGCCATGCCGCCCTTGCTCGCCGGGGCGGCGGTCGCGGCGGCGGGGCTGGCGGCGGCTGTCGCATACTTCCGCCTGCATGAGCGGCGCGGACCTCTGGGCATTGTCATGCTTGCCGCGCTCGCGGGTCTGCCGTTCACGATCGGCGCGATGGCGGTCGGCCGCCCTGCGGCGGGGATCGTTCCCTCCATCCTCGCTGCCTGGCTTCAGGTCCTCCGGGTGATGGTTGCCGACCTCGAAACGGAATCCCCGGACCATGCGGCCGACCGGCGGACCCTCACCATCGTGGCGACGGGCGTGGCGCTCTCGTTCATTCCAGTCAGTTTCATCCTGCCGGCGCGCGTCGGATTCGGGGGAGCCTTTTTCCTCATCGCACTGTTCGTGGAACTCGCCGTGCTCGTCAGCGCCGCCCGCCTGATTGTCGGACGGATCAATGGGGTCAATGCGCTCCTCAAGGGCGCGATGTTCGTCGGCGCGATCGCGCTGGTTGCGGGGCGGGTCACGTGACGCTCTGGCAAGGCGATCGTCCTCGGACTTGTACAGGGACTGACGGAGTTCCTGCCGGTGTCGTCGTCGGGACACCTGCTCGTGTTGGAAGTAGTGACGGGGGTTCACACCCCAGGGGTGTTCGTTGAGGTGGCTCTGCATGTGGCGACACTCGCCGCGGTCCTCGTGATGTACGGGAGGCGCCTGTGGGGAATAGTGCGGGGAGTGTTGACACTGCGCGCCCAGGACCTGAAGATGACCGGCCTGCTGTTCCTCGGTACGCTTCCCGCGGGCATCGTCGGAGTGCTGTTCCACGAGAGCATCGCCAGGGCGTCGCTCGTCCCGATTGGGCTTGGGTTCCTGGTCACAGGGATGGTGAATTGGTCCACCCGGCGACGGGCGGGCGAACGCCCCGAGCCGACGGTGGCGGCGGCGATCGGCGTCGGGTGCGCGCAGGCGGTGTCGGCGGCATTCCGCGGCGTTTCGCGTTCCGGCTCCACGGTGGCGGCCGGGCTGTGGTGCGGGCTCAGTCCGGCGGCGGCTGCCGAGTTCAGCTTTCTTCTCACCGTACCGGTGATCGCCGGCGCAGCGCTGCTCGAAAGCCGCCACATCACCTCGGGCGTGACGGCGGTGGGCGCGGTGCCGCTGGCGGTGAGTTTCGTCATCGCGTTCGCCGCGGGGCTCTGGTCGATTCGCTTCCTGGTGGCGCTGGTCAGACAGGGTCGCTTCTACGCATTCGCGCCGTACAACTGGGCGATTGGTCTCTTGACGATCGTGTACGGCCTGTGGCGCGGGTGACCCTCGATGGCATACCGGCGAGCACGCTGGCGCGGCGTTGGGGGGTGCCCCATGCCGCCGTCTTTCATTCGCTGACCTCGAGCCTCGACGTGGTCCACGATCTGGCGGCACGGGGCGCCGCCACACGGGACCGCGGTCATCGCCGAAGAGCAAACGGAGGGCCGGGGCAGGGACGGCCGCACTTGGCGGTCTCCCGCGGGAGGCGTCTGGCTGGGCATGGTGCTGCGGCCCGGGCACGTGGCGTTGGGGGCGTTCTCGGTACGCGCCGGCCTCGTGGTGGCAGACGCGGTCGATGAGCTGCTCGGCACGCCCGCCGCGCAGCTGAAGTGGCCCAACGACGTGCTGCTCGCCGACCGCAAGGTCGCCGGCGTACTGTGCGAGACGCGTTGGCAGGGCGAGGCACCGGAGTGGCTCGCGCTCGGCGTCGGGGTCAACGTGAGCAATGAGATTCCCCCCGAGCTGGCAGGCGCGCGCGGTGGCGCTCGCCGAGTTCGACGCGGCGCTGCGGCGCATCGATGTGCTCGATCGACTGGTGCCCGCGCTCGCCGCGGTGGCCGCCGGGCGACCGACGCTTACGGAGGGCGAGTGCCGGGCCTTTGCCGAGCGGGACTGGCTGAGGGGACGCGAGCTGCGCGCGCCCGCGGCCGGACGGGCCGGCGGCCTGACCCCCGACGGAGCACTGCTTGTGGACCTGGGCGCGGACACCGTGTCCGTGCGGGAGGGTCACGTCGAGCTGATGTAATTTCGCTATACTTACGCCCCCATGCTGCTCGCGATCAACATCAACAACACCGAGACCAAGGTCGGGCTGTTCCGCGGCGACAGCCTGGAGTCGCACTGGCGCCTGACCACGACGCCGTCGCGGACCCCCGACGAGTGGGCGGCGACACTGACCTCCTACCTGTTGCAGGCGGGACGCTCGACGCAGGAAGTCCGTGCCGCGATCGTGGCCTCCGTGGTTCCACCGGTCACGCGGGGGCTGTGCGAGGCCGTGGAGCGGGCGACGACGATCCGCCCCGTGGTGGTGGACGGCAGCGTGACGCTGCCGATCACGCTGGACGTTGACGAGCCGCTTCAGGTCGGGGCGGACCGCATCCTCAACACGCTGGCCGCGTCGCAGCTGTTCCGTCGCGACACCATCGTCGTCGACTTCGGCACCGCGACCACGTTCGATTGCATCACGCACGACGGCCGCTTCCTGGGCGGGGTGATCATGCCCGGGATTCGCACGGCCTCGGACGCCCTCATCCGCAACACCGCCAAGCTGCCGGCCACGGAGCTGATCCCGCCCGCGCACGTGATCGGACGCCGCACCGAGGAGGCAATCCGCGCGGGCGTGCTGCTCGGCACGGCGGACGCGGTGGACGGAATCGTGCGGCGGATCAAGGCCGAGTGGCCGAACGGCAACGTCCCGCAAGTGATCGCGACCGGCGGTCTCGCGAGCCTCGTGGCGCCGCTGGCGCGTGAAATCGAGTCCGTCAATCCCGATCTCACACTCACCGGCCTCCGGATCGCGGCCGCGGCGCTCGGGCTCAAGTGGTAGGCGACTCCCGGACCCTCAACGAGTGGCGGCGCTGGGGGTACCGGCTGCTCCCGGGCGACGCGTTCTCCTATCTCCTGCATATGCGCCCGGCCGAGTGGCCGATCATGGTGGCGCATACGGCCCTGGGGTACGTGCTCGCGGTCGGGATCGGGGGCGCGGCGCGTGGTGCGTCGCTCTCGCAGGCGGTGTGGGCGCTGGTGCTCTGGGTGGTGTGCTTGAACGGCGGGACACTGGCGATCAACTCCGTGTTCGACCGCGACGAAGGGGACATCGGCTACCTGAACGCGCCCCCTCCCATCCCGCGCCACCTGCTGGCGTTCAGCGTGGCGCTGCTCGCGGGCGGACAGCTGCTTGCGGTCACGCTCCCCGTGGCCTACCAGGCCTGCTACGCGATCTGCGCGGTGATGTCGGTGCTCTATTCGGTGCCGCCGTTTCGATTGAAGGCGGTCGCGGGCGCCGACTGGGTGATCAACATGTGGGGCTTCGGAACGCTCACCCCATTCGCCGGGTGGGCGGCGACCGCGCGGCCGCTCGATTTTGGGCACGCGCTGATCCTCGGCGCGTTCTGTCCGCTGTTTGCGGGACTCTATCCGCTCACGCAGCTGTATCAGTTCGACGAGGATCGGCGGCGTGGCGACCGCACGCTGGCGTTGATCCTCGGCATGCGCGCCAGTCTCGTCGTCGCCATCGTCTGCACGCTCGGAGCGTTCGGGCTGTTTGGATGGGCCGTCGCGGCGCTCCGCCCGGGACCGTGGGCGGGCGCGTTCGCCATAGCGCTGGCCGCCTGGCTGGCCGTGCTCGTGCCCTGGTATCGTGGCCATACCGGCTGGACGCCGGACCGGCACCAACGGGGTATGTACCAGGCGCTCGGGGCCTGGGCGCTGACTGACCTCGTGGTGCTGCTGGTGTTCGCCCGCTAAGTCGGCTTAGATTTTCTCCCACCCCCGTACCTGGAGCGCGGTAGACATGTCAGCCACCTTGGCGCCGACAACGATGGATCGGACCGACGTCCGCCACCTACTCACCAACGGGACGAAGATCGGACTCGCCACGGCCGTCGCGGTCGTGCTGTACCTCTGGGTCTCGAGACACGTTCCCGCCGGCGGCGCCCGTGTCGGCCTGGAAGCGCTCCTCGTGCTGGCGGCCGGCACTGCCGTCACCTTCCTGCCTGGCCGCTGGTGCGCCGCGCGCACGGTGGAGGGCATCGCCGGTGCCGCCGGAATGGGACTCTGGGGGGCCATCATCTTTACGGTCGTGGACATCGTATTGCTCCGGCCGTTCAAGGCCTACCCCTGGACCTGGGACGCGATCGGTGGCGGCAGCACGTGGTGGTATCTCCCGATCTGGTGGATGTTCGGAACCTTCCTCGCGTGGATGGGCGGTACGCTCGTGGCCCGGGCGCCCGAAGGCGCCGGGTTGGCACGCACCGCGGCGCCCGTACTGATCGGTGCGGTCGTGGTGGGCGTGGCAGCGACGCTCGCGGGGTTCGATGCGACGCTGCCGGTAACTGCCGGGCTTGGCTTTGCGGTGACGCTCCCAGTGCTGGTCGTCGTCGCTCTCGCCCGCAAGGCCTAGCGGGAGGGGCGCGTGCCCCGCTGGCTGGCCCACTTGCTCGTTGTGTGCGGTTGGCTCCTCACGCCGATCCTGGCGTGGGGAGCTTCGTATATGGGGTTGTGGGCGGGCGCCCTCGTGGCGTTGCGGTTCTCGCACCCCGCCACGATGCTGGCGGTGGCGGGGGCGGCCGCCGCGCTCTCGGGGCTTATCACTCTGGCGTTCTGGGTGCGATTCATGCGCCGCGTCCCTCACCTCCTGTCCCACCTCATGGCTGCGCGCGCCTCGGAAGAGGAGGCGGTTGCCGCGGCCGACTGAGTTGCTGCGATTTGGATTCCTGGGTCTGCTCCCCGCCGTGCTCAGCGCGCAGGGGCGACAGATCGAGTTTCACCTCGGGCGCTGGGATGGCGACAATCCCGCAGTGACCTACGAGCTCCGCACCACCACCCGGCTCGGCGGTGTGTTCACCCACGGGATCGGCGTGACCGCGCTGGTGAGCGACACGCTGGGACGCCGCCGTGCGTTCTACGGAGCCGGGTACGAGATCCAGGCGCTGCGCCGCCGCCGCAGCCTGGAGGCGTACGCCCTGGCCGGCGTCGCCCTCGGACTGTCGACCGACACGTCGAGCGACGAGGTGGGCGCGCTGTGGAGCCTGGGCGGCGGCGCCGAATGGCAGCCGGTGCCCGGGTTCGCGCTCGGACTGGAAACCCGCTATCGCATCGAGGCCCGAGGCTCGCTGGGGTTCTGGCGTGCCGGGCCGAGTGCGCGGAACGGCCTCAGCGCCGCGATCGGCGTTTCGATCGGATTCGGCAAGGGCGGGGGAGGCAAGGGGAGCTCCGCCGCTGCGGCGCCCCACGCCCGCCGCCCATCGAGCCGCCGGCGACAATCGCCGGCAACGCCGCCGACGTGGTGCAGACGGCAATTGCCGCCATTGGGACCCCGTACAGCTGGGGCGGGACAGCGGAGAACGGGTTCGACTGCTCGGGATTGATCCAGTACGCGTATGGGGTCCACGGGATTCGCTTGCCGCGCCGCAGCCGGGATCAGGCCACGGCGGGAGCCGAAGTCGCCCCGGTGGTGGAAGCCCTGCGGCCGGGCGACATCCTGTTGTTCTCGAGCAGCCCAGGCGCGGGTGTGACGCATGTGGGGATGTACGTCGGCGAGGAAAAGTTCATTCACAGTGCGTCCAACGGCGTCAAGCTCTCGCGGCTCGATCCGCGCGACCCGGAGGGCGGCTATTGGGTCACCCGCTGGGTCGGAGCACGCCGGGTGATTCCGTGAGTCGCGGGCGGTGCATCGCGGCGATCCCATGCCTCCTCGCCGCGGCGTGCTTGCCGGGCGCGGGCGGGAACCAGTCGTCGCTGCGCGGCTACCGCGTGGTAATCGAGTCCCACGACTCGCTCAGCGACGACCTGGCCCGCGCGCTTTCGAAGCGAGGGCTTCAGCGTAAAGCGCCACGTCAGCGGGGGGAGTCCCCCCACGGCGGCCCTCGTCACGTTCGAGTTCCGGGAGGTTGGCGACGCGCCGCCCATCGTCTGGCTCCATGCTCGCATGGCCGACACGCGCAGCGGCACCATCGTGGCGGCCGTTTCCGCGCCGCTCGATTCCCTCGGTAATACCACGGCCGCCCGCGCGCTGAGCGTGGCCGATTCTTTCGCGGCGCACTTGCGGCGGGGTCCCGACTCGCCCCCTTGACTTCGGTTGTACCGCTGGACAAATTCCCGCCTTAGCACTCTCGCCATGAGAGTGCTAGTACCAATAGATACAATGGGTTACGCCAACGCACCGAGCTGGAGGCTGGGATTATGGCAACGGCAACTGCAAGCAAGGCAAAGCTCAAGGTTTACCCGCTGGCTGACCGGGTGGCGATCAAGCCCCTCGAGGAGACCGAGACGATGAAGGGTGGTCTCTACATCCCCGACACGGCGAAGGAGAAGCCGATTCAGGGTGAGGTGATCGCGGTCGGGCCGGGCAGGCGGGAGAAGGGTGACGTCGTCCCGATGGAGTTGAAGGTGGGAGACCGGGTCGTGTACGGGAAGTACAGCGGCACGCAGGTCGAGCTGGGTGGGGACGAGATCATTCTGATCAAGGAATCCGATGTCATTGCGAAACTCGCTTAAGGCTTAGGGAGGAACAGATGGCTGCGAAGCAACTGGAGTTCAATACCGAGGCCCGCGCCCGGTTGAAGCGGGGCGTGGACCAACTGGCAGAGGCAGTGAAGGTGACGCTTGGCCCCAAGGGCCGGAACGTCGTCATCGACAAGAAATTCGGCAGCCCCACCGTGACGAAGGACGGGGTCACGGTCGCCAAGGAAATCGAGCTCGAAGACCCGATCGAGAACATGGGCGCCCAGATGGTCAAAGAGGTGGCGACCAAGACCTCGGATCTGGCGGGCGACGGGACGACCACGGCGACTGTGCTGGCGCAGGCCATCTTTCGTGAGGGCCTGAAGTCGGTCACGGCGGGTGTGAGCCCGATGTCCCTCAAGCGGGGCATCGAGCGGGCGGTGGACGCGGTGGTGGACGAGCTGAAGAAGATCTCGGTACCGACGGCTGGCCGCAAAGAGATCGCGCAGGTCGGCACGATCTCCGCAAACAACGACAGCGAGATCGGCAAGATCATCGCCGACGCGATGGAGAAGGTCGGCAAGGACGGCGTCATCACGGTCGAAGAGGCGAAGGGTCTCGAGACCACATACGAGACGGTGGACGGGATGCAGTTCGATCGCGGCTATCTGTCGCCGTACTTCGTCACCGATCCGGAGAAGATGGAGTGCGTGCTCGAAGATGCGCACATCCTGATTCACGACAAGAAGATCTCCTCGATGAAGGACCTGCTGCCCGTGCTCGAGAAGGTCGCACAGGCGGGTCGGCCCCTGCTGATCATCGCCGAGGATATCGAGGGTGAGGCGCTCGCGACGCTGGTGGTCAACAAGCTGCGCGGCACGCTCAAGGTGTGCGGCGTCAAAGCGCCGGGCTTCGGGGATCGTCGCAAGGATCTGTTGCGCGACATCGCCGTCCTGAGCGGTGGACAGGTGATCTCGGAGGAAGTCGGCTTCAAGCTCGAGAACGCGGTCCTGAGCGACCTGGGTCATGCCAAGCGCGTGGTGATCGACAAGGACAACACGACCGTCGTGGATGGCAAGGGCAAGCAGAACGACATCCAGGGCCGGATCAATGAGATCAAGGCCGCAGTCGAAAAGTCCACGTCCGACTATGACCGCGAGAAGCTGCAGGAGCGCCTGGCGAAGCTCGCCGGGGGCGTGGCGGTCGTGCACGTGGGCGCAGCCACCGAGACCGAAATGAAGGAGAAGAAGGCCCGCGTGGAGGATGCGCTGCACGCTACGCGCGCCGCGGTCGAGGAAGGCATCGTCCCGGGCGGCGGGGTCGCGCTGCTGTGGTGCCAGCGGGTCCTGGACAAGGTGAAGGGGACCACCGAGGACGAGAAGATCGGTATCGACATCGTGCGGCGGGCGCTGGAAGAGCCGATCCGGATGATTGCCCAGAACGCGGGTGCGGAAGGCTCGATCATCGTCGGGAAGGTCAAGGAGTCGAAGGATAAGAACTTCGGCTACAACGCCCAGAACGACACGTTCGAGGACCTGGTGGCGGCCGGCGTCATCGACCCCACGAAGGTCACCCGGACGGCCCTGCAGAACGCCGCGTCGATCGCGGGACTGCTCCTGACGACCGAGTGCGTCGTCGTGGAGAAGAAGGAGAAGGACAAGGCTCCGCCGATGCCCGGCGGTGGCGGCGGCATGGGTGGCATGTACTAGGACTAGACGCATAGACGCACAGACAGACGCACAGACAGGTTGAGGCGCGCCCCGGGATTGCTCCCGGGGCGCCTTCTTTTGGTGCATAAGCATTAGCTTTCCCCCGTGGCCGTTCCCCCTTCGCCACCCAATCGTCCCGAGCGCGCGGCGCTGTCGCGCGATCTCGCGGATTTTCTCATCGAACTTTCCATCGCGCTCCACAAGCACGCGCTCTACCCACCGGATCATCCGTCTCTCGATCCGGCCGCGGGGGCGGTGGTCGACCGCGCCGAACTCCTGCTCACCGACCGCACCACCCTGGCACTAGGCGTCGCGCGCAACCAGCTGGTGATCGAAGGGGTCGCCACCGATCCCAAGCATCCGGTGCTGCGCGAGCTGGCTGACCGGTTGCACCGCCACCATCTCGGCGCGGTGACGTTCAGCCGGGGCGTGGGGGTCGCCGAGGTGCGCGATGCGCTGCGCACGCTCGCCATGGAAGCGGATCGAACCGGACAGCCGCTTGGCCTGGGGCCGCTCGAGGCACTGCGTCGCTGGGAGCACGTGCGCCTTCATCCGTTGACCTACGAACGGCTCGAGCTCGTCGACGAGGCCCCGGCAGCGGACGTGGCCACCGGCACCACGCGGAACCGCGCCGCCCAACTGTGGGTGGGACTCGCCCGCGCGGCCCTCGCCACCGAAGGGAGCGATGAGGCTCCTGCGTCCAACGACCCCGCGGTGATTGCGCGGGCGATCGACGAGCGCGTCCCGCATTCCGCCGGCGCGTACGATCAGGCCATCGTCGGGTACATGCTGCAAATCGCCGAAGAGCTCAAGGCGGCGGGGAGCAATGAAGCGGTCGCGCTGCGGCGCCGGATGTCGCGTCTGGTGCGCGGCCTGAAGCCCCAGACGCTGCAGCGGCTGGTGGCGATGGGCGGCGACTTTGCGCAGCGGCACAAATTCGTGGCCGATGCGACCGACGGGATGGCGCTTGATGCCGTGCTCGAGATCGTGCAGGCGGCGGCCACCACCTCCAACCAGACCATTTCCCATGCGCTCGTGCGCATGCTCTCGAAGTTTGCCGCTCACGCCGAAGCGGGCTCGATCGAAGCGCGTCCCCAGGCTGACGCCGCCCTGCGGCAGCAGGTGCGCCAGCTGCTCGAGGGGTGGAGCCTCAAGGACCCCAATCCCGGTGCCTACGGTGCGGCCTTGCAGCGCATGGCGAAGGCCACGCCCCTCTTCGCGGTGCCCGCCGAGGAGGCCTACCCGACGGAGCCCGAGCGGATCGCGGCCATGGGTCTCGAGCTCGATATCGACGCCGCCCCCGTGCTCGAAGCGGTAGACCGGGTCGTGGAGGAAGGGCGCGTGTTGCGCCTGCTCGAAGTCCTGGAGGAGATGCCGACGACGAGCATGGCCGCCGACCGCATGTGGGAGCGCGTGGCGACGCCCGGCGTCGTGCGCCTCCTGGCAACGCAGGAGCCGCCGGACTTCAAGACGCTTGACCGTTTGGTATCGCGGGTCGGTCCTGGCGCGGGCGAGCCCCTGCTCGAGGCGTTGGCGATCGCCGAGTCGCGCGGCGCGCGCCGGGGCTTCCTCGGCCTGCTGGTGCGCCTCGGGCCGGCAATATCGCCCCTGGTCATCGGCCGCCTGCAGGACGAGCGTTGGTACGTCACGCGCAATTTGCTGGCGTTGCTCGAGGAGCTTGGAGACTTGCCTCCGACCTTCGATCCCACCCCGTGGCTCCTGCATGCCGACGCGCGCGTGCGGTTGCAGGCGTTAAAGCTGCAGGTCAAGCGGCCTGCGGAACACGACAGCGCGCTCATTACGGCCCTGCAGGATGCCGATCAAAAGGTGGTGCGCCTGGCGCTTACCACGGTGCACCAGGGCTGTCCGGGGTCGGTGGTCCCGCACGTGGCGCGCTGGGCGGCAGACGGCACGGCGCCGATCGATCTGCGCGTGCTCGCGATTCGTGCCTTGGGGGGATCAAAAGCGCCGTCGGCGCGCGACGCGCTCCTCGACCTCACACACGGTGGGCGGACGCTGCTCGGCCGGGAGAAATTGCCGCCCAAGTCTCCCATGCTCATCGCCGCATTGCGGGCCCTCGCGGCCGGTTGGGCCACCAACCCGGCGGCGCGGCGCGTGCTGGCCCGCGCCGGCGCGTCGTCGGACCCGGATATCCGCTCGGCGATCACCTCCCCTCGCACACCGCCTCCGAGCGCTCATGAGTGAACCGGCTGAATTCCTGACGGCGTTTGCCCAGGCGCTCGCCACCATGACCCTCTACGCCGAGGGCCATCCCGCGCGCGAGCGCGCGATCGACCTGGCGTATCGCGAGCTGCAGGATCTGCAGGCGGACACGCCCCATCCGCTGTTCACGTTTTTGGGCGACGAGATCGTGTTCGGCCGCCTCCCGCTCCGCGATCTCCGGGCGTGGGACTGGTCGCAGCGCCTGGCGCAGGCCGGGATTCAGCGTCTCGAGTTCGCCGACAACGTGGGACGCGAGGAGTTCGAGGGGTTTCTCGACGAGCTCCTGGCCCGCCTGACGCTGTCGGCCATCGATACGTCCGAGCAGAACCAGATGCGGCGGTCGAGTATCCGCTACGGGGCGGTCGGTGTGCGGGGGGATACCGAGTCCGAGCAGCAGCAGCCGCTCCAGACCGCCACGATCAGCTACTCCCTCGCGGAAGAAACCGACACGATGCGCTGGATGCATCACGAGGTGAAGGCCACCGGATTGCTGCCACTCGCCGAGGCCGAGGCCGTCGTGCGCTCGTTGTCGGTCGCCATGCACTCCGGACGCCAGCTCATGATCCCGCTGCTGCAGCTGAAGGAGTTCGATCAGTACACGACCACCCATTCGCTCAACGTATCCGTGCTCGCGATGGCCTTGAGCGAATTCCTCGGGTTGGGCGCGAAGGATACGCGGGCGTTCGGAATCGCCGGATTGTTACACGATCTCGGGAAGATCCGTATCCCCCTCGACGTGCTCACCAAGCCTGGCCGGTTCACGGAACAGGAGCGGCAGCTGATGAACCAGCATCCCTCCGACGGCGCCCGCATCATCCTCGGCGCCGCGGAGCGGCTCGACCTTGCGGCGGTGGTGGCGTACGAGCATCACATCATGCTGAACGGCGACGGGTACCCCGCGATGCGATTCCGGCGGGACTGCCATTTCGGGAGCAAGCTGGTGCACGTGTGCGATGTATACGACGCCCTGAGGACCACGCGCCCGTACCGCGATGCCTGGCCGCAGGAGCGCACCGTGGCGTATCTCGAAGGGCGGAGCGGCTTGGAGTTCGATGCCGAGATCGTCTCCGCCTTTACGCGAATGATGCGGGAGCGGGAACCGCAGTTGGCAGTCATGCGCGACGAGAATGCGCCCTTAGAGGGGGCGCAGGAGCCGTCTCCTCCTTCCCCGGCACCGGTACCCCCGGCGTGAGCCCCCCTTCGCGGGGTGACTATGTTGTGCGACTGGGGTAACAAGCTCGGGAGGAAACCGTGGCGCGTTGGTCGTTCTGGATCATCTGCTTCTTATCGCTTACCGGTGGCCTGGTGGCCCAGACCACGGTCAAGCCCGGCCGCGTCCGTCTCGAAGGGGATTGGCAGGCGAAAACCGACGACGGCATCCGGCACATCAGTGTCCGCGCCGACAGCTCGGCGCAGTTCGGCGACCAGGTGGCGCGCTGGCGGGTGGTCGGGGACAGCCTGTGGCTGACGCTGGGGGACGGCGTGTGGATGGTGTACGCCTACGCGGTCAAACAGGACAAACTGACGATCTCGGGGGGCGACCTCAAGAAACCGGCGACGCTGCGTCGCGTGGGACCGGCCAGCGCGCGGCCCGACACCCTGACCATTCCGGAAGCACCGCCCGATACCGCGCGCGCCTGGTGATGCGCCCCTAGCTCTTCATCTCCCGTACGCTCGCGACGCGCCAGCCGATGGGCGTCTTGATGAACCGCATCTCCAGGGACGCACGCTCTTCCCGCTGAGCGCCGCCCGCCGCCGGCAAGAACCGGTACTCGGCGCGCACCGTCGCGCCGGCATTGCTCCCCTGCACGCGGATCGTGTCGGTCGCGAAGGTGGCTTCGAGCTTCGACGCCCGCCGGAAGAAACTCCGCCAGCTCGCCGCATCCCGCTCGGTCATCGAAGGAAACAACTGCTTCAGGTTGGTCACGCGCTCGCTGCCCACGGCGCGCGCGAGGTCGAGGAGCAGCACGCCGATCGCGGCGTGCGGGGCGTCCGGCTGCGGGCTTGGGGGTGCGACACCGGCGGCAACCCCGACGCGCTCCGCGTCCTGGGCGGCGGACGCCGCGAGCGGATAGTCCATCTCGGCATAGAGCGATTCCGCCCGCGCAAGCGACGTGGCGGCGCGGGTCGCCGCGTCGAGCGGCGTGGCGAGGCCTTTGACCACCGGCGTCGCGCGCGCGATCGCCAGCTCCGCCTCCTTGCGGAGCCGTTCGACCTCCGCTCGCGCCTTGCGGTACTGGGCCACGGCGCTGAGATAGGCGCCGGATGCACGGCTGTGGTCGCCACTGCGGATCCCCTGTTCGGCGGTCAGGAGCATGGTTTCCGCCAACACCCCGGCGGGCACGTTGTTCTTGATGGCGCCGACGCGTTCGCTGCGCTGCCGCGCTTTGAGTGCGGAGTCGCGCAACGCGACGAGCGTGCCGCTCAGGCCTTCGGGCAGAGGCGCGCCCACCAGCTCGTTCAGCGTGGTCGGAGCGACGGGCGCTGGCTGGACCACGGGGTCCGCGGCCGGGGCGGGTGGGAGCGGCGCGGGTACCGCGGGCTGTGCCGTCTTCTGTGACAGGTAGATCAGTCCCACGACGCCCACCACCAGACCGGAAACGGCAGCGACCCGCCACCGCGGCGGCGTGCGCGTGACGAGTCGCAGCACGGGCGCGGGGAGCGGCATCCAGCGCGGGTTCAGGCGCTGCGTCGCATCCGTCGCGCCCGACAAGGCGGAGCGAATTCCGAGCAGCACCTGCTGCATCTGGCGGGCGCTGTGGTACCGATCCTCCGGCACTTTGCTGAGCGCCTTGGAGACCACGCGCTCGAGCGCTGCCGGGATCGACGGCGCCATGGTGCGGAGCGGTTTCGGCTCGGTCGTCAACACCTGGTAGAGCACGCCATGCACCGTGTCCCCCTCGAACGGCTTGTGGTAGGTCAGCAGCTCGTACAGCAGGCATCCCACGGAGAACAAATCGGTGGCGGCCGTGATCGGTCCGTTGGTCACCTGTTCAGGCGCCATGTAGTTCGGCGTGCCCACGATCGCGCCCGAGCCCGTTGCATCGGCCGACTGCAGCCGCGCGATGCCGAAGTCCATGATCTTCACCCGTCCATCGGCGGCGATGCGCACGTTGGACGGCTTGATATCGCGGTGAATGACGCCGCGTTCGTGCGCGTAGGTGAGCCCCTCGAGCACTTCGATCACCATGTCGAGTTTGCGCTCCAGGTCCAGCGGCTCCATGCTGGAGATCATGTCACTCAGGTCGCGTCCCTCTACCAGCTCCATGGCGATGTAGAGCTGGCCTTCGGCTTCGCCCAGGTCGTACAGCGTGACGAGGTTGGGATGCTGGAGCACGCCGGCAGCGCGCGCTTCGCGGAGGAAGCGCTCCCGCGCGTCAGTCGTCTTGCCGACAGGGGTGGGGAGAAGCTTTAGTGCGACGTAACGGCGGATGACTGTGTCGTATGCCTTCCACACGACTCCCATCGCACCTTCGCCGATGAGGTCGTGCAATTCGAACTTGCTGACGCGGCGATACCGTTCCGTCTTGGTCACAGGGTTAGGAATTCTGAATCTTGTCCAATCTGTGCAGCATATGGCAGGGCGGCAACTGCGGCGGGCCCCTCAGCGGGTGGCCCAGTCGTACACACGTCCAAGAGCGGCGCTGGTCGGCGGGTCCACCGCCACGTCGCGGCGCGGGAGTACGCGCCCGGCGACGGTAAGAAACCCCTCCCGGGTGACCCGCGTCGTCGCCGTTCCTCCCCAGGCGAACGGTGCGACGTACTTCGGGGGCCGCACGGTATCGAACACATTGGCGCCCGTCCCGACCACGGTGCCGGTGTCGAGCAGCGTCCCGGTCGCGGTCTTGGCGTGGTCCCCGATGAGGCTGCCGAGGTTCGTCAGGCCGGTCTGGATCGTCGCGCTGCCGACGCGGAGGCGCACCGGGCCGTAGGTGTTCTTGAGGTTGGACGTGATGGTGCCGGCGCCCAGGTTTGCCCAGCGTCCCACGACGGAGTGGCCGACGAACCCGTCATGCGCCTTGTTGGCGAACCCGAGGAATACACACGCGGTCATTTCCCCCCGGATGGTGCAGCGCGGACCGAAGGCCGACGCGCCGATCCGGCCGCCGAGTAGCCTGGTACTCGGCCCCGCCCAGAGCGGTCCTTCGAGTCGCGTTCCCGCCATGACCTCGACGCCGGCCTCGAGCACGATCGCGCCCGCGCGCGCGTCGAACACCACGCCCGGCTCGACCGCGGCCCCGCGCAGCCACACCGCGGCCGGGTCGCCCAACACGGTGCTGCCTCGGGGCACGGGATCACCGTCGCCGCAGCGCGCGGCCGCGTCCTCTCCGAGCAGGTGAGGCAGCGTGCGCACCAGATCGTACACGCCGCGCAGCACCACGCCGCGCACGTCGACGCCCGAGGCGCCTTGCTGCGGCCCCTCCCAGGTCATCCCGGCGCCCACGCCCCAGCCCACCGTGACCCCGTCGCAGGTGAGCCGGAACGCGCCCGCAGGAAACGCCGGCGCGGCGCCCAGCGGGACGAAGGTGGACGATCCGATGAGCGCCGGCCCGGTGACGGGGTGCCGGTCCGTCACGGATGGCACCCCCGGCTCGATGAATCCGGCGAGGTGGGGCAGGGCGAAGATCTCGCGGGTCTCCGCGCCGAGGAAGCGCTCCCATCGTTCGCGCACGAGGTACGCGCCCGCGCGCAGCTCCGACAACGGACGGGCCCCGGCGAACGGCGCCCAGGCGGGCGTTGCCTCCGGGTCCAGCAGGTAGAGGGCGTGGGTCACAGGTCTTGCACGAGCTGTTTCAGTCGATCGGCGCGGCCGGTCGGCATGACCAGGGTGTGCCCGTTGGCCCGCACGACCACCATGTCCTCGACTCCGGTGACGGCGAGGTGCTCGCTCTCCGACCAGATGACCGATCGCTTGACGTCCTCGCCCACCGTCACATGGCCGACGATCACGTTGCCGCGTGCATCGGTGCGCCGGATGCGCAGCAGCGCATCCCAGGAGCCGATGTCGTCCCAGCGGAATCCGCCGGCGACGACGGCCAACCGCTTGGTCCGCTCGAGTACCGCGACGTCCACCGCCGCCGGCCGTACCGCACCGAAGAATCCGGGAATGTCGCCCGCGGCGAGCGCGGGCCACCCCGATTTGAGCTCGCGGGCGTACGCGCCGGCTTCGCCTAGAAAGCGCGCCACCCCCCAGGCGAATAGCCCGGTATTCCATAATGCCCCCCGCTGCCGCAACAGGGCCGCGCGCGCCGCCCGCGGCTTCTCGACGAAGCGACGCACGGTGCGCGCGGTGCCGAGCGGCTTGCCGGGAACGATGTACCCGTACCCCGACTCATTGCGGGTGGGTTTCACGCCGACGGTGACGAGGACGTCGTATTCCTCCGCCACGCCCAGCGCCGTGCGGGCGGCGCTGCGGAAGGCGCGGTCGTCGCCCACGGCCCAGTCCGCGTGGAGCGAGAGCATGTGCGCGCCGGGGTCCTGGTGCGAAATCCAGTCGGCGGCCCAGACGAGGGCGGGCGCCGTGGAGGCCGCGCGCGGCTCGCCGAAGATCTGCGCCCGCGGCACTTGAGGGAGCAACGCAGCGATCTGATCGGCCAGGGACGGGGAGGTCAGGATCACGATCCGCTCCGGTGGCACGAGGCCGTCCAGGCGGTTCACTGCCTGAACGAGCAGCGGCCGGTCTCCGGCGAGCGGCAGCAGTTGTTTCGGCCGGTCGGGCAGGGACAGCGGCCAGAACCGCGTGCCGCTCCCCCCCGCGAGGATCGCTGCCCAGACGCTCACGGCACGTACCCCGATCGCGGTGGCGTCACAGGCGGAGCAGGCGCCGCGGCGGGCAGCAGTGCGTCGATCCTTGCGACGAGCTTGGTGGGACTGAAGGGCTTGGTAAGCAGCGCGGCGCCGAGCAGGCGGACGGCTTCATGAACGCGGTCCTCGTCTTCGCCGGTCAGGACCAGCACGGGGAGGGCGCGGTGCTCGGGGGTGGCGCGCAGCTGGCGCAGCCAATCCAGCCCCGATCCATCGGGCAAGTGGAGGTCGAGCAGCAGTACATCGACCGGGGCCGCCGGTGCGGCAAGCGCCGCACGGGCCGCCGTCAACGTACGGGCCAGGCTCACACGATAGTTCAGGTGCTCGAGATGCGGGCGCAGCAGGAGCCCGATGTGGGGTTCATCGTCCACGACGAGGATGTGCCGCGACGCAGACGCCACGAATTGGGGCGATTAGAGCAGCCGCGCGATGGCCGTGCGATGGCGGCGGAGATCGTACAGCAACGCTCCAACGTTGGTGGACGGCTGTACCAGCACGATCAGTAGGCAGTCGGAGTTGAGGACGCTGATGACCGCGATGCCGGCGCCGAACTCCAGCACGCCGGTGTCGAACTCGCCTCGTTGGCCGGCGTGACCGAGTTGGGCCAGACCGTTGATCGCCGAGGGCAGGAGTGCAGCGACGCTCTCGGGGTCCGTGCCGTTGGCCGTCCGGGCATCGATCGGGAGCCCGTCGCGGCCTACTACCACCACGGCATCGACCCCAGCGCGCCGGCTCAGCGCCTCGACAACATCCCGGATCGTCGCCACGGCGGCCAAGCTAGACCTGGCCGAGAGCGAAGTCAAGCTGGGATCATGGGTTGACCCACGTGGCATGCGCCGGGTAGTTTCCCGCCGAATGTCTCCCCTCTGCCGCTCCGCGGCTTTTCTCATTGCTATCATCGGCCTGGTCTGGTCCGGCGCGTGCAAGTCGCCGCAGGAACTGCCCAACGCGTCGGTTGTGAACAGGGTGGACACCGTCACGCTGTATTCGCTCAGCGGGACGCCGGTCGGTACGCCGTCCGGGTATTCCCTCGTCGGGCCGGTGATCATCGACGTCGGCGTACCCCCCCTAGTCCCCGGGGAATGGTTCGACTTCGCGTTCAACATCGACTCCCAGCCCGTGCTGTTGCCGAGCGGCACATTTCCGGGACTTCCCAACGTCGCGGGGCTGCAGGTGTCCAACGCGACGGCGTTCCCGGCGATAACGCTCGCGCCGGTCGAGGGCTACGTGATCGACAAACCCCTGGTGATCAGCGTCGGGATGCTGGTGCTGGTGCGGTCGCGCAACTTTCTCTGCAGCGACGGAACCAACCATTCGTTCTATGCCAAGCTGCACGTGCTGGGCATCAACCTGCAGGCTCGCACCGTGACGTACGAGGTCATGGTGAACCTGAATTGCGGCTACCTCTCGCTCAAGCCCGGCCTCCCCGAAGAGTAGGACCGTGATCGATCTCAAGCTCCTGCGCACCTCGCCAGACCAGGTGCGCGCCGCGCTCGCACGCCGCGGCGATCCTGGGGTCGGGAAACTGTTGGACGAGCTCGAGGCGCTCGACATCCGGCGCCGCACGGTCACCGGCCAGCTGGACCAGATCAAGGCGGAGCGCAACGACGCGGCCCGCGCCGACGCCAAATTGATGAAAGAGCAGGGCGCGATCCCGCCCGACGTGCTGGCCCAGCGCAAACAACTCGGCGCCCGCATCAGCGCACTCGAAGGCGAGCAGCGCGACATCGAAGCGACCCTCGAAGCCAAGGGCCTGTTCGTTCCCAACCTGCCCCTTCCCGACCTGCCCGATGGAGACGCATCGGGTAACCGGATCGTGCGCACCTGGGGTGCGCCCGCCCCCGCCGGCGGACGGCCGCACTGGGAGATCGGCGAGCGGCTGGGGATCATGGACCTGACGCGGGGAGCGAAACTGTCGGGCTCTGGCTTCCCGGTGTTCGTGGGCAGCGGCGCCAAACTGGTGCGGGCGCTCATCAATTTCATGCTCGACCTCCACGGGCGCGAGCACGGCTACGTGGAAGTCGAACCGCCCTTCGTCGTGCGACGCGAGACCATGCAGGGGACCGGACAGCTTCCCAAGTTCGAATCCGAAGCGTACCGCACCACGCCGGACGAGCTGTACTTGATCCCCACGGCCGAGGTGCCGCTCACCAACCTGCATCGCAACGAGATCATCGACGGCGCGCTGTTGCCGTTCGGGTACACGGCCTACACCCCGTGCTTCCGGCGCGAGGCGGGCGCGGCCGGGAAGGACACGCGGGGACTGCTGCGCGTTCACCAGTTCGATAAAGTCGAGCTGGTGCGATTCTGCGCCGCCGCCGATTCGCCGGTCGAGCACGAGAAGCTCACGGCGCACGCCGAAGCGGTGCTCCAGCGGCTGGAGCTGCCGTACCGCGTGGTGCTGCTCGCCGCGGGGGATGTGGGGTTCGCGAGCGCCAAGACGTACGATCTCGAGGTGTGGGCTCCCGGGGTCGGGCAGTGGCTCGAAGTCTCGAGCTCGAGCACGTTCACCGACTTCCAGGCGCGGCGCGCGAATATCCGTTACCGCCCACGCGCGGGTGAGAAGCCGGAGTTCGTGCACACGCTGAACGCATCCGGTGTGGCCCTGCCACGCACTATCGCCGCGCTGCTCGAGACCGGCCAGCGGCCCGACGGATCGGTCTCGCTCCCACTGGCGCTGGCTCCTTATATGGGGGCCGATCGCCTCGCGCCGGTCGGTGGCGCGTAACGGCCGACTGAGCCGCGCGGGTCCCCCGGCCGTCCTCGGGCTGGCACTACTCCTGGGGACCCTGTCAGCCGGCTACACCTGGGTCATGGTGCGCCACCTGCGGGACGACGCCCGCGAAACGGGACGGCTGCTCGGCCGCGCCTTCGTGGGGCTGAACGACCCGCGCCCCGACGCGGCCACCAACGCGCTCCTGGACCTCGCGACGCAGGCGCGCGCGCTCGGCATCCCGATCGCCGTTACCGATGATTCGGGACGCATCACGGCGATGGACAACGCCCCCGCCGACCTGGCGCACAGCACGGACACGGCCCGACTGCGGCAATGGATCGAGCAGCTCGACGCGATCGACCCGCCCGTCGTACAGCCGGGCGTCGGCACCATTCACTACGGCGTGCTCCCGGAAAGGCGCCGTGTCATCCTGCTCGCCGGACTGCAGGCGGTGCTGTTCCTGTGTCTCGCCACGCTCGCGGTGTGGGCCTATCGCGCACAGGTGGCCGGCACGCGCGATCGGCTCTGGGTGGCGATGGCGCGGGAGTCGGCGCATCAGCTGGGCACGCCGCTGATGAGTCTCACGGGATGGATTGGATACCTGCGGGAGAATCCCGATACGCCCGGCCGGGAGTTGATCGCCCATCTTGAAGCGGACGCGGAGCGTCTGGAGCGGGTCGCCAAACGGTTCGAGCGCATCGGGCGCATCGCCGGGAAAGAGCGCGTCGCACTCGGTGCGGTGGCCGAACGGGTGGTCGCCTATTTCCGCCCCCGGCTCCCGACGCTCGCGAGCGCCGTCACGCTCGATCTCGCCGCCTCGGGGCCCGGCCCGTGGACGTTGGGCGATCCCGTGCTGGTCGAGTGGGCCTTCGAGTCCCTCATCAAGAACGCGCTCGACGCGCTGAGCGGACGCGGCGGTCTCATCGCCGTGCGGGTCGAGGCGGTGGGGGGAGCGGCGCGCGTCACCGTGCGCGACGACGGCCCCGGTGTGTGCCCCCGAAGTGCGGGCTCGACTGTTCGAGCCCGGGGTGTCCACGAAGCCGGGAGGGTGGGGACTTGGCCTGGCACTCACGCGGCGCATCGTGGAGCAGCAACATGGGGGACGCGTGCACTACCGCCCGGCGTCCACCGGCAGCGAGTTCGTGCTCGAATTCCCGATAGTCGCGTCCTCATGACACTCGCGCTCAATCCCGCCCAGGAGACCGCCGTGCGCCACGGGGAGGGACCACTCCTCGTGCTCGCCGGCGCCGGTTCGGGGAAGACCCGTGTGCTCACGGCGCGCATCGCGCACCTCATCAAGGAGCGCGGCGTACCCCCCGAGCGGGTATTCGCGGTCACGTTCACCAACAAAGCAGCGGGCGAGATGCGCACCCGGGTGGCCACGCTGTTGGGCGCCGACCCGCGAGGTCTGTGGATCGGCACCTTCCACTCGCTCTCGGCGCGCGTTGCTGCGGCGTGAGGCCACCCTGCTGGGCTTCGGGTCCAACTTCACGATCTACGATGCAGACGATTCCGAGTCGCTCACCAAACGCCTGTTGGAGCAGCGCGGGCTGTCGCCCAAGGACAACCCGCCGCGCGCGGTGCACTCGCTGATTTCGGCCGCCAAGAATCGCATGATCGGGCCGGAGGAATTCGCCGCCACGGCGGACGGGCCGCTGGCCCGCGCCGCCGCCGAGGTGTACGCCCTGCTCGGGCCGGCGTTGAAGCAGGCGAACGCGATGGACTTCGACGACCTGCTGGCGTTGCCGCTCACGTTGTTCGCGACGGTCCCCGAGCGCCTGGCCTACTGGCAGCGCCGGTTCGAGCACGTGCTGGTGGACGAGTTCCAGGACACCAACGCCGCACAGTATCAGCTGGTCAAGCTGCTGGCGGGGACTCATCACAACCTCACGGTGGTCGGCGACGACGACCAGGCGATCTACGGCTGGCGCGGTGCGGACCCGCGCCACATGCTCACCTTCCAGCGGGATTTCGTGGGCACGACGGTCGTCAAGCTGGAGCACAACTACCGCTCGACGCAGATGATCCTGGACGCGGCCAACGGCGTCATTGCCGAGAACGCTGCGCGGCTCGGCAAGACGCTGTTTACCACGCACCCCGGCGGCGAGCGGGTGGTCGTGCTCACCACCGCTGACGAGCGGGACGAAGCCCAATGGCTCGTGCAGGAATTCGCCCGGAGTGGCGGCGGAGACGGACATTCCGTACGAGGGGATGGCGTTTCTGTATCGGACCAACGCGCAGTCCCGCCCGCTTGGAAGAAGCGCTGCGCCACCGCGGCATCCCCTACCGCCTCATCGGAGCGGTCAGCTTCTACGAGCGGCGCGAGGTCAAGGATCTGCTCGCGTATCTGCGGCTGTTGGTCAATCCGGCGGACGACGAGGCGTTCCTGCGGGTGGTGAATGTCCCGCGGCGAGGGATCGGCGATACGTCGCTCGACTTGCTGGTGCGGACCGCGACCCAGTGGCGGATGCCACTGGCGGCGGCGGCCGCGGTGGCCGATCGGATCCCGGAGCTACGCCCCAACCTGCGCGAGGCGCTGCGGGCGGTGGCGGCACTGCTCGCGGGGCTGCGCGAGCATTGGGGCCAGGCCGATCCGGCCACGGTCCTGGAGAAGGTGATCGCGGCCACGGGCTACGAGCGCTATCTCGCCGATGAGGGGGCGGAGGGGGTGGACCGGCTGGAGAACGTGCAGGAGCTGATTGCGGGCGCGGCGGAGTGGGCCGAGGTCGCGGTGGCGGGGAACGGCGCCGGAGGGGACGAGCCCGCGACCCTGCTGGAGCGGTACCTGACGCAGGTGGCGCTGGTGACGCCGGCCGACGGCGGGGCGGACGCGCCGGGCGGAGTGTCCTGATGACCGTCCACATGGCCAAGGGGCTCGAGTGGTCGCTGGTGGCGTTGACCGGTCTCGAGGACGGGCTATTCCCGCTGAGTCGCTCGGTGGGCGTCCCGGGTGGGGTGGAGGAGGAACGCCGGTTATGCTACGTGGGCCTCACGCGCGCGCGCGAAAAATTGTATCTCTCATGGGCGCGAACCCGCTACCGGCACGGCCGGCTGGAGCTGTCGGAGCCGTCGCGCTTTCTCGAATCCGTTCCGGCCGGCGTGATCGAGGAAAAGGGCACGAGTGTGCGGTGGGATCGCCCGATGCGCGGGCGGCCATCCGCGGCGCGCGCTGGCGACGTGAGTTGGGACGAAGAGCCGTCAGATGAGCCGTCACAGGATGCGCCCCGCTACGCGAACGGAGAGCGGGTGCGCCATCGGAAGTTCGGTGCCGGAGTGGTTCGTGCCGTCGCGGGATCGGGGCGGGCGCTCAAGGTGACCGTGGAGTTCGACGCCCCCGACATCGGAACCAAACAGCTGCTCGTGGCCTATGCCGGCCTCGAGCGGGAGTGGGAGAGTGCATGAGCGTATCGCGTGAGGACGTGTTGAAGATCGCCCAGCTGGCGGAGCTCGAGGTCGACGAGGCCACGCTGCCCGCGCTCGCGGACCAGATGTCGCGCATCCTCGACTACGTGGCGCAGATCAGCGGCGTCGCGGCGAGCGAGACGGTGAAGCCGTTCATTCCGGGACCCGACGCGCTGCCGGTTCCGGGCCGACGAGGTGAAGCCGATTCCCCTCGCCTTCGGCCCCGACACGTTTGCGCCCGCATTCAAGGAGGGATTCTTTCTCGTGCCGAAGCTCGGGCAGTTTGAGGGAGCGGAGGGCGACGAGTGAGCGACACGAGCGACGCTCTCGCGAGCGCGAAGGCGGCGGCCGATCGCATCGTGAAGGCCAAGCGGCTCAACGCATGCCTGACGCCGCCCAAGGAACTGCGAAGCTCGTTGCTGCGGCAGGCGCAGACCGCGCATCCCTCCGGCGTGCTGTACGGCATGCCGGTGGCCGTCAAGGACAACATCTGCACGCTCGAGTTTACGACCACGTGCGGGTCCAAGATCCTCGAGGGCTACCGCTCGCCCTACGAAGCGACCGCGATCACCAAGCTGAAGGCCGCGGGGGCGTTGATCGCCGGCAAGGCGAACTGCGACGAGTTCGCCATGGGGTCGTCCACCGAGCATTCGGCGTACGGCCGCACGGTGCACCCGATGGACAAGGCGCGCGTGCCGGGCGGTTCGTCCGGCGGCTCGGCCGCGCTCGTCGCCGCCGGCGCGGTCCCCGCGGCGCTCGGCTCCGAGACCGGCGGATCGGTCCGCCAGCCGGCGTCGTTCTGCGGCGTCGTCGGCATCAAGCCGACGTACGGCCGCGTGTCCCGGTCGGGACTGGTGGCGTTCGGCTCGTCGCTCGATCAGATCGGCGTGGTCGGACGCAGCGTCCACGATGCGGCGCGCGTGCTGTCGGTGATCAGCGGACGCGACCCCCGCGATGCGACCTGCGAGGACCGCGATCCGCTCCGCCTCCCGACGGTGCCCGAGTCGCTGCAGGGGTTCGTGATCGGGGTGCCCAAGGAATATTTCCCGGCGGATCTCGATCCGGGCGTGCGGCGGGCGTGCGATCGCGCGCTGCGCTTGCTGCGCGAGCTGGGCGCCGCCGTGCGCGAGGTCTCGCTGCCGCACACCGCCTATGCCGTCCCGACCTACTACATCATCGCGCCGGCCGAAGCCTCGTCGAACCTCGCGCGCTACGACGGGGCGCGCTACGGCCCCCGGTTCAACGGCAGCACGGACGTGCAGGCGCTGTACCGGCACACGCGCGGGGAGGGATTCGGGGCGGAAGTGCAGCGCCGCATTCTCGTGGGCACGTACGTGCTCTCCTCCGGCTACTACGACGCGTACTACCGCAAGGCGCAGCAGATGCGGGCGTTGATCGCCCAGGACTTCCGCAACGCCTTCGACCGGGGAGTCGATTTGCTCTTCACGCCCACCACGCCGACTCCCGCGTTCAAGGCCGGCGAGAAAACCGCTGACCCCGTCGCCATGTACCTCTCCGACGTCTACACCGTGACGGCGAACCTCGCCGGGCTTCCGGCGCTTTCGCTGCCGGTCGGCCGGATCAAGGGATTGCCGATCGGCGGGCAGTTCATCGGCCAGGCGTTCCTCGAGGACGAAATGCTCGAGGCTGCGTACGCGCTCGAGCGCGTCGTGCCCGCCGGGGAGGAGGTCTGATGCCTCCCTCGACCGGGTGGGAGACCGTCATCGGGCTCGAGACGCACGTGCAGCTGGGCACGGCGACCAAGATGTTCTGCGGGTGCTCTGCAGCGTTCGGGGCGCGCCCCAACACCAACGTCTGCCCGGTATGCCTGGGGCTCCCGGGCGCCCTGCCGGTGCCGAACGAGATGGCGGTCAAGCTCGCGACGCGGGCGGCCCTCGCGCTCGGGTGCACCGTGCACGGCCGCAGCATCTTCGCGCGCAAGAACTACTTCTATCCGGACCTCCCCAAGGGATACCAGATCTCGCAGTTCGAGAGCCCGCTCGCGACCGACGGGTCGGTCTCGTATCTGTCGCCCGACCGCGGCGTCGTCACGGCGACCATCGGGCGCCTGCATATGGAGGAGGACGCGGGGAAGTCGCTGCACGACCGCTTCCCGAAGCACACCGCGGTGGATCTGAACCGCTGCGGCGTACCGTTGATCGAGATCGTGACCGGTCCCGATTTCCGATCGGCGCCGGAGGCGCGCGCCTACCTGCTCACGCTCAAACAGGTGCTCGAGTACGCCGGCATCTCCGAGTGCGACATGGAGAAGGGCAGTCTGCGCGTGGACGCGAACGTCTCGATCCGGCGCATGGGGGAGACCGTCCTCGGCACGAAGACCGAGCTCAAGAACATCAACTCGTTTGCGTACGTCGAAAAGGCGCTGGTGGTCGAGCGGGACCGGCAGGTGGCGTTGATCGAGTCCGGTGGCACGGTGGTGCAGCAGACGATGCTGTACGACTCCAAGACCAACGAAGTCCGTGCGCAGCGCCTCAAGGAAGAGAGCCACGACTACCGCTATTTCCCGGATCCCGACCTGCCGCCGCTCGTGCTGCGCCCCGAGTTCATCGCGGAGCAGCAGACGCAGCTGCCGGAGCTGCCGGCGCGCAAGCGCGAGCGGTTCGTCGCCGAGTACGCGCTCAGCGTGAACGACGCCGCGGTGCTGACGGCGGAGCGCGCGGTGGCCGAGTACTACGAAAAGGTCGCCGGAGCGGGAGCGGAGCCCAAGGCGGCGGCAAACTGGGTGATGGGCGAGGTGCTGGCCGATGCGAAGGATCACGGAGAGCGGTTGCGCGTGCAGCCGGGCGCGCTCGCCCAGCTGATCGCCCTCGTCAAGGGAGGCACGGTCTCGCATCAGGCCGCGAAACGGGTGTTTGTGGAGCTGGCGGAGCACGGCGGCGAACCGCGCACGGTCGCTGAGGCGCTCGGCCTGGTACAGGTGGCCGACTCGGGCGTGCTTGCGGGCTGGGTCAACGACGTATTGGGCGCCCATACGGCGGAGGTCGGCCGTTACAAGGGCGGTGAGACCAAGCTGCTGCAGTTCTTCGTGGGGCAGGTGATGAAGACGTCGCGCGGTAAGGCCGATCCGAAGCTGACGCAGCGCCTGTTGGAGGAGCGGCTTGCTTCCTAGATGACGGCAGCACACCCTAACGCGCGGCTGGAAGCGCTCTGCGATGGCGTCTTCGCAATCGCGCTGACGTTGTTGATTCTCGAAGTCAAACTTCCTCCCACGGAGAGCGTTGCCGGTACCGCCGCGTTGTGGCGGGCACTGCGGCATTTGGCTCCAGCGATATTCGCGTTCGTCTTGAGCTTCGGGATTATCCTCATCACCTGGGTGAATCACCGCGCCACACTGAACCTGGTGAACAACTCATCCGCGGCGTTCATCTATGCGAATGGGTTCTTGTTGCTCACGGTTGTGTGTATGCCCTTTCCGACGGCGTTGCTCGGCGAATTCCTTTTTACCGACCACGCCGCTCCCGCAGTGGTACTCTACGTCGCGGTCCTGGCGGTTCAAGCGATCGGCTGGATCCTGGTAACCGGCGCGGCACTGAAGGACCAACTTGCCACGGGCGTGCGATCAGCGTCGACGCTGCGTGACAACAAGCGAAACGGATATTTTGCGTTCGCGCTCTATGCTGTGCTTGCCGTGACGGCGCTCTGGTTTCCTCTCGTCATTGCCGTCATCACCATGCTGTCCTGGATCTTCTGGTTGGTGCTGAGCATTCGCATGAAGCACGCATGAGTGCGATGCCGGCCGCCGTCCGGTACGGTCTCGGCTTGCTGGCTATCGCGCTGGTAGTCAGGGTGGTCACGATGGCGGGCACAGGCAGGAGCCCGTTCATGGCGCTGGCCGCACTGCTCATTACCGGAAGCCTGCTGATTACGGCTGCTCGACGGCGGAACTGGGCACGTATCGCCCTCGTCCTCCTTGTTGTCGTCGGCGTCGCATTCAATACGATGTCGCTCCCGATTGAGCTTGACCAGGATCGCCTCGCAGCGACCTCGAGCGTGGTACAGTCGATCCTTCAGGCTTGCGGCGTGATTCTCCTGCTTCGCCAGAGCTCCGTGAGGTGGTACAGCGCTTCCCAACAATAGATTTCCTTCATGGCCACCCAGTACTACACCGCCTCCAGTCTCGATGGCTTCATCGCCACGACCGATCACTCCCTGGAATGGCTCTTCTCCCTCGGCGACGTCGCGGACACCAGCTATCCAACGTTCATCACTCAAGTGGGCGCGCTGGCGATGGGATCGTCCACGTACGAGTGGATGCTGCGACATGTGGTCGGCCCGGAGGCCGACCACCCGGAGCCCTGGCCCTACCAGCAGCCGACGTGGGTATTCAGCTCTCGAGCGCTGCCGGCTGTTCCAGGAGCCAACCTTCACTTTGTGCGTGGAGACGTTCGGCCAGTCCACGATTGGATGCGAAAGGCCGCGGGCGAGAAAAACATCTGGCTGGTCGGGGGTGGACACCTGGTGGGGCAATTCTACGACCAGGGGTTGCTGGACGAGATCTTCGTGCAGGTCGGGTCGGTGATCCTTGGTGCCGGTCGGCCGCTGCTTCCCCGTGCCATTATCAAGCCGGCGCTGCGGCTCCTCTCCGTGCGGTCCGTTGGGACCGGATTCGCCGAGCTGCACTACGCGGTTCCGCCACGGCCCTAGGTCGGCTCCTCAACCAACCGGGCCTCCCTTCCAGGGTCGCTGCGCCCGCGACTGCCTGCCAGTAGCTGAGCGACCCCGGGGGCAACCCGAAGTGCCCCTCGGCCGTTTCTGCTAGCCGCTCGGGAGCCCCACGCGCCCCGTCGCCCAGCGCGTGGCGGCGCATGCGCTTTGCGAGCCCGAGCGCCTGTGTGCCCGCGGGATCGAGGCGGCGCGCCGCGGAGTCGGTCTGTCCCAACGTCTCCATCACATACTCGAACGCCACGGCCATCTGCCGGTCGACTTCCGAGTCGGCGAGATCCCAGCGACTGGAGTCGCGCAGCGTCTGGAACACCCATTGCCAGCTCTGGCTGTCGGTCAGGTGCACCATGCCGCGAAACAGCCGCCGGCTGGTCCGCACGCTGAACAACGTGGGCGAGATAATGCCGTCGAGGTGGGCGTCGCTCGCGCCGTGGTCCCGAAGGATCACCTCCTTGGCGGTGGCCGAGTACGCGTCGCCGAGGTGCGTCTCGAACCGGCTCTCCCAGTACGAATGGCCGATCGCGGTCGTCGTGGTGGTCAGCACGAGTTGTCGCGGCACGAAGAAGTTGTGCGCCACCGTGTCGGCGGCGAGGTGCGACAGGTAGCCGAGCCCGAAGGCGCGCAGCGGATCGGTGGGCGCGAGGTCGAATATTTCCTGGCCCACGTGCCAGGCGTGGCAGTGGCGGCCCACCGGCGCGTATTTCTTGGCGAGGGACGTATCGGCCGCGATGTTGCCGTACAGGAAGTCGTACGGGAAGGTCCGGAGCAGGTCGGCGATGGCGGTCGGCAGCTGGTGCAGATTCGCGAGCGCCGACTCGCCGAGGAAGATGTGCGTGCCGGGCGTCCAGGCGTGCGCGACGCCCGGGAGCAGCGCCAGCGCGATCACCGCGGCGCCGGCAGGGACCACCCAGCGCTTCAGCGTTTCTTGCGTCCGCGCTTCAGGCGCTCGCGGCCCCAGTCGATCAGGGAGATGCTGCGGAGCAGCATGCGAACCGTGGCGGCGAGGTCGATCACGGTCGCCTGAACCGATCCCTGCACCCCGCCCAGCAGCGCATTGACCTGGACCAGGCGGGCTTCGGCGGCGTCGGCGGCTTTCAGGATGCGCCCGCGCACGTCGCGGGACGTTGCCGTCACCGCCTCCACCTCGGTGCGAACCGTGGCGATGACCTGCCGCACGTCATCGAGGGCGGGGCCCGCGAGCTGCTGCAGCGCGCGCAGCTGCCGCTCGCATGCCCAGCGCAACGCCCCACGATCGCCGCGGCGACGGAGAGCGCCGAGAGCGCGATGATGGCGAGCGACAGCGCCGTGACGACCCCTACCCATGTTGGCATCATTTGCCTCAGTCCCGGTCCGGATCGGACCTAAGCTCCACTGCGGGAATGCCTGCTGTCAACCGTGGCGGCGCAGCAGCAAGGCGCATCACGGCCGGCGCGACCGCCTGAGTGAGGACAACGCCGAGCGCGATCGTCGTCAGCACCGCGCCCCCGCGTGCCGCGGGCGAGTGAAAACCCGAGGCCGAGCGCGAGCGCCGAGGCGCCCTGCGCGACGCTCGCGAGTCCGGCGATCGACGGCAGCGCCGCCGCCGGGAGATAGCCGAGGCCCGATCGGACCGTGCCCCACTGCACGATGACGCGCAGCGCCGCCAGGACGGGCGCGGCGGCCAGCACCCAGAACGTCGGCAGCGTGAGGGCCGCGCCCACCAGCACGAACAGCAGCTCGTACGACGGGCGGGCCCAGGCCGCGAGCAGCGCCGCGCACCTGGTGGCGATGGGGCGAGCGATTGACGATGACGGCGACCGCCAGCCCGCACACCACGAACGGCGACAGGTCGGCGGCGTACCCCAGGCCCGCTCCGAACAGTAGCACCGCGATGAGCGCCACCCCGAGGTCGGACTGCTCGCGTGCCAACCGCGAGACGCCCAGGAACAGCATTGCCGACGAGCGCGCCGGCCGCGACCTCCAGCACCAGCGCGACGATCCAGCCGGGCACGAACCCCGCCACGCGCGGGTGCTGCCATCCGAGCGCGATCGCGCATACCAGCGCGCCCCACGCCGCGTTGAGCAGCGCCACGCGGCGGAGCGAGCGGGCCAATCGCGGCGCCAGCCCCGCGGCCCGTGCCGCCCGTTCCATCGCGCCCGCCCCCGGAATCACGGCGACGGCGCCGAGGGTGAGTGCGGCGGGCACGCGCGGGGTCCACGCCGCCGCCAGCGCCGGCACGAGCTTCGTGCCGAGCCAGGCTGTCAGGAACCCGATGCCCACACCGGCGACCGCCTGTGCCGCGACGACGCCCCAGGTCTCCGGCCGGACGCGGCGCACCATGCGCCAGTCCCAGCGCGCGCCCAGACGCGCGCCCACCCATCCGACCACCAGGGCCGAGACGGGTGCCAGCGCGGTGAGTGCGGCGCGGTCGAGCAGTCCGGCGACGGGCCCAAGCACCAGGCCCAGGAGCAGCAGCGGCATGCCGCTGGCGTAGAGCAGTTGAAGCGTGGGGGAGCGCGGTGTCGGCAGGGGGCGAAGTCGCGTCGCGAGCAGGCCGGCGATGGAAAGAAGCGCGAGCGCGACGGTCGAAGTCATCGCGCCAAACATGCGCGCACGCTTGACGCGAGCGCAAGCCGCGCCGTAGGTTGGGCGCACGATGTCCTCGACGTTTTTGGTGTCCGGCGGACGAGCGCTCAAGGGAACGGTGCGGCTCTCGGGCAACAAGAACGCCGCCCTCCCGATTCTCGCGGCCACACTGCTGGCCGACGGCCCCTGCCGCATCGACAACGTGCCCCGGATTCGCGACGTGCTCACGATGATCGAGCTGCTCGAGCACCTCGGCGCCGTCGTGCGGTGGACCGGCCCCAACACGGTGGAAGTCGACGCATCGCGCGCGGAGCCGCGCGAGATCGATCCCGCCCTCTCCGCCCGGATCCGCGCGTCCATTCTGCTCGCGGGCCCGATGCTGGCGCGCTTCGGTCGGGTCACCTTGCCGCCGCCCGGCGGCGACGTGATCGGGCGGCGGCGCGTGGACACGCATTTCCTCGCCCTCGAGCAGCTCGGCGCCGAGATCACGGTCGGGAACGCGTACACGCTCGAGGGCAAGCTCACCGGGGCCGACATCTTTCTCGACGAGCCCAGCGTCACCGCCACCGAAAACGCCCTGATGGCGGCCGTCGCCGCGCGTGGCACGACCGTGTTGCGCAACGCCGCGTGCGAGCCGCACGTCCAGGATCTGGCGCAGTTTCTCGTGGGCTGCGGGGCGCGCATCGACGGCATCGGCACGAACACGGTGACCGTGGACGGTGGGGCGCCGCTCGGCGCCGCTGCGTACACGATCGGCCCCGACTACATCGAGATCGGCTCGTTCATCGGGCTCGCCGCGGTCACCAACGGCGCCATCACCATGGAGGGCGTGCGGGCGAGCGACCTGCGCGCCACCCTGCTCGCGTTCGAGCGCCTGGGCGTGCATCCGCGGCTCGACGGAACCCAGCTCATCGTGGACGCCGATCAGGAGCGCCGCATCCGCACGGATCTCGGCGGTCACGTTCCCAAGCTCGAGGACGGGCCCTGGCCGGCGTTCCCGGCCGATCTCATGTCCATCGCCATCGTGGTCGCCACGCAGTGCGATGGATTGCTGCTCGTGTTCGAGAAGATGTTCGAATCCCGGCTGTTCTTCGTCGACAAGCTTATCGGGATGGGGGCGCGCGTCGTGTTGTGCGATCCGCACCGCGCGGTGATCGCCGGTCCCTCGCCGCTGCGCGGTCAGGTGGTCGAGAGTCCCGACATCCGTGCCGGTATGGGCATGCTCCTCGCCGCCCTCGCGGCGCAGGGAGACTCCGTGATCCACAACATCGGGCAGATCGAGCGTGGCTACGAGCGCATCGACGAGCGGTTGCGGGCGCTGGGGGCGTTGATCGAACGGCGAGATGATGGGCCGGAAGGGAAGGCGGGCAGGCGGGCCAGCGACTAGCCATGCACCAGACCCACCCGCCCGCCCGCCTCCCCGCCTTCCCGTCTCTCACCGAGCAGCCCGCCGGCGACGCATCGGTTCCGCGTCTCGAGTTGCGCGAGTGGTCGGAGCAATACGGCCTTACCGCAGGCATAACGATTCGCGGACACGGGTTCGGGATGGGACTCTGGAGCGACGACAGCGTTGGACAGGTGATGACGCGGTGGCGCGCGTTCCACGCGACGGTCGCCAAGGGCTTCCCGGCGGTGGTGACCGGTCACCAGGTGCACGCGACGGAGGTGCGCTGGCAGGGCCAGCGGAGCGACGGCTGGTTACTGCTCGACGGGGTGGACGGGCACGCCACGGCCGCGCAGGGGGTCCTGCTCACGGTGATGATCGCGGACTGTATCCCGGTCTACCTCGCCGTGCCGCGCACGGGAGCGGTCGCGCTGCTCCACGCCGGATGGCGTGGTGTGGCTGGTGGGGTGCTGCAGCGCGGCGTCGAGCTGCTCGACCGGCACGCGCAGGCCCGGGGAGCGGACATCGTAATGCATTGTGGAGTGGGGATTTGCGGCAAGTGCTACGAGGTAGGTCCTGAGGTGGCGGTGCGCTTCGATCAAGCCACCGGAACGGGACCGCACCACGTCGACCTGCGGGCAGTGCTGGCACGTCAGGCGGAGCATCTGGGTATCGCGCAGGTAACGGTTTCGTCATGGTGCAGTGCGCACGACAACCAGCGGTTCTTTTCCCATCGCGCGTCCGCGGGCCGCGATGGCCGCATGGTGGCGTATTTGGGGCGTCCGCTCGCTTGACACTGGGTGGTCCCGGGATAGATTCCCAAATCGAAGCGGGCGAAGTCAGGCCCGCCCTTTTTTTTATGCTCACCGACAGTCTCATCGACACGTTTCGGGCCAAGCTCGACGAATCTCGGGCTCGAACTGGCCGACCTTCGCATCGGCGGCACGCCCAACCGGCCGCTGGTTCAAGTCCGCATCGAGTGGCCGGTGAGTGATCCGGCGCGCAATGTCACCGTGGACGACTGCGGGCTGGCGAGCAGGGCGCTCGAAGTCCTGGCTCGACGGCGACGGGCGGCTCGGCTCGCGCTACGTCCTCGAGGTCTCGAGCCCGGGACTGGACCGCGCGATCCGCTGGCCGCGTCACTGGGCCCGGTTCGTGGGGCGGGACGTGAATGCCACGGTCGCTGGGCTGGGGCGGGTGCGCGCCCGGATTGTGGCGGTGCCCGACGAAGCGACGGTGGTGCTCCAGCCGCTGGTGGGGGCGGGGCGCCCGGGCGGCACGCCACGCTCGGTGCGGCTGAGCGACGTGCGCGATGCGCGTCTGGCGGTCGATTGGTAGCGATGAACAGCCTTTTCCGGATGGTCCGATGGCGAACGCACCTGACGTAGTTTCCGCGATCCGCGAGCTGACCAGCACCAAGCAGCTCGATCGCAGTGAGCTGCTCGATCTCTTGAAGGACGGCCTGCACGCCGCCCTCGTGAAGCGCTACGGCCCCAACGTCCGGTCCGAAATCGGCATCGACGAGCTCAAGGGGACGATCAAGATCGTCCTGCTCCGCACCGTGGTCGAGACGGTCGAGGATGCCGGGAGCCAGGTGTCGGTGGAGGAGGCCCGCTTCGAGGACGAGAACTTCCAGGTCGGCGACGTGCTGGAAGAGGAAGTGCCGTTCGAAGGATTCGGGCGCACCGCGGTGCAGGCGGCCAAGCAACGCATCATTCAGCGCGTGCGCGAGGGTGAGCGTACCCGGATTCGCGAAGAGTTCTCGGACAAGGTGGGCGAGCTGCTGAGCGGTGAAGTGCAGCAGATCGAGCGCGGGAAGATCGTCGTCATGCTCGTCAAGTTTCGCGAAGCCGAGGCGATCATCCCGTATCGCGAGCAGAATCACCGTGAGCACTTCCATCAGGGTGATACGATCCGCGCCGTGCTCAAGCGCATCGAAGAGACGCCCAAGGGCCCGCGGCTGATCCTGTCGCGCGGCGATCCGATGTTCGTGAAGGCGCTCTTCAAGATCGAAGTCCCCGAGATCCAGCAGGCGGTGGTGGAGATCCGCGCCACGGCACGAGAAGCCGGAAGCCGCACCAAGATCGCCGTCGCGTCGCGCGATGACTCGATCGATCCGGTAGGCGCCTGCGTGGGCCTCAAGGGCTCCCGGGTGCAGGCGGTGGTGAACGAGCTGGGCGGCGAGCGGATCGACATCGTGCCGTGGTCGCCGGACCCGGAGCGCTTCGCCAAGCTGTCGCTCGCGCCCGCGCGTGTCGCGCGGGTGTTCTCGGACCCCGACAGCAAGACCATTCAGGCGATCGTGGACGAGGATCAGCTATCGCTCGCCATCGGGCGCAACGGGCAAAATGTGCGGCTCGCATCGGAGCTGACGGGGTGGAAGATCGACCTGTACTCGAGCCGCGAGTGGCTGGAGCGCGGCGGCGAAGGTCCGCTGTTCGCTCCGCTGCCGCTCGAAGAGGAGCAGGTGGTCAAGGTCGCGCTCAGCGAGATGCGCGGGCTGTCGCCCGAGCTCGTGGGTGTGCTCGAGAAGGCGGGGAAGAAGACGCTGCAGGACGTGCTCGATCTCGAGCGCGAAGAAGTCGAGAAGATGGAGGGGATGACGCCGGAGCTCGCCGACAAGCTGATGGCGTTCCTCACGGAGCTGACGGAAGAGGGCGGTGAGGAAGAGGCTCCCTCCGCCGGTACGCCGCCGCCTCCCGGGGGCGAGGCCGCGCCGGCGTGAACGATCGCATCACCCGCCTGCTCGGCCTGGGGCTGAGGGCGGGTCGAGTGGTCGTCGGGGTCTCGGGGGTACGGGCCGGACTGCAGCGGGAATCGGTGCATTGCGTGGTGCTGGCGGCGGACGCGAGCCAGCGCACGCGAGACAAGGTGGAGCGGTTGGCGCTGGCGCGCGGGATTCCGGTGCTGCAGGGCCCCCGCGCCGGGGAGTTGGGTGACCGCCTCGGGCGTGCGCCCGTGCAGGCGGTCGGGGTCGAAGATGGGGCGCTCGCGCGAGGCCTCATGACGTCTTTGGAGGAGTGAGTGGCGACAACGCGCATTCATGATCTGGCGGCGGAGTTCGGCGTGCCGAGCGAGCAGCTCATCGGCATGCTGAAGGAGATGGACATCTTCGTCCGCAGCCACCTGACACCGCTCCTCCCGGAGCAGGTGGCGCTGGTGCGCGCCCGGTGGGAGCGCGAGAAGCGCAAGCAGAAGGAGCCCCCGACGCCGACCAAGCGCCGCCGGGCGACGAAAAACGTGGAGCCCGAGGCACCGGTGGCGGTCGCGAGCGATCGTCCAGTGCGCCGACGCCGCACCGCAGCCGAGGTTGCGGTCGCCGAGGCCGAAGCGCAGGCCGTCGCCGCCATCGAAGCCGAGCGGGAGCAAAAGGCGCGCGAGGCACTCGAGGTGACGCGCGCGATGGAGGAGGAGGAACGTCCGGCCGCATCGCTCGAAGAGCGCGCGGCCGCGTTGTTCAAGGACCTGCCGCCGGCCGAGGACTCGGGGCGGGCCGATACGAGCGTCGCACAGGCGCCGCCGCCCCCGCGGCCGTTCATCCCCACGCCGGTGCGTCCCAAGCCCGTCGCCAGCGCGACGCCGGGCAGCCCGGTGCCCCCGCGCCCCGTGGCGTCCGCGACTCCGGGCGCCGCCCCGATGGAGGAGCGCCGCCGCGAGAAGGGGAAGAAGCGCAAGAAGGGTCGCAAGTCCTCGGTGGACCAGGAGGCGGTCGCGCAGAACATCTCGCGCACGCTGGCCTCCATCAAAGGACCGGTCGGCAAGAAGGGCATGCGTCATCGCGACGAAGGCCCGACCTTCCGCGACGCGCAGGAGGAAAAGCGGCGCGAAGAGAAGGAGCGCGAAAAGACGCTGGTGCGCGTGACCGAGTTCATCACGGTCTCGGAGTTGGCCAACGTGCTCAAGGTGCCGCCGACCCAGATCGTGGCGTTCGCGTTCAAGGAGCTGGGGCAGATGGTCACGATCAACCAGCGCCTCGACTTCGACATGATCGAGCTGATCGCGTCGGCCTTCGACTTCCAGGCTGTGCAGGAGGAAGAGTACGTCGCCTCCGCGCCGGTCGAGCGCGAGCCCGAGAGCGCCGAATCGCTCAAGCCGCGCCCGCCGGTGGTCACAGTCATGGGACACGTTGACCACGGCAAGACCTCGCTGCTCGACTTCATCCGCAAGGCGACCGTCGTCGCCGGCGAGGCGGGTGGCATCACGCAGCACATCGGCGCCTATCAGGTCACGCTCAAGGACCACCGGGCGATCACGTTCCTCGACACACCCGGTCACGAGGCGTTCACGGCCATGCGCGCCCGCGGCGCGCGGGTGACCGACATCGTGGTCCTCGTCGTCGCCGCCGACGACGCCATCATGCCGCAGACGGTGGAGGCAATTTCGCACGCGAAGAACGCGGGCGTGCCGCTCGTCGTCGCCATCAACAAGATCGATCTGCCGTCGGCCAACGTCCAAAAGGTCAAGCAGGACCTGCTGGCGCACGGCGTCGTGCTCGAGGAGTTCGGTGGCACCACGCTGGCCACGCCGATCTCGGCCAAGACGGGACAGAACGTCGAAACGCTGCTGGACCAGATCCTGTTGCAGGCCGAGCTGCTCGATCTCAAGGCCAATCCCGATCGTCACGCGCAAGGCACCGTGGTGGAAGCGGCCCTCGATCCCGGCAAGGGACCGGTTGCCACGGTACTCATCCAGAGCGGGACGCTCAAGGTGGGCGCCGACTTTATTTGCGGGCAGTATGCCGGCCGCGTCCGCGCGCTGTACGACGAGCGCGGTCAGACGGTCGTGACCGCGGGGCCGTCCACGCCCGTGCAGGTCCTCGGGTTCGAGGGCGTGCCCGAGGCGGGCGATCCGTTCCTTGTCATGGCCGATGCGACCGCCGCGCGCGAGATCGCGCAAAAGCGCCAGCGCCTGGAGCGCGAGGCGCAGCACCGCCGCACCGGCCGCGTGAAGACGCTCGAAGACTTCGTGACCTCCCATGCCGACGGCGGGATGGCCACGCTCAAGATCATCATCAAGGCCGACCAGGGCGGTCCGGCGGAAGCGCTCGCGGATGCGCTGCAGCAGCTGTCCACCACCGAGGTGAGGGTGGAGGTGGTCCACCGCGGCGTGGGCGCGATCACCGAGAGCGACGTGCTGCTCGCCAAGGCGTCCGGTGCCATCATCATCGGCTTCCACGTCCGGCCCGATTCCAACGCCCGCGCGGCCGCCGAGCACGAGCGGGTGGAAATCCGCACCTACCGCATCATCTACGAGGCGGTGGAAGAGGTGAAGGCCGCGATGGAAGGGCTGCTCGCCCCGGAGAAACGGGAAGTGGTGTTGGGCGAGGCCGAAGTCCGGCAGGTCTTCAAGATCGCCAAGGTGGGCACCATCGCCGGCAGCTTTGTGCGCAGCGGCGTCATTCCGCGGACCGCCCGCGTGCGCGTGATCCGCGACGGCGTCGAGGTGTACGATGGGACGTTGGCGTCGCTCAAGCGGTTCAAGGACGACGTGCGCGAGGTCCGGGACGGCTTCGAATGCGGAATCGGGGTCGAAAACTTCAACGATGTGAAGACAGGGGACCTCATCGAAGCGTACCGGGTCGAAGAGATCGCCCGGTCGCTCGACGCCGGGAGTGCGGCCAAGAAGGACGCGTGAGCCGTGATCGTCGGGCTCATGACCTGGGAGCTGCATATCGAGGGGTGCCAGTCCTTGAAGGATAAGCGGCACGTGCTGAAGAGCTTGAAGGACCGGCTTCACAACAAGTTCAATGTGTCCGCCGCGGAGACCGATCACCACGACCTGTGGCAACGCGCGGAGTTGAGTGTGTGCGTGGTGAGCACCGACCGGCAGCACGCCGAGAGCGTGTTGCGCGAGGCGGATCGGATGGTGGCGGGGGATGCGGCGGCGCGGGTGATCGACACCAGCACGAGCTTTCTCTAGCGCATGCCCCGGCGTCCCACGCATCGCCCCGAGCGGCTTGGCGAGCTGATCCGGCAGACGGTCGCGGCGTTCCTCACCGGGAACGTGCGCGACCCACGGATCGGCTTCGTCACCGTGACCAGTGTCGACGTCTCGGGCGACCTGGGGCACGCGCGGATTCGGGTGAGCATCATGGGCACCGAGGAGGAGCGCGCGCGGAGCCTCGAGGGACTGGGGAGCGCCGCCCGGTTCCTCCGCGCACAGCTGGCGCGCGAGCTGACGCTGCGCACCACGCCTGAGCTGCACTTCGAGCTCGACCGCGGAATCGAACACGCAGCGCGCATCGACGACGTGCTCCGGAAGCTGCGGGAGGACGGCGGCTGACGTCCGGAGAGAGCGGGGGCGAGGGCGGGGTCGTGCTCGTGGCGAAACCGGCAGGGCCCACGTCCCACGATGCGGTGGACATCGTCCGGCGGGCGTTGGGGGTCACCCGGGTTGGCCACCTCGGCACCCTGGATCCGTTCGCCGCGGGGCTGCTCGTGCTGGTGGTCGGCCGCGCGACGCGGCTGGCGCCGTTCGCCGCGGAATGGACCAAGGACTACGAGGGTGTGATTCGGTTGGGCACTGTGACGACCACCGACGACGGAACAGGCGAGGTCGTCGGGACATCGGAGGAGTGGCGGACCCTCGATCGCAGCCGGATCGCAGCGGTATTCGCAGAGTTTCGTGGAGCGTATGATCAACGGCCGCCGGCGTTCTCGGCGGTGAAGGTCGACGGAGAGCGGGCCTACCGGCGGGCCCGCCGTGGAGAGCCGGTGGTGCTCGAGGCGCGGCGCGTGGAGGTGCGCGAGTTCACCATGACGGCCTGCGCGCCGCCCGACGTATCGTTCCGGGCCGCCGTCACGGCCGGCACGTATCTGCGCAGCCTGGCGCGCGACGTGGGCGAGCGACTCGGGTGCGGCGCACATCTCAGGGCGCTCACGCGTACGCGGGTGGGTCCCTTCGGGCTGGAGGGTGCGACGGCTCCCGAGGCGGTGACCGCCGCTGCGGTGCGCGATCCCGCACTGCTGGTCGCGGACCTGCCGCGCCGCGATCTGGATGCGGAAGAAGGGGTGCTCGTGTCGCACGGTCGCTCGGTCGCCGCGGGATCGGGGACGGGGGACGAGGGACGGGTGGCGCTGTTCTCGCACGGACACCTGGTCGCGGTCGCTGAGCGGGTCGGCGACGTGCTCAAGCCGCGTGTGGTCCTGGCGGACGCATGACCGGGACGGTGCTGAGCTGCGGATCGTTCGACGGCGTGCATCGCGGTCACCAGGCCGTGCTGGCGGAGCTGGGCCAGCGGGCCCGGGCTGCTGGATCTCGCGAGCGTGGCTTTGACCTTCGAGCCGCATCCGCTCGAGGTGGTGAATCCGGCGGCGGCGCCGCGGCTGCTCACCCTGGCCGATGAGAAGCGGGAGCTGCTGGCGGCGAACGTCGAGCGCGTCGAGTTCCTGCCGTTCACGCAGGCGTTAGCGGCGCTCGACGCCGAGCAGTTTACGCGCGACGTGCTGGTGGGTCAGTTCGGCGTGCGGCACCTGGTGGTGGGGTACGACCACGGGTTCGGCCGCGGGCGCGCCGGGGACGTGGAGTTGTTGCGGCGCATTGGCACCCGCGAGGGGTTCGAGGTGTCCGTTGTGGACGCAGTGCGGGACGGCGAGCAGCGGATTTCGTCGACGTTGATCCGCACCGCCGTGGCGCACGGGGACCTCGCGGCCGCGGAACGCTGGCTCGGGCGCCCGTACAGCACGCGTGGTGTGGTGGAGCCGGGGCAGGGACGGGGTCGCACGCTGGGGATCCCGACGATCAACCTGGCGGCGCTCGATCCCCGCAAGCTGCTGCCTCCTGACGGCGTGTACGCGGTGCGGGTGGAGTGGCGCCGCGTCCGATACGGCGGCATGATGAACCAGGGGCCGCGGCCCACGTTTGCCGTCGACCGAGCGGGCGCTGGAGATTCACCTGTTCGATTTCGACGAGGATCTGTACGGTGAAGCGGTGACGGTCGAATGGGTGCGGCGGCTGCGGGACACGCAGGCATTTCCGTCGCGCGACGCACTGGTGGCGCAGCTGGCGCGCGATGCGCGGGCGGCGCAGGACAGTCTCAAACCCTAGAGATCCGACGATGAACAAGCAGATTCGCCAGCGACTGATGATCATCGGCGTCCTGATCGTGGCGAGCGTGTGGGCGCTCCTGCCGCGCAACGTGACGCAACGAGTGGTGGACCGACGACCGGCCGGATGAAAGACACGACGGTGCGCGAGGTGCCGATCAACTTCGGCCTCGACCTCCGCGGCGGCATCCACCTGGCCCTCGAGGTCGATCAGTCGCGCGGCCCGGTGCCCGACCCCGCCGAAGCGATCCGGCGGGCCGAACGCGTGGTGCGGACCCGGATCAACGAGTTCGGCACCAAGGAACCCGTTGTCCAGATCGTCGGCGGCAACCGGCTGATCGTCGAGCTCCCCGGCGAGCAGGACCCGGCGCGGGCCAAGGGTATCATCCAGCGCACGGCGTTTCTCGAGTTCCGCATCACCGACATGAAGAACCAGTTCCGGGATGCACTGCCCGGGATCGACCAGGCGCTCAAGGCGGCCGGCGTGCATGCCGCGGGCGCCGCGCCGGCCAGCGCCGTGTCGCAGCTGTTCGGCGGCGACACGTCCAAGCAGAAGGGGAAGGACAAGGCGGCGGCAAAAGACACGAGCCAGAACCAGGCTGGGGCGCTCACGTCCCTCCTCTTTCAGGGCTCGGTCCCCGGCGAGTTCCTCGTGCCGGAAGAGCAAGTGCGCTGGCGCCGACAGCCTCCTCGCCCGGCCCGATGTGCAGCGGCTGATTCCCCGCGGGCTCGACTTCAAGTGGAGTACCGAGGTGGAATCCCGGGGCGCGCGGTCCTATCGCGCGCTCTACATCGTAGAAGACAAGCCGATCATCACCGGCGACTATCTCGAGAAGGCGACGGCGCGACGCGACCAGATGACGAATCAGTCGATCGTGGAGTTCACGCTCTCGCGCAAAGGCGGCCGCGTGTTCGAGCGGGAGACCGGCCGGCACGTAAACGACTTCATGGCCATCATCCTGGACGGCCGCGTCCAGGGGGCGCCGCCGATCATCAAGAGCCAGATCGGGCAGCGTGGCCAGATCGAGCTCGGGAGCAAGACGCTGCAAGACGCCAATGATCTCGCGCTCGTGCTGCGGGCCGGCGCGCTCCCCGCGCCGCTCGTCATCGTCGAAGAGCGCACGATCGGCCCGTCGCTCGGCAAGGACGCCATCCATGACGGCATCAAGGCCGGGATCGCGGGCGTTTTCCTGGTCGTGCTGATCATGGTAGCCTACTACCGCATGGCGGGCCTGCTCGCGGTGCTGGCCCTCGTGCTGTACGCGCTGTACACGATGGCCGGGCTCGCCGGCTTCGGGTTCACGCTCACGCTCCCAGGGCTGGCGGGGTTCGTTCTGTCGATCGGTATTGCCGTGGACGCCAACGTGCTGATCTTCGAGCGCATTCGTGAGGAGCTGGCGGCTCGGGAAAACCGTCCGGATGGCCATCGATCAGGGGTTCGCCCGCGCGATGAACGCCATCGTCGATTCCAACGTGTGCGCCATTCTCACCGCGCTGTTCCTCTTCCAATTCGGGACCGGCCCCGTCAAGGGGTTCGCGGTGACGCTCATCCTGGGCGTGCTCGCCTCGATGGTCACCGCGATCTTCGTCACGAGGACGTTCTTCATGATCTGGCTGCAACGCCGTCCCACTATGGAAACGTTGAGCATCTGATCCCATGCGCCGACTCTTCAGTCAACACGACCTTCGATTTCATCGGTGTCCGTCGCTACGCCTATGTCCTGACGGCGGCGTTCTTCATTCCCGGGCTGCGTGCTGTTGCTGGTCCGCGGGCTCAACTACGGCATCGAATTCACCGGCGGGACGCTGGTTCAGGTGCAGAGCACGGTGCCGATTGATGCCGCGGCCCTGCGGCACGCCCTCGACCAGCACGGGCTGACGGGCGCCGAGATCCAGTCGTTCGGGAGCGACCGCGACTACACCATCCGGGCCCGCATCGAAGGGGAAGGGCACAAGGCTGAAGACACCGAGGCAACGGTCACCGCGGTGAGCGCGTCGCTCGACGCGACGCTTGGAGCCCGGCCAGTACAAGATCCTCCGCCATGAGGCCGTCGGGCCGAAGGTCGGCGGTGAGCTGCGCCAAAAGGCCCTGCTCGCCACGCTGCTGTCGTTTGCCGCGATCCTCATCTATCTCGCGATCCGGTTCGAGTGGCGCTTCGGCCTCGCCGCCATCGGCGCGACGGCGCACGACATCCTCGGCACGATCATGTTCATCAGCCTGATGCGCCTCGAGGTGAGCCTCGTGATCGTCGGCGCGGTGCTGTCGGTGCTCGGCCTGTCGCTGAACGAGACCGTCATCATCTTCGACCGCGTGCGGGAGAACGAGCGAAAACGGCTGAAGCTCGATCTGTCGGCTGTGCTCAACTTGTCCATCAACGAGACGCTGCCGCGTACCGTGTTGACGCACGGCACCGCGCTGTCGACGATGGCGACGCTGGCGATCTTCGGCGGTGAGGTCATCAGGCCGTTTGCGTTCGTGATGTTCTTCGGCGTATTCACCGGAATCTTCTCGTCCATGTTCATCGCCCCGGTGGCGCTCATGTACATCCGCCGCCGGTGGCCGGTGGAAGGCGGCGCCCGCGTCACCGCGGCTGCAGCGCGGCGCCCCGCGCCCGCCACCGTCGCGCACCCCGCGTCGGCACCGACGGCGGCTGAGGGTGCTGGTCGACGCCCACTGCCATTTGGGCGACGAGGCGTTCGATCCTGACCGTGACGCGGTCCTCGATCGCGCGCGGGCAGCCGGGGTCGGGACATGTGGTGGTGATCGGGACGACGGCGGCCGACTCGGAACGGGCCGCCGCCCTGGCGAGCAGCCGTCCCGGCCTTTCGGCCACCGCTGGCGTGCATCCCCACGAGGCGAAGGACTGGTCGACCGACACGGAGCGGCGGCTGCGCGCCCTGCTGGCCCGTCCCGGCGGTGGTCGCGGTCGGCGAGACGGGTCTCGACTATCACTACGATCACTCGCCCCGCCCGGCGCAGCGCCTCGCCTTCGAAGCCCAGCTCGCGCTCGCGGCGGAGCTGGGGAAGCCGGTCGTGGTGCACGCGCGCGAGGCCGACGACGATGTCGCGGCGCTGCTGCGTGACACGCGGGCGACCGTCGTGCTGCACTCCTTCAGCTCCGGGCCCAAAGTGTTCGAGGCGGGATTGGCCGCCGGGGCCTACTTTTCCTTCAGCGGCATGATCACGTTCAAAAGTTGGAGTGCCCGGGAGGTGCTGACCGCCTGCCCGCCCGACCGCCTCCTGGTGGAGACCGACGCGCCGTACCTCGCGCCCGTGCCGCACCGTGGCCAGCGCAACGAGCCGGCGTTCGTGCGCGACGTGGCGCTCGCGCTGGCCAACGCGCGCGGGGTCGTGCTGGAGGAGATCGTGCGGCAAACCACGGAGAATGCGCAGCGGGTGTTCGGGGCGCGCGTGGCCGCGGTGCTCCCCGGGCAAGCGCCGACGTGATCATGGCGAACACGCACTATCCTATCGAGGGATTGTCCTAATGAAACCGAACGAATTGCGCCTGGTGGCGGCTGAGGGGGCTCCCAAAGCCATCGGTCCTTACAGCCAAGCGGTGATTGTGGACGGCACGATCTACCTGGCGGGCCAGATCGCGCTCGACCCCACGACCAACGAAGTGGTCGGGAAGACCACCGCGGAGCAGACGGACCGCGTGCTCAAGAATCTCGCCGCGGTGCTGACGGCCGCGGGCTCGGGGTTCAACCGGGTCGTCAAGACCACCGTGTACCTGATCGACATGGCGGATTTCCCCGCCATGAACGAGGTGTACGCGCGCCACTTCGTGGGTCATAAGCCGGCCCGCGCGACCATTCAAGCGGCGGCGCTGCCGAAAGGCGTGCGGATCGAAATCGACGCGATCGCGCGCGCCGGGTAGGGCGACTTTCGGGGGGGCGGCTCTGTCCTGGTGGACGGACTAGTCTTCAAAACTAGCTGGGGTCCTAACGGACCTCGGTAGGTTCGATTCCTACACGCTCCCGCCAGGCCCGCGTCGCTACACCCCGCACCGCGCAAACTCGGGCGGATGCGGCGCCCCATAGGGCACGTCCACGCCGAGCAGATCGTGCAGCATCTCGTGCTGTACCGTTGCCTTGAGGTTGACGCGGAGTACGAAGGGGACAACGTAGATCGCGTGGCGCGCCTGCCACCGTCCCAGGACCCGCGGTCCGAGGTCCGGTGAGACTTTCCACTGCACCGCATCGAATGCGCCCGCCCGATGCGCACACGCTTCCATCGTCGACCCACCAGCCGCGCCACTCCGCCGGGGGAACGAACCGCTCTCCCGGGAATGACCGCCTCTGTGGGTAGGTAGCATCCGTACAGCAGCAGAATCAGTAAGACGCGCGCGACGGTCACATGAGGGGTTCCTTACGTCTAGACGCTGGCGCTCCCAGTCGCGGTTGCTCAACTCCCAATCGCTTCCTTCAACGCAGAGCGCGGCGGCGTAGCCCGGAGCGACGTTCAGCTCGCGCAGACACCAATCGCCCGGGTGCGTCTTGAGCGGCGCCACCAGCTTGGGAGCGCCGCCCTCGAACCCAATCTCGAAGCTGTTGAGCGGCTGCGTAAGGCCGAGGCCGAGCGCCTTCAGGTACGCCTCCTTGAGCGTCCACAGGCGGGTGAAGATGTGTGGTCGCTCGGCGGGCGAATGGGCCAGAATGATGCTCCGCTCGCCGGGTGCGAAGAACTTCTCGGCAATCGCGGGATGCGCCGTGCGGGAGTCGATCTCTTCCAAGTCCACCCCGAGCGCACGACCCGCCGAAAAGGCGAACAGGGCGCGCTCACCCGAGTGCGCCAGGTTGAATCGCAGTGCCCGTCCCCCGCGACGCCCGTTCGGCCGGACCAAGTCGGGCTTGCCGTGCGGTCCGGCGACGAACCGCAGCTCGGTCGGCGACACGGCGAGATAGGTCGCCAGCAGGACGCGCAGCACGCCGTGCGCGGCGGCAAACCGCTCTCGGTCGCGCTCACTGCGGTACTGCTCGGCCTGTGCGCGTTCCTCCTTGTTGAGCAGCGCCCATAGATCGCGGCGCGCGTGGTCGGACAGTGCCAGGGAGCCCTGCCACACGTGCACCTGCCGATGCCCCAGGGCCACGGGGCGAGTCGACGGGCGCTCGCTGCCCGTCGTCGCCTGACCGATTGCCAGATTCGATCGCAAGCTGCTGACTCCGTGTCGTGAGTACGCCAGGAACGGAAGCAAGTTGGACGCCGCCAAGGAGCCGGGGGTGGGCCCGATATTGCGTGCCGATAAGCCTTTGAACCACAGGGACCTATGGACTAGGCACTAGACGCGGCGAAGGTGCACTGCCGGGTGATTGGTGTTGCGGGGCCGCTACAAGGAACGGTGCTGCGACGTACGTTAGACGGGTGCTATGGCTCGCCTGATCCGTCTCCTCTTCGGACTTGCCCTCGTGGCCGCGGTCCTCGCCGCGGCCTCATGGTCGGTTGCGCTCCACCGGGTGAACGTCCTGCTCGGCGACCCGCCGCCCCAGCTTGGGAAGCACGAGACGACGTTTCTGTGGGATGGCATGCCGCAGCTCCAGGGCCAGCCCCGCGCGTGGCGCTTCGCGTTTGGGCCGACCGCGATCCAAGGGGCGCCCTACGTCCGCATCTACGTCTCGCCCCTCGGGAAGGTCGTGCTGACGGAGCCCTCCGATCTCGCCGCTCGCGTCAAGGTGTTTCACAGCACCGGCTACTAAGACCCTCGCAGCGCCGCTACTTCCCGCCTAGCTCCGTCACAATGCGAGTTGCCCCGTACGGGGTGCGCAGCGCCGCGAGAATCCCGCGCACATCCACGGACATGGACCGCGCCCGCTTCGTCGGTATACATGAATTCACCGGGCAGGGACTCGACGTTGCCGTCGAAAATCAGGCCGACCACTTCGAGCTTGCGGTTCAAGAGCGGCGAGCCCGAGTTGCCGCCGATAATGTCGTTGGTCGAGACGAGGTTGAGGGGCGTACCCAGGTCGAGGCCTGCGGGCGGCCGCCGCCAGCGCGTCGGCAAATTCCAGGGCGACCTTCCACCCACCGCCGCGGCGCGCTCGTACACACCGTAGAAGGTGGTGAAGGGTGGTGCCCAGGTCCCGTTGTAGGGGTAGCCGGCGACACGGCCGTCGGCGAGGCGCAGCGTGAACGTCGCGTCCGGAGGTAGCGTGCGACCGTACACATCGAACCGCGCGCGCCCCAGCCGGGCCGCCAGGTTGTCGGCGCGCGCCGACAGCCCGCGGGCACGGTCCCGCAGCGGCGCGGTCACCGGCGTCACGCGCCGCACGTAGGCGATCGCGGCATCGTTCGAGGTCGCCACGTTCTCTCCCAGCACAGCGGCGACCTGCGCCGAGTCGGCGAGCCGCGTGTGGGCCAGCAGATCCGCGGCCGCGGCCTCGGGGGTGCGGCCCGCGAGAATCCGCGACGACGAGGGTATCCCGCGCGCCGAGTCCCCGGATGAGATCGCCGATCTGCGCCGCCACGAGCTGCCGCTCGAGTGCGGGCGGTTTGTCGCCGATCAGCGACAGGGCGTGCCGCAGCTGCGCGAGCTGCGGCCTCCGGGGCGCCACCGGCTTGCGCGTTGGCGTAGCGAATCGCGAGCGTCGCCCGGCCCAGCGTCGCCGAGCCGATCTCGGGGCTCGAGAGGAAGCCGTACACCCGCGGGCCGATCGCGGTCAGGTCACGCGAGACCGACGGCAATGGAGTCGATGAGGGTCGCCTGGGCGGCGAGCTGCCGGCCGCTGCTGCAGCTGGGCGCGGAACGCGGCCTCGCCCGCGGCGCGCCGCCCGAACAGCACCGGGTCGCGCAGCCCGGCGAGCTGTCCTTCTTCGGCCTTGAGCGAATTGGCGTACGAGAAGATCTGCGTCCGGATGCGGCGCGACGCCGCCACGGCCGGCTGCTCCCGCTCGAACGCTTCGAGCGCGGCGATCCGGCTCTTGTAGATCCCCACGATCGTCGGGATCCGCACGTCGCGGGCGTACGCGAGCTGCGCCACCGTCTCGAGCCGGCTGGTCGAGCCGGGATTGCCCACGACGAATACGGGGTCGCCATCGGCCGCGCCGGCCTTGCTCATCGGGAAGTAGTCCGGCGTCGCGAGCGGGCGGCCGGAGGCGTCGTACACGCGATAGATCGAGAAATCCAGGTTGTAGCGGGGGTAGGTGAAGTTGTCGTCGTCGCCGCCGAAGTAGCCCATCCCCAGCTCGGGCACCATCACCAGCCGGACGTCGTCGTAGCGCTGATAGGTGTAGGCGGAGTATTCGGCGCCCTGATAGAGCGTCACCACCTGGACGCGGATCGTCGAGTCGTTCGCCGCCGCGCCGAGCCGCTCCTCGAGCCCCTCGATCGCCTGTTCACGCGCCTGCGCGATGGCCTGGTCGCCGGTCACGCCCTTGAGCGCGCTCTCGATCTCGGCCGTTACGTCCGGCGATCGAGAGCAGCCGCTCGACGAACAGGTCCGGCACCTTCCGCTCGTCCTTCTCGGTGGCGGCGTAGAACCCGGTCGAGTCGAAGTTCTCCCCGGGCGCAGCACGCCGCCGGTGTTTTGCCGCGAGCAGTGGTGGTTGGTCAGGACCAGGCCGCGCGACGAAACGAACGATGCCGAGCAGTAGGTCCCGAAGCGCAGGGCGCCCAGCCGCGCGCGGGCGAGCCACGCGGAGTCGGGCCGGAACCCGTAGGCCTCCTGGAAGTAGTCGAGCGGCGGATGATCGAAGGTCCACATCTTCCCCCCGTCGAACCGTCCGGGCCGGAGCGCGGCCGAGTCGAACACGGGCGCGGACGCGGGCGCGGCTGCCGGCGCGCCGCCGGAGCGGCCGGCGCGGGCGCTGCGGCACGCGGCTGCGGGGCGGGGGTCGCGACCTGGGCCGGACGCGAGCAGGCCCCGAGGGCGAGAAGCAGGAGCGAACCGATCGACAGCGACGCACGACGCATATTGACCCTTGTGGGCGGAGGGCTGAAGCTAACTTTAGAACCGCGGCTGCGAAACCGCCGGACGGCCGCCCGCGTATGGCGGGCAGCAGCGGCGGCGACTTACAACGCAGGGGGGTGCGCTCATGGACCTGAAGGCGTTCTGGCTCGGCTGGCGGAAGGACATCGCCCGGTTTGTCGCCCTGTGTCTGGCAGCGCTCGCGGTCGGTCTGATCATCAACCGCGCCAAGGCGCGAGCCGGCGAACATCTCACCCACATGCTCCCAACCGGGAGCCTCGATGGTCTCGACGCCGATCTGGATTTCGATGCGCCCTCCGGCCCGCGCCACAGCGACGAACCTGGACCTATCGCGCGCGCCTTCGAGCCCAGGGCAGGCGGTGTGGGTGCGGGATCTACGCGGGTCGATCGCCGTGGAGGCGGAACGGGGCGAGTCCCTCGAAGTCGTGGCGGTCAAGGAATTTTCCGACTCCGATCCTGCGAGCGTCCGTATCGTCGCGGTGCCCACACAGGACGGCGTCGCGATCTGCGCGTTGTGGGGCGACGCGTGCCGGCCGTTGCGGCCGCCGAGGATGAATACAAGGCGGGCATGCACACGATAACGACGTTGGGGTTGAGTTCACCGTGAAGCTCCCGCGCGGCGTGGCGATCCACGCCACCACCGTCACCGGCGACGTCACGATTGTCGGGAGCGACCGCTCCGGTGGTCGCGGGAACCGTGGATGGCGACGTCGATGCCGAAACCGCTGGTGGGCCCGTGCGCGCCTTGAGTGTCAACGGGGACGTACGGGCGGCCGTACACGGGTTCGCCGACACCGGCGCGGTGAAAGTGACGACGGTGAACGGCTCCGTGGCGCTCGAGCTTCCCGCCGATGTCGATGCGACGGTGAGCGCCCAAACGGTCAACGGTGATATCACAAGTGATTTCCCCTTGACCGCACGCAAAAAATTCTTGCACCACGCCAACGGTGTGATCGGCGCCGGCGGGCGCCGTGTTGAACTGAACGCCGTTAACGGGTCCGTCCACCTGACTCGGGGCACTTCCCGCACCGCGGCCCGACCCCCGCGCCCACCCTCACCCCCTCACCCCCTCACCCCCCTCACCCCCGAGCCCTCCGTCTCGTTCGCCCTGACGCTGATGGGCGCAGCGTGCCCAGAATCCCTATACTGTAGGCTCTGATCCACGCGCACGTCATTGTAAATCCCGCGGCCGGCAACGGCGCCGGCCGCAAGGTCGCAGACCGGGTGGTTCGTGCCTTCCGGGCGCAGGGCTGGTCGGTGGAGCTCGAGCGCACCGACAGTCCGGGACACGGCGCCGTGCTCGCCGCTCAGGCAGTGCAGCGCGGCGCCCAGCACATCGTGGCGGTTGGCGGCGACGGCACCGTGCACGATGTGGCGAACGGGATGTTGCGACACGCCACGACGGCCGTACTGGGAGTCGTTCCGGTGGGTACCGGAAACGACTTCGCGAAGCTGGTCGGCGTGTACCGCCACGACCCGGTCCGAGCGGTCGCCCGGCTGGTGGGCGCGCGGGCCCAGCGGTTCGACGTGGGGCAGGTGGGCGACGAGTACTTCGTCAACAGCATGGGTGTCGGCTTCGGGCCCGAAGTGCTGCGCGTCCGCGCCGCGGGCCCCGCCCGCTCCGGGTGGCTGGTCGTACGTGACTCCGGTGCCGAAGGCGTTCCTCGGATTCCGGGCGCCGGAGTTCGAAGTGACCGCCGCGGAACACGGCGAGCGGGGACGGATAATGATGGTGGAGGTGTGTAACGGCACCACCGCGGGCGGCGCGTATCGGTTCGCGCCGGCGGCAGATCCCGCGGACGGCTACCTCGATGTGTGCATCGTGCGGCGCGTCTCGTTACCGCGGTTCCTCATGGCGATTCCGCGGGTCATGCGTGGTACCCAGGCCGGTATGAAGGAGATCAAGATGTTTCGGACTCGTGAAGTGACGCTGCGCGCGGCCGAGGCACCCCTCCTCCTGCATCTGGATGGCGAGCTGCGTGCTCCCGGGGTGCAGCAGTGCACGGTGAGCGTTGCCGCGGGCCGGCTGAACGTTCTGGTGGCTTCATGAAGGCGGGAAGGCGGGAGGGCGGGAGGGCGGGTACGTCCGCTGGGGCGCTGGCTTTGTTGCTGATTGGCTTCCCGCCGTCCCGCCTTCCCGCCCAGAAGCCCGCACCGGTCGCCGCCACCGCACCAGTCGCCGCCAAGCGCGTCAACCCCGTGGGCGCATGTATCCGATCGCTCTTGATCCCGGGATGGGGTCAGGCCCAGACCGGGCGCAACGTCGAAGGCGCGCTGTTCGTGGTGGTCGAGGGCGTCGCGGCCATGATGACGGTGCGGGCGGTGCAGGAGAAGAAGTACCTGGAAGCCACCGGCTCACAGTCGCTCGACGACAAGAACCAGCAGATCCAGGACTGGGCGGTGCTGTGGGGCTTCAATCATTTGTTCGCGGCCGCCGAGGCGTACGTCGCGGCCCACCTGATGGACTTCCCGAAGGAGCTGAAGATCCGCGCGATCCCCCGCGGTATCGGGGTCAGTCTCCCCCTGCCGTGACCCCGTGGGGCTCGAATTGTCGTAGCTCGACCATGTCGCCCGTCACCACCGCGTAGCGGTACCCGTCCAGCCAGGCACCGGGATTGAAGTACGCCCGCCCGTCGGGCAACCGCTCGAGCGCGCACCGGTGCGTGTGCGCCAGGATCACGAGCTCCAGATCGGCGCGCCGCGCGAGCAGGTCTCGGGCGAACTGCGCCTGCGCCTGCGCCGCGCGGTCGAGCACCCCCGCGTCGCGCGTGTGATTGCCCAGCCGCCGCGACAGCGTGTCGGCGAGCGGAAACCCCAGATCGGGGTGCAGCGCCCGGAACAGTGCGATCGTGGCCGGGTGCCGCGTGAGACGGTGCATCAGCTTCGCCGCCCAGTGCTGCTCGGTCAGCCCGTCGCCGTGCGCCACGAACGCACGGCGCCCGGCGATCTCCAGGTCCGCCTGCCCGGCGTAAAACGCGATCCCCAGGTCCCGCGTGAAAAACGTGCCACCCCACCGGTCATGGTTGCCGCCCACGAAGGTGATCGGGATGCCACTGCGCCGCAGCTCGTGCAGGCGGGCGATGGTTTCGAAATGCCGCCGCGGGATGGCGGCGCCGTATTCGAACCAGAAGTCGAACAGGTCTCCGTTGATGAGCAGCGCGTCGCCGAGATCGGGCACGGCGGCCAGAAACGCGTGAAACGTTCCCGCCGCGGGCGAATCGACCTGGCCCAGGTGGGCATCGGCAACAACGACGACGCGGGAAGGCATTACGGCCCAAGCTAGGAATCACGACACAGGGCCGCAAGCGCCTGTCGCATTTGACTTTTCACAATTCCGCGTCGAAGTTGCCCGAGCCGTGATCAGCTCGACCACCGTGCGCGTGAACTACTCCGAAACCGACCAGATGGGTGTGGTCTATCACGCCAACTACCTCATCTGGTTCGATCGCGCCCGCACCGAGTTGATGCGCGATACCGGACTGACCTACCGCGCGTTGGAGCAGCAGGGCGTGTACCTCGCCGTGTCGCAGGTCAAGGTCCGCTATCGCGCCCCGGCGCGCTACGACGATCTGCTGCGCATCCGGTGCTGGGTGCGCGAGCTGCTCTCACGCCAGGTGACATTCGGGTACGCGGTGGAGCACACGGAAACCAATGCGTTGCTCGCCACCGCCGAGACGGCGCTCATCGCACTCACGCACCAGCACACTCTCGCGCGGATACCCCAGCATGTTCGCGATCTCCTCACGCCGATTCCGGATCCCGTGCGTCTGTAGCGGCGCGCTGCTCGCGGCCGGCCTGGTGTTGGGCCGGTCGCTGGCCGCGCAGCTGCCGGACGAAACGCTTGTCGGCGAGTTGGCGCGCCTGCTCGCCGCCACCGATGCACGGGTGTTGGATGCGTCGCTGCTCGAGACCGCACTGCGCAGCGCGGACCGCGGCGTGCGCCGCCAGGCGGCGCTGGCCGCCGGACGCATCGGCGACCCGGCGGCGGTGGCGCTGCTGCTTCCCGCGCTCGCCGACTCCGACGCGACGGTGCGGGCGAATGCGGCGTTCGCCCTTGGCCTGCTCAAGAGCAGCAGCGCGGTGTCCGCCCTGGTCGAGCTGGTGCGCGCCGTTCCGTCGGGCGAGCAGGACGCGCCCCAGGTGGAAGCAGCAATGGCACTGACCCGGATCGGCGGGGCAGAGGCGGGTCGCGCGCTGCACGACATCCTTGGCAACGGCACGACGCCGGGCGTCGCCACGCCACGCGCGGTGAGCGCGGCGCTGGTCGCGGTATGGCGGCTCGAGGACCGGGGCTTCGTGGGCTCGATCACCGGGTATGCCGAAGATCCCGATCCCGTCGTACGCTGGCATGCCCTGTACACGTTGGGTCGCCTCGGCGCCCCCAAGGGAGCCGCGACGCTGGTTGGCGGGCTGCGGGACCCGGATCCGCGCGTGCGCGCCGTTGCGGCGCGCGGGCTGACGCGCGCGCTGCTCGACAGCGCCCGTATTCAGTGGAAGAGCGTGGCGGACGCGCTCCAACCGCTGCTCACCGACACGGCGAGCGCGGTGCGCGTCAACGCGCTGCGTGCCCTGGCCGCTGTGGGCGACAGCAGTGTGGCGGCGAGCGTGACCTCACACGTCGCCGACCTCGATATCAACGTCGCCGTGCAGGCCGAAACGACGTTGGGCGTGCTGGGTGGTAGCAGCGGCCGTCGCGGCCCTCGCGGCACGAGCGCAGAGCCCCGTCTTTGCCTTGCGGCGGCAGGCCATCATCGCCCTGGCACAGGCTGACCGCGCGGCGGGCGTGGCCGCTGCCGCGGGCGTCGCGGCCGATGCCGATTGGCGCTGGCGCTCGGTTGCCGCCGAGGCGTTCGGTGCGGCGCGCGAGCGCGACCGGCTGGAAGGCCAGCTCGCCGATCCCGACGGACGAGTCGTGGCGCAGGCACTGCAAGCGTTGGGGCGCGTCGTTCCTGTACCCGATACCGCGCTGGCGCGCCGCGCCCGGGCGCTGCTCGAGCACGCCGATCCCGCGGTGCGCAGTGTCGCCGCTGACCTGCTCGCGAGCCAGCCCGTGATCGCTGATGTCGACGTGCTGATCGCCGCGTACGGCCGCGCGACGGGCGACCCGTTCAACGACGCTCGTCTCTCGGCGGTGGCTGCCCTCGGAGCGATCGCGCGCACCAGCGCCGAGGCAAGGCTGCGAGGTCGCCACCCGTTTCGTGGGCGTGGTGCCCCGGCCCGACGACTTCCTGGTCCGCCGGCTCGCCACCGAGCGTCTGCCCGATGCCGCGGCGCAGTGGGGCCCCGCCGCCCCGATCGCCACCGGCCGCACCGACGCCGACTATCGCGACGTCGCGCGCCGCTACCTGGCCCCGGCCCTCGCCGGGCAGCCACTGCCGCGGGCGACGATCGAGACTGATCGGGGGACCCTGGTCGTCGAGCTGCTGTCCGACCAGGCTCCATTGACCGTTGCCGCATTCTTATCCCTTGTCGACCGGCGCTACTTTGACGGATCGCGCTGGCATCGTGCCGTCCCGAACTTTGTGATTCAAGACGGGGATCCCCGCGGCGACGGATGGGGTGGTCCCGGGTTCGTGCTCCGCGACGAGGTGAATCCCACGCCCTATCAGACCGGCACTGTCGGGATCGCACTCTCCGGGCCCGACACCGGCGGCAGTCAGTTCTTTATTACGCATTCTCCGCAGCCCCGCCTCGACGGCATCTACACGGTGTTCGGACGCGTGGTCACCGGGTTGCCGGTGCTCGCCGGGATCGCGCAAGGCGACCGGATCCGCAGTATTCATCGGTGACATTCACCTTCTCCTTCGGGTTTAACTATTGAATCGCCAACGGCTTGTGCTTGACCGCCTCCGCGCCCTGTCCTACATTGCCGCCGGTACGCTCGTGGCGGCGTGTCCGCCGCACGTCGCCCCGTTGGTGCCGGTGCCGCTCACGCCCGCCGATCGGCAGCAGGCCTTGGAGTGGACCGAGGGCACGGTGCCCGGTCACCGGACGGCGATTCGCTTCAAGTTTGAGTTTCAGGACGATCGGCGGCACTGGGCGGGGCGGGGCACCGCCCGGGTAGCGCCACCCGATTCACTGCGGTTCGACTATACGGGACCGCTCGGTCTCGGCGCCGGTGCCGCAGTCGTGGTGGGCGATTCGACGCGTGTGGGCCGACCCGGAGGAGAACTTTCGCTCTCTGGTGCCGGGCATCCCGATGCTGTGGGCCTCGCTCGGGATCGTCCGGCCCCCCGCTCGCCGACGCGCGGGTGGAGAGTGGTGGTGAAGCGCCGCGCACGATCTGGCGGTTCGCCCGCGCCGGCGACACGCTGGCCTACGTCGCTACCGATGGCGTGCCGCGTGTGCTCGAGGCGGAGTGGCGGCGGGAGGGAAAGGTGCTGGCACGCAGCCGGACGGAGCTCGGAGGCCGCGCGTTGCCGGCGAAAGCGCGTGTGGATTTTCCGGAGGCGCCCGCTCGTTTTGAACTTACCGTGGTGGGAGTGGATACGACGGCCGAATTTGCCCCGGCGCTCTGGCGCAGTCGCCGCTAGCGCCGTCACCGTCGTGCTGGCAGGCTGCCTCTACGGCTTTGCCGGCGGCGGCCTCCCGAACATCAAGACCGTGGCGATCATTCCCTTCGACAACCAGACGCCGGAGCCGGCGCTCACCAAGGACGTCAATGACGCGATCACGGACGCCATCCAGGGGCGCCTCGGGCTGCGCTCCGCGGCGCAATCCAATGCCGATGCTGTCGTCCGCGGGCGGGTCGTGCATTACGAAGCGAATGTCCCCATCGCGTTCCAGCCGGGCGTAGGCCGCGCCGACGTGACGCAGCGGCAGGTCCAGATCACCGTCGACGTCGAAATCGTCAATCAGAAGAGCGGCAAGACCCTGTGGCAACGCAACGGACTCCTGGTGGTAGGCGAGTACACACCGCCGCAGGAAGCCCAGGGGCGCAAGATCGCGCTCCAGAAACTCGAGAACGACATCGTGGACGGAGCGCAGTCGCAGTGGTGAGCGCCGCAGCGCGGCGCGCGCGGATCCGCGGAGCGAGCTCGACGGGGTGCCTCGTCTCGCTCCTGCTGTTTGTGGCGGTGCTCTACTACGGCGTGAACATCGGCGAGGTGTACTTCCGCTACTACCGCTTGCTTGACGAGATGGAATCGCAGGCCCGGATCGCCGCCGGCCTCGACAACGGCACCATCGCGCGGCGCGTCGCGGCGGCGGTGGACGACATCGGCATCCCCGATTCGGCGCGCAACGTCGTGGTGCGCCGCACGCTTTCCCCCCGCGAGATCACGATCTCGACCGACTACAGCGAGACCGTGGTTCTTCCCTTTTTCACACACACCTTCGTCTTCCATCCTAAGGCCACGCAGCCGCTCTAGCGCGTGGGCCGTCGCTGGCGGCATGCTGCTGATCTCGGCGCTTGCCGGCGCGGCGGGACACGGGGATGACGTCGGACGTTTCTTCATCGTCCTGGCAGTCATGCTCGTGGCAGGGACGTTCTCGGCGGCGCTGTGTGAGCGGCTGGGGCAGCCCGGCGTGGTGGGCGAGCTGGTGGCGGGAATGCTCTTGGGCTCGCTCCACATCTTCCCAACGGCCCCGGAAGATTCGCTGACCGGCACCTTCCGGGTCCTCGCCCACGTCGGGGTGGCTGTCCTCTTGTTCGAAATCGGCCTCGAGACCCGTCTCGATGCGATGGCGCGCGTCGGCACGGCCGCGACGTCCGTGGCCGTCGCAGGCGTGATCGTGCCGTTCGGGCTGGGGTTCCTGTACTGGATGTCTACGCCGAGCGGCTTCGAGCACGCAGTTGCGAACCACGTCATGACGGCAGTGTTCGTGGGCGCTACGCTGACCGCGACGTCGATCGGCATCACCGCTCGGGTCTTGACCGACTTGAAGTGCCTGCACACCGTCGAGGCGCGGGTCGTGCTGGGGGCAGCCGTCATTGACGACGTGCTGGGCCTCATCCTCCTCGGTGTCATCTCCGGGGTGGCGGCCGGCGCGGCGGTGAGTTTGCTCGGTGTCGTGCGCACCCTCGCGGTGGCGGTCGGGTTCCTGGTGGCGGCCATCGTGGTCGGCCGCGCCGTGGCGCCGTGGCTCTTCGGAGGCGTAGCGCGGATTCGCCTGCGGGGGGTCCTGCTCGTGTCCGCCTTTGCCTTTTTGCTGATCCTCGGGGCCGTCGCCGCCAGCGCCGGATCCGCCCTGATCCTGGGGGCGTTTGCCGCCGGGATCATCGTGTGCGAGCACCAAACAGTCCAAGGTGATTCAAGAGCGCATGAGGCCTGTGGCCGACATCTTCACGCCGGTGTTCTTCCTGAGCATCGGGGCCGCGGTAGACCTGGGGGCGTGGAATCCGTTCAGTCCCGCCGGGAGAGGCGTGCTCTTGATCGGTGTCATCCTGTTCGCGATCGCCGTCCTGGGAAAGCTCGCCAGCGGCTGGGCAGCTCCGTGGCTGCGCTTCAACCGTTGGGCGGTGGGGATCGGCATGGTCCCCCGCGGCGAAGTAGGGCTGATCTTCGCGCAAATCGGCGTCACCACGGGAATTCTCACCAACCACTTGTTCAGCGCGATCCTGCTCATGGTGCTTACGACCACGCTCGTGGCGCCGCCACTCCTCACGTGGGCGTTCGGCCGCTGGGGCAGCACGACGCTGACGGAGCCGGCCCAGTGAGCACCGCCGGCAAGATCCGCAGTGTTGCCGAGGCGACGGCGTGGCGTGCGGCGCTCTCCGGACCGCTCGTGTTTACGAACGGCGTGTTCGATCTCCTGCACGTCGGTCATGTGGCGCTGCTCGAGGCCGCACGAGCGGAGGGCGCCGCGCTGGTGGTTGGCGTGAACAGCGACCGGTCGGTGCGTCGCCTCGGCAAAGGCGCCGATCGTCCGCGTGGTGCCGCAGCAGCAGCGCGCGCGCCTCGTGGCCGCGCTCGCGTGCGTGGACGGTGTGGTGCTGTTCGACGACGAGACGCCGCTGGCCCTCATTCGCGGGCTGCGGCCCGACGTGTTGGTGAAGGGGGCGGACTACACGCGCGCTGCCATCGTCGGTGCCGACGACGTGGAAGGGTGGGGCGGGCGCGTGGTGCGCGTTCCCCTCGTGCCCGGCTTTTCCACGACGGACCTGCTCTCACGCCTGCGAGGAGGAGCGTCGCAGTGAAGCTGTTGATCGCCACACGCAACGAAGGCAAGGCCCGGGAGATCCGCGACCTGTTTGTCGGCCTTCCGTTCGAGCTCGTGTTTCCCAACGATCAAAAGTTCCTCGAGCCTCTGCCCGAGGAAGCCGACGTCGAGCACGGCGCAACGTTTGTCGAAAACGCGGCCGCCAAGGCGCGCTACTTTGCGCGCCGCAGCGGAATGGTCACCGTCGCGGAGGACTCGGGGATCGAGGTCGATGCCTTGAACGGCGCGCCCGGGGTGCACTCGGCACGGTTCGCGGCGCTGTACGGGGACAAAGGACAGGAGACGGGCGACGGGGCCAACAACGCGCTCCTGCTCAAGCGCCTGGAGGGAGTGCCCGAGGAACAGCGCACGGCACGGTACCGCTGCGTGGTAGCGTATCTCGAGACGCCGGTCGGGGCGCCGCAGCTCGTTGAGGCGACCTGCGAGGGGCGTATTCTGACCGCCCCGGTGGGCAACGGCGGCTTTGGCTACGACCCGTACTTCTGGTCACTCGATCTGCGCATGAGCTTCGGCGAGGCGCCGGAAGCGGCCAAACAGCGGGTGTCGCACCGCGGCCGCGCGTTTCGGGCGCTCATCGAGGTACTGGTGCGGCGGTATGCGTAAGGAGGCGGTTGGAACCGCCGGATGTCGTGACTAAGTTGCCTTCGCTGTCGTGAACGGGGCGTAGCGCAGTCCGGTAGCGCGTCTGGTTTGGGACCAGAAGGTCCCGGGTTCAAATCCCGGCGCCCCGATTTCTCACAAGACTTCGCGTGACTTCGCGGAAGGATCACAGGGTATGCCCCGCAAGTGAAGCTGCTCCTCGTTGCGTTGGGTAGGGCCATCGGGTCCGTCCTCCGATATGTTGTGAGTCATGGTGGGTCGCATGGTCGCTCAGGTGGTATGGCGATAGGTCGCGTAATGTTTCTCCGGCCCATCGTGGGCCTGCTGCTCGTGGTTTCGCTGCAGGCCTGCATGCGCTGGCGAACAGTGCCCGATGCGAAAGACGTGGCCCTGAAGCCCCTGGGCACCGTGCGCTTGACGACCAACAGCGACCCACGACACCTGATCGTACAGAACCCCACCATCTCGCACGACAGCGTCGTCTGGATTCTTCCACAGCGCGGGGGGATTCCCCTCGATGAAATCGAATACGTCGAGTCGCGCGCGCCGGACCGGATGCGCACCGGGTTCTTCATCCTGGCGGGAGTGAGCATCGTTACCCTGATCACGCTGCTTCAGTAGCCACCCGCAACGATTCTCCACCGGACCTAAGACTTGCGAGTGCCCATGATGCTTGGCCGTGCGGTAGCCACGACGCTCCTTTTAGTCTGTTTCCTGGCGCCCATCAGCGCTGCTCAGGATGCGGCGATCCCTCAGGCGGCATTCCTCGATTCAAGCCCAACGGGCCCCATCCGCCCCGGGGCCCCGTGCCATGTCGATCGGATCGTGGATGGAGACACGATGGAGTGCGCTGGCACCGGGCCGGTTCGCCTCATCGGAATTGACGCGCCGGAGCTGAGCCAATCGCCCTTCGGAGCCCAGGCGGCGGCCGCCCTCGCCGGCTTTGTCCCCCCTGGCTCGGATGTGCTGCTCGAATCGGACGTCGAGGCCCGCGACAAGTACGGTCGCCTGCTCGCCTACGTCTGGTATGATGGAGGGCTCGTGAACTGGCGCATGGTCCGTGCGGGAGTGGCGGTACTGCTTACCTTTCCACCCAATGTCCAGTACGCGGCGTCGCTGGTGGATGCGGAGCACCGCGCCCAGGGTGAGAAGCGCGGCTTGTGGGCCACGGGAGGGTTTGACTGTCGGCCCAGCGACCGGCGGCACGGCCACTGCGACTGACGGATCAAATGGTGGGCCTCAGGGTATCGTGGAGGCTCACTCGAGCACTTGCCTGTTACAATTAAGACGTTGCCGCAGTCGCGGAGTCCGCAAAGCGTGCGGCTGGTCTCGCGTACACAGTATTGCGTCCAATGGATTGCACGAAACTCCTGGAAGGGGAGCATGAGATGCGCAAGGGGGATAGTACCAAAGTGCAGTGCCCGGCCGGTCCGAATCGCTGGTACGTTTTCACTATGACCACGCATCCCGATACTCCGATCCTCCTGGGATTGAGGCGGTCTGCCCTCTTCAAGGCCGCCTTCGGCGTTCTATTCCTGGCCGTTGCGACCCCCCTTCCTGCACAGCGACCGCAGCCGTCATGGCTGTTGGAGTTCACGGCCTCGCGGAAGGACCCGATCGACAGTCCGCTGTTCGGAGGATTCGGGATTACGCATTACCGGCGTGCCTTCGGGCTGCGTCTGGGAGTTCAGGGGCACTTCAATGGCGGCGGCGGCACCGTCTGTGACCAGTTTGGGTGCCAGAACCCCGTCAGCGCCCAACTCGACGCTTGGACGGCGGACGCGGACCTCATGTTCGAGCCCCTGCGTGCGGTGCCCGTCCTCAAGAAGCTCCTGCTGGGTTTCTCTCCTTATGGTTTCGTGGGAATTGGCGGGTATGGTGTGCGGGTGGACAACGGTGCCGATTCGAGCATCTCCACCCTGAGGTACGGGGCCGGCCTGCGTCACGATCTGGTCGGGCCGCTCGGGGTTCAGGCCGAAGCCCGTTACCGGCAACCACTCTCGGGTGACAACCAGAGCTCGGTGATCTTGAAGGAGAAGCTGGTATACAGCGTCGGCCTCACGATTGGGTTTGGCGGCAAGAAGTCCAAGAAGAGCGCCGCGCCGGTGGCGGCGGCCCCGCCCAAGACGGTGGCGAAGCCAACGGCGGCGCCACGCGCTCCCGTCGTCGTCAGTTCAGAAGCCGCGGATCGATTCGCGTCCACCGTCTTGGACCTTGCCGAGAGTTACCTCGACAAGCCGTACGCGTATGGCGGGGCGAGTCCGTACGGTGGCTTCGACGCCGGAGGCTTCGTCCAATACGTGTTCGCGCGCGCAGGCACGCGGCTCCCGCGTACCGCGAAAGAGATGTCCACCATGGGCGACGCCCTCTCGCTGAAGGTCGGGTCGCTCCGCCCGGGTGACCTGCTGTTCTTCGCCAGCGACGGCTCGAAGATCGACCATGTCGCGATCTACGCCGGGCACGAGCGCATCATCCATGCGAGCGCGAGCGGCGGCGGGGTGCGCTACGATACCCTGGGTGAAGGACCGCGCGGTCGGTGGTTCACCGACCATCTGGTCTCGGCTACGCGGGTGACCGGAACCATAGGCGCGGCCCCCGTGGTCGATCCGGCAACTGGCAAGACACTCGATCCGCCGGATGTGGCTCCGCCGGCGACCAGGGCACAATAATGAAACACACCATCGTGCTCGGCGCGGCCCTCGCCGCGCTCCTGGGGTTCGGTTCAGACCGGCAGCCGCACAGGAGCAAGCTCCTCCTCCTGAAAGCGGCGCGCCCCGCCGTGGATAGCGTGCGTCCGGCGGTAGACAGCGTGCGTCCAACCCTCGAGACCGCGCGCCCCGCGCCGGACAGCGTGCGTTTCGCTCCTGACTACGTGCCCCCGGCCGTCAGAACCGAAGCTGACCTCGCTCCGGCAACGAGTGTGGCCGAGGCTACCAGCGTACTCGGCTTTACGGTCTCGACATCAGGGACTGCCCGCGACACGCTGGGGCTGCTGATCTCCCCGGTTGTTCCCGGGGGCGCCGGCGACCGTGGGGGTATTGATCCGGGCAATCGCCTGGCTGAGGTGAACAACGTGAACCTCAGGATTGCGCCGGCGGACATCGGCCGGCGCGAGCCTGCCGAAGGCGCGATGCGTGCGCTGGCGAGCACCCTACGGACTGTACGGCCGGGTGAGTGGGTCAGGATCCGCCTGTTCGGGGGCGGCCGGTATCGCACAGTGGCGATCCAAACGCCGCGCGCGGACACGACGCCCGCGGGCGTGGGAGCCGCTCCCTCCAGCCTGCAACGCGTCGTGGACGGGATCGGCAGCCTGCGGGGGCAGCTCGATCAGTTGATGCAGGCGCAATCGGTGCCCGTGCCGCGGGACACGCTGCTGCGTGCGGAGCGCGAGCTTGGCGCCATCCAGCGCCGCTTGAAGGCGGCGCAGCTCGCACCCCGGAACATCGACAACACCGTTGGCAGCCTGCCGGGCCTGCGCGTTGCGGCGGTCGCGGCCGAGATGAAGGACTACTTCGGCGAGGGAAGCGAGGGTGGTCTCCTCGTTCTCGAGTGCGACATCAGCTGGGATCCGCTCCGAAACGGCGACGTCATTCTTCGGGTCAACGACGAGCCCGCGAACCTCGACCGGTTACGCGTGGCCCTCGACCCGCAGCGTGAGAGCCGCATCGACTTCCTGCGCCGTGGGCGGTACATGATGGTCACGCTTCACCCGCGCGAATAAGGGGAGCAACGGGGGCAGGGCTGGCCCTGCCCCCGTCTGCACCACCCGTGGCTTCTCCACCGGGCCGCAGTCCGGTACCGGATGGAGTGGCAGCCTCGAACACATGCCCGCGTAATCCCACCTGCGCCATCAGGGCCGCCCAGCGTTTCATGGCCTTCTGATCGGCCCGGTCTCGACTGTCCGTCACGCTCGCCTCGGTGTGTTGGTCGCCAAGGCACAATCGGTTGAGCGCGTCACGCGTCGGCCGGCCCGCGCGTCACGAGCCTGTCACGCGTCCGCATCCGCAACGGTCGTGATGCGTCGCGGACCCCTGCGCAGTTGGGAGGGTAGGCTTACGAGGTTGTATCGCCTGCACGCGGCCCGAGTATCGGGTTGGAACAGCACCGCAGCCAAGGTAGCTTACCACCAATGATCCTTCGTACACACTCGCTCCATAAGCACTTACGGCGCAGTGCCTGTGCCCTCCTGCTGTGCCTGCTCGCCGCGCCGGCCACCGCGCACGCCCAGGTGCGTTGGGTGGTAGACGGGAAGGGCAGCCTCGCCTGGTGGCAGGTCGATCCCCACATGAACCACCTGTGGGCGACCACCTGCCCATCGGAGCCCACCTGGAAGGTCGGCGAAGGGCACAGCACCGGGTGGACGAGTCGTGCGGCGGTTGAAGCGGAAGGGGCGAGTTTCGCCAACGTCTCCGACACGATCCATGTCCCGCGCTACCCGCGGCCCCGCATCAGAACCCTTTGCGAAGAAGCGGTGCGCGGCTGGGTCGACCTGCCGGACACCGTGGGGTGGCGCCGGGCGCACGGGGAGATTGTGGTAAAAGCGGACAAGATCTTCACGGGCGAGCGAAACCGCGACGAGTATGCCCAAAACGCCATCTTCGGGGTGCACGTGTACCCGGACATCACGTTCTTCATCGACAGCTTGGTGGACATGCGGCGGGTCGGCGACACTCTGAAGGGCACGGTGGTAGGCCGCTTCAAGTTCCGCGGCAAGGTGCACCCGGTCAATGCCACCCTCGAGTCCTATGCGGCAGCGGGAGGCACGCGCGTCCTTTCCAAGTTCCGGCTCCCGGTGATGGATCTCATCAAGAAGTATGGGGTCACGAGGAGATCAGTTGGCCTCGGAATCGGTTTGAACATCTGGAAGACATTGTTTGTCGGGGTGGACCTGCTGATGCGTCCCGACAAGACCGCGGCCCCCATCGGTCAGTACTAGAAACCCCACCGCCGGTCCCAACACAATCAACAAGTAGCCCCTCCATCCTCTACCGTGATCGCTAGTGAGGCGGAGACCTGGCTCCCATCCGCCGATGTCACGCTGACGGTGAGAGAGAAATTATCGAGAACGGAGACGCCGTACGTGCTGGGGCCACTCGTGTTGTCCACGACACTGCCTGACATCCAGCTGTAGGTGTACGGTCCCGTGCCACCCGTGGGCGTGGCCGTCCAACGGCAGACCTGATTGGTGGAAACCGAAGTTGGGCCGCTGATAGCAACCGACGTGATGGGGTTCCCCACCGCAGCCGCGGGTGGGCGCGGCTCCGCCTGCGGCTGACCCGTACCGGAGCGCCGTCCGCGATCCTGCGGTGGGGACGGCGGGGGCGGGGGTGGTGCCGCTGGCGCCGCTGCCGGGGGCTGCGCGGGCGTCACCGGGGGTGCTGGCGGACGCGGCTCCGGTTGCGGCCGGCCGGTATCGGGGCGCCGTCCGCGCTCCTGACGTGGCGGCGGCGGGGGTGATGGGTTCGCAGGCGGCGCTGGCTCCGCCGGCAGCATCGGTGGAGTGGGGAGCGGAGGATCCGCCGGGCGATCAGCCGGGCGCCGTCCGCGATCGTTGCTGGGCGGCGGTGCAGGCTGCTCGCTCTCCTGCCGGTCATCCCGTCCCCGTTGCCCGCCGCGATTGTCGCGGTCGTATTGGTCATTCCCGCGGCCCCCTTGCTCCCGGTCTGGCGCGTTGTCGGACCAGCGCCGGTGGTCGTCGGGGGTCACGGGATGAGGCTCGGGCAGGCCTCGGCGTGCCGGTCGGAGATCAGGCCCGCCGCCTCGGGTGGCGGAGCGTACCGGCCGGTTCTGCGGTGGTGGATTGCGGTCGCGCAATGTGGCGAGCGTCGCTTCATCGAGCGGCCGGCCCGGATTGCGCTGCAGGGCGCGCTCCCGCACGCTGAACGGCATCGGCGGAGGCAGGGGGCGTTCTGCGCACCACCAGCCGCCGTGTCACGTTGTTCTCCGGGGGGAGTCGCACGGGGCGGCCGGACGATCGCAGCACACTCTGACGATTCGGCGCGAAGGGCGCGGCCGTTCCCACGATCGGCGCGCTGTTCAGCCGGTTTCGCGGCACCACGATGAGGCTGCGGCCCACGGGGCGTCCACCCACGAACGTTTCGCGCGTGACCACGGTGACGCCACCCGGCGCCGCACGGTTGCGATACCTGATGCTCGTCATGTCGGCGAGCGTGAGTGAGGTGACGTTGACGGTCGTGCTGTTGATGTTGCGCAGGTAGCGGTCGCTCACGCGGTACACCGGGTAGTAGGCTTCGCCGGGACCGAGCGGGAACCAGCCCACGCCGCCGCCGACGCCCACGCTGATGCTCCAGTTGGAGCCGCCCACGAACGCGACCAGCGCCGGTGCGTACACTGGTCGCGCCACGACGCGTCCGGGCACCCACGCCCAGCCCCGCCCCGTGTGGACCCAGCGTCCGTAGTGGTACGGCGCGAACCCCCAGGGCAGGTCGTCGATCCACGTCCATCCCCACGGGTCCACCCACGCCCAGTGTCCGTTGCGATACGGCGCCCATCCCGAGGTTACCCGGCGCGGCGTCCACACCGGCCCGTACTCAGCTGACACGCTCCACACGCCGTATTCGTCCAGGTCCTCGTAGCCGGGCATGTCGGGGGAGACCCAGCGTGCCGACGGGCTTTCATCGCGGCGACGGTCGCGCCCCATGCCCCAGCTCTCCCACGTGTCCGGCGGGCGCGGAACGCGGACGTCATAGTAGGGCGCATCAAGTCCGGCCAGGGTGGCGGTCTCGCCCGCGTCCACCGAGAACCAGGAGCCGCCCGCGATCAGGTCTGCCTCGCCTTCGCGCACGGTGACGGTGGTGGCATTGCCGGTGGCGTTCACGTCCACCCGGTACGTGCCAGGCACCAGCACCGACACCGCGCCGTTCGGCGTGTCGATCTCGAACGTCTCGTCGTCCGCGAGGTAACGGACGCGGATCTGGAGGGAGCCTTGGGTCAGACGCAGCTGGGTGAGCTGGTCCTCGAGCGCCAGGAAGCCGAAGTCGGTGGACGGGGCCAGCCGCAGCGTCGTCGGGCCGATGGTGATCTCGACCCGCCCGCCGACGTCGGACCAGAGGTCGTCGCCGGTCGTGAGCGGATAGTTCAACGGGGCGTTGTCCCAGTCATCGAGGCCGCCGGGCCGCAGTGACACCGGGCCGCTGATGAAGCTCACCCGGCCGACCCGTTCCGGCGGGTCCTGCGCGGCCGGCGAGCCCGTGATGCCAACGATCAGGAGCAGTGCCGGGGCGAGTGCGGGCAGCACGCGGCGTGCGATCTTCATGGCGGTCTCCAGAGTGGTGTTCGGCGGTGCCTACGATAAGCGTCTGTACAGTGAGAACCAACCCGCGCACCGCGCCGATGTTCCCGCGGGAGGTGGGCTCGCCCTTGGCGTATTAGCTTGGTAGTGCTTGGCTGCGCGCCCGTAGCTCAGGTGGATAGAGCAGCAGCCTTCTAAGCTGTTGGTCGGAGGTTCGAGTCCTCCCGGGCGCACTCCTCGATACGTCCGCCGGACCCCGTGCGGGTGTGATATGTCTCACGCCGCGTTCTTCCTTCATCAAATGACACGGGCAACTTCTCCGAGCGCTGGGGTCGTAACAACACTGACGCGCCGACGTCCAACAGGCGATTTCAAGCCTTCGTCGGTGGACTCACAAGCCAAGGAGTGTCCGTCATGACGTACTCTCGCGCAGTGTGGAGCATCTCGGGACTCGCCGTCGCGCTGCTGTTGGGCGCCGGCGCGTGCGCCACCGACGGCACCGACCCGACGCCGTTGGTTCTGACGCAAGCCCAGGCCGATAGTCTCGCTGAACACGTGGCGTTCGATGTCGAAGACGAAAACTCCGGCGCGACGATGACCGGATCGAGCGGGAGCCGGTGCCGCCGCGTCGTTCGCCGGGCTCGGGCCGCTCGGATTGATGCACTGCGCGCCCACAAGGACCCCGGCGTCGCCCATCGACTCCGACAGCTGACGGCGTGGCGGACTCGGTGCGGATCGACTTCACCGGCGTGCGTGTTGTCGTTCTTCTTCGAGACCGACACGGTGCGCGGCACGATTGACGTCCTCGATCCGACCACGCTCGTCGCCGACCATTCGGTGGAGCGGATCTTCACATGACGTCGCCCGCGTGCGCGTGCATACCCTCTCGGGGAAGGTCACGTCGGAAACGCGCAACGGGACGCGCACTCACGCGTCGGGATGCGACGACGCTCGAGAACAGCGAGACGAATTTCCGGACCGACTACGTATTCCGAAACGGCGCCACGGCCACGCACGTGAAGACGTGGACCTCGACGCTTCACGGCCGACGTGGCGGGTGCGATCCAGCCGGAGCAAGCCGTTGCCCTCGGGCACGTGGAACATCGGCGGCACGTCGTCCTGGACGCGCGGGGCCGCGACGTATTCTCTGACGGTGACGACGAGCCCGGCGCTGCACTACAACGCGAGCTGCACGGCGGCACCACGGTTCGACGCCGGCACGGTGGTCATCGTGGTGATGCGGGGCGGTCGCAGCGCGACGGTGACCATCGAGTTCACCGCGTGTGGCGAGTTCACCACGACGCGCTCGTAACGGCCGGAAGACGAGCAATGGAGGGCCCGGCTGGGAAACCAGGCGGGCTCTCGCGTCTGGGGGACCCGGTGGTGGCGCCCGGCAAAACGGGGGCTGGTTGAGGGCGTATCTTCAAGAACGAGACCCCCTTGACTCAGGTCCACCGGCCCGGTTAGCATTGGCGTCTCGCTACGAGTTTTTCGTGTAGCAGCTCTTTGAGAATTGATGATCGAGCGTGTGGAGTGCGGCCCCGATTGAGCGGTGCGTGGTCAGACACGTGCCGTGAGGGGTTTGACTCTGAATTGTGATAAACGGACGACATAGTACCAGTCGTTCTGTTCGAGCTGTTCGAACTACTTCTAATCATTGGAGAGTTTGATCCTGGCTCAGGACGAACGCTGGCGGCGTGCCTAACACATGCAAGTCGCACGGGACTGGGGGCAACTCCAGTTCAGTGGCAGATGGGTGCGTAACACGTGAGGAACTTGTCCGACGGCGGGGGATAGCCGGCCCAACGGCCGGGTAATACCGCGTACGCTCATTTGGGGACATCCCTGGGTGAGGAAAGCAGCCGCAAGGTTGCGCCGATGGAGAGCCTCGCGGCGTATCAGCTAGTTGGCGGGGTAACGGCCCACCAAGGCTACGACGCGTAGCTGGTCTGAGAGGATGGCCAGCCACATTGGGACTGAGACACGGCCCAGACTCCTACGGGAGGCAGCAGTGGGGAATATTGCGCAATGGCCGAAAGGCTGACGCAGCGACGCCGCGTGTGGGATGACGGCCCTCGGGTTGTAAACCACTGTCGGGGGGGACGAATACAGGGCCTCGAATAGGGGACCCTGGGTGACGGTACCTCCAAAGGAAGCACCGGCTAACTCCGTGCCAGCAGCCGCGGTAATACGGAGGGTGCGAGCGTTGTCCGGAATCACTGGGCGTAAAGGGCGCGTAGGCGGTTCGTTAAGTTGCTGGTGAAATCCCGGGGCTCAACTCCGGGGCTGCCGGCAAGACTGGCGGGCTAGAGCACGGTAGAGGCGGATGGAATTCCCGGTGTAGCGGTGGAATGCGTAGATATCGGGAAGAATACCGGTGGCGAAGGCGTTCCGCTGGGCCGTTGCTGACGCTGAGGCGCGACAGCGTGGGGAGCAAACAGGATTAGATACCCTGGTAGTCCACGCCGTAAACGATGGACACTAGGCGTCGGGGGGAGCGACCCCCTCGGTGCCGTCGCTAACGCAGTAAGTGTCCCGCCTGGGGAGTACGGCCGCAAGGCTGAAACTCAAAGGAATTGACGGGGGCCCGCACAAGCGGTGGAGCATGTGGTTTAATTCGAAGCAACGCGAAGAACCTTACCTGGGCTTGACATGCTGGTGTAAGCTGGTGGAAACACCGGCCCCTCTTCGGAGCGCCAGCACAGGTGCTGCATGGCTGTCGTCAGCTCGTGTCGTGAGATGTTGGGTTAAGTCCCGCAACGAGCGCAACCCTCGCTCCCAGTTGCCAGCGGTTCGGCCGGGGACTCTGGGGGGACTGCCGGCGTTAAGCCGGAGGAAGGTGGGGACGACGTCAAGTCATCACGGCCCTTACGTCCAGGGCGACACACGTGCTACAATGCCCGGTACAGCGCGTCGCGAACTCGCGAGAGGGAGCCAATCGCTAAAAGCCGGGCTAAGTTCGGATTGTAGTCTGCAACTCGACTGCATGAAGCCGGAATCGCTAGTAATCGCGGATCAGCCACGCCGCGGTGAATACGTTCCCGGGCCTTGTACACACCGCCCGTCACGCCATGGAAGCCGGAGGGACCCGAAACCGGTGGGCCAACCGCAAGGGGGCAGCCGTCTAAGGTCAATTCGGTGACTGGGGCGAAGTCGTAACAAGGTAGCCGTAGGGGAACCTGCGGCTGGATCACCTCCTTTCTGGAATGCCGAGTAAGCTCCGATCGCAAGATTGGGGATCGAAAGGCTTCTGGTGTCGCCCGCACTCTCCACACTCGATCATCAAGACTTCAGGTGTCAGGTTTCAGGTTTCAGGTGTCAGGGTTTTTCTGACACCTGACACCTGACACCTGAACACCCGCAGTTCAGCTCTTTGACAACTGATGAGTGGTGTGTTGTAGTGTCGAGGAATCACCACTGAGAGAGCACTTGAGATCAAGCGTGTAAGGGCGCACGGTGGATGCCTTGGCACAGGGAGGCGATGAAGGACGTGGTAAGCTGCGATAAGCCTGGGGGAGCTGCAAACAAGCTGTGATCCCAGGATTTCCGAATGGGGAAACCCGGTCGGTCGTAAGACCGATCATCTCTCGCAAGAGAGAAGCAAACCCGGGGAACTGAAACATCTAAGTACCCGGAGGAAGAGAAAGCAACCGCGATCCCCTTAGTAGCGGTGAGCGAACGGGGGCCAGCCCAAACCAGGGGTGCTTGCACTCTTGGGGTTGTGGGACCGCGCCATGGGAGTACGACGCTAAGCTGAAGCGGCCTGGAACGGCCCGCCATAGACGGTGACAGCCCGGTAAGACGACGCGTACGACCCCTAGCGGTATCCCGAGTAATGCGGGACACGTGTAATCCTGCGTGAAGCTGGGGGGACCACCCTCCAAGGCTAAACACTCCCCTGTGACCGATAGTGCACCAGTACCGTGAGGGAAAGGTGAAAAGGACGCCAGGTGGCGAGTGAAATAGATCCTGAAACCGTGTGCCTACAAGCGGTCGAAGACAGCGGCGGACTTCGGTTCGTTGTCTGTTGACGGCGTGCCTTTTGCATTATGACGCAGCGAGTTACTGGTCACGTGCAGCTTAAGGCCTTAAGGGCCGGAGGCAGAGCGAAAGCGAGTCTGAATAGGGCGACCAGGTACGTGGCCGTAGACCCGAAGCCGTGGCGATCTACCCTTGAGCAGGTTGAAGCCGCCGTAACAGGCGGTGGAGGACCGAACCGTTGTGGGTTGAAAACCGCTCGGATGACTTGAGGGTAGGGGTGAAAGGCCAATCAAGCTCGGAGATAGCTGGTTCTCCCCGAAACATATTTAGGTATGGCCTCAGGAAATGAGTCCGCAGGAGGTAGAGCACTGAATGGGTCCGGGAGCCGAATAGGCTCACCTCCCCCAATCAAACTCCGAATTCCTGTGTGATGCTGCCTGGGAGACAGTCGCTGAGCGATAATGTCCAGCGGCGAGAGGGAAAGAACCCAGATCTACTGCTAAGGCCCCGAAGTGGCGGCTAAGTGTAGCGAAGGATGTGATTTTGCTGAGACAACTGGGAGGTTGGCTTAGAAGCAGCCATTCCTTTAAAGAGTGCGTAATAGCTCACCAGTCCAGCGAGGTCGCGCCGAGAATGGTCGGGACTAAGCCGCCCGCCGAAGCGTAGAATTCGATGTGGTCTTCGGACCGCATCGTCTGGTAGGGGAGCGTTCTGAGAGCTGTGAAGCGGGGGCGGAAGCCTTCCCGTGGAGCGATCAGAAGTGAGGATGCTGCGACGAGTACGCGCGAAACAGGGTGAAAACCCCTGTCACCGTAAGCCTAAGGGTTCCTGAGCCATGTCGATCAGCTCAGGGTTAGTCGGTCCCTAAGGTGAGGCCGAAAGGCGTAACCGATGGGAAACGGGTCAATATTCCCGTACCACACCAGGTCCGTTTGATGGTGAGGGGGGACGCAGGAGCGAGCAATCCGTCGGATAGTGGTTGTGCCGATGCAAGGCGGTAGACGTTTCCGGGGGATAAAAGACTCGGATAGTCGAGAGCCGATGCCGAAGGGGGCGTAAGCCTCCGCAAAGGGATTCGTAAGCCGACTGCCAAGAAAAGCCCCGCATCGTAGGGTCTGGCGTGACCGTACCGTAATCCGACACAGGTAGGCGAGGCGAGTAGCCTAAGGTGCTCGAGTGATTTACGGAGAAGGAACTCGGCAAAATGACCCCGTAACTTCGGGAAAAGGGGTGCCGGTAGTAGGTGAGGGTGTACAATCCAAGCCCAACCCGGCCGCAGAGAATCGCGTCAAGCGACTGTTTAGCAAAAACACAGGTGTGTGCTAAGGCGTACTCCAAGCCGACGTATACACACTGACGCCTGCCCGGTGCCGGAAGGTTAACGCAACTTGTTAGCCGCAAGGCGAAGCTCGTTGCCGAAGCCCCGGTAAACGGCGGCCGTAACTATAACGGTCCTAAGGTAGCGAAATTCCTTGTCGGGTAAGTTCCGACCTGCATGAATGGCGTAACGACTTGACGGCTGTCTCCTCCGTAAGCTCGGCGAAACTGCAGTATCGGTGAGGATTCCGATTTCCCGCATCAGGACAAAAAGACCCCGTGCACCTTTACTATAGCCTGCCATTGATCGTCTGCTTGACTTGCGTAGCATAGGTGGGAGGCGTTGATCCCAGGGTTTCGGCCTTGGGGGAGCCACCAGTGAAATACCACCCTTGTTTTGTTGACGATCTCACTCCGCCGTTTACAACGGCGAGGACCGTGGCTGGCGGGTAGTTTGACTGGGGCGGTCGCCTCCGAAATTGTAACGGAGGCGCGCGATGGTGCCCTCAGTGCGGTCGGTAATCGCACGACGAGCGCAAACGCAAAAGGGCGCCTGACAGCGAGCGCGACGGCGCGAGCTGGGACGAAAGTCGGCGTTAGTGATCCGGTGATACCGTGTGGACGGGTCATCGCTCAACGGATAAAAGGTACGCTGGGGATAACAGGCTTATCGCGCCCGAGAGTTCACATCGACGGCGCGGTTTGGCACCTCGATGTCGGCTTGTCACATCCTGGGGCTGGAGAAGGTCCCAAGGGTCCGGCTGTTCGCCGGTTAAAGTGGCACATGAGCTGGGTTCAGAACGTCGTGAGACAGTTCGGTCTGTATCCGGTGTGGGCGTTGGAGTGTTGAGGGATGTCGTCCCTAGTACGAGAGGACCGGGACGAAGCGACCTCTCGTGTCCCGGCTGTCCTGCCAAGGGCAACGCCGGTTAGCGATGTCGCGCGGGGATAACCGCTGAATGCATCTAAGTGGGAAACCCTCCCCAAGATGAACACTCCCGAGCCGTAAGGCTCCTGAAGGGCCCTGGGAGACTACCAGGTTGATAGGCGGCAGGTGTAAGGCGCGTAAGCGCTTCAGCCGAGCCGTACTAATTGCCCGTGAGGCTTGATCTCTTCTCGGTGCTCCCGAGTGGATGAAGCCTCCGACACTACGACACACGCTTGTCAGGTTTCAGGGGTAGGTGTCAGGTGTCAGGGTTTTTTCCCTGGCACCTGACACCTGACACCTAACACCTCGATCTTTTGCTGGCGACTAGCGCGACAGGGCCACACCCGTTCCCATCCCGAACACGGTCGTTAAGCCTGTCAGCGCCGATGGTACTGCCCCTGCGAGGGGGTGGGAGAGTAGGCCGCCGCCAGCGTTCTCAAGAAGCCCGCTCCAGGAAACCGGAGCGGGCTTCGTGTTTTTATGTGACTTCCGTCACGCTCGCAGCCCGCCCCAGATTGGGGCGGCCCCACCCTGTTTCCTATATTAGCCCCCATGCAGCGGGCCGAAATCCTCGATTTCCTGCAGCACGTGGGGCGGGACCCCTCACGCCTCATCTTCGAGGACGAGCTGACTGGCGTCCATAACCGCCGCTTCCTCCATAGCTACCTCGAGCACAAGGTCCACTGGTCCACCGGGGCCGACTACCCCCTCTCGCTGCTCATCCTCGACCTCGACCGGTTCAAGGACATCAACGACACCCACGGGCACGCCACCGGCGACCAGGTGCTCACCTGGGTCGCCGCAGCGCTGCGCGATGTCGCGGCGGACGGGGGACTGCCGGTGCGCTTCGGTGGGGATGAGTTCATCGTGCTGCTGCCGCGCACCGACGCCGTGGGCGCGCGGGACATGGCGGCCCGCCTGCTCCAGCGGGTCAATGACCGGCCGTTCCGGCTGCGCGACGCCGGCGTGACGGTCCCCGTGACCCTGAGCATCGGCATCGCCACCGCCCCCACCGACGGGGCCAGCAGCCGGGCGCTGCTCCAGGCCGCCGACACGGCGCTGTACCACGCCAAGCAGTCGGGCCGGAACCAGGCGGCGGCCGCCGCCGAGGTCGATCCCAAGAAAGTCTTTCCACGCACCGCCTTGCACCGGCTCCTCGCCTCCGGCATCGCGGGGCGCGACGCCGAGCTCGGCGCCGTCTCCGAGGCCCTCATCGCCCTGAGTCGGGGCCAAAGCCAATTCGTCATCCTCGAGGGAGCCCCGGGGATGGGGAAGACCACGTTCCTCGAGACGATCACCCGCAACCTGAGCGGGAACGCCGGATTCGCCGTCGCCCAGGTGGGGGGTGATCCCCAGGAGGCGTACCGGCCGTACTACACTCGCGACCCGCCTGCTCGTCGCACTCCTCAACCGGCGCGAAGACAAAGGCGCGGCGCTGCTCCAGAGCCTGAGCGCCGAGGACGTCGCGTATCTCTCCCACATCGTGCCGCAGGTAGGGGAGGGGGCGACTGCCGCGCCCCCGGCGGACGAAGCGCTGACGCGACAACGCATCTTTTCAGTCCTCGGCCGCTTCGTACCCCGCGTCGTTGATGGACGCCCCCTCGTCGTGATCATCGACGACCTGCACCTGGTCGACGAGGCCAGCCTCCTGCTGCTGCGCGCGCTGCTCCAGAGCCGCAAGCTCCCGCTGCTCGTGTGCGGGGCGACGCTTGAGGCCCTGTCCCTGAACCGCGAGGAAGAAGCCCCGCCGATCGAGCGCTTCGTCGCGAGCCGCGGCCGGGAGCTGGGGATTCGCCAGCTGCGGCTCGGCGCCCTCAGCGCGGAGCACATCACCGATTATCTCCGGAGTGTGTTTCCGAACCTGCGGATGCCGGACGGCTTCGACGCGGAACTGGCGCGCGTCACGCAGGGGAATCCGCTGTTCCTCGGAGAAATCATCCGCAAGCTCGTGGCGGACCGCAAAGTCACCTTCGTCGGGCCGGAGTGGGTGATCGCCGAGATCGAGACGGGGTACCTGCCAAACTCGCTCGAAGGGATCGTGCGCGAGAAGATCGCCGCGTTGGACGCGGAGGGCCGGCACCTGCTCGAGCAGGCGGCGGCGCTCGGCGAAGGCGTCCCGGTGAGCGTGCTGACGGGAAGCTCGCAGCTCGACGAGAACCAGGTGCTCCGGTTCCTCGACCGGGCAGAAGCGCTCGGACTCGTGAGCCTCGATTTCCAGCGGAACGACGACGTCATGCGGTTTCTCGGCAAGCGCGTGCTGGAGATCAGCTACGGGGCGATCGACGAGCCCAGGCGCCGCGCGTTGCACGAGAAGGTCGGCGCGTACCAGGAAAACCTGTACCAACAGCGGACGCTCCCGTCGGCGTCGCTGCTCGCGTATCACTTCAAGCGCTCCGCGAATCAGGAAAAGGCGCAAGCGTATGAACGCGCGCAGCGGGCGTACGCCCAGACACTGTTCGACCCCGAGGAGGCGGCGCGCTACCCGACGGAGCTGCTGGAGGAGGAGGCGGAGCCGGAAGGGCGGCTCGCTCCCGAGACCGTCGCGCTGGTCCCCAACATGGTGCGCGCCCTGATCATGGCAGTGCGCAGCATCCAGCTCTATCCCCCGGAGAGCAAGGCGATCCCGCAGGCGCGTCATGTACTGCATCAAGGGCTCGAGGAAGTGTTGCGGCAGAGCGCGTGACTGCAGTTATCGCAGGAGCGCCGCGCGCTGCTCGCCAACGGCCAGCGTCTCGAGGTGTCGGACTGGACCGCGCTCGCGGAATCGCTGCTTGAGCTGCTCGATCGCTTCGAGCTCCAGAGCCTCACGTTCCAGCGTGGCGTGGAAGAGGCGGAGCTCCGGACGCTGCTCGTCGCGCTCGCGAGCACCAAACCCGAAAGCATCACTCCGGGGTTCTGGAAGACGATGGCGCTCGAGCACGCGCTCAAGCACATCCAGCCGCAGCAGGTGCGCTACGCCAACGTCGTGCGCGCCCGGGGCGCCGCAGGACGGCGGGCGGCCGGGGAGGAGGAGCGTCTCGATGCGCAGGACCTGGCCGAGATCCCCAAGATCCTTCGCGCCCTCCAGGCGACCGCCAAGGCGGTCAGGCTCTATCCCGTCGAGAGCGAGCCGGTCGCGCGGGCCGTCGAGCAGTTTCACGCCAGCCTGCAGGACGTGCTGTTCCGGCGGCAGACGCTGACCCTCGCCTGCGCCGGGCACGCCCTGCTGGGGAACGGCGCCCGGCTGGACACCGCGGGATACGAACGGTCGCCGGTCCCGTGGTCGAATTGCTCGACGGGGCGGGGCTCGAGAGCGTGACGTGGTTCGCCGGCGTGCCGTCGAGCGAGATGGCGGTATTCTTCGGCGCCCTGCGCGACCTGCCGGCATCGGGTGCGGACGCACGGTTCTGGGACGCCCTGGTCCGGGACAAGGGCCTCACCGGCCTCGCGTTCAATCATCGCAAGTACGCCCGCGGCGTGGTGGACGGGTTGCTGGCGGAAGGCGAAGTCGAGGGAGACGTCACCGAGGCCGACAGCGACGCCGCCGCGGTCGATCGGCTGTCGGAGGAACCGATGGAGGCGCTGCGGCAGGCGCTGCCGCAGTTCGGGAAGGATCTGCTCGTAAAGGGTGAGCATGCGGTGCTACGCCGCCTGCTGCGCCGGCAGTTCCAGGAGTTCCAGAGCCAGGATCCCGCCTGGCCGCGCGAAGACGGTGCAGGCGTGCCGCGCGCTGATGGACCGGCTGATCCTGGGAATGCAGCACAAGTTCGCGGAGATCGCGGCGGAGTTCGTGCTGCCCGCGCTCGCGGCGGAAACGGAGCCCCAGGTGCTGCGCGAGTTCGCCGACGTGCTGAGCACCATGACCGCGACCTCAGTTCAGTTCGCCGACTACCAGCTCGCGAGCCGTATCCTGCTCGACCTGCGGGGACGCCAGCGCGCCCTCAAGGAGACCGGAGGACGCGAGGGCGACCGCCTCGCGGCATTGCTCGACCGCCGCATCGAGCCGGCCGCGATCCTCAAGCTGCTGGAAGAGGACCTGCGCTCGGGCCAGCCCGATCGACACGAGCGGGCCGCGCAGGTGCTCGGCGCGCTGGGCGCGGTGGCCACGCCGTTGCTGATCGACGTGATCAAGCAGGAGAACGACTTCCGGGTTCGCAATCTCGCGGCGAAGCTCCTGGCCGAGGCCGATCCGCAGGCCCCGGAGCTGGTCAAGCGGGCGCTCGTGACGGAGGTGATCTTCGAGCAGCGGGCGCGATTGCTCGAGGTGATCGACATGGTCACCCGCGACCTGCGCCTGGAGCTGGAGCAGTGCCTCCGCGACACCAACCCCAGGGTGCGGCGCGCCGCCTTCCAGTTGTTCGAGCGTCTGGGGCAGGACGAGCTCGTTCCTCTCGTCGCGCCGTTCGCGCAGCATTCCGATCCGGCGGTCGCCCGCGGGGCGATTCGCGCCCTCACGTCGCTCCGTTCGCCCGCCGCAGTGCATGCCCTCACCGCGATCCTGGAGACGACGAAGGATGAAAGCCTGGCGGCGCTGCTCTGCCAGGGGTTGGGCCTGTCGGAGCAGGCGACGGCGATCGATGCGCTCGCCCGCGTGCTGGCGGAGCACAAGGTGTTCTTCTTCGGGCGGCGGTGGGGGGTCGAGGTCCGCGGGACGGCAGCCCTGGCCCTGCGGCAGATCCCGCATCCCTCGGTGGCCGAGGTGCTGGCGCGCTACGAGAACGACGGCAACGTCGGAGGTCCGGCAGGTGGCGCGGGGCGGGGCCGCCCCGGAGCGGGCGGCGCGTCCCACGCGGACGTCCGGCGTACAGCCGGCAGATTGTGGGGGACCTGCCGCCGGAGTAGCGCGCCACCTTCCCCTCGCCCCTATCTTCCCCCGATCCTCTTCCCGGCGCCGCCCGACCGTATGGACTGGATCACATCGCCCGAAGCGTGGATCGCGCTCTTCACCCTGACCGCGCTCGAGATCGTCCTGGGCATCGACAACATCGTCTTCATTTCGATCCTCGCGGGCCGGCTGCACGGAGTCCGCAGCAGGGGCGCGCGCGTTCCGTCGGGCTGATGCTCGCGATGGGGACGCGGATCTTGTTGCTCCTCTCCATCACATGGATCATGCGGCTCACGCAGCCGTTCTTTACGGTCCTCGGCCACGAGTTCTCCGGTCGCGATCTCATCCTGCTGGCGGGCGGTCTGTTTCTGATCTGGAAGAGCACGCAGGAAATTCACGGCCACCTCGAGGGCGATGAGGGCACCCAGGACGTGAAGGGCGGGGTGACCTTCATCCAGGTCATCACACAGATCGCACTGCTCGACATCGTCTTTTCTCTCGATTCGGTCATTACCGCCGTCGGGATGGCGCAACACACGGTGGTGATGGTGGCCGCGATCGTGATCGCCGTGGGCGTGATGCTCGTCGCCGCCGGCCCCCTGAGCGCGTTCGTGCATCGTCATCCCACGATCAAGGTGCTCGCGCTGTCGTTCCTGCTGCTCATCGGCGTGATGCTGCTCGCCGACGGCCTGGGGCAGCACATCCGCAAGGGGTACGTCTACTTCGCGATGGGATTCTCGGTGTTCGTGGAGTCCTTGAATCTGCGCGCGGCACGCAAGCGGGCGACGGCGCCGGTGCACCTCAAGCAGCGCATACCCGGGTAGGCGCGTTCCCCTTCCGCCGTTCCCGTTCCGGGGTAGGTTCGCCTCATGCCCCGCTGTGGTACCGTCGTCCTTGCCGGCCGGCCCAACGTCGGCAAGTCGACGCTGCTCAACGCCCTGGTCGGCGAGCACCTCGCGATCGTCTCACCCAAGCCGCAGTCCACGCGTCTCCCCGTGGTGGGGCTGCTGACGCGGGGTGACGCGCAGTTCATCTTTACCGACGCGCCCGGGCTGCTCGAGCCGGAATACCGGTTGCACGAGATGATGCGCGCGGCGGCGCTGCGCGCGATCGCCGATTCCGAAGTCATCGCGTACCTGCACCCGCTCTCGGAGTATCCCGCGCCGCCGTTCGAGCGGTGGCCAAGCTCGATCGCGCTCCGCGGGTGCCGGTCGTCACCGTGTACACGAAAGCGGACCTTGTACCGCCCTCCACCGTCCTCGACCGTCCCTCGATCGCCCAACGCCGTGGTCGTCTCCGCGCTCACCGGCACCGGCCTCGACGACCTCCTGACGGCGCTCGACCGCGCACCTGCCCGAAAGCCCGTTCCACTACGACCCCGAGGAGATGGCGACCCAACCGATGCGTTTCTTCGCGGCGGAGTTCATCCGCGAGGCCGCATTCGAAACGCTGCACGAGGAGCTGCCGTACAGCGTGGCGGTCGAGATCGACGAGTTCCGGGAGGGCACAAGCCCCGTGTATATTCGGGCCGTCGTCTATGTGGAGCGTGAGAGCCAGAAGGGTATCGTGATCGGCGAAGGGGGCCGCACCATCAAGATGCTCGGGACCGGTGCCCGCGCCAAGATCGAGCCACTGCTCGGCGAGCGAGTCTTCCTCGAGCTCCACGTGAAGGTCCTTCCCAAATGGCGGCGGCAGAACGCGTCGCTCAAGCGCCTGGGGTACGCCGGATGAGCCTTTCGCCCGAGCTGCTGGACATGCTGGTGTGCCCGAAGTGCAAGGGCCCGCTCGAGCATCGCACCGCCTCTCGCGAGGAGCTCGTCTGCCACGCCTGCCGCCTGATCTACGCGGTGGATGACGACATTCCAGTCATGCTGATCGATGAGGCAACGCACTTCTAAGAGGCGGGCAGGCGGGCAGGCGGGAGGGCGGGCAGGCGCTGGTGGCTCGGTTTGCTGCTGCTGTCCGCCTACCGCGACCACCCGCCTGACCGCCCAGTCGTCTCCCAACAACTCCGGCGCTCTGTTTCTCAACCTTCCGGTCGGCGCTGAAGCCGTCGGAATGGGTCAGACCGCGGTCACGCTCGAGGGGCACGGCGAGGCGGCGTTCTGGAATCCGGCCGGCCTGGCGACGCTCGATGAGAGCGAGTTCGGCCTGCAGAACGGCAGTCTCGCCGTGGGGAAGAGCTACGCGCTGACGGCGTATGTGCACTCCCATGGCATCGGAGTCCTGGGCGGGGCCGTCTACCTGCTGAACTACGGTGATCTGGAGCGCACGGACTCGACGGGCGGCACGATCGCGCAAGTCTCCCCCCGCAACCTCGAATTTCTCGCGTCGTACGCCACGCAGGTGGGCGCGCTGAGCATCGGCGTCAACTACAAGCTCGTGGAATTCCGCGTCGAATGCACCGGAGACTGCCGGGAGTTTCCCAACGGGGAAGGGGTGACCCACGGGCTCGACGTGGGCGGCCAGCTCGCGGTGGGTCCCGAGGGTGCGCTGCGAATCGGGGTGGCCGTGCGGAATATCGGGTTCAAGCTTCAGGTCAACAACCGCGACCAGGCCGACCCGTTGCCGGCGCACCTGGTGGTGGGCGCGTTGTACCGCTTGACGCTGCGGGGCGAAGTGGCGCCCGGAGCCGCGCCCGGAGCGGAGCCCGACGGCCTGGACGTGAAGCTGGCCGCCGATCTGGACAGTCCCTGGGGCAGCTATGGCGATTCGGAGGTCCGCATCGGCGTGGACGTCGGATACCAACGCCTGCTGCGCCTGCGCGGCGGGTACGCGTTCGAGCGCGAGGGCCTCAGCGGGCCAAGCGTCGGCATGGGCATCTCGAGCGGAGCGGTCGGCGTGGACTTCGCGCGCACGTTCCTGAGCGGTTCGGACTTCGTCACGGAGAACCCCACGTTCTTCTCGTTTCGCGTGGCGTTCTAGTGCGGGCCCGCACGCTGCTGCTCGGAGCGGTCGCGCTCTTCGCCGGAGGCCGCGCGACGGGCCAGGAAGTGGAAGACTCGAGCGCCGCCATCAAGCGCTGGCCCTTCTGGGTGCGCCCGGCCGCTTCGCTGGTGGTCCCGGGCACCGGCCAGATGCTCGCGCACCAGGACCGGGCCGTGGTCTATATCGGCATCGAGGTCTACGGGCTCACACGGTATCTGCAGCTCACCCTCGCATCGCACGAGGACGCGAACCGATTCCGCGACCTGGCATTTGAAGTGGCCCGTGCGGCGTTCAACCCCACGCAGCGCGATACCGTGTTCGAGTACTTCGAGACAATGCAGCGGTACGTGGAGAGCGGTGCATTCGACCGCGATCCGGGGTCGGGGTTTGCACCCGAGGTGGACACGACGACGTACAACGGATCCGTGTGGTTGACGGCGCGCCGCACCTACTGGCGCGACCCCAACGTGCCACCGGACCCTCAATCGCTCGAGTACGCCCGCGCCGTGCAGTTCTACGACACACATGCGGTGGGTCCCGGTTACCTTTGGTCGTGGCAGAACGCGGGCGAGGAGATGGGCGTGTACCGCGAGACCATCCGCAAGAGCGATAGCGCGTTCCGTCAGGCGCAGGATCAGCTCGGCATCTTGCTCGCCAACCATCTCGTGAGCGCGGTGGACGCATTGATCTCCAGCCGGCTGTCGAGTGCCGTCCACCGTCCGACAACCTGGCGGACCGTAGTGGGCCGGAGCACCGCCGTCTTCAGCCTCTCGATCGCGTTCTAGCGCATTTTGCCGCCCGGTTCGTTTGACACTTCAGGGTGGCAGTCCTAAGTTTAAGCGGGCTCGACCCTTACGCGAGGAGTCAGGTGCGAACGCGCCCGACGATTCTCTTCTTTTCGCCGGCTGGTCGTTCGGCGCCGCAGTTCCTGGCGCACTGGGTGGATGGGAAGGGCATCAGCGTCATCCACGTGACCGAACCAGCCGTGATCGAGGAGATGGTGCTGCGAGCGTTACCGCTGCTAGTGGTGATCGACGCCGACGCCCCAGGCCCGGCGGGGTTGGAATTGTGCACCCGGCTGAAGTCGGACTCCTACTCGGCCATCGTGCCCCTCGCGGCCGTCGCGGCCCGCCACACGACGGCTGCGGTCCAGGGCTGGTTTGCGGCTGGCGCGGACGAGGTCATCACACCGTTGTTCGAGCTCGCGGAGCAGACCAGCCGGTTGGACGGGCTGCTGGCGCGCACGGCGCGGGATGTGGCGGTCAATCCCTCCACCCGGCTCCCCGGTACGACCGAGATCGACCGCGAGATTCGGCGGCGCATGGATCGGGGCGAGCGGTTCGCCGTGTGCTATGCGGACCTCGACCACTTCAAGGAGTTCAACGACCGCTACAGCTACTACGACGGGGATCGGGTGATCAATCTCCTGTCGCGCATCCTGCATGACGTCGTCAAGGGGATGATCGGCGCTCAGGGATTCGTAGGCCACATCGGCGGCGACGATTTCATCGTGATCATTCCCCTCGAGGCCATCGCCCAGGTGTGCGGCGAGATTCTCAACGTGTTCGATACCTTGATCCCGTTTCAGTACAACGAGCAGGACCGCCGTGCCGGGTATTACTTCGGCAAGGATCGGCGCGGGCAGCTGCACCGGGTGCCGTTGATGACGCTGTCGATTGGAATCGTGACGAACGAGCATCGCCGGTTCGCGCATCCGGCGCAGGTGAGTGAGCTCGCGACCGAGATGAAAAGCTACGCGAAAACCCAGACGGGGTCGGTGTTCGTCATCGATCGCCGTCGCGACCAGGATCCGGAAGAAGGCGGCGAGGGACGATAGGCGTGAACGTAACCTGTCCGTCGTGCGAAACGGTGTACCGCGTGGACCCCGCGAAACTGCCCGCAGCGGGCGTGCGGGCGCGGTGTGCCGTGTGCAACAATGTGTTCGCCGTATCGATCGCGCCGGTCGCTACGGCGGTCGCGGCGGCGGTGACTGCGGCCCCGGTTTTCGCGGCGGCCCCCCCGGCCCCCCCGGCCCGCGTCGCTCCCCCTGCTGCCGCGCCTCCGGCCACGTCGCTGACGCCGAGCCCGCAGGCGCCGCCCGTGGCCGCGCCGGTCTTTACGCCGGCCGCCGCGGCACCGCCAGCGGCACCACCCCCGCCGCCGCGGCCGCCGCTTGCCCCGCCCAGGCCGGCGATGCCGGCGGCTGCGGCCCCCGTGCCGCCTCCGGTGATGCCCGCAACGCCGCCACCGGCACCCGCGTCCGCCGCTCGCGCGTCCCTCGAGTCCCGGGATCGCCGCGCCCCCGGGGCTCGGCGCCGCGCGCCCGCCCGCACCGTCACCGGCGCCGGTAAGCGTACCGGCATCGCCGCCGGCGCCGTCCCCTGCGGCCGTCCGGCCCGCCGCGCCTGCGGCGCCCGCTGCTCCTGCAGCCCCTCCAGCGCCCGCGGCGCCGCCCGCGCCGGCCCCAGCCGCGGGTCCGGGGCTGCGCGGGACCGGACCGCTCCGCCCGGTGAATCCGTTCATGGTGCAGGATCCGAAACAGAAGGCGCGGCGCTTGGCGCGAGCGCTGGTCTCGGATCTCGTCGTGTATCACCCGGAAAAGCGCCAGCAGGGAATTCGCGACGGCACGCTCGCCACGCTCTTCAAGGAGGAGATCGAGAAGAGCTGGCAGGAGTATGTTGAGCAGATCGGCGCGGAGCTCGCGAAGAGCACGACGTTCTGGGGCGAGGCGCTCAACGAGATTCTGGCCGGGGGCGGCAAGGTTTTCTAAGGAGATGCATCGTGGCCCTATCTGAACGGTTTCGTGAGTTCGACCGGCGCGTAAACGAGCTTCGGAGTTTCCTTTGACGTAGCAGGGAAGACGAAGCGATTGGCAGAGCTGGAGCACGCCATGGCCGAGGGAGGCGTGTGGTCCGATCCCGCGCGCGCGCGCCAGGTGGTTGACGAGGTCAAGGATCTCAAGCGCTGGCTTGAGCCCTACGCCGCGTTGCGCAAGCGGCTCGACGACGCGCAGGCGTTGAACGACCTTGCCGAGCCGAGCAGACCGAGGACCTCGCCCAGGAGCTTGAGGCCGAGGCGCAGCAGATCGAGGCGCGGCTCGACGCGCTGGATCTCCAGAGCATGCTCCGCGGCCGGGATGACGGGCGCGACGCCCTGCTCACCATTCACCCCGGCGCGGGCGGGACGGAGTCGCAGGACTGGGCCGAGATGCTCATGCGGATGTACATCCGCTGGGCGGAGCGGCACGGCTTCAAGGTCGAGATGCTCGACCTGGTTGAAGGGGAAGAGGCCGGGATCAAAGCGGCCGAAATCCAGATCAGCGGGCAGTACGCGTACGGCCTCCTTCACGCGGAGAAGGGTGTGCACCGCCTGGTGCGGATTTCCCCCTTCGACGCACAGTCGCGCCGCCACACTTCCTTCGCATCGGTCTTCGTCTACCCGGTGGTGGATGAGGACATCGAGATCGAGATCGACCCCGACGACTTACGTATCGACGTGTTCCGCGCGTCGGGGAAGGGTGGCCAGCACGTCAACAAGACGTCCTCGGCGGTCCGGATCACCCACCTCCCGACGGGGATCGTGACCTCCTGCCAGCAGGAGCGGAGCCAGCACAAGAACAAGGCGACGTCAATGAAGATGTTGAAGGCCCGCCTGTACGAGCGGGCGGTCGAAGAGCGCGAGGCCAAGAAGGCCGAGGTGGACAAGGAGAAGACGGACATCGCGTGGGGGAACCAGATCCGTTCCTACGTGTTCCAGCCGTACACCATGGTGAACGACCATCGCACCGATCTGAAGGTGACCGACGTGCACAAGGTGATGGACGGCGATATCGATCCGTTCATCGAGGCATTCCTGAAGCGTCCCGGAGGCAAGGCGGCGTGAGCGGTTTCGTAGAAGCGGCGCGGCAGGAAAAGCTTCAGGAACTTGTGAAACGCGGAGTCGCCCCGTTCGCCTACCGGTTCGAGCGGTCGGGTCACGCGGCGGAGGCGGTGGCCGCCTACCGTGGCGACGACGATCCGACCGTCCATCGGCTGGCGGGCCGGCTGGTGGCGCTCCGCCCCCATGGCAAGACGACCTTCGCGCACCTGGCGGATCAATCAGGGAAGATCCAACTCTATTTCAAGCTCGACGAGTTCGGCGCCGCCGAGTACGAGCTGCTCGCCCTGCTCGACCTCGGCGACTTCGTCGGGATCGAGGGCCCCCTCTTCAAGACCAGGACGGGCGAAATCACGGCGCGGGTGCAAAAACTGACCCTGCTCGCCAAGTCGCTCCGTCCCCTGCCGCTCGGCAAGGAGGACGAGAGCGGGGTGCGACACGGGGGGTTGGCAGACCCGGAGCAACGTGCCCGGCAGCGCTACGCCGATCTGGCGGTCCACCCGGAGGTGCGGGCGCTATTCGCGCTGCGCTCCCGCGTCGTACGCCAGATTCGCGCCTTCCTCGACGCTCGCGGGTACCTAGAGGTGGAAACGCCGGTGCTCCAGCCGCTGTACGGCGGCGCCGCGGCGCGCCCGTTTACCACGCACTACGAAGCGCTCGATGCGACGATGTACCTGCGGATCGCGGACGAGCTGTATCTCAAGCGCTGTATCGTGGGTGGCCTCGAAAGAGTGTATGAGATCGGGCACGACTTCCGTAACGAAGGGTTGTCGCGGTTTCACAACCCCGAGTTCACGATGCTCGAGTGGTACGAGGCGTACGCGGACTACGACCGGATGCGCGAACTCACGGAGGAGCTATTGGCGACGTTGACCGCCGACCTGTTCGGGACTACCACGCTCCAGCGGCACGGCGCCTCCCTGTCGTTCGCGCGGCCCTTCGCCCGCAAGGACTTCTACACCCTCGTGCGCGAGGCGGCGGGCGTCGATCTCGCGACCGCGTCCGAGGAAATGCTCCGGGCGGCGCTGCGACGCCGCAGCGAGGAGAAGGTGGATACCATGTCGGGCGCGAAGCTCATGGACGAGGTCTTCAAGACGTACGTCGAGCCCACGCTCATCCAACCGACGTTCGTCATGGACTATCCCGTCGCGCTGTCTCCCCTCGCGAAGATCAAGCGCGACGATCCCACGAAGGTGGAACGGTGGGAGCTGTTCATCCATGGTCGTGAGATCGCGAACGCGTTCAGCGAGCTCAACGACCCCGAGGAGCAGCGGCGCCGGTTCGAGCAGCAGGCGCGGTTCCGCGCCGCGGGTGATCAGGAGGCCCAGCAACTCGATGAAGATTTCCTGCGCGCCCTGGAGTACGGCATGCCGCCCACCGGCGGCGTGGGACTCGGGGTGGATCGCCTGATGATGCTGCTCGCCGATCAGGCCAACATTCGCGACGTCATCCTGTTTCCCATGCTGAAGCCCGAATGACGGCGGCTCCGGCACTCTGGGTGAGCATCGCCGCGGGCACTGCGCTGCTGCTCGTGGCGCTGCGGTTCCGGCGCGATCTCTGGCCGGGCCCGCTCGAGCGGCAGATTGCGCTGCGCTACCTGCGCGGCCACCGCTCGTCCCGCCTGGTGTCGCTGATCACGCTCATTGCCGTCGGCGGCGTGACGGTCGGCGTCATGGCGCTCGTCCTCGTGCTCGGCGTCATGAACGGGTTGCAGTCCGATCTGCGCGACAAGATTCTCGTAGCCAATCCGCATTTGCGGGTGTTGACGTACGGGGAAGGGTTGCGGCTCGACGCCTGGCGCCGCATCCGCCGCGACGTCGCGGAAACGCCGGGCGTTGTGGCCGTGGCGCCGTTCGTCATGACCCAGGGGTTGATCAGCGCCGGCCATGACTACGCCGAAGGGGTCATCGTGCTGGGCGTCGATGCCGACACCGGCAAGCGCGCGGTCACGAGCCTCGCCCGGCACTTCGTGAAGGGCGATCTCCAGTTCCGCCCCACCCGCTCGGACGTTGAAGGAGGGATCGCACTGGGCGCGCGGTTGGCCAATAAGCTCTCGGCGTTTCCGGGCCAGGTCGTGACCCTCGTGTCACCGGCAGGAGCCCGCTTCAATCCGAGTGTGGGGGCCTACGTCCCCAAGTTCCGTCGCTACGAGGTGACGGGTCTGTTCGAGACCGGGATGTACGAATACGACAACAGCTACGTCGCCCTGGGCCTCTCGGCCGCGCAGCGGTTCGCGGGCCTCGACACGTCGATGACGGGCATGGAGGTGCGGCTGGCGAATCCCTGGGAGGCCGAGCGCATTGGGCAGGCGCTCGAGGCCCGGCTGGGCTATCCCTATCGCGTGCTCGACTGGCAGTCGCAGAATTCGTCGCTGTTCTCGGCGCTGAAGCTGGAGAAGCTGGCCATGGGTCTCGTGGTGTTCCTCATTTGCATCGTGGCGGCGTTCAATGTCGTCGGGACGCTGACGATGGTGGTACGCGACAAGACGCGCGAGATCGGCATTCTGCTCGCCATGGGGCTCGCGCGGGCGTCGGTCGGCCGCATTTTCCTGGCGCAGGGGATTCTCATCGGCGTGGTGGGAACGACCCTGGGGGCGACCCTGGGCCTGGTGGTCGGGGGGATGGTGAATTCGGGGGAATGGATTCGCATTGACCCCTCGGTGTACTTCATCGATCACCTCCCGGTGCGCACTCAACCGCTGGACGCGCTGGCGGTGATTGCGGCCAGCCTGTTCATCGCGACCCTGGCGCCGCTCTATCCGGCGGTGCAGGCCGCGCGGCTCGATCCCGTGACCGCGATCCGCTACGAATGACGACGCTGCTCGAGGCCCGCGGGGTCCGCAAGGTGTTTGCGGGCGGCGATGGCCAGCCGCTCGACGTGCTGCGCGGGGTCGATCTCGACGTCCGCCGCGGCGAAGTGGTGGCGGTCGTCGGCGCCTCGGGGGCGGGGAAGAGCACGCTCCTCCACATGCTCGGGGCGCTCGATCGCCCGACCGCCGGCGACATCTGGCTCGATGGCTCCCGCTACTCGGATCTGGGGCCCGAGAACCTTGCCGAGATTCGCAACCGGCGGTTGGGGTTCGTGTTTCAATTCCATCACCTGCTGCGGGAGTTCTCGGCGCTCGAGAACGTGATGATGCCGCTCTTGATCGGCGGGATGTCGCCCCGGCTGGCGCGCACGCGTGCGGAGGAGATTCTGGCGCACGTCGGGCTCGCCGGGCGCATGACCCACCGGCCCGCCGAGCTATCGGGGGGGGAGCAGCAACGGTGCGCCGTGGCACGGGCCCTGGTGCATGATCCCAGTCTCATCCTGGCGGACGAGCCGTCGGGCAATCTGGACCACGCCAACGCGGACCGCCTGCACGATGTATTTTTCCGCTTGGCGCGGGAGTTTGAGACGGCGGTCATGGTAGCGACCCACAACCGGCAACTTGCCGCGCGGGCGGACCGAATCCTCTGGCTCGAGGACGGTCGCATCACCGTGGTGGACTCGGTGGACGCGATACCTTGATGGTGTGCGACAACTGTAAAGAGCGCGATGCGGTCATCAACCTGACGCAGGTGGAGCACGACTCCAAGGTCACGCTCCACCTGTGCGAGCAGTGCGCGCAGGACAAAGGGGTCGAGACCGGTGTGGCGGTCCTCAAGTCGCCGCTCGGTGGGTTCATCACGGCGATGGGAAAGGGGGCGGCGAACCTGCTGCCCACGCCCGCCGACGGTCTCCGCTGCCCGTCCTGCGGCGCTACGCTCAAGGACTTTCGAGAGACTGGACGGCTTGGCTGCGCCGAGTGCTACGAAGCCTTTGATACCCACCTGCGGGACCTGCTGCGGCGCTTGCATGGATCGAGTCAACACGTCGGGGAGCGCTACGCGCCGCCGGGCGACGAGGAGTCGGATCCTCGGCACCGCCTGCTCGATCTCAAGGATCAGCTGCGGCGCGCGGTCGAGAACGAGAATTTCGAGCTCGCCGCCGACCTGCGGGACCGGATCCGGGTGCTCGAATGATCGATCTCTCGCTCCTCCCTGATGGCGGGATGAGCTGGCTCGACGCCTCCGGCCCCAAGGGGAGCATCGTCCTGTCCACCCGGATTCGCCTCGCCCGCAATCTCGCGGGCTACGCGTTCAGCCAGCGCGCGCGGGACGGCGACCGGACCGCGATTCTCACCCGGGTGGAAGAGGCGGTGTCCGCGAGCGACCTGCTCGGGGGCGCCAGCGGCTTCCGGCTGGACCAGTTGGAGCGGGGTGACCGCCAGCTCCTGCATGAGCGCCATTTGGTGTCCAAGGAGTTGGCGGGGTTGGACCGCGAGGCCCGTCCGCGTCCCGGCGCCGCCCTTCTCGTCCAAGGTCCCATCGGCGTGATGGTCAATGAGGAAGACCACCTGCGCTTGAACGGGTTGCGGTCAGGGTTCGCGCTCGAGGAAGCCTATGCCCATTTGGAGGCCGCAGATGGGGAATTGGGACGGCTGCTGCCCTTCGCGTTTCACCCGGAATTTGGCTATCTTACGTCCTGCCCGACCAACGCCGGGACGGGGTTGCGGGCGAGCGTGCTTATCCACTTGCCGGGCCTAGTCTTGACGAAGGAAATCGGCAAGGTTTTGCAGGGCCTCTCCCAGGTCGGACTGACGTTTCGGGGGCTGTACGGGGAGGGGAGCGAGGTCGTCGGAAACTTCTTCCAGCTGTCGAACCAAACGACGTTGGGTAAGTCGGAAGAAGAGCTGCTCGATCACCTGGGCAAGATCGTCCGGCAGGTGATCGAGTATGAGGAGCAGGCCCGCGAGATCCTGCTCCGCGAGGCCACGACGATCGTCGCGGACAAGGTGTGGCGGGCGTATGGCACGCTGCGCCATGCACGTACGCTCACGTTCGAAGAAACGATGAACCTGTTGAGCGGCGTGCGGCTGGGTGCCGGGTTGAATCTGATCACCGGCTTGAGTGTATATACGTTGAACAAGTTGCTGATCTTCACCCAACCTGCACACCTGGCGACGTTCGAGGGTCGCTCGATCGGCGACCCAGAGTTACCCACGGTGCGGGCCACGTATGTACGACGCGTCCTTGATGCCGAAGCAGGATAGGCGGGGGCAATGAACGGCTACAACTTCACGGATCGTGTCCGAAAAGTCCTGCAGATGGCGCGGGAAGAAGCGGCGCGGCTGCACCACGAGTATGTGGGCACCGAGCACATCCTGCTTGGTCTGATCCGTGAGGGCGAGGGGGTGGCTGCCGCCGTCCTCACCAACCTGAACGTCGATCTCGAAGAGATCCAGCAGAAAATCGAAGAGACGGTCAAGAAGGGGAAAGCCGCTGCGGCGGCCGGTCCCGACCTGCCGTACACCTCGCGCGCCAAGAAGGTGCTCGAGCTCGCGATGAGCGAGGCGCGTGAGCTGAACCACTCCTACGTCGGGACCGAGCACCTGCTGCTCGGCCTGTTGCGCGAGGAGAAGGGGATCGCGGCCCAGGTCCTGACGGATGCCGGGGTGAACCTCGAGCAGGCGCGGGCGGAAACGCTGCGCCTGCTGGGGAGCGAGATGCCCGCGACGCCCGCGCCCGGCACCACCGGAGCCCAGCCGGCGGCGCCCAAGAGCGAGAAGAAATCGAAGACGCCGGCGCTGGATCATTTCTGCCGCGACCTGACCCAGCTCGGCGCCGAGGGCCAGCTCGATCCGACGATCGGCCGACAGAAGGAAATCGAGCGCGTGATGGAGATCCTGTCGCGCCGCAAGAAGAACAATCCGGTGCTCATCGGGGAGCCCGGGGTCGGCAAGACGGCGATCGTGGAGGGTCTCGCGCAGCTGATTGCCAGCGGACAGTGCCCGGACGCGCTCAAGGATCATCGCGTCCTTTCACTCGACATGGCGGCGGTGATCGCCGGGACCAAGTATCGCGGCCAGTTCGAGGAGCGGCTCAAGGCGATCATCAATGAGATCGCGCAGAACCGGAACATCATCCTGTTCATCGACGAGCTGCACACCCTGGTGGGTGCGGGCGCGGCGGAGGGGGCGGTCGACGCTTCCAACATGCTGAAGCCGGCCCTCGCGCGCGGGGAGCTGCAGTGCGTCGGCGCGTCGACGCTCAACGAGTACCGCAAGTACATCGAGAAGGACGGCGCGCTCGAGCGGCGGTTCCAGACGGTGATCGTCGATCCGCCCACGGTGGACGAGACGATCGAGATCCTCAAGGGTCTGCGGAAGCGCTACGAGGAGCACCACCGCGTGGTGATTCCCGACGCGTCGCTCGAGTCGGCGGCGAAGCTCTCGGAGCGCTACATCACCGACCGGTTCCTGCCGGACAAGGCGATCGACGTGATCGACGAGGCCGGTGCACGGGCTCGGCTGGCGACGCAGGTGCCCCCGCCGGAAGTGGCGGCGTTGAAGGAGGCGCTGGAGAAGATCAACGCCGACAAAGAAGCGGCGGTGCGCGATCAAAACTTCGAGCGCGCGGCGGCGCTCCGCGACCAGGAGCGCGAGCAGCAGGCCGAGATCCGGCGGAAGCAGGAGCAGTGGGAGAAGGAGCGCCAGACGCACCGGCCCACGATCAACGAAGAGGGCGTGGCGTTCATCGTGTCCCGCTGGACCGGCATTCCCGTGACCCGTCTCCAGGAAGCCGAAACGGCGCGCCTGCTGCGGATGGAAGACGAGCTGCACGAGACCGTGGTGGGTCAGAACGAGGCGATCGCGGTGATTTCCCGCGCCATCCGGCGCAGCCGCGCGGGGCTCAAAGATCCCAAGCGGCCGATTGGCTCGTTCATCTTCTCGGGCCCGACCGGCGTCGGCAAGACGGAGCTGGCGCGCGCGCTCGCGCGCTTCCTGTTTGCCGATCAAACCGCCCTGATCCGGGTGGACATGTCGGAGTACATGGAGAAGTTCTCCGTCAGCCGTCTGATCGGCGCGCCGCCGGGATACGTGGGGTACGAAGACTCGGGGACGCTCACCAAGGCCGTGCGGCGCAAGCCGTACTCGGTCGTGCTGTTGGACGAGATCGAGAAGGCGCATCCGGATGTGTTCAACATCCTGCTCCAGGTGCTCGATGAAGGCCACCTGACCGACAACTACGGTCGTGTGATCGACTTCAAGAACACCGTGGTGATCATGACGTCGAACGTCGGCGCGCGCGATATGATCAAGAGCAAAGCGCTCGGTTTCGCGCAGAGCGACAGCAAGGCGACCTTCGAGAAGATGGCGGAGAAGGTGAAGGAGGAGATCAACAAGACCTTCAACCCGGAATTCTTGAACCGGTTGGACGACGTCATCGTGTTCCATCCGCTCAGCCGCGAGCACATCTCGCAGATCGTGGCGATCCTGCTCAAGGACGTACAGAAGCGGTTGGGGGAAGAGGAGCTCACGCTCCGGCTCACCCCCGCGGCGACGGACTTCCTCGTCGAGCGCGGCTACGACGAGCACTACGGGGCTCGGCCGCTCAAGCGCGCCATTCAGAAATACGTCGAGGATCCGCTGTCGGAGAAGATTCTGGTCGGCGAGTTCGCGCGGGGCGATGAGATCGAAGTCGATGTCGCTCCGGACAAGGCTAAGCTGGCGTTCCGCGCACTCTCTGGCTCGAAGGCGTGACGCGCCGGCTCCCTCTCGGCATCCTTGTAGCTGTCGTCCTGGTCGCCCCGAGCCTCAGCGAGGCTCAGGGCGATCAAACGTCACGCCCGGTTGACTCGATCGCGGTCGTAGGCACGCGGCGCGTCGATCCCCAGCAGGTGGTGGAGGCAAGCGGGTTCGTCACCGGGCGTCCTTTCAGCTACCGGGAAGTGCAGCGCGCCGTGCGCTCGCTGTATGCGACCGGAGAGTACTCGGACGTTCACGTGCACGAGCGCATGCTCGACGGCCGCCGCGTGGTCGTCATCACCGTGCGCGAGCGGCCGCTGCTGCTCAGCTGGACGCTGCGCGGTGCCTCGCGGGTGTCCGAGGGCAAGCTCAAGGGCAAGTCGCAGCTCGTTGATGGCCGTCCGTTCGATCCCGCCGGCTTGATTCGTTCCGTCGCCTTCATGGATTCCATCTACCGGGCGGAGGGGTACTACCTCGCCCGGGTGCGCCCGTTGCGGGTGTACGACGCCGACTCCAGCCACGTTCGGGTCACGTTCGAAATCGACGAAGGGAGCCGTGTCGCGATCTCGCGGGTGGAGATCGAAGGCAATACGCACTTCTCGATCGGCAAGCTCGTTGGAAAAATGAAAAGCCAGCCGGAGGGATTCATGTGGTACCAATCCGGCGAGTACGACGACGACAATCTTCGCGGGGACGTGGCCGAGCGATTGCCGAAATTCTACGGCGACCATGGGTACGTCGACTTTCAGGTGCTGCACGACACGCTGCTCGTGAACGAGGCGAGCGGCAAAGCCAAGCTGTTGATGCGGGTGAGCGAAGGCGAGGTACGGCAGGTCGGCACGTTCGAGATCGTCGGCAACCGGAAGTTCTCGACCGACGAGCTCGAGAGTTACTACCCGTTTGCCCGCGGCAACGTCGACCGCCTGCTGGGGCGCGCGCCGAAGGGGCCCGTGGTGTTCAACCAGGAGAAGTGGGAGGCGGCGACCCGGGCGGTGCAGACGTTGTATTTCAACAACGGCTACATCTACATGAACCTCCGCCCTGATATCATTCGTCGCACGGACGCCCAGGGGCGACCGATCGTCGACCTGCGGTGGGTGCTGACCGAGGGCCAGCCGGCGATCGTCAACCGCATCGAGATCGTCGGCAACGAGCTGACGCGCGAGCGGGTGATCCGGGACGCGATCACGCTGCTCCCGGGCGACGTGTTCCGCCAGGACGCCATGATCCGCTCCTATCAGAACATTTCCAACCTGGGATTCTTCGAGCAACCGCTGCCATTCCCCGAAACGCGGCCGGCCAACGACCAGGGCGACATCGACATCATTTTCAAGGTGGTGGAACGGCACACCGGCCAGATCAACTTCGGTGCGTCGCTCGGGCAGGGAACCGGAATCGGCGGGTTTATCGGGCTCGAGGAGCCCAACCTGTTCGGCCAGGGAAAGAAGGGCCGATTCCAGATCCAGCTCGGCCAGAACCTGAATCAAATCGACCTGTCGTATACCGACCCGGCGATCCGTGAGTCGCGCATTTCCGGTACCCTGGGCTTGCACGATACCCGGGTCATCTACGTGATCTCGAACCTCGGTACGCTGCGAACCCGAGGCGGTAACCTGCAGATTGGATTTCCGGTGCTGAAGGACCGCTACAGCCGGATGACGCTGTCGTATGCGCTGGACAACCAGACCTTTACCGGCACCAGCACCGACACCGCGTTTGCGTTCGTGTTCGGCTGCAACAACTGTCTCCGGTCAACCCTCGGCGCCAGCCTGTCGCGCGACACGCGTGTCGAGCTGCCGTTCCCGACCGGAGGAACATTCCATCAGGTCAGCCTGTCCCAGAGCGGCGGTCCGCTGGGCGGCACCGGTAACTTCCAGCGGGTCGAAATCCAGGGGCATTGGTACGCGACGCTCGCTCACCTGGGGGACCAGCGTGGTGCCATGAAGGTCGCCCTGGGTTTGTCGGCGCGCTCGGGCCTCGTGTTCGGCTTCGCACCATTCTTCAATCAGCTGTTCGCCATGGGTGGTACCCAGTTCGGGATCCCGCTGCGCGGCTACGACGAGTTTTCCATCACGCCCCGGGGGTTCGACCCCAGGGCGGCGGGCGGGATTGCGAACCCCCGGGCCTTCGGTAAGTCGTATATGGCGATGACGGCGGAGGTTGGGGTGCGCCTGTCGGGCATGCTGTACCTGAACACCTTCTACGACGCCGGCAACGTGTGGGCCCAAGCGAGCGACTTTAACCCCTCGCGCCTCTTGCGGGGCGCGGGCGTGGGCCTCAGCATGGTGTCGCCGGTGGGACCGCTCGGACTTGCCTTTGCCTACGGCTTCGATCGGACGGACCTGAACGGCAACCCGACGCCCGAGTGGAAGCTCCACTTCAGCATCGGCCAGACGTTCGTCCAGCAATGATGTCCCGCGCCGGCGGCGGCGCGACACCCTGTTTCCCGGAGACGGCTATGAAGCGGGCAGTGTACGTGTGGATGTGCCTCGGGCTCTTCGCTGCGACGACGGCGGCGGCGCAAGGCTTGAAAATAGGATTCATCAACTCCCGGCAGATTCTGCAGCAGACCCCGGGATACACGGTGGCGGAATCCACCTTCAATCGCGAAGTCAAAGGATTCCGCGACGAGGTGCAGAAAATGCAGCGGCAGCTCGATTCGGCGGTCCAGGTATTCGAGCAGCAGCAGATCGCCCTGTCGCCCGCTGCCAAGGCGGCAAAGCAGAAGGACCTTCAGGCGCAGCAGCAACGGATGGAGCAGCGTTCCACCGAGCTGCAGCAGCGGGCGCAACAGCGCGAGGGGGAGCTCATGGCGCCGATCCAGGCGCGCATCAACGCCGTCATTCAGGGGCTGCGCGCCGAAGGGAACTACTCGGTGATCTTCGACGCCGACGCCCAGGGAGGCACCATCGTGGCCGCCGATCCCGCGCTGAACCTCACGGCCAAGGTGCTGCTGCGCCTGCGAACGGCCCAGTAAGAGTCACGCCGTGACCGCCGCGGGCGGACGGCGAATCACGGCTGGGGAGCTCGCCGCACTCACCGGCGGCCGGCTCCTCGGGTCAGCGGCGGTCGGCGTCGAGGGCGTCGCCCCGCTCGATCGCGCCGGCCCGAGCGAGCTCTCGTTTCTTGTCACTCGCCGCTATCTCCCCTACTTTCAACGTTCTCAGGCCGCGGTGGTGCTCTGCACGCCGGAGTTTGCCGAAGAGCGGGACGGACCCGCGTGCCGGGTCGTCGTCGCCGACCCGCACGTCGCGCTCCTCGCCGTGTTGCCGGTGCTGTATCCGGAGCCCGCGTGGACACCGGGCATCCATCCGTCCGCGGTGATCGGTCCTCGCTGCGTGTGGGAGGAACCGGTCGCGATCGGTCCCTACGCCGTGTTGGGTGACGGGGTGCGCTTGGGCCGCAACGTCCGTGTCGGTGCGGGCTGCGTGCTGGGGGACGGAGTCGTGGTCGGGAACGCAGTGCAGCTCTACCCTCAAGTCGTGTGCTACAGCGGCACGACCCTCGGAGATCGCGTGATCGTGCACGCCGGGGCGCGGCTGGGCAGCGACGGGTTCGGATACATCCCCGGCGAGCCGGGCACGCCGCCCCGCAAGATTCCGCAGGTCGGGCGCTGCCTGGTCGGGGATGACGTGGAGATCGGGGCGAACACGACGATCGACCGGGGCAGCATCGACGACACGATCATCGGCGCCGGAACGAAGATCGACAATCTCGTGCAGGTGGGCCACAACGTGCGCATCGGGGCGCGCTGCCTGATCGCGTCCCAGGTCGGGCATCGCCGGGAGTGCGCACCTCGAGGACGACGTGATGGTCGCCGGCCAGGCGGGGATAGGCGATCACGGCCGAGTCGGGCGTGGCGCACAGGTCACGGGAGGGGGCAGCGTGTACGGAGACATCGAGGCCGGGACGACTGTGTCGGGATATCCCGCGACGCCCGCATCGCGAGTTCTTGCGGGCCCAGGCCGCCCTGTATCGCCTGGCGCCGATCATCGACCAACTCGAGGCGCTGGCGCGCGCGGCCGATGAGTTCCCAGGGCAGTAGACGGTCGGTCGAGCGCCGGACGTCGGTGCGCGGCACGGGTCTGCACACCGGTGCCGAGACCGAGGCCACGTTCGTCCCGCGCCGCGGCGGGGCAGGGGATCGTGTTTCGGCGCGTCGACCTTCCGGGCGCACCGCAGGTGCCGGCACGTCTCACCGAAGTGGATGCGGTGGAGCGGCGGACCGCGATCGGACGCGCCGAGTGCCACCATTCACACGGTCGAGCACCTCCTGGCGGCCGTCGCCGCGCATGCGATCGACGATCTCACCATCGAACTCACGGGCCCGGAGCTGCCGATCCTGGATGGGAGCGTGCGGCCCTACTTCGACGCGCTGGCGGAAGCCCATCCGGTCGAGGTGGGCGGCGTGCCCGTGATCCTCACGGTCCAGGCGCCGTTCACCGTCACAGAAGGCGATTCGTCGTACGTCGTGGCGCCCGCCAAGGACTACCGGCTGACGGTCACGATCGAGTGGCCGCATCCGCTGATCGGCCGCGAGGCGGGGAGCTACGAGGTGACGCCGGAGGCGTTTGCGCGCGATCTGGCCGGGGCCCGCACCTTCGGGTTCACGAGCGAGATCGCCGAGCTCGAGGCGAAGGGATTGATCAAGGGCGCGTCCACGGCCAGCGCGATCGTCCTGGACGAGCGCGGCCTGGTGAATGGCGGGGCGCTCCGCTGGCCTGACGAGTTCGTACGGCACAAGGCCGCGGACGTCATCGGGGACCTGGCGCTGACGGGGGCGCGGATTCGGGCGCACGTCATCGCCACCCGGCCGAGTCACCGGGGGAACATCGCCCTGGCGTGGGCGTTGTCGCGCACCGCCAAGCTGTCTGGTCCGCCGCGGATGGACATCGGGCGCATCATGGACGTGCTGCCCCATCGCTATCCGTTCCTGCTCGTGGACCGGATCATCGAGATCGAGGGGCAGAAGCGGATCGTGGGCATCAAGAACGTCACGATCAACGAGCAGTTCTTCCAGGGTCACTTTCCCGGCCACCCCATCATGCCCGGCGTGCTGATCATCGAGGCGATGGCGCAGGTCGGGGGGATGCTCTTGATGAGCCACTTCGAGGGACAGAATACCGACGACAAGGTCGTGTACTTCATGTCGCTCGACAACGTGAAGTTCCGCCGGCCGGTGGTGCCGGGCGACCAGATCCGCTTTGAGCTCGAGATGGTGCAGTTCCGGGGCAAGACCTGCCGCATGAAGGGCGCGGGGTACGTGGACGGGCAGGTGGTCGCGGAGGCCGACATGATGGCCATGGTCACCGACCGATGATCCATCGCACCGCCCTCGTCGATCCCAAGGCCCACCTGAGCCGCGACGTGTCGATCGGGCCGTTCGCGATCATCGGTCCGCGGGTGACGGTCGGGGAGGGGTGTACGGTTGCCGCGCACGCCGTGCTGGAGCGCAACGTGAAGCTGGGAGCGGGCGTGAAGGTCGGCTACGGGGCGGTGATCGGCAACGACCCGCAGGATCTCAAGTATCAGGGCGAAGAGACGTGGGTGGAGATCGGGGACGGCGCGGTCGTTCGCGAGTACTGCACGATCAATCGGGGCACGTCGGCTACGGGCAAGACCACCGTGGGCGAGCGCTGCTTCCTGATGTCCTACGTGCACGTGGCGCACGACTGCGCCATCGGCAACGACGTCATCATCGCGAACGCGGTCCAAATGGCCGGCCACGTGACCATCCAGGATCGCGCGATCATCAGCGGGCTCGTGCCGATCCATCAGTTCGTGCGCATCGGCACGTTCGCGTTCGTGGGTGGCGGCTCGCGGGTCAACCAGGATGTGCCGCCGTACACCAAGGCGGTGGGGAATCCCGTGCACCTGTACGGCCTGAATTCCGTTGGCCTGCAGCGCGCCGGGTTCTCGCCCGAGGTGAAGCTGGTCCTGAAGCGCGCCTATCGCCTGCTCTTCAACTCCGATCTGACGGTCACCCAGGGAATCGCGCGGGCGCGCGCGGAGCTGCTGGTGGGACCGGAAGTCGAAACCTTCCTCCAGTTCATCGAGGGGTCCCAGCGGGGAGTCCTGGTGTGACGGCGCCGCCGGTGCGCGTCGGGGTCGTCGGCACCGGAGCCCTCGGCTATCATCACGCCCGCCTGATGCGGCGCCTGACGGGCGCCGAGCTGGTCGGTATCTACGACATCAATCCGGCGCGCGCGGCCACGGTGGCCCGCGAGCTCGAAACCACCGCGTTCCCCTCCCTCGACGCTCTGCTCGAACGCACGGAAGCGGTGACCGTGGCGGTCCCGACCCCGTCCCATTTGAGCGTGGGGCTCGCCGTGTTGGACGCGGGGCGCGCCCTGCTGATGGAGAAGCCGCTCGCGGACTCGGTGGCCGGCGCAGAGGAGCTGGTACGACGGGCGGCAGCGGCGAAGGTGGTGCTGCAGGTCGGCCACGTCGAGCGGTTCAACCGCGCGGTGCGTGCGGCGGCACCGTACCTCGAGGAGCCACGCTTCCTGCAGACCGAGCGGCTGGCTCCGTTCCAGCCCCGCGGGACCGACGTCGCCGTCATTCTCGATCTCATGATCCACGACCTCGACCTGGTACTCGAGCTGGTGCGCTCGGAGGTGACCGACGTGCGGGCGATCGGGGTCGCCATCCTCACGCCGCACGTGGACATCGCCAACGCACGGGTCGAGTTCGCGAACGGTGCGGTGGCCAACGTGACCGCCAGCCGCGTCTCACGCGAGCGGACCCGGAAGCTGCGCGTGTTCCAACCCACGGGGTATTGCTCGCTCGACCTGGCGCAGGGCAGCGGGGATTTCTACCGCCTCAAGTCGGGCTGGCAGGCGCTGGGCGCAACCGAGATCGACGCCATCGTCGAGCACGTCCGCCTGGACGCGCCGGAGGCCGAGCCGCTCCGGCTCGAGCTCGAGAGCTTCGTCCGGGCCGTGCGCGGCGAGGGCGATGTGGTGGTCTCCGGCGCCGCGGGGGCCCAGGCACTGGCGCTCGCGTTCCGGGTCGCAGAAGCAATTCAGGCCTCGCCGCTCGCAGCGGCGGGGTCATGAACCGACCACCCCGCATCTACATCTCGGCCGGGGAGCCCTCCGGGGACGCGCACGGGGCCGCGGTTGCCAGTGCCCTGCGCCGGCGCATCGACGTGGAGATCGAAGCGTTGGGGGGCCCGGAGCTCGAAGCGGCGGGCGCGACAGTGCTCGACCGCATGGATCAGTACTCGGTCGTGGGGTTCGTCGAGGCGCTCTGGAAGGTTCCGGCGCACGTGCGTCTGTTGGGCCGGGTGAGCGCCGCATTCCGCACCGGCCGCTACGATCTCGCGATCCTCGTGGACTACCCCGGCTATCACCTGCGCGCCGCCGCCGCGATCGCGAAGGCGGGGGTGCCGGTTCTCTACTACATCGCCCCGCAGATGTGGGCCTGGGCGCCGTGGCGCGTGCGCCGCCTGGCCCCGGTACGCCGCCTGGCGGTGATCCTGCCGTTCGAAGAAGCCTTCTTCCGAGAGCACAACGTATCCGCCACGTTCGTCGGCCATCCCTTGTCCGACCGGGCGCCGCTGCCGAGCCGGCTGGAAGCACGGGGCATCCTCGGGCTCGATCCCGCCCGGCCGGTGCTTGGCCTGTTTCCCGGCAGCCGGTCGCAGGAGGTGAAACGCCTCTGGCCGGTGTTCCGGGACGCCGCCGCTGCAGTCGTCGCCGCGCGGCCCGATGTGCAGGTGGTGGTCGCCGGGATGCCGCGTGGGACCTACCCCGCCGCGGGAGCCATGCGGGTGTGCGAAGGGAACCCGCTGGCGGTGTTCGCGGCCGCAGATGCCGGGCTATGCAAGTCCGGGACGACGACGCTCGAGGCGGCATTCGCCGACGTGCCCATGGTGATCGCCTATCGCTCGCACCCGGTGTCGTTCGCGATTGGAAGGCGCATCGTGCGGGTCCCCCACGTTGGCCTGGTGAACCTGATCGCGGAGCGGGAGGTTGCCCCCGAGTTTCTTCAGGATGCCGCTACGGCGCCGGCGCTGGCGGCGGCCGTCCTGCCGCTGCTCGATCCGGCGGGCGAGGGAGCGCGGCGCCAGCGCGCCGGATTTGCCGAAGTGCGCGAGCGTCTCGGACCCCCCGGGGCGGCGGATCGGGTGGCGAACATCGCACTGGAGCTGTTGGGGTGAGGCTGCGGTTGCGCGGAGCCGCTGGTGACGGGGTTGGGAGTGTGGCTGGTCCAGCTGCTCGCGGCCACGTGGCGATACCGCGTGCGGGGCTGGGAGCATGTAGAGGAGACCCGCCGCGCCGGCCAGCCGATCGTCTACGTGCTGTGGCACAGTCGCCTGTTACCGCTGATTCATCATCGGCGTGGCGAGCGCGTCGCCCTGCTGATCAGCCGCAACCGGGACGGTGGTTATCTCGCGGATCTGTGCGAGCGATGGGGCTACACCATCGTCCGGGGATCGAGCCACCGGGGTGGGGCGGTGGGGCTTCGCGGTCTCATCCGGTATCTCGAAGAGGGTCACGAGGTCGGGACCACGCCCGACGGCCCGCGGGGACCGGCCGAGCAGGTCAAGCCGGGCGCGATTGCCGCCGCGCAGCATGCCAATGCCCTCGTGATTCCGATGGGTGCCCGGACGTCCTCGGCGTGGTGGCTGCGATCCTGGGACCGCTTTTGCCTCCCGTATCCCTTCGCCGCGATCGAGGTTGTGTACGGCGCTCCGATCGCAGTGGCGGAAGGCAAGGACGGGTTGCGGCGCGGCATTGAGGAAACGGAGCGCGCGTTGAACGAAGTGACGTACGGCGGGGACGGGGGAAGGGGGACGGGGGACGGGTGAATGCGGCCCGCGTCGCCGACTGGGTGTGGAGGGGCACCGTCGCGGGTCGAGTGGCGCGGCTCCCATTGATCCCGTTCTCGTTGCTCTATGGTGCAACGATGCGCCTACGCGCCGCCGCATACCGGCAGGGCTGGCTTGCCACCGAGCGCCTGCCGCTTCCAACCATCGCGATCGGCAACCTCTCCGTGGGCGGCACCGGCAAGACACCCCTCGCCGCCTGGATCGCGGCGTATTGCGGGGCCCGGGGGCGGAAGGCCGGCATCCTGCTGCGCGGGTACGGCGCGGACGAGCCGCTGGTCCACCAGCGCCTCGTCCCGGATGCGGTGGTCGTGGCCGACCCCGACCGCGCCGCGGGGGCGCGCCGTGCGGCCGCGGGGGGTGCGCAGGTGCTCGTGCTCGACGACGCCTTCCAGCTGCTGCGCGTGGCGCGCGATCTCAACATCGCGGTGATCAGCGTGGAGAGCTCCGGGGTGTCGTCGTGGGCGTTGCCCGCGGGCCCGTGGCGCGAGGGTCGGCAGGCGCTGGGACGAGCCGACTGGGTCGTGCTGACCCGCAAATTCGCGGGCGTTGACGTGGCGGGAGCTATGGCGGAGGAAATGGCGGCCCGGCGTCCCGCGCGCCCAGTCAGCGTCGCGCACCTCGCACTCGACGGGTTCACCGGAATGCGATCCGACACGCGGGTACCCGGCGAGCGCGGTCCAAGGACGCCGAGTGACGGCAGTGGCAGGGATCGGGGATCCCCACAGTTTCGCCGCGCAACTCAGCGCGCTCGGCGCCACCGTGTGAGCTGCTGGCCTATCCGGACCATCACCCGTACACTCTCGAGGATATCGAACGGCTGGCGCGGGTGTCCGGCGCGGCCGATTATCTTGTAGTCACGGAGAAGGACGCCGTCAAACTGCGGGGACGGTGGCCCCGCGAGGCTCCCGAGCCCCTCGTGGCTGCGCTCGCCGTCCAGTGGGAGCGCAATGGGCGGCCACTTGAAGAGAAGCTCGACGCGGTGCTGCGGCTGCCGCGCGTTTCCGACCCCTAGCCCCGTCGCGAGGAATATGTGAGCGAGCCCGCGATCAAGTCCGAGGCGCACCGCGCCGGTATCCGGCCAGACAAGGACACGTTCCTCGCCGAGGAAAACCCATTCGAGGCGATGATGGAGCGGTTCGATCACGCCGCCAAGATCCTCGCCCTCGATCCCGGCCTCTACAAGATCCTCCGCAATCCCGAAAAGCAGATCATCGTATCGGTGCCCGTCCTGCGCGACAACGGCGAGCTGGACGTGTACACCGGCTACCGCGTGCTGTACAACACGTCGCGCGGCCCGGCCAAAGGCGGCATCCGGTTCGACCTGAACGTGACCCTGGAAGAGGTCAAGGCGCTGGCGGCGTGGATGACCTGGAAGTGCGCCGTCGTGAACATTCCCTTCGGCGGGTCCAAGGGCGGCGTCGTGTGCGATCCGGCGTCCATGTCGATGGGCGAGCTCGAGCGGGTGACCCGGCGCTACACGTCGAGCATCATCGAAACGCTGGGCCCCGACTCGGACGTGCCGGCGCCGGACGTCAACACCAACGAGCGCGTGATGGCGTGGATCATGGATACGTATTCCATGCATCACCGCCATACGGTCACGGCCGTGGTGACGGGGAAGCCGGTGGCAATGGGCGGATCGCTGGGCCGGCGCGAGGCGACGGGCCGGGGGTGCATGATCGCGACGCGCGAGGCGCTGGCGCGCATCGGCCGCGAGCTCAAAGGCGCGCGCGTGGTGGTGCAGGGGTTTGGCAACGTGGGATCGGTGGCGGCCGATCTCATGGCGAAGGCGGGCGCCGTGATCATCGGCGTGGCGGACAAGACCGCGGGCGTGTACGACCCCAAGGGGATCGACATCGTGGACCTGCTGCAGTGGGCGCGGGAGCACGGTCGAGGTTGCCGGGCTATGCCAAGGGCCAGGCGGTGACCAACGAGCAGCTGCTCGACCCTCGACTGCGACGTGCTGGTGCCGGCAGCGACGGAGAACGTGATCACGCGCAAGAACGCGTCCCAGATCAAGGCGAAGATCGTGTGCGAGGGCGCCAACGGGCCCACCACGGCGGCCGCCGACGAGATCCTCGAGCGGCAGGGCATCTTCGTGATCCCCGATATTCTCGCCAACGCCGGCGGCGTGACCGTGAGCTACTTCGAATGGGTGCAGGACCGCGGTGGGTATTTCTGGGATGAGGCCACCGTGAATCAGCGTCTCGAGAGCATCATGACGCGCTCGTTCGCGGAGGTGATGGCGATGGCGGACCGGCACAAGGTCAGCAACCGGATCGCCTGCTACATGCTCGCGGTAGACCGGGTGGCGGCGGTGCACCGGCTCCGCGGCATGTATGCCTGATGCGCTATCGCCTGGTCACGGTGGGGCGGGTGAAAGATGCCGCGCTCCGGTCGGTGTGTGACGAATACCTGACGCGGTTGCGGCACTACGCGAAGGTCGAGGAAACGGAAGTGAAAGATGAGGCGCGGATCCTCGGATCCATTCCCGAGGGCTCGCGCCTCGTCGCGCTATCGCGTACCGGCGACCCGTGGACGTCGCGGGCGTTGGCCGAGTGGACCGCACGCTGGGAGATGGACGGACGCGACGTCGGGTTCGCCATCGGTGGCGCGGACGCGCTACCGGCCGCCGTGCTCGAGCGCGCGGAGGCGACCTGGAGCCTGTCGGCGTTGACGCTGCCGCACGAGCTGGCGCGCGCGATCGTGCTCGAGCAGCTGTACCGCGCCCACACCATCCGGCGGGGAGAGCCCTATCATCGCGGCCCCTGAGCTGACGGCGGCCGACCGGGCGGCACTGCTGCGCGTGGCACGTGGCGCGCTCGAAGCCCTGCTCACAGGCGGTGCGCCGCCGCCGCCGCCCGACACGCCCGCGGCGCGAGCGAAGCGGGGCGTGTTCGTGACGCTCGAGGTGGGCGGTGCGCTCCGGGGCTGCGTGGGGCAGCCGCGCCCGGGCCACGTGCTGGGAGCGCTGGTCGGCGAGCTTGCTGTGGCGGCCGCGCGCGACGATCCGCGATTCCCGCCCGTGTCGTCCGACGAGCTGGGCGCAGTGCGGATCTCGATCTCCGTGCTGACCGACCTGCGGAGGCTGCAACCGGTGGTGGCCGAAGCAATTGCCATCGGCCGCGATGGCCTGCTGGTGCGCGGGCGGGACGCCTCGGGCGTGCTGCTCCCACAGGTGGCGGAGGAACAGTGCTGGGGGCCGGATGCGTTCCTGGCGGCAGCGTGTCGCAAAGCGGGGTTGGCGGCGGAAGCATGGCGCGACCCGGGTATCGAGGTGTTCACGTTTCAGACGGAGGTATTCGGAGAATCAGGGGAGGGAGACGGAAGTGTGATACCGCGGATCGTGTCAACGCCGATTGCACCGCTCGTCCTGCCCGACCGGCGCGTGACGCCACGTCGCCGTCGCGCCGGACGTGGTCGCCGCGGCCCTGCCGGGTCCCGGGCGCGACAAGCTCGCCGCCGGCAATGTGCTTGCCGTCACGACTGGCCAGCAGCCCGGGATTGTTCACGGGACCGCTGTACACGATCTACAAGGCGCTTGCGGCGTGGCGTCTGGCGCGCCGGCTCGAGGCGGCGTGGGGCGTGTCGGTCGTCCCGGTGTTCTGGGTGGCGGGCGACGACCACGATTTCGCCGAAGCGAACCACGTGTCGATCCTGGACGTCCAGGGGGACCTGGCCGAGATCCGGTTGCGCGAGCGGCCGGCCGAGGCGCCGCAGCTTTCCCTGGCGCGGGAGCCGTGCGGGGAGGAGATCCAGGGGGCGCTCGACCGGTTGCGCGCGACAACGCCGGAAACGGAGTTCAAGGGCGCGGTACTCAGCTGGCTCGAGGCCGCCTACCGGCCCGAGGCGACGCTCGCCGATGCCTTCGCGCACGCGTTGCAAGGATTGCTGGGGCGGAGTGGCTTGGTGGTGTTGCGGGCGCACGACCGGCACGCCAAGCGGGTGGCCGCCCCCTATGTCCTCAAGGGCCTTGCTACCACACTCCCCGATGGCCTCACCCCCGTTCTGGTCGAGGCGGGGCTTGGTCGCGACCGGCTGCGGGCCGACGGGGCCGGGTTCGTCACGCGCCGCAGCGAGGAGCTGTTCACGCGTGAGCAGCTCGAGCAGATCGCGCGCGACGAGCCGGAACGTCTCTCACCCAACGTGTTGCTGCGCCCGGTGGTGGAGGCGGCGCTGCTGCCAACGGTGGCCTACGTCGGGGGACCCGCCGAGCTCGAGTACCTCCCGAATGCGGCGCCGCTGTATCAGGTGGTGGGCGGCGGCGTCGAGCGTCAGGTCCCGGTACCGCGCTGGTCGGGTGTGCTGGTCGAAGGGCGGGTCGACAAGTTGCTCACGCGGTACGGACTGAGTCTCGAAGACCTGCAGGCGCCTCCTGGGGCGCTCGAGGCCCGTGTGGCGCGCGAGTCGCTGTCGCCCCGGGTCTTAGAGCGGTTTGGCGCGCTCCGCAGCGCCCTGGAGCAGGGATACGCGCACCTCGCCGAAGCGGTGGAGGGCGTCGATCCCACCCTGGCGCGCACGGTGCAATCGGCGCGCAACAGCGCCCTCTCCGGCACACAGGAGATCGAGAAGAAGCTGCTCGCCAGCGTGAAGCGCGAGAGCGACGGGTTGGTGCGGCAGATCGCGCGGGCGCGCGCCGTGGTCTATCCCGGCGGCGAGCCGCAGGAGCGCGTGCTCACCCTCGCGTCGTTCTTGATCCGCTACGGCCCCGCCTTGATCGAGGAAGTGGAGCAGGAGGTGGCGCGCTGGGCGGACGCCTCGTAGAATCCCTGCCATGTGGATACTCGCTGTCATCCTGCTGGTCGCGCTCATGATTCCGATCGCCGCGATCCTCGCGGATTCGCCCCTCGGGCGCTCGATCGCGCTCCGCCTGGAGGGGCGTGGCGACAAGGGGGCGGCGGATGCGACGGTGCAGCTGCTCGAGCGACGCATAGCGGTACTGGAGAGTGACATTGAGGACTTGACGCGCTCGGTCGGGGGCATGCGGGACGAGCTCCAGTTCATGCAGCGCCTGCTGGAAGACCCCAAGAAGAAATCATCCTGACGGTGCCGGACGCTGCGCCGGGCGCGGGAGACGGGAGGGGGAGGCCGTCACGCCGCTCAGGTCGCCGCCGGCATCTTCGTCACGCGCGTGTTGGGCTACGCGCGCGAGCGGGTATTCGCGTACTACTTCGGCAACACCAGTGTCGGCGCCGACGCCTTCCGCGCCGCGCTGCGGATCCCCAACGCGATTCGCAACCTGCTCGGGGAAGGCACGCTCTCCGCTTCGTTCATCCCCGTCTACGCCGCCCTCAATCAGCGGTCCGACAAACAGGCAGCGCGGGCGCTCGCCGGCGCGGTGCTGGGCCTGCTGCTCCTCGCCACGGGCGTGCTTGCGGCGCTCGGGATCGGCTTCGCGCCGGCCATCACGACGTTGATCGCGAAAGGGTTCGACGCGCCGCGCCGCGAGCTGACCGTCACACTGGTGCGCATCCTGTTTCCCATGACCGGGCTGATGGTCGTCTCGGCCTGGTGCTCTGGGCATTCTCAACACGCACCGGCGGTTCTTCCTCCCGTACGCCGCGCCGGCGCTCTGGAACGTCGCGGGGATGGTCGCGATGGCGGCCGCGGGCACGTGGTTCGCCAACCGCTCGCTGCCGCTGGAGGCGCAGATGCACCGCCTGTCGCTGGCGCTGGCGTGGGGCACGGTCGTGGGCGCGCTGCTCCAGGTCGGAATTCAGCTTCCGGCATGTTGGCGGCTGTTGCACGGCATCGCGATCCGGTTCAGTGTCGCGCCGGAGGGGGTGCGCGGCGTGCTGGCGGCCTGGCTGCCGCTCGTGCTGGGCGCCGGCGTAGCGCAGGTCTCCGGGTTCGTGGACACGCTGCTGGGCTCGTTTACGGGGGCCGGGGGCGTGTCCGCGCTCGGCTACGCCCAACTGGTCCAGGTGCTGCCGGTGAGCCTGTTCGGGGTGTCGGTGGCGGCGGTGTCGTTGCCGGAGCTGTCGCGCGACGCTGCCGCCGCTCTTCCCAACGACCTCCTGCGCGCCCGGATCGCGACCGCGTTCCGGCGGATCACGTTCTTCGTGCTCCCGTCGGCGTTTGCGTTCGCCGCGCTCGGCCCCGTGATCGTCGGCGCGCTGTTCCAGACCGGGCGGTTCGGCGCCGACGACACGGCGCTCGTCGGCGGCGTGCTGGCCGCATACGGTGTCGGCCTGGTGGGGCAGGCGACGGTGAAACTGTTCGCGTCCGGGTTCTACGCGCTGCGCGACACCCGCACTCCGGTCGCCATCGCGATATTGTCGCTCCTCGTGTCCACGGCGCTGGCCGTCGTCTTCATGCGCTGGTACGGGCCGGCGGGAATTGCCCTCGGCTCGTCACTCGGGGCCACGCTCAACGTCGTGTTGAACCTGCATCGGTTGGATCGACGTATCGGCGCCGTGCTTGGTCGCGCCGACTGGCGGGCGGCGGCGGTGAGCGGGGGCGCGGCTGCTGCCGCTGCGGCGGCCGCCGTCGCAGCCTCTCATGCCGCGAGCGGCGCCGGGCCGGTGCTCCTGGCCGTTGTCAGTCTAGGTATTTTTGCAGGGACGTACCTTGGCCTGGTCATAGCGCTCAAGCACCCCGACGCCGCCCGTCTGTGGAAACTCGTGAGCTGATCGCCCGCAAGCTCGACGCCCTGCCCGACAAGCCCGGCGTCTATCTGTGGAAGAATGCCGCCGGTGAGATCCTCTACGTAGGCAAGGCCAAGAGCCTGCGCTCACGGGTCTCGAGCTACCTCGGTCCGGACGCCGGCTCCACCCCGGAGCGCGCCGCCCTGGTGCGCCAGATCGCCGATGTCGAGACGATCGTGGTGCCAAGCGAGCCGCAGGCGCTGCTGCTCGAGAACAACCTCATCAAGGAGCACCGGCCCCGGTTCAACATCCGGCTCACCGACGACAAGAGCTATCCCCGCATCGCGGTGACCCTGGCGGAGCCGTTTCCTCGTGTGCTCGTGGTACGGCGCCTCAACATCCCGGGTGCACGTTATTTCGGTCCCTACACGGACGTCGCGACGCTGCGGCAGACCCTGAAAATCATCCGCCGCATTTTCACCGTCCGTTCCTGCACCTGGAACCTGCCGGACGAGGCGCCCGACCGGCCCTGCCTCGACTACCACATCGACCGGTGTAAAGCCCCGTGCGTGGGATACCAGGCCCAGGCGGAATACCGCGGCATGATCGACGACGTGCTGGTCTTTCTCGAGGGCAAGACGGTGGATGTCCGGACGCGGTTGCGGGGGCGCATGCAGGAGGCGTCCGGGACCCTCGCCTTCGAGCGGGCGGCACAGCTGCGGGATGCCTTGAAATGGCTCGACCAGGTGGAACAGCCCCAGGCGATGGAGGTTGTGGGCGGCGGGCATGCCGACGCGATCGGGCTCGCGCGTGACGGGGACGACGCGTGCGGAGTCATCCTGCGCGTTCGCGACGGCCGCATGATCGCGCGTGAGCATCGCTTTCTCGAGAACGTGGAGCACGAGCGTGATGGCGCCATTCTGAGCGCTTTTCTCGTCCGATTCTACCTGCCCCTCGAGCAGCGCGCCGAGCGCGTGTTCCTCCCGTTCGCGCCGGACGATCTGGATCCGCTGCAGGCGCTAGTGAGCGGTGTGGAGTGGCATGTGCCGCAACGCGGCACGGGCGCCAAGCTGGTGGAGCTGGCCGATCAGAACGCGCGGCATTTGCTCGAAAGCCTGATGATCGAGAGCTTCGACATCGAGGAGCGGGCCGCCGATCCGGTATATGCGCTGGGCCGGGATCTTGGACTCACCGTGGTGCCGCGCTCGTTTGTGTGCATCGACATCTCGACCAACCAGGGACGCGATACCGTCGGGTCGCTGGTGTGGTTCGAGGCGGGGCGTCCCAAAAAGTCCGAATACCGGCGCTTCAAGATCAAGGCGGTGGCACAGCAGGACGACTACGCCGCTATTCACGAAGTCGTCACCCGGTACTTCACCCGGCGGAAGAACGAGGACAAGCAGCTGCCGGATCTGGTGGTGATCGACGGCGGCAAGGGGCAGCTCGGCGCCGCGCTCGAGGCGGCGCGTGGGGTGGGCCTCGAGGATCTCCCGATCGTAAGCCTCGCCAAGCGGGAGGAGGAGATCTTCCTCCCGGGACGGGCGGAGGGGCTCAAGCTGTCGCGGCGGAGCCCGTCGCTCAAGCTGGTGCAGCGGGCGCGTGACGAGGCGCATCGCTTCGCCATCACCTTCAGCCGTAAGCGCCGCAGTCAGCGCACCATCACCTCGGAGCTGTTGACGATCCCAGGGGTCGGGCCGAATCGTCGCCGTGCGCTGCTCGAGCGCTTCGGGTCGCTGGCGGGTGTGAAGACCGCTACGCCGGCGGAGATCGCCGCCGTGCCGGGGTTCTCCGCCACGCTGGCGGAGCGGATTCTGGACCGGTTGCGCGCCCGCGCATGAAGTCGGTCGTGGTATTGCAGCATGCCGGGAGCGAGAACCTCGGCACCATCGAGGATGCCCTCAGCGCCGCCGGCGTCCGGTGCCGGTACGTGCGCTCATTCGAAGGGCAGCCGGTGCCGCGTGAGGTGGACGATGCGTCCGGACTCATCGTCATGGGCGGGCCGATGGGCGTGTACGAGACCGCCCGCTTTCCATTCCTGCTCCAGGAGCTGGAGCTGATACGGAGCTACCTCGAGGCGGAGCGGCCGATCCTCGGCGTCTGCCTCGGGAGCCAGCTGCTTGCAGCAGCGCTCGGCGCAACGGTGCGCCAGAGGGCGGCAGAAGGAAATCGGCTGGTATCCGGTCACTGGAAGCCCGGAGAGCCGACGAGACGCCCTGTGGAGTGATCAGCCCTCCCGGTTCGTCGCCTACCATTGGCACGGCGACGTCTTCGATCTGCCGGAAGGAGCCGTTCTCCTGGCCTCGTCCGACATCACTCCCGTCCAGAGCTTTCGGTTCGGGAGTCGAGCCTACGGCCTGCTGTTTCATTTGGAGGTCACGCAAGCGTCACATTCAGGGCATGCTCGATGAGTTTGCCGCCGAGATTCAGGAGGAGGGCCTGAGCGCGGCGGGCATACTCCGGGAGGGCGAGTCGTTCCTGTCTCCCTTGCAGCAGATCGGAGCGACCGTGTTCCGTCGCTGGATCGACCTCGCGTAGACGATGTTTCACTGGTCGCTCGAGTGCTCGGCGTGCCGGCAGGTCCGCCAGCCTGACGGTCTGCCGGGCGTGTGCGACGCCTGTGGCCAGCCCTACCTCGTACGGTACCCCACCACCCCGACACCCGAGGCGGTGCCGCCGCTGCGCGAGCGACCTTGGACGATGTGGCGCTACCGCGAGTGGCTACCGCTTGGTCCGCACGAAACGCCGGTCACCCTCGGGGAGGGCGCCACCCCGTTGCTGCGGGTGACGCGTATCGGTGAGCGGCATGGGTTCGGCGACCTGTGGGTGAAGGACGAGGGGAAGAATCCCACCGGATCCTTCAAGGCGCGAGGAATGGCGGCGGCCGTGACGCGGGCAGTGCTCGCCGGGTGCACGCGGTTTGTCGTGCCGACGGCCGGCAACGCCGGGGTCGCGCTCGCCGCATATGCCGGGCGCGCCGGAGTTGCCGCCCGCGTGTACGCACCGGCGAGTACGCCGTCCATGATTCTCTCCCAGATCCGCGAGTTTGGAGCGGAGCTGGCGGTGATCGAGGGTCACATCGGCGACTGTGGCCGCGCGGCGCGAGCATACGCCGCCGAGTCGGGGGCCGCGGACGTCTCCACCCTGCGCGAGCCGTATCGGATCGAGGGGAAGAAGACCATGGGCCTGGAGCTCGCGGAGCAGCTCGGATGGAGCCTTCCCGACGTGATCGTGTATCCCACCGGTGGCGGTACCGGATTGATCGGCATGTGGAAGGCATTCGGAGAGCTGATCGCCGGCGGCTGGGTGGACGAGCCACGGCCGCGCATGTACGCCGTACAGGCGGACACGTGCGCGCCGGTGGTGCGGGCATTCGCACAGGGCGCGGGGCAGTGCATACCCTGGGCTGATCCGCGCACGGTGGCGGCGGGCCTGCGGGTCCCGGCCCCGCTCGGGGATCGCCTGATTCTTTCGGTGCTGCGTGACAGCCACGGCGGGGCGGTGGCCGTCTCGGATCAGGATCTTGTCGCCTGCGCCCGTGAGTTACAGGTCGCCGAGGGTATCGATGCGGCGCCTGAAGGCGGTGCCACGCTGGCCGGGGCGATCGCGCTGAAACAGCGCGGTGAGATCGGAGGTTCGGAGCGCGTGGTCCTGCTCAATACCGGCGCCGGGTGGCTGTACCGCAGCTAAGCTTCTAATATGAGTCACTTGCCTATGCGGATTGCGATCCTCGATCCCGCGGCCGGAATCAGCGGCGACATGACCCTGGGGGCGCTGTTGTCCCTGGGGGCTCCCGCGACCTGGTTGGAACAGCTCCCGGGCCGGCTCGGCCTGTCCGGCGTCGGTGTGACGATCCGCAGCGTGAGTCGGGCGAGCGTGGCGTGCCGGCAGGTGGAATTCACGATTCCTGAGCAGCCGCATGGGCGCCATGTGGGTGCGCTCATAAAGCTCGTTGAGCGCGCCCCGCTTTCGGATTGGGTGAAGGAGCGGGCGGTGCGCGCCTTCCAGCTGCTCGGCGAGGCGGAAGGGCGGGTGCACGGCGTGGCGCCGGAGAAGGTCCATCTCCATGAGGTCGGGGCGGTGGACGCGGTGCTCGACATCGTGGGGGCGATTGAAGGATTCGAGCAGCTCGGCGTGGGCGCGGTCTACAACTGGCCCGCGGCGCTCGGCACCGGTTGGGTGGAGGCGGCGCACGGCCGCTTGCCCGTCCCGGCACCGGCAACCGCGATCCTGCTCGAGGGGATCGAGACGGTGAGCGGCGGGCCGGTGGAGGGCGAGGCGACGACGCCGACCGGGGCGACCCTGCTACGCGTATTGTCCTCCGGAAGGCCCCCAACACAGTGGCGGATGGTAGGCAGCGGCTGGGGGGCGGGGCAGCGCGATCCCAAGCACTATCCCAATGCACTGCGCATTCTGGTCGCGGAGCAGGCGGCCGAAGCGGCACGCGTGGCGCTGCTCGCCACTGATGTCGACGACATGAGCCCCGAATACGTCGAGCCGCTGCGGCAGGCGCTCATCGCCGCGGGCGCGCTCGACGTCCAGACCTGGCCGGTGCAGATGAAAAAGGGACGGTCGGGTTTCCGTGTCGAGGTAGTCGCGCCTGAGGAGTCGGCGGACCAGGTCACGGCCGCGCTGTTCCGCCACAGCACCACGGCGGGGGTGCGCCGCTGGGTGGCCGAGCGCGCCACGCTGCCGCGGCATCAGGTCACCGTTCAGCTGTCCGCCGACGTGTCGGTCCGAGTCAAAGTCCTGGAGCAACCCGACGGCATCCGGGTCAAACCCGAATACGACGACGTTCTCGCGGCGGCGCTGGCACTCGGTCGGCCACCGATCGAAGTGGCGCGCGAAGCGCAGCGGGATGCGGAGCTGCTCGTCGCCAAGACCAAGGAGTGAGCATGAGCCGACGCGTGTGGCTGGGCTGGGTGCTGGCGATCGGGGTGGCCGGTGGCTCTGTGGCCTCGGCCGCAGCGGCGCAGTCAACAAATTTTGTTCCCCCCAAGTGTGACCTGAAGGCCGGGCACTATCTCGTCACCAGCGGCATTCTCTATCTCGGCAAGGCGGCCGACACCAAGTTTCCTGATCAGCGGGAAAAGGATCTGCGAGACGCCAATCGCGTCCTAGGGCAGGCGCTGGGGACAGCGGGACAAGAGAAGAATCCGGCGGCCTGGTACTATCTCGGGCGCTACCACGTCGAGATGCAGGATGTCGCCGGCGTCGATACGGCGTTTACCAAGGCTGCCGCACTCGCCCCGAAGTGCGCCCAGGACATCAATCTGTGGCGCCGCAAGTTGTGGGTGCCGATCGTCAACGCCGGCATTGCCGCCTGGCAGGCCGGCAACACCGATTCGGCAGCCGCGAGCTTTCGACGTGCCAACCAGGCGTACGCAGGTGAGCCGGACGCGCTTGCGTACCTCGCCACCCTGCTCGGCGGCGCCGACCAGCCCGACTCTGCGGTGAAGTACTTCAAGCTGGCCGTGGCGGCGGCGCAGGACCCCAAGTTTGCGAAGCAGAAGAAAGACGCGCTGTTCAACGTGGCGCGGGTGTATCACGCCGCCAAGCGTTGGGACGACGCCGCGCCGGCGTACAAGGAATATCTCGCTGCGTACCCCAACGACCCGCAGGCGACCGCCGGCCTCGCGTCGGTCTATTTCGCGCAAGGGAAACGCGACGAGGCCATGGCGATGTATGCCCAGCTGCTGCAGCACGCCGATGCGGCGGAGGCATCGGACCTGTTCCGCGCCGGACAGCAGATCTTGAGCGCACTCACCCCGCCCGACACGGCGGTGCAAGGGAACCAGTGCCGCGCGGACGCGCGGAGCTCGAACAAGTCCCTCACGGTGCGCCAAATCGCCGTGCGCTGCGACTCGACCACCCGGCAGGCGATGCGCACGTTCGAAACCGGGGTCCGCGGGGGATACCGCATGGTCGAGCAAGTGTACGAGGCAGGGCTCACGAAGGCCCCCTACGATCGCGAGGCCCTGTTCACATTGTCCGGGGTGGCGGTCCTGGCCGGCGACACGGCGAAGGCGCTGACGGCGGCGCAGCGCCTGTACGCCGTCGATCCGCTCAACCGCGGGACGTTGCGGATGGTGGCACAAGCGTGGCAGCTCGGGGGCAAGGCCGACTCGACGCTGCGCTACCTCCAGCTCGCTGATTCGCTCTCCATCGAAGTCACCGCCGGGACGTTCACTCCCGACTCGCTCGGCGCCGCGCTGAGCGGCGTCCTGACCAACGTGCGCGCCAAGGCCAACAGCGCATTGGTCATCAAGTTCGAGTTTCTCGGGACGAAGGGCGATGTGGTGGCCACCGAACCCCTCAACGTCACGCCGATTGCACCCGGGGAGAATCTCAGCCGTTCGCGTTGACGGTGAAGGGAGCGGGGATCGTCGCGTGGAGGTATCAGGCGGTAGGGTAGTGCTCCTCTTGCGCGACGCGTGCGCCGAGCGGCATCCTCTCCGTCAACCCGTTCAGTCGTGGGAAGCGCTGCTAGCGTGCCGAGGGCCTCCGCAGCCTCCCCCAATTCCAAGTGAGGGGACATAGTATGAGTGCGCGCCCTGGTTCTCATGCTGCGGCAGTCCTCACCCCACATCCTCCTGCTCGTTACGATGTCCTCGTGTGGCTTCATCATTACGCAGGCGCCTCCGCAGAACCACGAGCAATTGACCTACTTCAGCTGCACCGAAAGCAACGTCGGTCCAAGCCTCGACGTTGTTTGGGCAGGGCTCAATGCGCTCGGTGCGCTGGGTGTTGCCAGCGACCCGGATTCATACGAGAATCCGGATCAAGTCATAACGGTTGGTGTTATCTGGGCGGTCGTTTCCGGCGCGTCCGCCGTCGTAGGCTTTGGTAAGACCAGCCGTTGTCGTGCCGCAAAGAGTACAGCTGGCCGAGAGGCAAGCGCACGGCCCTACGGGGATTCACAGCGAGGGCTCCGACTCATCCGTTGTGGCAGTCACCATCGCTCCCGCCGTGGACACGGTTTATGTGGGGGCGAGCGTGCAGCTCGTCGCTGCAGCACGCGGATCGAGTGGCCTCTCCATACCGAACAGGGCCTATTTCATGGTCGTCGAACGATGCAGTCGCCTCAGTCAACGTCGCCGGACGGGTAACCGCAAACGCGGTCGGCTCCGTTGTTGTGGCTGCTCGTACCGGTTCCGTTGTGGGTACGGCAACGATCGTTGTGTTGCCAGCGCCCTAGGGACCCTTCGCCACCGAGACCAGAACGGCACGGCGTCCTCGACGGCGGCGGATCGCGCGCAACATGGCCTGATCGAGATCGAAGCCGGTCTGACCGGGGGTAGGAGCGCCGTGCTGGAAGGCTCCCCCCGAATGTCCGCGACCGCCTCATGATGCAGGGCTTCGCGTGCGACACCGATCCGGCGGTCGCGCAGGCGGCTCCCTGGCTACGCCTCACCCCGGCCGTGAGTACCGTGTGGATCGTCACGGCGCTGGTGCTACGCTCGCCGACCGCGCTGTGGATCTTCGCGGGGCTCGCCGCATTGGGTGCCGGCGGATTGCATCTGTTCGACCAGGCGGTCAACGTCGTCCAGCGCGCCCGTGGCGCGCCCACGCTGCCCGCGAATCCTGCGCCACGGCGGTTCGCCATGGCACTGGCCGCAGGAATGAGCGCCGTGTCGGGGCTCCTCATCGCGCGAGGGTACACGGCCCTCGGCGTTCTGCTGGGGAGCACCTTGGCGCTTGCTGCGCTGATCGTCGCGTCAACCCACTTCTGCCTCGGGTCGTGGATGTGGGCGCAGCTGCAGCACGGTGTCGGCGCACTCAAACTCTTTCTCATTGCGACCCTCGTGGTGTTATCAGCCATTGCGTGTTCAGAGTCGGTGGTTTGCACAGCGGACTTCAGGTACGGCATCAGCGTTAGCGTGGAGGATTCCGTGTCCGGCGCTAGCGTAGCATCGGGGGCCCGCCTCGTGGTCCGTGATGGGGCGTATTTCGAGTCGACATCCCAAGTCTGGGTCGGGGACGTTCTGTTGGCCGCCGGCGAGCGACCAGGCCTCTACATCGTCGTGGTCTCCAAGTCCGGTTATCGGGATTGGACCCGAACGAATGTCCGGGTGGAAGACGATGGCTGCCACCCGGTCGGGGTCCACCTCACCGCGCGGTTGCAACCAGAGTGAACCGGTCCTGGCCTCTCACATTGATCGGCCTGGCGATTCTCGGACCGTCGCCAGGATACGGCCAGCGGATTGCGACCCCCTCGGCCGTGCCTCCAGCGCGATCAGAGGTGCCGCCGCTGACTTGGAGTTGGCCCGCCGACTCGGGCCAGGGGCAGGGGACGCACTGGCTCGAGGGTGCGGTGATTGGGGGCGCCCTGGTCGGTTTTCTCGGAGCTGTAACGGGCGTGGGGCTCTGCCACTTTGACGACCCATGTTCCGATCCGGCGCCGTTCGCTATCGGGGGGTTTGTTCTGGCGGGCTTGGCCGGCGTGGGCCTTGGAGGCCACATCGGGGCGGGTTTCCCGAAACACCGGTACCGCATCGGGCCATAGACTGCTAAGTTGAGAGGGTCCTACGCGGGCGTAATTCAGGGGTAGAATGCCAGCTTCCCAAGCTGGACGTCGCCGGTTCGAATCCGGTCGCCCGCTCTGCCACGAACCGCCTCCGCGCTGGCATTCCAGCGCTCTGCAGGTCATATTTCGCCACTCGGAAGTATCAGCCGGCGTTGAGGTTGCGGCGCCTGGTTTCACAAACTCCTTGAACTCCTAGGCGGCCGGTTGTGATTCGCGTGCAGGCGGTGGCGCCGGACTCTCTCGGCGCCGCAGTAGGGCTGTCCAAGGGAACGGAGCTGCTCGCGGTGAACGGCCGCGCGCTCGAGGATTTTCTCGACTGGGAATTCCTCACCGCCGACGACCACTTCATGTTGTACGTGAAGTCCCCCTCAGGCGACGAGATCGAGTACGACATCGAGCGTCCCGAGGGGATGCCGATGGGGGTGACGCTCGAGCCCCCGCGTATCCGCCGCTGCGCCAATCACTGCGACTTCTGTTTTGTGGACGGGAATCCGCAGGCCATGCGGGCGCCGCTCTACATCCGCGATGACGACTACCGCCTGTCGTTCCGCTACGGCAATTTCGCGACGCTCACGAACCTGAAGCCCTGGGACGAGGAGCGGATCGTCGAGTACCGCCTCTCGCCGCTGTACGTGTCGGTGCACGCCACCGACCCGACGGTGCGCCGCTGGCTGCTGCGCAACCCCGATGCGCCCGAGATCGTCCCCCAGCTGCGCGCCTTCGGGGAGCGGGGGATCACGTTTCACACCCAGGTGGTGCTCGTGCCCGGGGTGAACGACGGGGCGGAGCTGGTGCGGTCGCTGGGCGACCTGTACGGCCTGGGAGACATGGTCCTGTCGGTCTCGGTCGTGCCGGTGGCGCTCACGGAGTTCAGCAAGCACCAGCTGGTCCGCCAGCCCACGGTGGACGATTGCCGCGCGGCCCTGGCCACGGTGGGGGACTTTGCCGCCCGAGCGCTTGAGAAGCGCGGGTTCCCGTGGTGCTTCGGCGCGGACGACTTGTACCTCCAGGCCGGTGAACCGCTGCCCCCCGCGGCCTGGTACGGCGACTTCGAGCAGCGCGAGAATGGCGTCGGCGCCGTGCGCTACCTGCAGACGCGCATCGCCGCCACGGCGGGCGGGTTCCGTGCCGGCCTGGCGGGCAAGCGGATCGGCGTCGTCACCGGCACCGCGATGGCCCCCCTCATGCCGCAGGTGCTGGAGCCGCTCGCCGTCGCCACCGGGGCCCGGTTCGAAGTTGTCGCGCTCGAGAACTCCCTGTTCGGCTCGTCGGTGACGACGGCGGGGCTGCTCCCCGGCGGCGCGTTCCGGAGCGCCCTCGAGCACCGTGCCGATCTCGATCTCGCGCTGCTCCCCGCGGAAGCGGTGAACGACGATTTGCTGTTCATGGACGATCTCCACCTTGAGAAGCTCGCTGCGCAGGTGCCGATGCCGGTGAGTCTGTCGTACGACTTCGTCGACGCGCTCGCGCTCGATGAGGCTCGCCGGTCCCACTCGCATCGCACTCCGAACGGGCGAGGTGAGGCATGACCACGCGCGGCGCCCCAACCGTTGCGATCATCGGCCGGCCCAACGTGGGCAAGTCCACCCTCTTCAACCGGCTGATCGGTGGCCGCGTGGCGATTGTGGATGCTGAGCCCGGCGTGACGCGGGATCGCAATTTCGGCGCGGCCGAGTGGAACGGACGCCGGTTTTGGCTCGTCGATACTGGTGGATTGGTGCCCGGGGCCGAAGACGCCATGAACCGCGCCGTGCGCGCCCAGGTCGAACAGGCGATCGCCGAGAGCGACGTGCTGCTGTTCCTGGTGGACGTGGATGCCGGCGTTCACCCCGCCGATCTCGAGATCTCGGAAACGGTGCGCAAGGCGAGGCGGCCGTTCGTGCTCGTCGCCAACAAGGCGGACCATCTGCCCGTGGACACGCGGCACCTCGCGTTCTACGAGCTGGGCCTGGGCGACCCGTTCCCCGTCTCCGCGGCGATCGGGAAGAGCAGCGGGGATCTGCTGGACGAGATCGTCCAGCGCCTCCCCCCGACGGGAGAGGCGGCGGACGAGCCGGCGATCCATGTCGCGGTGGTGGGCCGTCCCAACGTCGGGAAGTCGAGCCTGGTGAACCGCTTGCTCGGCGAGGACCGGTTGGTGGTCGCCGCCGAGCCGGGCACCACGCGCGATTCGATCGACACGCCGGCCTTGTACGAGGGGCACGCGTTCGTCTTCATCGACACGGCGGGCCTGCGCAAGCGCAGCAAGGTCGCCGAGGACATTGAGTTCTACTCGACGTTGCGTACGGCGCGCGCCATTGAGCGCGCTGACGTGTGCGTTCTGGTCGTGGATGCGCTGGACGGGATGCACGTGCAGGACCTGCGGATCGCCAACGAAGCGTGGGAGGCTGGGGCGGGGCTGATCATCGCCGTGAACAAGTGGGATCTGATCGAGGAGAAGGAGACCAACACCGCGGTGCAGGGCGAGAAGGAGCTCCGGGAGCGCGCGCCGTTCCTCGCGTTCATCCCGTTTCTCTACATCTCCGCGAAGACCGGGCAGCGGGTGACGAAGCTGTTTGATCTGATTCTTCGGGTTGCCGAGGAACGGCGCAAGCGTGTGCCCACGGCGGAAGTGAACCGTGTGCTGGAGGACTTGATGCAGCGCCAGCAGCCGCCGCAACCCGTCGGGGAATCAGTCCGGCTGCTCTACGCGACACAGATCAACACAGCGCCGCCGCGCTTCGCGATCATCTCGAACCGGCCGGAAGAGATTCCGGAGTCGTACACGCGCTATCTGTTGAACGGATTCCGCGAGGCATGGGCGTTCACCGGGGCCCCGGTGACCATCAAGTACCGCCGGCGGCGCGGTCGCCAGGCAGCGGACCGGTGACCTCCGCGCTGTGGATCGTGGCCGGGTACCTCGTGGGTGCGATCCCGACGAGCTATTTCGCCGGCAAGATCGGGCGGGGGATCGATCTGCGGCAGCATGGCAGCGGGAGTCTGGGTGCCACGAACACCTATCGCGTGCTGGGGTGGAAGTACGCCATTCCCGTCGGCCTGTTCGACGTCGCGAAGGGTGCGGCGCCGGTCGTGCTGGTCGAGCGCTGGTCCGGCGGGGCGGGGTGGCTCCCCGTCGCCGTCGGCGCGGCGGCGGTGGCGGGACACATGTTCTCTCCCTACGTGCGATTCCGGGGCGGGAAGGGTGTCGCTACGGCAGCCGGTATGTTCCTCGCGCTGGCGCCGCTCGCCATCGTGATCTCGATGGCGATCTGGTGCATCGTCCTCTGGATCTCGGGTTACGTATCAATCGCGTCGATGTTCGCGGTCGGCCTGTTCCCGGTGTGGGCGCGCCTCACGCGTCCCGATGCGCCGCACACCTTCTGGGCGGGCGTCTATGCTCGCGATCCTGATCATCGTCTCACACCGCTCCAACATCCGGCGACTCCTGGCCGGCACCGAAGGGCGATTCCGCACCCGAAAGGGTGCCGCCGCGTGACCCGGATCGCCGTCATGGGCGCCGGGGCGTGGGGCACCGCGCTGGCGGACTCTGCTGGCCCGCAAGGGCGACGCGGTCACCATTTGGGCGCACGAGCCCGAAGTGGTCGAGAGCATCAACCGTGAGCATCACAATCACCTGTTTCTCCCCGACGCGCCGCTCGCCGACAACCTGCGGGCCGGCGGGGAGATCGCCGAGGTGGTGCGGGGCGCGGAAGTGATCGTCTCGGCGGCGCCGTCCCACGTGGTGCGCGCCGTGATGACACCGGTCGCCGCGGCTATGTCCGGGCGGCCGCTGGTGGTGAGCGTGTCGAAGGGGCTCGAGCCGGACCGCCTCAGCACCCCGTGCGGGGTCCTGCGCGAGGTCCTGCCGGCCGAGTACGCCGCTGGCGGTGCTCTCGGGGCCGTCGTTCGCCCGCGAGGTCTATGAGCGGCAGCCGACGGCGGTCGTCACGGCCGCGCGGGACCACGATGTCGCGCTGCGGGCGCAGCAAACCTTCTCGACGCCGGTGTTCCGGGCGTACTCGCTCACCGACGTGGTGGGCGTGGAGCTGGCCGGTGCGCTCAAGAACGTCATCGCCCTCGCCGCGGGCTTCCTCGCCGGGCTGGGCCTGGGCCACAACACGCGTGCCGCGTTGCTTACCCGCGGTCTGGCGGAGATCACGCGGCTCGGTGTGGCGCTGGGTGCCGAGCCGGCGACGTTCGCGGGGCTCGCGGGAATGGGCGATCTCATTCTGACCGCCACCGGGGGGCCGCTCTCGCGCAACCACACGCTGGGCGTCGATCTGGGGCGCGGGGTGCCCTTGGAGCAGGCGCTGGGCGGCCGCGCCACGGTGGCGGAGGGCGTCAACACCGCGCGCGCCGCGGTGACCCTGGGGGAACGGCACGGCGTCGAGCTGCCGATCGCCCAGCAGGTCACTGAGGTGTCTGTTCCACGGCAAGGGGCTACGCCAGGCGGTGGCGGACCTGATGGAGCGCGAGCTCAAGACGGAGCAGTGGCGATGAGCGCTCCGCATCCGGTGCAGGAGTTCTTCTCGATCGGCGAGGTCTGCCAGCTCACCGACCTGAAGCCGCACGTGTTGCGCTACTGGGAGAGCCAGTTTCGGTTCTCTGAATCCGGCCAAGAACCGGTCCGGCAACCGCGTGTACCAGCGGCGCGAGATCGAGCTGATCATGCTCGTGAAGCATCTGCTCTACACGGAGAAGTACACCATCGAGGGCGCCCGCCAGAAGATCGAGCAGTACCGCCGGTCGGGCGAGCTGAAACCCGAGGCCCGGCGCGCGCTGGCCCTGGAGACCGTCAAGGACCTGCGACTCGAGCTCAAAGCCGTACTCGTCATCCTCGAGGGGGCCGCCCCGCCGCATGCCGGGACCCGCTGAGGTGCCCCCGCTAGAATCCACGGGACGCCCCAAGATCCTCCTCTCGAACGATGACGGTATCCTGGCGCGCGGCCTCGGCGTGCTGGCGGAGGTGTGCGCCGCGGTAGGGCAGGTCACCGTGGTGGCTCCCGATCGCGAGCAGAGCGGGACGTCGCACTCGTTGACGCTGCACCGCCCGCTCCACGCCACCCGCCGCGCGGACGGCGCGTTCCAGGTGGATGGGACCCCGACCGACTGCGTCCTGCTCGCCCTCGGCAAGCTGATGCCCGAAGAACCCGACTTCGTCATCTCCGGGATCAACCACGGCTCCAACATGGGCGAAGACGTGCTGTATTCGGGCACCGTCGCCGCCGCGTTCGAAGGACTGGTGGCGGGCATTCCCAGCATCGCCATCTCGTTCGCCGGGGGCGATCTGGATCTCCTGGACTCGCACCGCCCGGGGCTCGAGCGTCTGCTGCGCAGGCTCGTGGGGGTGAAGGACTTCCCCAAAGAGACGCTGCTCAACGTCAATCTCCCGGGAATCCCCGCCGATCAGGTGAAAGGCGTCCGGATCACGCACCTCGGCAGCCGCGTGTTCCACGAGGAGATCGCCCTGATGAAGGACCCGTGGGGCAAGGACATCTACTGGATCGGGGGCGGTCACGTGACATGGTCGGGCGGTACCGACTCCGATTTCCAGGCCACCCGGGACGGCTACATCTCGGTGACGCCACTCCACATGGACATGACCAACTACAAGCTCCTCGAGGTGGCACAGTCGTGGTTTCGGGAGGAGTGAGCGGGCGCAGCAGCGACCCGTTTGCGGGCTATCGCGCCCGGCTGGTGGAGACGCTGCGGGGCAAGGGCGTCCAGAATCTGGCGGTGCTGCGGGCATTCGCCGACACGCCGCGCCACCTGTTCGTCCCCGAGGCCCTGCGCCGGAAGGCGTATGACGACGTCGCGTTGCCGATCGGACGTGGCCAGACCATCTCCCAGCCGTTCACCCAAGCCCGTTACCTTGAGGCCCTGGGTCTGCGCGGGTCGGAGCGCGTGCTCGAAATCGGCACGGGGTCCGGATATCAAACCGCGTTGTTGTGCGTCCTGGCCGCGCAGGTGTTTAGCGTGGAACGGGTCGAGCACCTGGCTCGTCAGGCACAACAGGCGCTGCGCGCGGCGGGCGTCACCAAAGCCTCGGTGCTGATGGGCGACGGGACGTTGGGCTGGAGCGCGTACGCGCCGTATGATGCGATTCTGGTTGCCGCCGGAGGCCCGGAGATCCCGCCGCCGCTCGTCGAGCAACTCGCACCGGGAGGGCGCCTGCTGATCCCGCTCGGGGATCGCGGCGCGCAAACCCTCACGCTGGTCGAACGCCGGGACAGCGGACTGCGGCGCACGCCCCTGGGCGACGCCCGGTTCGTGCCACTTCTTGGGGAGCATGGCTTTGATGCTTGAACGGTTTATTGAGTGGCTCTTGAACAGCCTTCTCGCGCTCGGGTATCCCGGCATCGTCGTCCTGATGGCGATGGAGTCGTCCATCTTGCCGGTGCCCGCGGAGCTCGTGATGCCGCCGGCGGGCTACTGGGTGGCCAAGGGAGAAATGGGAGCCGTGGCAGCGGTGGCGGCCGGTGTCGTCGGCAGCATCCTCGGGTCGCTCGCAAACTATTTTCTGGCCCTCTGGCTCGGCCGCGGGCTGGTGCGCCGGTTCGGGCGGTATGTCCTGATCTCCGAACGGTCCCTCGAACGCTCCGAGCGCTATTTCGCGGCGCACGGCGAAATCAGCGTGCTGCTCGGCCGGATGCTTCCCGTCGTGCGCCACCTGATTTCGATCCCCGCCGGTCTTGCGCGCATGTCCCTGGTGGCCTTCGTGGTCTACACCGGGGTGGGTGCCACGATCTGGTGCGCCATCCTGGTCTGGATCGGATACTTCCTCGGCCGGCACGAGGGGGTGCTGCGGCAGGCTGAGGTGCGGCACTACGTGGGTCAGGCGCTCCTCGTGCTCGTGCCGGTCCTCGGGTTGGTCATAGGCATCTACGTGTGGCGCCAGCGGCACCGTAAGGGCCCGGTCGCCGAGGAGGGACGCTAGGTCGTGGTGGTGCGATACCTGGTACGCGGCGTCGTTCAAGGCGTCGGATTTCGATGGTTCGTCATGCGTGAGGCTCACCGGCTGAGCATGCGCGGCTGGGTCAGTAACCTGGCCGACGGCTCCGTGGAAGTCCTGGCGGACGGACCGCCGGCGCTGATCGCCGATCTCGAGCGTTCACTGACGCGCGGCCCTACGGCGGCCAAGGTACGCAGTGTGGAAAAAGCAGATGTTCCACATGACCTGGTGCTGCCTAACTCGTTTGAAATGCGTTAGATGGCAGAACTAGTGAGCCACGGCATTATCGACAGTATTCGTGGGCGGATCCGAGATATTCCGGACTTCCCGAAGCCGGGGATCGTGTTCAAGGATATCACGCCGCTGTTGCTCGATGCCGCGTTGTTCCGCCAGGTGGTGGAGCGGATGGCCGCCCCGTTCAGAGGGCAGGGCACGTCACGGGTGATTGCGATCGAGTCGCGCGGTTTCCTGTTGGGCGCCCCGATTGCGATGGCGCTGCAGGCGGGGTTGGTTCCCATCAGAAAGCCGGGGAAGCTCCCCGCGGCGCGGAATCGCGTCGAGTACGCGCTCGAGTACGGGACCGACGCGCTGGAGATGCACCGCGACGCGGTCGCCCCAGGGGATCGCGTGCTGATCGTCGACGACGTCCTGGCGACGGGTGGGACCGCCCAGGGAGCTGCCCGGCTCGTGCGTGGACAGGGGGCCGCGTTGGTCGGGTTCAGTTTCCTCGTCGAGCTTGATTTCTTACGCGGCCGGGAGAAGCTTCAACAGGAGCGGGTGGAGGCCTTGCTTCACTACACGTAAGCTCGCTAGTTTTAAAAGCTTAGCTGTTCCGGGACGACGCCCCTGTAGCTCAGGTGGATAGAGCAGCGGTTTCCTAAACCGTTGGCCGGGTGTTCGAGTCACCCCAGGGGCACTGGGGTGCGACGAGCCGGATCCGGGTACGCATTTGAAGAGGACGAACATGGCCACATCAGCACCGGCGTCGCGGCGTGCCGCGACGTCTCCGCCACCCGACGACTCGGCGGCACTGACATCGGTAGCAACGTGGATCAAGGGGCATCGCCAGATCGCGAGTGCGATCGGGGCGGTGCTCGTGGTTGGCGGTGGGCTGCTGTGGTGGAATGGCATCTCGAGGAGCCGTACCGAGGCTGTTGCGGGGGAGCGTTTGTCCCAGGCTCGGCTGGCGTTCGATTCGCGCAACTATCCGCTGGCAGGAAGCGAGCTGTCCCAGGTAGTGGAAAACTACTCGGGCACCCGTGCCGCTCAGGAGGCGCAGCTGCTACTCGCCACCGTGCGCATGGCTCAGGGCCAGGAGCAGCAGGCGATCGATCAACTCAAGAAATTCGCGCCTGCGGCGGGCCCACATTTCCGCGCCCAAGCGTACGGCCTGCTGGGCGCCGCGTACGAGAATGCGGGTCAGTACAAGGACGCTGCCGAGGCGTATGAGACGGCGGTGCCGTACGCCGAGTACGCATTCCTAAAGGCGCAGTACCTGTCGGACGCGGGGCGCAGCTGGGTGGCGCAGGGTGATACGGCCAAAGCGATTCTGGCGTACCGTACCATCGTGTCAAAGATGGATTCGACGGCGACCAGGAGTGAGGCGCAGGTGCGTTTGGGGGAATTGACCCGAGGGGCGGTGAGCCCTTAAGGCCGATGGATTAAGGTTCGTAGCCGGTCTACTTCGTATAATAGATGTTATGTTAAGTTGAACGCTATGTGAATGTTGAAAGACTGTCTAGATCATCACCCCCCGAAACACCATCCGCGCCTCCCCCACAAGCCACACATCCTCGTACGCATCTGTTATCCCGCGTTGGCCCCTCACTACCAGCGGGCGGCCACTTCGCGTCCACAGGGTCACAGGAAGCGTCCCCAGGCCCCAGCGATCCAGCGTGCAGCCGACCGCGACGGCCCCGGTGCCACACGCGAGCGTCTCCCCTTCCACACCACGCTCGTAGGTGCGCATCCGCCAGTCCGACGGGCCGGTGCCGGGGCTGACGAAGTTCACGTTGGCCCCAGCTGCCCCCAGAACGGGATCGTTCCGAAGCGCGCGGCCGCGGTGCTCAACATCGACCTGGCCCACGTCCCGGACCAGAACCACCAGATGCGGTACTCCCACCGTACTGAGGGCCGCCTGCTCCTCGCCCTCCGCCAAGTGGAGACGCGGCAGGGTCACCGGGACGCCAACCGGTGCGAGATGGAGTTCGGGCTGCCCGTCCGCACCTACCACGCGCACGTCGTAGGTACCGGCATCGGTTTCGAGCCGTGCGACAGTGCCGTTCCCGAAGCCGATGTGGCCGGCGAGGCGGGTGGTGCAGAGGGCGGCGTTGCCGCACAGGGCGGCGCGGGACCCATCGCTGTTGAAGTAGACCATGCGGACCGCCTCGGGGCTCGCGCCGGGCTCGACGAACACGAGCCCGTCGGCGCCCAAACCGGTTCCCCGGGCGCATACCCCTCGGATATCGTCGGGAGTCCAGTCCGCCGGTCGGGACGTGCGACCGTCGATCATCACAAAGTCGTTCCCCGACCCCGTCATCTTGTAGACGGGGAGCCCGCTTAGATCCGGCCGGACCACGCCATCAATCGGAGGCGCGGCACCATCCAGATTGCCTCGCGGACGATCGTGCGGTTCATCTTGCTCTGGCCCTCGGTCCGGTCGACGAACACGATAGGGATTTCTTTCAACTTGAATTTTTTTCGCCATGCGCGTGCGCTCATTTCAATTTGAAAGGCGTAGCCGTTCGAGCGGACCTGAGAAAGGTCGATCGCCTCGAGCACCTGCCTGCGAAAACACTTGAACCCTCCCGTCAGGTCCCAAATCGACAGGCCGATGACCCAGCGGGCATAGATATTCGCCGCGTAGGACAGGAGGAGGCGTGTCATCGGCCAATTGACCACCGTGACCCTCCCCCCAAGGTAGCGGGATCCGAGCACCAGATCAGCGTCCTCAATGGCCTTGAGAAAGTCCTTTAAGTGGGCGGGATCGTGGGAGAAGTCGGCGTCCATCTCGAACAGGTAGTCGTAGCCGTGCTCCAACGCCCACCGGAACCCCGTGATGTAGGCGGTGCCGAGGCCCCGCTTCCCCTCCCGCTGTAGCACGTGCACCCGGGGGTCGAGCCTGGCCAGGTCCACCGCCATCTGACCGGTGCCGTCGGGGGAGTTGTCGTCCACGATGAGGACCTCGAGACGCGGGTCCTGGGCGAGGACCAGCGGGACGAGGTTGCCGATGTTCATGGCCTCGTTGTAGGTCGGAATAATGACCAGCGCCCGCTCAGCCACCCTGGCCCGTCCCTTGAGTCCGGGCGCTCGCGCGACGCCGCACGGCGTCCGCGCCCACGGCAGCGAGTACCCCCAGCAGCATCAGCAGGGTGATCATTCCGCCCCGCCGGAATCCCGGGGCTGAAAATGAAAGCTCGATCGACCGGGCGCCGGCCGGCAGGGGCACGGCCATCAGGGAGTGCTGGGCCCGAACGACGCGGGCCGGGCTGGCCATCGACCGTGGCGTGCCAGGCCGGGTGATAGTTCTCCGACACGAACAGATACGCCGGCGTCGCGCGTGGGGCGCCGAGATCGAAGCGAAGGGCGCCGGGGCGCAGCTCGTGCACCGCCACCGGCGCGGCCACCGGCTCGGGAATCTCGTGCCCTTCCAGCGACGCAAGACCGATGTGTTGGTCCGGGGACACGAGCAGGATGCGGCGGAGGTCGAACCGGTGATCCATCAGCGTCGGCCACGGTCTGCGAGTCGCCCAGCTGCAGGGCCTCCTCCACGAGGAAGGCATACGGGACGGGATCGGTGACGCGATAGAGATACGCGGCTTGGCCGTCCGCGGTCGCGAGCGGTCCGTCCCCCACCGGGGCCAGGAGCGTGGTGCTGATCGGCTCGTTGATGATCACGTACCGCACGGCCAGGAGTTTCAGCAGGTTGGGGCTGCCGATGTTGCGCCATTCATTCTTGCCACCGAGCAGCTCGTCATAGCGTTGCAGCTCGTTGCCGTGGTACCCGAGCACCGAGCGGACGCGCTGCGACATCAGGTAGTTCTCGAGCCCCTGGTACTCGTTGATGGACAGCACCCGGTAGACACCAGAGTCGCCTTGCAGCGTCTTGACGATCGCATCGGGCGCGAAGCTCTCCCGGGCCGGCGGGCTGAACTGGATGTAGCGGCGCTCGACGCTCCAGAGGTCGAGCAGCACCAGGCCACCCACGAGCAAGGCCCATCGGGCGCCGCCGATGCGGTTCGCAAGGCGAACACTGCACAGCGGCGGCGGTCGCGCCGATCAAGATCAGGACGCGCACGGTGTCGGCCTGGAAGGCGGGATAGTTCGCCGTCACGGCGCCGATCCGCTGCGGATCGGCCAGGCCCCGCATGATCCCCTCAAATGCGCCCGCGAACCCCATGAGCACGGCAACGCCCGCGCCCCCGAGCCACCACCAGAGGGGAGTCTTGCGAGTGTCCGGTGCGGCGGTGAGCAGCGCCTGCGTCCCGAACGCGGCCAGCACCGCCGTACTGAACGCCGTGAGGAAAAAGATCATCGACGGCGCGCGCGTGAGCTTGATGCCGGGGAGAATCGCGTAGGGGATGTGGTAGAACGGGGTGTGTCCTCCCAGCGCGAACAGGATCCCGTAGGCAGCGAGGAACACGAAGAACCAGGCGAGGCGGCGCTTGTCCCGGAGATACGGGGCGAACGTTGCCAGCACGAGCACGACGGCGCCCAGGTACTCGCTGTGGAGCTTGAAGAAGTTGCGACCCCAATACTGGCCCAGAATCCCCGAGAAGGCCGGCCAGACCGTGTTGAGGAGCTCTTCGGGGGGCATGGACCACGACGTGGCGTATCCCCACCGGTCCGCCGATTCCTTCGCCGCTCCCCGTGCCGCGTAGGCGAGATACTCCTGAAACGGCACGAGCTGGACGGCGGCGATGCCGAAGGCGACGCACCAGCGCGAGGACGAACGGCAGCGCCGAGCGCCACCAGGGAGCCGCCGGCCGCTCGTCGCTCACGAACACCAGGAACGCCCAGAAGAACCCCGCGGCCATGAGCAGGAAGTACGTCATCTGGAAGTGGGGCGAGATCAGGCTCAATCCCACCGTGGCGCCGAAGTACAGATAGCGCCGCCAGTCGTTGCGCACCACGGCCTGGTACAGGAACAGCAACGCCAGCGGCAGCAGCGCGCTCACGAACAGCTTGCCGTCGTGGCCCGGGCTCACGAGCGAGACGACCTGCCCCGTGAACATGTAGGCCGCACCGCCCACGAACGCCGCGCCCCATTCGAGCTTGAGGGTGCGCAGGAACAGGAAGGTGAACAGGCCCGCCAGCACGATGTGGAGCATGAATCCCAGCGTGATCCCCACGTCCACCGGGAACACGAGGCGCAGCAGGAAGGTCGGGTAAAATACGTCGCCCCCGATCGCCCCGATGAACGGCATGCCGCCGAAGATGTAGGGATTCCATTGCGGAAATCCGCCCACGTGATGCCAGTACTCGGACTCGAACAGTCGGAACGGATATCCGTTCCGCATGTCGCTCATGGGGTTGATGAGGAAGTGGCCGGTCCAAAACGGCCAGAACGCCACGGCGACGGCGAGCGCGTAGATCAGCGCCGCGCTGAGAACCGGGAAGCGTTCGCGCGGCGTCATGCGTTGCGCGGCGGGACGCCGCCCGGGAGTGCCATCACGACTCCTCCTGCGGCAAGCTCGAGCAGTGTGAGCCACACCCGGGACGCGACGGCCAGGATCACGGCGTCAGCCCCGCCGACGCCCACGGTCATCAAGGCTTTCACGAGTGCCGCCTCGCGCACGAGGAGTCCAGCGGGTGCGAAGACCGCGATAACGCCGGCGACGTAGCTCCCGGTGAATGCGGCGACGTAGTCGGACCACGATCCCGCCGGGCTGTCGAGCAGCCCCACGGCCAGGAGGCGGAACGCGGTGCCGTACAGGATCCAGGGGAGCACCAGCATCACGGTGAACGCGCCGAGCTGGGCGGGCCGGAGCTGCGACCACAGCAGACCAACGGCCGGCACCCGGGCTTCGATCCACCGTCCCAGGCGCCCGCCCGGGCGCGGCAGCGCGAGCCCTACCGCCCCGAGGACCGCGGCCACCACGAGCGCCGCCTGCCACCAGCGCGCGTGCAGCACCGACGGGGTGAGCGCGGCGAGCACGAGCAGACCGGTAAAGAGGAGCACGATCTGCTCCAGCAGCACGGTCGCCGCGGCTGCCATCGTCGACAGGCCATACCGCCCCGACATCACCGCGAGGCTGGCGAACTGCCACACGGCACCGGGCAGAAAGCGGGCGAGGTTGGCGGTGAACCAGACCCGGGCCGCGTCGATGTAGCGGATCCGTTGGGCGCACCAGCGCAGCGAAACCGTCCACGCGGCCAGGAGGAGGGCCAGGTTGGCCCACACGATGAGGGAGCCGGCGAGCAGCGGGATGGCATGCCAACTGAGGCGGCGGGCCTGAATGGCCGGCCAATGGGGAGCCGCCAACCGGACCAGATAGTATCCCGCGCCGACCAGAATCGCGATCTGCGCCACCCGCACCCACCACGTTGCTCCCCTGCCGGCCACGCGCGTCGTTGCGGGGATTCCCAGTGGGACCTCGATTGCCGGGGGTTGGGGTGATAGACCGTTTGCACGCGACTGAGGAGTGCCCGGGGCTCTCGTACCGGGCAAAGATACCACGACACCGGTGCATGCGCGACAAGGGGTTTGCCGTGGTTTGACGCGGGGCTATAGTACAGCCCCGATGCGTATCCTGCACGTCCTCACCGCCTTCCCGCGCTCCACGGACGACGTCATCGTACCCTGGCTGGTCGAGCTGCTGAAACACCTGCGCGCGGCGGGGCACGAGGTCGAAGTCCTGACCTCGGCATACAAGGGTGGCGGCAACCGCGAGTTCGCCGGAATCCCCGTGCACCGGTTCCGCTACTTTCCCGCGCGCTGGGAGGATTTGACGCACGAAGAAGCGGCGCCCGACCGCATGCGACACTCCTGGCGCTACCGCATCATGCCGGTGTTCTACGTGGCGTGTGGCGCGTGGGCCGCGTGGCGGCTGGGGCGGCGGCAACGCTTCGACGTCGTGCACGTGCACTGGCCAGTGCCCCATGCGCTGTTCGGCTGGCTGATCCGGCGCGCCTGCGGCGCACGGCTGCTGTCGTCGTGGTACGGCGCCGAGCTGCGGTTGGTGAAAGGCTCCCTGCCCTGGCTGCGGCCGTTCGTCCGGTGGGCGCTCGAGACCTCCGACCAGGTGGTGGCGATCTCGTCTCACACGGCTCGCGAGATCGCAGCGGTCTCCGACGTCCAGCCGCGCATCATCCCCTACACGATCGGGTTCACCGCGGCGGGCGGGGCCGCGCCCCGGACCGCGCCGCGCGACGGGTTCGGCGTGCTGTTCGTCGGGCGGCTGGTCGAGCGCAAAGGGGTGCGCTATCTGATCGAGGCGGTGCAGCGGCTGTCTCCCGACCGGCGCGCGCGGCTGGTGATCATCGGTGACGGACCGGAGCGGCAGCGGCTGGAAGAACAGGCGCGGCGCAGCGGCCATGAGGGCCAGGTCGAGGTGCGGGGTCGCGTGTCCGACCGCGAGCTGCGCCAGGCGTATGCCGACGCGAGCGTGCTTCGTGTTGCCCGCGATCGTGGACACGCGGGGAGACACGGAAGGCCTGGGCGTCGTCTTGCTCGAAGCGATGAGCTATCGGGTCCCGGTGGTCGCGAGCGACCTGGGCGGGATCACGGACATCGTTACGCGCGGAGGAGACGGGGCTCCTCGTGCCGCCGGCCGACGCCGCCGCCCTGGCGGCGGCGCTCGAGCGGCTGGCGGGGGATGCCGCGCTGGCCGACACGGCTCGGCGAAGCCGGGTACCGCGTCGTGCAGGAGCGCTTCAGCTGGCCGGCGATTCTTGCGCAGTGGGAGGCGTGCTATGCGGCGACGCTCCGGGCCCCGCGCTCCCTCAGCGGCGCTGCAGCAGAAAAATGAACTGGTACTCCCAGGCGAGCGGGAGCAGCCTCCACGCCATCTCGAGCAGCCAGCCTTTGGCGGCGTAGGGGGGGGAGCGGCGGCGAGGATTGGAGCGCCACTTGACCGCATGCCAGCGATCGGGGACCACGCGCTGCACGCGCAGGCCGTGATCTTCGAAGGTGCGGGTCCACTCCTCGAGCGAGAGCAGGCGTTCGTTGATGTCCTGCTGCGCAGTGCCCTGCTGACCCATCAGCTTCCACCCGGCGAAATTCCGGTTGGGCACCATGATGCAGAAGTGCGCGTCCGCCTTGGCGACCCGCAACATCTCGCGCAGTCCCCGGCCGACGTCGAGAAAGTGCTCGAGCGAGCCGAGGCAGGTCACGAAGTCGCAGCTCGCATCGCGGACGCAGAGGTCTTCCCCTGCACAGACGGCGACGGGAATCGCGGGTGATACCTGGTGCACGAGCCGCACCGCTGCATCCGAGAGATCCACGCCGTAGGCGGTGAGCCCGCGCTCGCGGGCGGCCCGGAGCAGAAATCCGGAGCCGCAGCTCACGTCGAGCAACGTCGCGCCGGGGCGGGCATCCAGCAGATCGAGCACCGGCGGATAGGCCTCGAATGGACGCATGCTGTCGAGGCCGAGCGACGCGTAGCGCCGGTTGTACCAGGAGCGAACTTCCTGTGCGCTGGGCATCAGCGCTTGTCGCGCAGCTGCTCCACCTCGCGCCGCAACGCCCGCAGCTCCTCGAGCGCACCCGCCACCATCTCGCCCACGAATCCAAAGCCAAACAGGATCAGGCCCGCCAGGACCAGCAGCATGATGAGGTTCAGGATCGGGCGGAACCCCACCCCGTAGACGTAGCGCTCCACCAGTGCGTAGACGCCGATCAGGAAGCCCAGCAAACACAGCAGGGCCCCGGACACGCCGAAGAACAGCATCGGCTTGCGGCCGAACCGCAGCTGGAACCACACCGAAAGCAGGTCGAGGACGCCGATCGGAATGCGCCCGATCCCGAATTTCGATTTGCCGGCGCGCCGTGGGTGCAGTGGGATCGGCCGTTCCGCGAGGCGGAACCCTTGCGTCGCGGCGATCACGACCATGAAGCGGTGCCAGTCGGGCCGGCTGGGGATCCCGTCCATCACCTCACGGCGGAACGCCTTGACCGAGTTCAGGTCGGTGACGCGTACACCGAAGAGCCAGCGGCACAGGCCATTGTAGACCCAGGAGACGAACCGCTTGTCGTAGTGACCCTGTTTGGCGCCGGTAACCACGTCCGCCTCGCCCGCCAGGATGGGTGCCAGGAGGCCCGGGATGTCGGACGGCGCGTACTGCAGGTCCGCGGGATAGAACACCAGCACTCTGCCCCGCGCGGTTTCGGCGGCCGACTTGAGGGAGTCGGCGATCCCGCGCCGGCTGCGGTGCGTCACGACCTTCAGGAACGGGTTCGCCGCGGCGAGCTCGTGCAGCACGGCCGCCGAGCCGTCCTCACTGCCGTCGTTCACCACGACCAGCTCGCCGGCATACGGGAGGGTCGACAGGGCCTCCCGGGTTTGCCGCACGAACTCGGGGAGGTTGTCGGCTTCATCGTTGGCCGGGGCGAGAATGCTGACGTCGGGGATGACGACCGGGGTGGCGAGGCTCATATCCGCTTCCGCATGCGGGCCGGCAGGATCCCGAGCTGGTCGCGGTACTTGGCCACTGTACGCCGGGCGATCTTCACGCCCTTCTGATCGAACAACTCGACGATCTGCTGGTCGGTGAGCGGGCTCTTGGTGTTCTCGTCCCCGACGAGCTTCTCGATCTGCGCCTTGATCGACCGGGCGCTGGCATCCTCTCCCGTCGTGGTCGTCAGGCCGCTCGAGAAGAAGAACTTGAGCGGCAGCAGGCCGCGGGGCGTCTGCACGTATTTCTCGTTGGTCACCCGGCTGACGGTGCTCTCGTGCATGTTGATGACGTCGGCCACCTCGCGGAGCGTGAGCGGCTTCAGGAACTCGACGCCCTTCTCGAAGAACTCCCGTTGCCGGTCGACGATGAAGTTCATCACCTTGAGCATCGTCTGGCGGCGCTGCTCGATCGCCTGGATCATCCAGTGCGCGCTGTTCATCCGCTGGTTGATGAACTCCTTGTTCTCGCCCTGAAACTGCTTCTTGTCGCGGGCGATCTCCTGGTAGACCTTGGAGATGCGCAGCCGCGGCAGGCCGGTGTCGTTCAGGAACACGTGGTACTGGCCGTCGATCTTGTCGACGACCAGGTCGGGGATGATGTAGTGGTCGGTGGCCGCGGCGTGCTGCAGGCCGGGCTTGGGATCGAGCTTCGCGAGGTCATCGGCCGCGGCCTGGACCTCCGTGGGGGAGAGCCCGAAGCGCTTGGCCAGGTCGCTCCAGCGGTGGGCGATGAGGTCGTCGAACGCTTCCTTCACCAGACCGGTAGGTCAGCGTCTCGGTGAGCTTGGCGTCCTCGAGCTGGAGCAGCAGGCATTCGCGCAGATCCCGCGCGCCCACGCCCGGCGGATCGAGCTGCTGAATCACCCGCAGCATCTCCTCGGCCTCGGTGAGCGTGTACGGCTGCACCTCGACGTCGATCTCCGACTCGACGGCGAACTCCTCGAGCAGCTGGTTGGCGCCGCGCACGATGTCCTCGAGGCCCGCGCCCAGGTAGCCGTCCTCCGCGATGTTCCCGAGGAACTCGTCCGCCAGCAGGCGTTGGCGCGGGTTCAGGTCCAGCATCTGGACCTGATCCTTCAGGTAGTCGGAGAGATCCTTGGCCTCGACCGGCACCGGATCGACGTATTCCCGCGCCTCGCTGAAGTCGCGCGGCGCTCCGTCGGCGCCGTTGTCGAGCAGCAGCTTTTCCCAGTCCGGCTCATCGTCGCCCGCGGTCTCGGCCTTCTCCTTTTCGGCCTTCGCCTCGTCGACCAGCGGGACCTCGGTCTCCTCCTCCGGCTCGACCATTTCGAGGAACGGGTTCCCCAGCAGCTCCTGCTTGAGGTGCTGCTGCAGGTCGAGCAGCGGCATGTACAGCAGGTCCATCGCCTGATACAGGCGTGGATTGATCCGCAGCTCCTGGCGGAGCGCCGCGTGCTGATGCAGGCCGGTTTTCATGCGGCGGGCGTGAGTCGCGCGCGCAGGCGCGCCGTGAGGGTGGGGCCGAAGTACAGGTTCGCCACCTGGTTGTCGAACACCAGCTCGCTGCACCGTGCCGGCGACCTGCACCTTGCCTTCGAACATGATGTACGCGCGATCCACGATGTCCAGCGTTTGCTCGACGTTGTGGTCGGTGATCAGCACGCCGATGCCGCGGTGGCGCAGCCCGGCGACGATGGTCTGAATGTCGTGCACGGCGATCGGGTCCACGCCGGCGAACGGCTCGTCCAGCAGCATGAATTTCGGCTGGGTGACGAGGGCGCGGGTGATTTCGAGCCGGCGCCGCTCACCGCCCGAGAGCTGGTAGGCCTTCTGGCGTCGCAGGTGCGTGATGGTCAGCTCCTCGAGCACGCCCTCGAGCCGGGCGGTCCGCTCGGCGTCGCTCAAGGGCAGCATCTCGAGGATCGCCAGGACGTTCTCTTCGACGGTCAGCTTGCGGAACACCGACGGCTCCTGCGCCAGGTAACCGAGGCCGCGCCGTGCGCGCAGGTACATGGGCTCGTGCGTGATGTCCTGGCCGTCCAGGGTGATCTGCCCCTGATCGGCCCGGATCAGGCCCGTCATCATGTAGAACGTGGTGGTCTTCCCCGCCCCGTTCGGGACCGAGCAGCCCGACGATCTCGCCTTGCTCGAGGTGGATGTTGACGTCGTTGACCACCTGGCGGCTCTTGTAGGCCTTCCGGAGGTGCTGCGCGTCGAGCACGCTGGCGCTGCCGCCGACGCGTGCATGGGCGGCGCTGGCCGACTCATCGCGCACCAGGGCGCGTTTGGCGGCGTCGCGGAACAGCCGGATCAGCTCGTGGCGGTCGTCGGGGATATCGAACCACACGTCCAGCGAGAACGCGACGGGCGCCTCGCTCCAGAGTCCGCCGACGGGCAGGGTCACGATGTCGAGCTGCGCCAGCCGCGGGAGCACGGAGTTGCCGAGATGGGTGCGCACGTCGTCGCCGGAGAGCTGCGCGGGGTCCGGGGACCGCGCCCCCATGGTTTCCTGCTGCAGGGTCAGGTAGTCCTCGCGGTAGGCGATCGCCAGCTCCGCGAACGAGGTGCGGCCGAGCGAGTCCGCGATGCGCGCCAGCGCGGCGACCCCGAGCGTGAGCGACGAGCTGCCCACGGCGAGCAGCTCTGCCAGGCGGGGCGTGAGTGGCCGGGCGGTCACCGGGTGCCTTTCGGTTTTGTGGCGGGGGCTTTCCCGCCCTTGACGCTGTCACTCGCGGTGCTGTCGGGCGGCGGCGCCGGCGGGATGGGTTCGAGCTGCACCCCGTCCGCCTGCCCCGTCACCATCACCCGGTCGATCTTGTCCCCCTTCATCGCGACGTCGATCACGGCACCGCGCGAGTAGTTGAGCGAGGGTGGGGCCGTGGAGTCGCGCTGATTGTGCAGGTGCGTGAAGGCGCGCGCGGAGCCGCGGGCCACCAGGCGGTCGAGGGCCCGCGTCGGACTTGCCCGGCGCGGCGGTCCCTTGAGTCCAGTGTCCGGTGATCGTGTCGCCGGCGATCCAGTTTTCCTCCGCCGCTCTCGGTCGTGTCCCGCCTGGAGGTCGAGCGTGCGTCGCGGTAGGCGCGGGCCGCGGTGAGCACCTCGTTGGGGGCGTCGAGCGCGAGCGAGTCCGCCTCAATGGCATGCTGGCTCGACATCGCCTCCGGACGGGACGAGTCGCCCCAGGCGAACACCTGCTGCAGCTTGCGATTCCCCATCACGAAATGGATGGTGTCCGCGGTGAGCTGCCAATCCGCACCGATCGCCCTCCCCGAACCGAGCGCCTTGATGACGCGCACCTCTCGCTGCTGCATCGCGAACTCGATGCGTTTGCCGAGCAGGCGATAGCTGCGAACGCCCTGGCCCCGGACCTGGGGCTTGCCGATCAACACGGCGATCCCCGCGGTCTCGTTGCGCATCATGGAGTCGGCGCGGGCCGCAAGATCGCTGCGGTCGATCGTGACGTTGCCTCCCGCCCACATGCGGTCGTTGCCCTTCATCCGCACGCGGTCTCCGACGATGATATAGGGCTCGCTCGAGTCGCCGCTGGGCCGGTAGGTGATGGTGGGGCGCGTGGTGGCGTACATCTCGGAGGTGTCCCGGATGCCGTGGGCGACCCGGTAGTAGGTCAGGTTGGGGCCGCGGAGCACGGAGCCGCTGGGAAGCGTTGTCGCGACGACGTCCTTGTGCGCCTCGAGCCGCTCCTGGCGGACAAAGTACGACGCCGACATCGCGTCGATGGAGAAGGCCGCGTCGCGGATCTCGACCTGACCCATCAGGTCGAGGCGCCCCACGCCTGCGAACCAGGCGATGCTGTCCGACGCGAGCGTGCTGGTCGTTCCCTGGCAGTGGGCACGAACGCCGCCGCCCGCGAACAGGTTGGTCTCCCCCTTGCGCACTTCGACCTGCCGCCCGGAATGCCCGACCGTATCGATCACGACGTGGCAGGGGCGACCCGCTCCCGTGTCACGGGGCGGCGGCGGCGCGCGACGGCTTGGCGGCCGGGTGTTGGATCAGGGTGAGGGCGAGCATGGCCAGGATCATTGGTCCGGAAGCGAAAACTGGCCGCCCGTCCCGGTGGGATGCCGGGCCACGACGTCCTTGAACTCCGGGTCGGAGACGAACCCCTCACCCTCGACGTGGCGGTCGGGGGCGTCGAACACGAAGGGGACGTCGGATGTGACTTCGTTTTTGGTTTCGCTGTAGTGCAGCGTCGCAGTCTTCAGGGTGCGGCCGTCGGTCGTGACGACGGAGACATTGCCGTGCGCTTCCATATCCCCGTTGCGCCAGTTGTACGTTCCCTCGCGCGACGTCAGGGTGGATGACTCCCCGCCATCGAGCTTATAGAACGTGATGTGCACGTTGCGCAGCATGGCGGTTTGCGTCGGTGAGTAGAAATAGGCGGTGTCGGCGCGTACCCGCGCCCGCTGCACACCCGCTGCCGTGACGTAATGCGACATGCCGATCAGCACCTGATCCGCGGTATCGGCCAGCGTCGCGGTCGCCGTCGAGCGGCCTCCATCCCGGCAGGCGAGCACGGCTGCCGCGATCCCCAGCGGCACGAGCAGGCGCCCGATCACGCGGCGCCCGCCTTCATGAGGTCGTGCAGATGCGCCATCCCCACGACGCGCTCCCCGCCGTCCAGCACCGGGAGCGCCATGATCCCGTGCTGCTCCATCACGCCGATTGCGGTTCCCGCGAGCGTGTCGGGCGTGGTGGTCTTGGGCGCGCGGCTCATGACGTCGGCCACGGGGGTGTCGAGGAAGCGATCGGTGCGCTCCATCAGCCGGGTCAGGTCACCCGCCGTCACGACGCCCACCAGGGCGCCCTGGTCATCGACGATGGCCACCGTGCCGCGCCGCTTCGCCAGCAGGACGACGCACTCCCGCATCGGGCGATCGGTGCGCAGCGTGGGCAGGTCGCGTGTGACCATCACGTCGCCTACGCGGACGAGCAGCTTCCGTCCCAGCGAGCCGCCCGGGTGGAGCGCGGCAAAGTCATCGCGACGGAATCCCTTGTGCTCGAGCAGCGCGACGGCCAGCGCGTCGCCCAGGGCGAGCGCCGCCGTGGTGCTGGCGGTGGGGGCCAGCGTCTCCGGGCAGGCTTCTTCGGTGACGGCCGCATCGAGCACCACATCGGCCTGGCGTGCGAGCACCGAGTCCGGCTCGCCGGTAATGGCGACGATCGGGACACCGAATCGCTTCAGCTGCTCGATCAGGCCGAACAGCTCGTCCGAGGCTCCGCTTTTCGAGAGCAGTACGGCCGCGTCCTCGCGCCCGACCACTCCCAGGTCGCCGTGCAGGCTATCGACGGGATGGAGGAACGTCGCGGGCGTGCCGGTCGACGTGAACGTGGCGGCGATCTTGCGGGCGATCAGGCCGGACTTGCCGAGACCCGACACGATCACGCGTCCCTTGACCCCCGCCAGCAGGCGTAGCGCGGCGGCAAAGCTCGGCCCGAGCCGCTCGGCGACCCGGCGGATCGCTGCAGCTTCGAGCAGCAGCACCCGCCGCCCACGCTCAACGGGATCCGCGGCTTCGGCCGGTGCCACGAGGAGTCTCGAAGTATTGGCGTCAGGAGCCCCGGCCACTCGCCGCGGGCCTTGAGCAGGCGTTCGGCCACTTCCCGGACGGCGCCCTGCCCGCCCGGGACCGTGGTCACGTACCGGGCGGCTGCCTTCACTTCACGGGTCGCGTTGGCCGTCGCGATCGGGAGGCCCACCGCCCGCAGCACCGGTATGTCCGCGAGGTCATCGCCGACGTAGGCGCACTCGTCGAGCGTCACGCCCCGGCGACTCCAGGACCTCAACCAGCGAGGCGAGCTTCTTCTGGGGTGCCACCTGCAACAGGTCATCGACCTCCATCTCCTTCGCGCGTGCCTCCGTTGCTTCGGACTCGCGGCCGCTGACGAGGACGACCGGGAGGCCCACGGTCCGCAGCAGCTTGACGCCGAGGCCGTCCAGGACGTGAAAGCGCTTGAACTCGAGCGGATGGTTGGCGACCAGGCCGATGTAGAGGCCGCCGTCGGTGAGCACGCCGTCCACGTCGAGGCCGATCAGCTTGATGCGCTTGGCGAGCGCGGCGGGGATGGTCCAGGACTTAGGCACGGACGGCCTCCCGGGCGCGCTGCCAGATCTCGAGCGCCATGCTCACGAGCCCCGGGAGCTGGTCCAGCGGCACCATGTTGGGCCCGTCGCTCGGCGCGTGGTCGGGGTCGGGATGCGTCTCGAGGAAGAAGGCGTCGGCGCCGGCCGCGGCGGCGGCGTACAGGAGCGGCGGCACGAACTCCCGCAGGCCGCCGCTCGCGCCGTCGGTTCCCTGGCCCGGCTGCTGCACGGAGTGCGTCGCGTCGAACACGACCGGCACGCCGCACGCCGCGCGCAGCCGCTGGAAGTTGCGCATGTCCACGACCAGATCGCCGTAGCCGAAGAACGTGCCGCGCTCGGTCACCGCGACCTCAGGGCGCCCCGCCTGCGCGCACCTTCTCGATCGAGCCCGCCATCGCCTCGGCGGACATCCACTGGCCCTTCTTGACGTTGACGGCGCGGTTCGCGCGGCCGGCGGCGACCAGCAGGTCGGTCTGGCGGCAGAGGAACGCCGGGATCTGCAGCACGTCGGCGGTGCGCGCGGCCGCCGGGACCTGGGCCGCCTCGTGCACGTCGGTGAGGACCGGCAGTCCGGTGGCGGTCCGCACCCGGTCGAGGGCGGCGAGTCCGCGCTCCAGCCCGGGCCCGCGGGCTCCGGCGAGCCGGGAGCGATTCGCCTTGTCGTAGGAGGCCTTGAAGATGACGTGCAATCCCAGCTTCGCGCCCAGCTCCGCCAGCGCTTCCGCGACGCGGAGGTTCAGGTCGTCCGATTCGACCACGCAGGGCCCCGCGATGAGAAACGGGGTTACGGCGAAGTGGTGCGACACGCTCAGTCGAGCAGGCTCGCGACGCCTGAGGCCTGACGCTGCCGCGTGGCGGCGCGCCGGGGCGTTCCGGTGGTGCTGGCGGGCCGCCCCGACGAATCCGGCGAACAGGGGGTGCGGCCGCGTCGGCCGGGACTTGAGCTCCGGGTGGAACTGGCAGCCCACGAACCAGGGATGGTCGGGCAGCTCGATCATCTCGACCAGGGAGCCGTCGGGGGACAGGCCGGAGCACCGCATGCCGAACTCGGCCAGCACGTCGCGATAGGCGTTGGAGACCTCGTAGCGGTGGCGATGACGCTCGCTCACCTCCGCGCTGCCGTAGATCTGCGCCACGCGCGATCCCGGGCGCAGCTTGCAGGGGTAGGCGCCGAGCCGCATGGTGCCGCCCATCTCCTGAATGCCTTCCTGCGAGCGCATCAGCGCGATGACCGGGTTCTCGCACTCGGGCTCGAATTCGCTCGAGTTGGTGTTGGGGATCTTGCAGACGTTGCGCGCGAACTCGACGATCGCGGTCTGCAGGCCGAGACAGATACCGAGGAACGGCAGCTTCTGCTCGCGCGCCCAGCGGATCGCTTCCACCATGCCTTCCACGCCGCGAATGCCGAAGCCGCCCGGCACGAGCAGCCCGTCGTACGAGGCGAACAGCTCACCGGCGGTCTCCTGATCGGTGAATCGATCGGAGGAGATCCAGGTGATGTCCACCCCGCACTCGTGGGCGATGCCGCCGTGCACCAGCGCCTCGTGAATGCTCTTGTAGCTGTCCGCGAGCTCGGTGTACTTCCCCACCACCGCGATCTTGACCCGCTCCTGGGCGTTCATGATCTTGTCCACCATCACCGACCAGGTGCGCAGGTCGGGCTCCTTGGTCTCGAGCCGCAGCCGGTTGCAGACCTCCTTGTCGAGTCCCTGTTCGTGGAGCTTGAGCGGGATCTCGTAGATGGACGCCACGTCCGGGCTCTCCACCACGCAGCCGAAGTCCACGTTGCAGAACAGCGCGATCTTGCGCTTGATCTCTTCGGACAGGGGCCGCTCGGTGCGGCACACCAAGACGTCGGGCTGAATTCCGATCTCCATCAGCTCCCGCACCGAGTGCTGCGTCGGCTTGGTCTTGAGCTCGGCAGTGGCGGCGATGTAGGGGACGAGGGTGAGGTGGATGAACAGCGTGTTGTCGCGGCCGACTTCCTGGCGGAACTGCCGGATCGCCTCGAGGAACGGCAGCGACTCGATGTCGCCGACGGTGCCGCCGATCTCGGTGATGACCACGTCGTGATCGGGGGCGAGGCGCCGGATGGCGATCTTGATCTCGTCGGTGATGTGCGGGATCACCTGCACCGTGGATCCGAGGTACTCGCCGCGGCGCTCCTTGGTGATCACCGAGAGGTAGATCCGGCCGGTGGTGACGTTGTTCATCTGCGACAGCGAGCGATCGATGAACCGCTCGTAGTGCCCAAGGTCGAGGTCGGTCTCGGCGCCGTCGTCGGTCACGTACACCTCGCCGTGCTGGAACGGCGACATCGTGCCGGGATCGACGTTGATGTAGGGATCGAACTTCTGGATCGTCACTTTGAGGCCGCGCTCGACGAGCAGCCGGCCGAGTGATGCGGCCGCGATGCCCTTGCCGAGTGAGGAGACCACACCGCCGGTCACGAAGATGTACTTCGTTGAGCTCACGGACTTACCTCCTTCAGTTGTCGGGCCAGCGCGGTTTCGACGAACCGCAGATCGTCCGCCGTATCGACCCCGGGAGCCGCCGGGGCGTCGAACAGGGCTACACCGATGGGAATGCCGTGCAGCAGGGGTCGCAGCTGCTCGAGCCGCTCCCACCGTTCTTCCGGGACGGGGGGCAACCTGCACCCAGCGCTCCAGGGCCTCCCGTGTGTAGGCATACACGCCGACGTGTTGGTGGTAGACGACGCTCGCCCGCGTCCGTCGCGATCGAACGGGATCGGCGCACGCGAGAAGTACAGCGCGCGGCCGGTCGGGCCGACCACCACCTTGACGCGGTTGGATCGCCGGCGAGATGCGGGTCGAGCGCGCCGGCTGCCGTCCCGATCGGGTCACCCCGCTTCGACGCAGCGCGAGCGAGCCCGACAGCGCGGCGAGCGCCACCAGGGGCTCGTCACCCTGCACGTTCAGAATCACGTCGAACCCGGTAAAGGGTTGTTTGGCAATCACTTCCGCGGCCCGCTCGGTGCCCGACTGTGGGGCCTGCGAGGTCATGACGGCTTCGAATCCGGCGCGCTCGACCACCGCCACGATCTCGTCCGCATCGGTGGCCACGACCACGCGATCGCACACGCGCGGCCTCGGCGACGCGACGGGCAACCCAGACGATGAGCGGCTCACCTGCCAGAGGCAGCAGGGGTTTGCGAGGAAGGCGGCTGGAGGCGAGCCGGGCAGGAATCACACCGAGGACAGGCACGTGGGAAGATACAAAAGTCGTGCCGTGGAGTCTAGAGAGTCACGCTTCGCCACCACTAAAAAGTTTTGCAGCAAGCGCTTACCGTGCTCGGTTCCGATGGACTCCGGGTGGAACTGCACGCCCAAAGATCGGGTGGGTCCGGTGCCTCATGGCCATGATCTCGGCGCCCTTGGGTCGGTCGGCGCTCCACGCGGTGACCTGCAGCTCCTTGGGGAGCGACTTGTGGCTCGACGACGAGCGAGTGATACCGCATGCCGGTCACCGGGCTCGGAATCCCTTCGAACAGCGACGTCCTGTGTCGTGCACCACGCCGCAGGTCTTGCCGTGCATCAGTCGGTCGGCCCGCACGACTTTGCCGCCGAACGCCTGGCCGATCGCCTGGTGGCCGAGACAGACGCCGAGGATCGGGAATCTTCCCTGCCAGCGCCGTCACCAGAGGAACCAGGATCCCGGCGTCGGACGGTGTGCAGGGACCGGGAGAGAGCACGGCGGCCTTGGGCTTCAGCGCCAGGACTTCGTCGACGGTGACCGCGTCATTGCGGTACACGGCGGGCTCCGCACCCAGCTCGCCCAGATACTGGACGAGGTTGTAGGTGAAGGAGTCGTAGTTGTCGAGGACGAAGAGCATTTAGAGCTTCATCCTCCGCACATACTCCCCGAAGCGTGGATCCGACCGCAGCGGATCGTGCATGGGCTCGACCTTCAAGTACGCGAGCCAACCCCGACGATGCTCGTACGCCCGCTCGAGCCACGCAAATGCCTCGTCACGGTTACCGAGGCCCAGGTGAACCATCTGCGGGGCGACCGGAGAGACGTATTCTGACTGGCTGCGCGCCTCGAGCTGGGCGACAATCGCCTCCGCTTCCTGGCGGTTGCCGCGCACTGCCAGAAGGTACCCGAGGCTTGCGGTGGCGTACGCACTTTCCCCGAGCATGGCGGTGGCTTCGCGCAAGGCGCGCTCCGCCTGGTCGTACGCCCCTTGTTGTGTCAGGGTGAGGCCGAGGAGCCTGTAGGTCTCCTGCGAGGTCGGGTTCATCGCGATGGCTCGCCGCAGGTGATCGAGCGCGGTGTCGTAGCGCCGCGCGTAGTAGTACAGCCAGCCGAGTGAGCGGCGAATCGACACGGAGGCCGGATCGAGGTCCAGGGCGGCGTGCCCTTCAGCCAGGGCCTGGTCGAGCTGGCCGAGCGCCGCCAGCACGAAGCTGTACCACTGCCGCCCCGTGGCGTAGCTGGGGTTGAGCTCCAGCGCCCTCCGGAAGGTGCGCACGGCGCCGTGCCAGTCCCAATCGTAGATGAACAGGACCCAGGCGAGCGATGTGTGCGCCTCGGCCAGGGTGTCGTCGAGCGCCAGGGCCTTCCGGGCGAACTCCCGGGCGCGGGTGAGTCCCCCGTCCACGGGTACGCCCCGGTAGTCGACCTGCATCCCATACGCGTCGGCCAAGCCGGAATAGGCCAGAGCATAGTTCGGGTCGGCGGCAATCGCCTGCTCGAAGTAGTCGATCGATTCCCGGACCCCCTCATCCGAGCGCTTGTTCCAGGAATAGCGCCCGCGCAGGTAGAGCCCGTACGCCGCGACGTTCTCGGTGTAGCGACGCGGTGTGGGATCGGCGACCTCCGCGAGGAACGTCGTCCGCAGCGTGGTCACGATGGTGCGGGCGATCTCGTCCTGAATGGCGAACACGTCGTCGAGCCGCCGATCGTAGCGGTCGGACCAGAGGTGCCGCCCGTCGTCGGCGGCGGTGAGGCGCGCCGTGATCCGCAGCTGGTCGCCGGCTTTGCGGACAGACCCTTCGAGCACCGCGGAGACGCCGAGCAGCGCCCCGATGGCGCGCACGTCCTGCGGCTTGTTCTTGAGCGCGAAGACCGAGGTGCGGGACGCCACGCGGAGTCCCCCGACCTTCGTGAACGCGTTGATCAGCTCTTCGGTGATGCCGTCGGAGAAATAGTCGGTCTCCGGGTCGGGGCTCATGTTCACGAACGGCAGCACCGCGAGGGAGCGGGTGGTGCCGACCAGCGTGGTCTCCGGCCGCGGCCCCTGCCCCGCCTCGAGCGCTTCGAGGAAGCGCGGCCACGCTGGGATAGCGATCTTCCGGGTCCTTGGCGAGCGCGCGGGCGATCGCCTGCTCCACCGCCGGGGGCGTTTCGGGCCGCAGCGAGCGCACCGGCCGTGGATGCTCGGTCAGCTGACGCGCCATGATCGAGCGGGCGTTGGGACCCGCGAACGGCGGCTCGCCGGCCAGCATCTCGAACAGCACGCAGGCCAGACTGTAGAGATCGCTGCGCACGTCGAGCTCGCGCTCGGCGCTCGCCTGCTCGGGGCTCATGTATGCCGGGGTGCCCAGGGCCAATCCCGTCTCCGTGACCGGGTCGACGCCCGCGGCGGAGACGGCCCGCGCGATCCCGAAATCCGCGACCATGGCGTGGCCGTCGGCCAGGAGAATGTTCTCCGGCTTGATGTCCCGGTGCACGAACCCCTGGCGGTGCGCGTAGTCGAGCGCGGCGCCCACGTCGCGAGCCATACGGAGGGCATCGCGCACGGGACAGCTGCTGCTCGCGCATCAGCCGATGCCGCAGCGACTCGCCCGACACGTAGGGCATGACGTAGTAGAGCAACCCGGCCGCTTCGCCCGAGTCGATGAGCGGGAGGATATGTGGATGGGTCAGCAGCGCCGCGATCCCGATCTCGCGCAGAAACCGCTCGGCGCCGAGCTGCAGGGCGAGATCGCGCCGCAGCGCCTTCACCGCCACTTTGCGGTGATGCTTGCGGTCCTCGGCGAGATAGACGGTGGCCATGCCGCCCCGCCCCAGCTCGCGTTCGATCGAGTAGCGGGCGGCGAGTGCGGAAGCGAGGTCGAGAGGGACTTGGGTCGCGTCGGCCATTCGGCGGGATAATACCACGGCGGCCGACGCGGGCGGGAGGGCGCTCCCGGTCTGCTAGAACTCGCGCTTCTTCATTTCCGAGAAAAAGTCCCGCAGGTCCGTATCTTCCTCGTGGTCGGAGGGAAGCGTGCTGTCGTATTGCCGGCGCCGGTTGGGTTTCCCCTTGGCCGGATTCGCGGCCGCCTTCGCGGCGTTCTTGCGGGCCAGTGCTTCTATCTTCTGATCGTCGTTCTTCGCCATCGTCGGTGCCTCCTTACGGACAGCGTCGTCGGGGTCGCCATTCAATTTAGCGCATTCTGGGCGCGGCGTCACCTGTCTGGCCCTGAACGGCGTCGGCGAGGATCAGCGGGGAGAACGAAAGCGCACGTGCCACTTGGGGATGAGCGATCCGATGCCGGCGCCTACCAGGGCGCCCCCGGCGCCGCCGACGGCGGCGCCGGCGAGCGCGCAGTCGGCCCATTGGTCTTCGTTCCCGATCTCACCGTCGTCGGCTCGCCCGATCGAGCAGGCAACGGCGACCGCGTAGCCGCCCACCACGCCTCCGGCGACCGCGCCGACAATGGCGGCCGTCTTGGTCGCCCGGCCACGCTCGTGCAGCTCCTCGATCCGATCAACCGCCAACCATCGCTCGCCGCTTGGTCCCGCGAGAAGCAGCGAGTCCGCGGTCACGCGTGCCGAGGCGTCCTTCGAGCTGTTCCCCGCCCGTGAGCCCGACTCTGATGAGGGTTCCGGACCGGATGCGAGCGAGCGCGGCGCTGGCTTCGCTCCCGGGCGGCTCCGGTGCCGGGCGGGGAAGCGATAAGAGCGGCGATCAGTAGGGCAGCAGTACTCATGGGCTGGTTCCCGATCAGGCTCTCGGGTGGTACTGCCGGTGCACGGTCCGGAGGTATTCCCGGTCCACGTGGGTGTAGAGCTGCGTGGTGGCCAGATCGGCGTGGCCGAGCATCTCCTGCACCGCCCGCAAGTCCGCGCCCCCCTCGAGCAGGTGGGTGGCAAAGGTGTGGCGCAGCGTGTGGGGCGAGACCTTCTTGGTGATGCCGGCGGCCCGCGCCGCCCGCTTGATCACCGACCACGCCCCGACGCGCGACAGGCGGGTCCCGCGCGCGTTCAGAAACACGAACCCCTTCCCCTGCCCGCGGTCGAAGCGCGGCCGGATCTCGCGGGCGTACAGCGCCACCGCTCCCAGCGCCCGCCGGCCCACCGGGATCACGCGCTGCTTCGACCCCTTGCCGAACAGGCGGGCGAGTCCGTCTTCGTACATCACGTCCTGCAGGCGCAGCGCCACCACCTCCGACACCCGCGCGCCGGTCGCGTACGCGAATTCGAGCAGCGCGCGGTCGCGAATGGCGAGCGGCTCGTCGGTATTGGGGGCTGCCAGCAGGCGCTCGATTTCGGCAACCGACAGGACCGACGGGAGGGTGCGGCCCAGCTTGGGGGACTCGATGCGCTCGCTCGGGTCGCGGGTGGCGAGCGCTTCGCCCACCAGGAACTTGTAGTACGTCCGGATGGCCGAGATCTGGCGGCGAATGGTGGTGGGGGCGAGGCCCGAGATCCTTGAGGGCGTACACGAACTCGCGCAGCTGGGCCGTTGTGACCGCCGTGGGACCGCGGGCGCCGCCCGATCCCGCATGCGCCACCAGCCGCCGGATGTCGCGCACGTAGTTCTCCACGGTGTGCGGGCTGTTGCCGGCCTCGAGCGAGAGGTAGTCGCGAAACCGCTCGAGGTGGAAGGCCCGCTCGAGGGACTCCATCGCGGGCGTCGCGGTCTCAGCCACCGCCTGGTGCCTGTCCTATCAGGCGGCGCGCTTGCGCCAGATGATGCTCGAGGTGCGCGACGTAGTCCTCGATGAGATAGCCCAGCGTGGCCGGCTCCGAGCGAGGCACCGGCCGCCACCCCAGCGCGTCGAGGTTGTGCTCCGGCCGCGGTCGCTCCAACACCGCGGGCGGGATGACGCGCACGACGTGCACCAGCTGTTGGTTGTAGGCGGCCCACAGCGTCACCAGAGCGGGCCACTCCGCGTCCTGATACCGCTGGCTATTCACCCAGGCGTCCTGCGCATAACCGGGAAAGACGAGCGGATCCTGCATCTGCGCCTCAACGAAGCGGCGATGATTGTTGGCGGCGGAATCGATCAGGTGGCCGATGATTTCCTTGACGCACCATTTCCCGGGGGCTGGACGCCGGCTCGCCTGAACGTCGGAGAGCCGGCTCAAGTCGACCGCGGCCTGCCGCACGCTGTGTTGCCAGCGGGCGAGCAGGACATCGCGGTTCACGGCAGTGCGGACGTGCAGTGCGGGCACCTCGTCGCTTTCAGCGGTACGATCGACAGGCAAAAGGGGCACTCTTTGGTCGAGGGCGCTGCCGGCACCGCCACCGGACGCGGCGTGAGCTTGGCCATCGCGCGGACGATCATGAATACTACCCACGCGACGATAAGGAACGTCACCACCTTGGTGATAAACAGGCCGTAGTTCAGCGTCACCGCGCCCGCAGCCTTGGCGCCCGCCAGCGACTCGTACGGTCCCGCGGACTTGGCACCCTCCTTCAGCGTCAGGAACAGGTTCGAGAAATCGACGCTCCCCAGCAGCGAGCCCGATGGGGGGCATGATGAGGTCGTCCACCAAGGAGGAGACGATCGCGCCGAACGCAGCGCCGATGATGACGGCGGTCGCGAGGTCGACGACGTTGCCCCGCATGACGAAGTCACGGAAATCCTTCCCGATGGTGCTCATGCGTGCGGCCACAGCCAGCCGAACGTGCCGGCGGTCAGCAGGGCGTAGATCAACCCGTCGATCGTGGACCGGATCGAGGTGCCGACTGCGCGGCGGTACCAGATGGTGAGCGGCCAGAGCCCGAGCGAGTATCCCATGAAGCGTGGCGGTCCCAACGAACTGGAACACCCGGAGGTAGTCGCGTGCCCGGGGGCAGCGCGCGCCCCGCCACGTATGCGGCGAACATGCCGACGACGATGGAGAAGACGAACCAGAGCGTCAGCTCCCTCCCCATCGTGACGGGGCCGTTCGGGAGCACCGTGACGATCATGGCCGGGCCCTTGCTCCGCTTGGCGACGAACTCCGGCGAGCCCATGTCCTTCATGCTCGCAGGACGCGGGAACATGTAGTCACCGGGCGGGATCCCGAGCGGCCGGAGCGCGTCCATGACCTTGTCTTCGTTGGGGATCTTGGGATAGTCGCCCGTGTGCCAGGGCGTGAACATGTGGATGACGGAACTCGCGACAAAGACGATCACCGCCGACAGCAGGATGGGGAGCCACAGCACGTGTGAGCTCGGTCATGACAACCTCCTAGGGTTGATGCTCCGACGATCGCGAGATGAAGGTCGCGGGGCTCGTATAAGCTGCGGGCAAGTTGGGGTGGGCGCTACCGCTTCAGCCGTCGCCAGACGATGAATGCGACGACCGCCGCCACGACGAGCGCGCCGATGCCGAGCCAACGGTTCACCCGGCCCGAGCTGGGCCATCACGGTCTCGTAGTCGGTGCCCGAGCCGCATCACGAGGACGGTCAGGGCGCCGTACCACAGTCCCGATGCGAGCGCGACCGGGATGAGGGTGCGCGCCGGGAGAGAGTCCGGCGATCCCGGCGAAGGGCGGGACGACGGCGCGCCACACGGGCAGCAGGCGGCTGAGGAAGATGCCGACGGTACCGTATCGCTGGTAGGCGCGCTCGAGGCGGTTGAGCACAGGCTTGGACAGCAGCTTCCGGCCGATCGGTCGCTGGAAGAAGGCGCGGCCATGGCGGCGCGCGAGACCGTAGACGGCTGCCGCCGACCCGACGTTGGCGACCCAGCAGCATCCAAAGACCGCCCAGGCGTTGAGCATGCCGCGTCCAGCAAGGAACGCGCCGAGGGCCACGACAGCGTCGGACGGGACGGGAGGAAAGAAATTTTCGAGCGCGGCGAGCAGGGCGATCACCGCATAGAGGACTCCGGGAGGGAGACCCTCGAGGAATTCCAGGGACCTACTCCAGCGCCACCACCGCGATCGCCGCGATGCCCTCGCCCCGTCCGATGAATCCCATCCGCTCGTTGGTCTTCCCTTTGACCGAGATGTCGGACGTACCGCACAGCAGCGCGCCGGCGAGCTTCTCCCGCATCTCTTCTACGAACAGGGCGATCGGCGGCTGCTCGGCGATGACGGTGACGTCGGCGTTGACGAGGTGCAACCGCATCTCGACCACCTGCAGGTACGCCTGCTTGAGGAGGTGGAGGGAGTTGGCGTTTTGCCACTGGGGATCGGTATCGGGGAACAGCGCACCGATGTCGCCCAGACCCGGCCGCGCCGAGCACCGCATCGGTCAGCGCGTGTGCCACAACGTCGGCGTCGGAATGGCCGGCGAGGCCCAGCGCGTGCGGGATCTCGACGCCACCGAGGATCAGCTTGCGGTTCTCGACAAAACGATGCGAGTCGAACCCGATGCCGACGCGCACCTAGACCTTCAGCATTCGGATGGCGAGGTGGGCGGCGTTCTTGGCGTTGTCGATCCCGACGGTGGCCACCGGCACGCCCGGGGGTACCTGCACCGTGGCGAGCAGCGCGTCGAGACCGTTCAAGGGACCGACCGCGAAGGGCACGCCGATCACCGGCAGATCGGTGAGGGAGGCGGCGAACCCCGGCAGTGCGGCTGACAGCCCCGCCCCGGCGATAATGACCTTGAACCCGTTCTTGCGGGCCTGCTTGATCAGGTCGCCGGTCTGGTCGGGCTGGCGGTGGGCGGACGAGACGTGGAATTCGTAGGTGACCCCCGCTTTTCCCAGTATCTCGAACGCGGGCTCGATCCGCGGCTTGTCGCTCTCTGATCCGACGACGATGAGCACGTCAGGCAAGGGAGTACCCTTCCCTTTGATCACGCTGCGTCCTCCAGGATCGTATAGTCTTGCCGGCGCTGCCGCGCGGCATACCCGCCGTCCGTGATCAAGCGCCGCATCTCCTCGAGCGTCATCTGATAGGTCGTGCCGGCGGCCGACACGACGTTCTCCTCCATCATCAACGAGCCGAAATCGTTGGCCCCGAAGCGGAGCGCCACTTGCCCGATCTTCGGGCCCATCGTCACCCACGAGGCCTGAATGTTGGGGACATCTTCGAGCACGATGCGGGCGATCGCCTGAGTGCGCAGGTAGGTCGCGGCGTCGGTTTTGGGCATGTCCGCCATCCCGGTGTTCTCGGGCTGGAGCGGCCAGCAGATGAACGCGGTGAACCCGCGCGTCCGGCGCTGGACCTCGCGCACCCGGAACAAGTGCTCGATGCGGTCGGCGGGGGTCTCCCCCAGGCCGTACATCATCGTCACCGAGGTCTTCAGGCCCAGTCCGTGGGCGATCTCCATCACCTCGAGCCAGCGATCGGCGCCGGCCTTTTTCTTCGCGACCCGGTCGCGGACCTCCTGCACCAGGATTTCCCCGCCGCCGCCCGGAATCGAATCGAGCCCGGCGTCGATCAGCGCGCGGATGACCTCCTCGATCGTCATCCCGAACCGCCCGGCAAAGAAGTCGACCTCCGAGGGGGAGAACCCGTGAATATGAATCGGATGGTTGCGCTTGATGTAGCGCAGCAGATCGAGGTACCACTCGAACGGGATGTACGGGTTGTGCCCGCCCTGCATCAGGATCTGCACGCCTCCCAGCGCCTTCACGGCGTCGATCTTCCGGCCGATCTCCTCGAAAGACAGGACGTACCCCTCGCGGTCCTTGGGGCGGCGGAAGAACGCGCAGAACTTGCAGTCCGCGACGCACACGTTGGTGTAGTTGATGTTCCGGTCCACGATGTAGGTGACGACCGGCTCGGGATGGAGGGTCCAACGCGTGCGATCGGCCGCGTCGCCCAGGTCGAGCAGCGGGGCCTGCTCGTAGAGATCGAGATAGGAGCGGAATTCGGACGACGCGCGGTCAATCATGCTCGGGCATGCTCGGGCACGCTCAGGCCACCTGGAGGAAGCGTAGCGAGCCGGCGGGGACGATCCCGCGCGCGGCGAGCCGGCGGAAGAAGTCGCTGAGCCCCGCGAGATGGACCTCGCTGAAGGCGTAGTCCAGGCCGGCGAAGTACGTCCGGCACTCCGCGACGGGGACACCCGTCGCCGCTGCGGCCGTCTCTGCGAGCAGGTCGAGGTGCGCCAGGCCCCACGCGCGGGCCTCGAGCAACGCCTGGTGGATCGCGCGCACCCGTTCGCTGTCCGCGCTGCGGCGGGCGGCCCAGACGGCGAACACGAATGGCAGACCGGTCCACTGCTTCCACGCCGCCCCGAGGTCGAGACGGTGGGCGTACGTGCCCCGCGCCGCCAACAGCAGTGCGGGGTCGCCGATCACGAGTACCGCGTCGTGCGGCAAGCCCGCGAGCGAATCCAGATCGGTGGCTTCGGCCCGCACCTGAGCGAACTGGGGGTGCACCCGCCAGAGATCGCGGCACAGCAGCTCGAGCAGCGCCACGGAGGTGCGCGACGAGGCGGTGACGAGCACCGTCGCCCCGTCGAGCTGCGACACCGGAACCTTGCTGAACAGGGCGACGCTCTGCGCGGGACCGTCGCAGGAGATCGCGAGGTTCGGGAGCAGGACCAGATCCTTCGTGTGCCGCGCGTACTCGATCGCGCTGATCACGCTGACGTCGAGCTCCCCCGCGACCAGCAGCTCGTTCAGCTCGGCCGGCGTGCCGGTCACCAGTTCGGCCGGCATGTGCACCGCGCCGCGGTCGATCGCGCCGTACACCGGGTAGCAGTTGATGTAGCCGATGCGGCCGAGCTTCATGGTCATTCCGCCGCGTCCACGGCGGCCAGGCGGCGCGGGCGTCCCGCCGTGGTGCGATGGTCGATGTGGAACGTGGGACCTTCCGGTCCGCCGGTTCGGGACGCCGGCGTCGCGGAGCCGGGAACGTAGTTCTCGAAGGTCCGCACCGTCTGGTAGAGCGAGTCGCGCTCCACCGGCTCCTTCCCCGCTCCGCGGATCAGCGAGACGATCTGGTCGTACGACAGCCACATCGGCGTCTCGGCTCCGGCCTCGTGGTAGACGCGCTCGAACACGACGGTTCCCTCGAGATCGTCGCAGCCGAACGTGAGCGCCACCTGCGAGAGGAACGGCGTCACCATCGGCCAATGCGTCTTCACGTGCGGGATGTTGTCGAGCACCAGGCGGCCGACGGCGATGTTCTTCAGGTCGTCGATGCCCGTGGTCGCCGTGCCGGTGCGCCCCAGGGTGACGCCCAGCTCGTTGTGGTCGGGGTGGTAGGCGAGGGGGATGTAGGTCAGAAACCCCTTCGACTCGTCCTGGAGCGCGCGGAGCGCGAGCAGGTGGTCCACCCGGTCTTCCAGCGTTTCCACGTGTCCGTACAGCATGGTGCAGTTCGACGGGATCCCCAGGGCGTGCGCCTCGCGGTGCACGGCGAGCCATTCGTCCCCCGTGAGCTTGCGGTCGGCGATCGTCGCCCGGGCGGCGGGGCTGAAGACCTCCGCGCCTCCGCCGGGGAGGCTCGTCACTCCGGCATCGCGCATGGCGATCAAGACCTCGCGCACGCTCAGACGCTCGATCTTGGCGAGGTGCGCGACTTCGACCGCGGTCAGGGCCTTGATGTGCACCCCGGGATGGCGCGAGCGCAGGCCGCGGAACAAGTCGAGGTAGTACGCGAGCCGCAGCTTGGGGTGGAGGCCGCCGACAATGTGGAACTCGCGGGTCGGGTTGTCGCGCGCCGCGTCGGCTTCGGCGAACACCTCGTCCAGGGTTCTGGTGTACCCGCCGTCCTCCTGGGGCATGCGGGCGAACGAGCAGAACACGCAGGTGTTCCGCAGCACGCACAGGTTGGTCGGATTGAGGTGCTGGTTGGCGGCGAAGTACACGCGGTCGCCGTTCCGGGCGCGGTTGGCCGCGTCGGCCAGCCGGCCGATGGTCAGGAGATCGGGGGAAGCGAAGAGCGTGAGGGCGTCGTCGCGGGTGAGTCGTTCGCCGCGCGCGAGCTTCTCGGCGATCGGGTCGAGCGACGGATCGTGACCGCCTGACCGCCTGACCGCCTGACCGCCGTTGTTCACGCCGCCCGCCGGACCGCGAGCGTCACGTTGTGCCCGCCGAACCCGAACGAGTTCGAGAGCGCGACGTCGACCGCGCGGGTGACGGCATGGTTCGGGGCCGAATTGAGGTCGCAGGCGGGGTCGGGGGTGAACTGGTTGATCGTGGGCGGGATCGTGCCGCTCTTGATCACGAGCGCGCAGACGGCCGCTTCGAACGCGCCCGAGGCGCCCAGCAGATGCCCCGTCATCGATTTGGTGGACGCAAAGATCAGGGAGCGCGCGTGCTCGGCGAACACGGCCTTCACCGCCGTCGTCTCGGCGGCATCCCCGTGCGGCGTGGACGTGCCGTGCGCGTTGATGTAGGTGACCTGCTCGGGCTTGATCCCGGCATCCTGCATGGCGAGCCGCATCGCGTCCTGGGCGCCGGCACCATCCGGCGCGGGCGCGGTGATGTGATGGGCGTCCGCCGTCATGCCAAACCCGGCGAGCTCGGCGTAGATCTTGGCGCCGCGCCGGCGGGCGTGCTCCGCCTCCTCGAGAACCAGCACGGCGGCCCCGTCTCCCATGACGAACCCGTCGCGATCCTTGTCGAACGGCCGGCTGGCCGTCGCCGGATCGTCGTTGCGCTCGGAGAGCGCACGCATGTTCGCGAAGCTCGCCATGGCGAGCGGCGTGATCGCCGCCTCGGAGCCTCCCGCGATCATGATGTCGGCCTCGTCGTCGCGGATGAATTGGACGGCATCGGCGACGGCGTGGGCGGACGAGGCGCACGCGGACACGGTGCAGAAGTTCGGACCCTTCGCGCCGTAGCGCATGGAGATCAGCGCGGCGGCCACGTTGGGCATGTACATGGGGATGAAAAACGGGGACACGCGGCTGGGTCCCTTTTCCACCAGCGCGCGGCAATTCTCTTCGAACGTCGTCAGCCCGCCCGTGCCGGTCCCGATCAGGACGCCCACGCGCTTGAGATCGACCGCATCCCAATTGTTCGCCAGGCAGGCGTCCGTGACGGCTTCTTCGCCCGCCCCAATCGCATACTGGGCGAACGGATCGAAGCGGCGGATCTCCTTTTTCTCCAGATAGCGCGAGGCGTCGAATCCCTTCACCTCGCACGCGAACTTCACGGACGACTGCGCCGGATCGAACCGGGTGATCGGGCCCGCCCCCGAGCGGCCGGCCACCAGTGCATCCCAGGTGGTCCGGACGTCGGTGCCGAGCGGGGTGACGAACCCGAGGCCGGTAATCACGACCCTGCGGCTCACGCGTTACTTCCCCATTTTCTCGTGGAGGTACTTCATCGCCTGTCCCACCGTCCGGAGCTTTTCGGCCTCCTCGTCGGGAATGTCGATGTCGAACTCCTTCTCGAAGGCCATGACGAGCTCGACCGTGTCGAGGCTGTCCGCCCCCAGGTCCTCCATGAAACTGGCCTCGGGCGTGAGCTTTTCCCGCTCGACCCCGAGCTCTTCAACGATGATGTCCTTCACCTTTTCCTCGAGCTGCTTGATATCCATGGCCATGAGCGCCCTCAATCGGGGTGTGGGGGAACAGTCACAACACCATGCCGCCGTCGACGACCAGCACCTGCCCTGTAATGTAGCTCGCGAACTCGGAGGCGAGAAAGAGCACCGCGAATGCCACATCTGCTCCCATCCCGAGCCTCCCCAACGGAATCGCATCCTGCAGCGTGCGGCGCGCCTCGGGGGTGATGCCGCGGGTCAGCTCCGTGTCGATGAATCCCGGCGCCACGGCGTTCACGAGCACGTTGCGCGAGGCCAGCTCCTTGGCCACCGACTTCGTCAACCCGATCAATCCCGCTTTGGATGCGCTGTAATTCGCCTGCCCCTTATTGCCGGCGATACCGACGACGCTCGTGATGTTGATGATGCGGCCGGTGCGGCGCTTGATCATGCCGCGCGCCGCGTGCTTCATCATCAGAAACGAGCCCTTCAGGTTGGTTTCTAAGACGTCGTCCCAGTCCTCTTCGCTGATGCGCACCATCAGGTTGTCGCGAGTGGTTCCGGCGTTGTTGATCAGGATGTCGATGCGGCCGAAATCCCGCTCCACCTCGGCGACGGCGGCCTCGACCTGCGCCGACTGGCCGACGTCGCAGGCGTAGCCGCGGGCGGTGTCGTCCAGCGCCTGGGCGGCCGCCTTCGCCTTGGCGCCGTCGCGCCCGAACAGCGCGATCGTCGCGCCCGCGCCGTGAAGGGTCGCCGCGATCGACTCGCCGATGCCGCGGCTGCCCCCGGTCACGAGGGCCACCTTGCCCGTGAGGTCGATCTTCATTGGCGTCGCCACCGGGCTCATGCCGCCTCGAGAAATTGTGAGAGCTCGTCCGCCGTTCCCAGGCTCACGACCCTGGGGTCGGGCAGGATGCGCTTGACCAGCCCCGCCAGCACCTTGCCGGACCCGATCTCGATGAATTGCGCGCCCGGTCCGGCGATCCGTGCGGCGTGCTCGACGCATTCGATCCAGCGGACGGGAGCCGTGAGCTGGTCCGCCAGCAGGCGTCGCGCGCGCGCTGCGGTGGTGACCGACTCCGCCGTCGCGTTGGCGATCACGGGGTGCTTCGGCTCGCCGAACGGGGCCTTGTCGAGCGCCGCCCGCAGGCGACTCGCGGCCGGCCCCATCAAGGGGGAATGGAACGCGCCGCTGACCTTGAGCTCGATCACGCGCTTGGCGCCGCGGGCCCGGCACCCTTCGGCGGCCCTGCGCACGGCCTCCGGGTCGCCCGAGATCACCGTCTGGTCGGGGGTGTTCAGGTTCGCCGTCACGGCGATCGCGTCCTTGGCCGACGCCTCGTGGCACGCCGCCGTGACGTCGGCGACGGGAAGTCCGAGTACCGCCGCCATTGCGCCGGGCCGCTCCCTGCCCACCTGTTGCATGAGGTCGCCGCGCTGACGAACCAGGACCGCCGCATCAGGGGCCGCCAGCGCGCCCGCCGTGAGATAGGCCGAGTACTCACCGAGGGAATGCCCGGCAGCGGCGGCCGCCGCGACCCCGGTGGTCGACCGCAGCACGGCGAAGATGGCGGCGGTGTGCGCCAGGATTGCGGGTTGCGCGTTGTGGGTGTCGGTCAACGCGTCTTCGGGTCCCTCGAACATGACGTGACTGAGCCGGAAGCTGAGCGCGTCGTCGATGGATTCGAAGACGAGTCGCGCGGCGGGAAACCGCTCCGCCAGGTCCTTGCCCATGCCGACTTTTTGCGCGCCCTGTCCCGGACAGAGCCAGACGGTCTTGCCTGGAGCTACCACTGGATGACCATGCTCGCCCATGTGAAGCCCGCGCCGAACGCGACGAACATCACCTTCATGCCGGGCGTCAGCCGCCCGGTGCGTACCGCTTCGTCGAGCGCGATCGCGACCGACGCGGCGGAGGTGTTCCCGTAGCGGTCCACGTTGACGAACACCTTCTCCATCGGGAGGTCGGCGTGTTTGGCCGTCGCCTCAATGATGCGGATGTTGGCCTGATGCGGGATCAGGAGATCCAGGTCGGCGGCGGCGAGGCCGGCCCGCGCGAGCGCCGTGTCGCAGGCGTCGGCCATGGTGAGCACAGCAGCCTTGAAGACCTCGCGGCCCGACATGCGGACGAAGTGCGAGTGGTCCTTGAGCATCTGCGCGTCGGGCGGATGCGCCGCGCCCCCGGCCGGTCGGTTGAGCAGGTCCGCCAGGGTGCCGTCGGATTTCATGTAGGACGACAGGATACCGCGGCCATTCACACTGCGCCGGACGACCGTGGCGCCCGCGCCGTCGCCGAACAGGACGGCGGTCGTGCGGTCGGTCCAATCCACGATGCTCGTGAGCTTCTCGGCCGCCACCACCAGCACCGTTGCGGCCTGCTCCGAGGCGACCAGTCCCTCCGCCACATTGAGCGCGTACACGAAGCCGGTGCACGCAGCGGAGACGTCGAAGGCGGCAGCGTTCTTGGCGCCGAGCAGGGCCTGCAGGTCGCAGGCCTGGGAGGGCAGCAGCCGGTCTGGTGTACAGGTCGCCACGATGATCGTATCGAGGTCGAGCGCGGTCACGCCGCTGGTCTGCATCGCCCGTTCGGCGGCCGCCTTGGCCATGCAGGCGTTCGACTCGTCGAGGGCGGCGACGCGCCGCTCGCGAATCCCGGTGCGGTCCTGGATCCACTGGTCGGACGTGTCGAGCATCGCGGAGAGCTCGGTGTTCGTGACGACGCGTGCGGGCGCGTAACTCCCAGTTCCCAGCAGCTCGGCCACCGGGCGCTTCACGCGATCGCGCCTCCCCCGGCGAACTCGGCGCCGATATCCTGGCTCAGGCGGCTCTGCACCATCTGCACGGCCACCCGTACCGCATTCATGATGGCGCGGGCCGGCGAGGCGCCGTGGCAAATGATGGCGACGCCCCGGATGCCGAGCAGCGGCGCGCCACCGTACTCCGAGTAGTCGAGGAACTTGAGGATCTGCTTGGTCTCGGGGCGGCCGGCGATATCGGGGAAGGAGTGCTTGAGCATTCCAGCGAACATGCGTCCCGCGGACTCGTAGAACTTGAGGATGGCGTTGCCGATGAACCCGTCACACACGACCACGTCAACCCGTCCGGCGCGGCATTTGCCGGTGAGGATGTCCCGCCCTTCGACGTTGCCGAGGAAGTTCAGGCCCATCGCCGTCTTGAGCAGACGGTGCGCTTCCTGGACGACGGCGCTGCCCTTTTCCTCTTCCTCGCCGACGTTCAGCAGCCCGACGCCGGGCTCCTGGCGCTCGAGCACGTCGCGCGCGTAGAGGGAGCCGAGATGCGCAAAGTTGACGAGCTCGCGCGCGTCACAGTCCACGTTGGCGCCGCCGTCGATGACCAGCACCGAATGCCCGGCCGTGGGAAACAGGGCTCCGATGGCCGCGCGCTGCACGCCGGGGTGTAACCGTAGCGCCAGCGTGGCCCCCGCCATCACCGCCCCGGTGTTGCCGGCGGAGATGAACGCATCGGAGTCGCCGTCCTTTTGGAGGCCGAGCCCGACCGCAATGGACGAGCGCGGTTTGCTCCGGATGGCGGTCAGGGGCTTCTCCCCCATGCCGACCACTTCGGGGGCCTCGACCACCTCCAGCCGGGACCGGTCGATCTGACCGTGCTGCTTGAGCGCCGCTTCGACGTCGGCTGTCCGGCCGACCAGCTGAATGCGGAACGTCGGCGGAAGGTCGCGTAGCGCCATCGCCGTTCCTTCCACTTCCACCAGCGGCGCGTTGTCTCCGCCCATCGCGTCGAGCGCGATGCGGATCACGTCAGGCGTCCTCCACCACCACGCGCTGCACGTCGCCGTAATAGCCGCACGTGGGGCACACGTGGTGAGGCCGTTTCAAGTCGTGGCAGCGGGGACAGGGCTGCAACGTCGCTGCCACCGCCTTATAGTGCGTGCGCCGGGCCCGCTTCTTCCGTTTCGACGTTCTTCGCTTCGGTACCGCCATGCGTAGCCTCGTTCAGTCGCGCAGCTTCCCTTTGAGCGCCGCGAGCGCCTTCCACCGCAGATCGGTAGCCGGCGCGCAGCCACAGGGGCCCGCGTTCAGGTCGTGACCGCAGCTCGGGCAGAGCCCGCGGCAGTCATCGCGGCACACCACATACTGGGGGGCCGCTAGAATCAGCTCCTCCCGAACCGCCGCCGTGACGTCAACTTCCGTCGCGTCCGGGGCGAGGGGGTACGAATCCGGATCGTCGAGCGTGTCCGGGTCCTGCGTGAAGAGTGCCTTGATATCGGCCTCGACCGGCACCTGCACCGGCTCAAGACAGCGCCGGCAGGTCTCGGACAGCCGGGCGGCAACCTTGGCGTGCCAATAGAACCGCCCCTCGCCCGCCGGCTGCAGCCGTCCGGTCACCCGAACCGGGCCGTCCAGCGCGAAATTCAGACCCGCGAAGAGGCCGTCGGTGGCGGGGAGGTCGCCCCGCGTTTCAACCGGACCGCGGGCGAGCTCCCGGAGATCGGCTCGGAGCATGCGCAGCGAAGCTAAACCGTTGTGGGACTTGCGTCAAGCTAACTGTCAGCCGGCGCGGAACAGCTCCGCCAACTCCGCCTCGGTGAAGAAGAACGCCACCTCCCGGGCGGCGTTGTCGTCGGAATCGGAGGCGTGGATCGCGTTCCGCTCCTTGGACTGGGCGAAGAGCTTGCGGATCGTCCCCGCCTTGGCTTCGGCCGGATCGGTGGCCCCGATGGCGTCGCGGAGGGCGGCGACTGCCCCGTCGCGCTTGAGCGCCATGGCCAGAGCCGGCCCGGAGGTCATGAAGGTCACCAGTGAACGGAAGAACGGCCGTTCCCGGTGGACGGCGTAGAACGCCTCAGCCTGAGCGGTGCTCAGACGGACGAGACGGGCCGCACGCACGGCGAAACCGGCTGCCTCGAGGTGGGCCAGGATCTTCCCGGCGTTGCCGGCGGCGACAGCGTCGGGCTTGATGATGGCGAGCGTAATCATAGGTGTCGGGTGTCGGGGGTCAGGTGTCAGGTAGCAATGAGACGGCGAATCAGGTCCGCCCGGGTGAGAAAGCCGACCACCTTCCCTTCCCGTACCACGGGAAAGCGATCGACATCCTTGCTGTTCATGAGGCTGGCGACGTCGGTCATGGTTTGATCCTCCGCCAGGCAGAGGACGGAGCGCGCCATGGCCTCGCGTACGGGAATCTGCCGTGGATCGGTGGATCCGCGCTGGATCTGGCTCTTGGTGAGTGCGCGGGTCTCGCCGCTCTTGGTGCGCTGCAGATACTCCGGGATCAGGAACTTCAACAACTCCTTGTGGGACACCATTCCGAGCAGGGTCCCCGTTTCATCGACCACCGGTAGCGCGCCGAGGTCGCGTTCCACCATCAGGTGGGCGACCTCACCGAGGGGAGTTTCCGGCGTCAGCGTGAGGACGTGCGCCGTCATCACATCGCGCACCAACAGCTGCGCCGGCAGTTCGATCGAGGCGAGGGCGGGGATCGCCAACACCGCCTCAGGCGTCCGCGCATCGAGCAGCTCCCGCAGCGTCTCAGGATCGGAAAGTGCGCGCGCCAGCGCGCCGATGACCTGGAGGTACGTCGGGCCGTCGCGCGGCGGTGCCACGATGAAGATGACGACGCGCGCCGCCCGGCGCGCGTCCTTGCCGGAGGGAATGGCGGAGGGCGCGATTCCCACGCTGACCAGGAGACTGCGCACCGCCTCGGTGCGGAAGTGCGGCAGAAACGCATGGTCGCCAACGCTGGTCATATCCTCGGGCCAATTATCCTGAATCAGCGTGCGGAGTCGCTTGGGCTCGGCGACGCTTCCGGAGTCTACGAGACGCTGAGCGAGCTGCTCGGTCGCGTCCTGCACCGTCCGCGCATGCAGCGGGACGATGACGTGCTCGCGCCGCAGCAAGTCCCGCAGCTTCATAGCCTCTCCTTGAGTAGCGGGACCACATCTGCGGGCCGCCGCATGACCGGGATGCCCGCGCGCTCGAGCGCGGCCATTTTCTCCGCCGCGGTGCCCCCGGACCCCGAGGCGATGGCGCCGGCGTGTCCCATACGGCGCCCCGGCGGTGCGGTCTGGCCCGCGATGAATCCCACCACCGGTTTGGTCATGGAGCGCTGGACGAACTCGGCGGCCTGTTGCTCGTCCGTGCCGCCGATCTCACCGATCATCACGACCGCATCGGTCCCGGCGTCCGCCTGGAAGGCGGTCAAACAGGCGACGAACGACGTGCCGATGATCGGGTCGCCGCCGATTCCCACGCACGTGGATTGGCCGAAACCGTGGGTCGACAGCTGATGGACGATCTCGTAGGTGAGGGTGCCGCTGCGTGAGACGACGCCGATCCGGCCCGGCTGGCAGATGTTGCCGGGGATGATGCCCACCTTGCTCGCGCCCGGAGTGATCAGGCCGGGACAGTTGGGGCCGATCAGGCGCACGCGGCGCTCGGTGAGGAACGGCATCACCCTCGTCATGTCCAGCACGGGAATGCCTTCGGTGATGCAGATGATCAGCGTCAGCCCAGCGTCGGCCGCCTCATAGATGGCGGCGGCAGCCGCGGCCGCCGGCACGTAGATCACCGTCGCATTGGGTTGCGTGTCGCGTACTGCCTCCGCGACGGTGTCGTACACGGGGACACCCTCGTCGAAACGCGAGCCCCCCTTCCCCGGCGTTACGCCCGCGACGACGTTCGTGCCGTACGCGATCATCTGGCGCGTGTGAAACGAGCCGTCCCGGCCGGTCACGCCCTGGACGAGCAGCCGCGTCGCACGATCGATGAAGATGCTCATCGCGTTGGCCAGCGCCACGGCGCGCTGCACCGCGTCGTCCATGTCCGTCAGCGCAGAGAAACCGGCGTTCGTCAGGATCGCGACCGCCTCAGCTTCGTTGGTGCCGGTGAGGCGGATGACGAGGGGGACCTTGAGGGGGAAGTGCTGGGTCGCCTGGACGATACCGTTGGCCACGTCGTCGCACCGCGTGATCCCGCCGAAGATGTTGAACAGAATCGCCTTCACGTGCGGATCACCGGTAATGATTTGCAGCGCCGCGACGACCTTCTCCGGGTTGGAGCTGCCCCCGATGTCGAGAAAGTTGGCGGGTTCTCCACCGTAGAACTTCACCAGATCCATCGTCGCCATGGCAAGCCCGGCGCCGTTCACGCAGCACGCTACAGATCCCGCCAGCTTGATGAACGACAGTCCGTGCTCCCGCGCCTGCTGTTCCGAAGGCGCCTCGGCCGACAGATCGCGCAAGGCGGCCAGGTCGGCGTGGCGCATGAGCTCGTTGTCGTCCAGGGCGAGCTTCGCATCCAGGGCGAGCACGCGGCCGTCGGGTGTCGTGACGAGAGGGTTGATCTCCGCGAGCGACGCGCCGACCGCATAGAAGGCGGCGTAGAGCTTCTGGGCGATGTCCGCGGCTGCGCGTACCTGCGCCAGATCGTCGTACAGCGCGAACCCAAGGGACATGGCCTGGTGAGTGAGCAGGCCGTAGCGCGGGTCCACCGGCACCCGCACGATGCGCTCCGGCGTGCGAGCCGCCACCTCCTCGATGTCCATTCCACCGGCCGCGCTGGCCATCACCATCGGACGCTGCGTCTCGCGGTCGACGATGATCCCGAGGTAGCTCTCCGACGCGATCTCGGCGGCCGGCACCACGAGCACTTTCTGCACCGGCAGGTCGCGGATGGTCATCCCGAGGATCCGTGAGGCGTGTTCGGCCGCCTCCGCCGGATTGCGGGCGAGCTTCACTCCCCCGGCCTTGCCCCGGCCTCCCGTGTGCACCTGCGCCTTCACCATCACGGGTCCCGCCATCCGCGCCGCGATCGCCTTGGCCTCCTGGGCGGTGGCTGCGACGGCTCCCGGGGGAAATGGAATCCCGAAGCGTTCGAAGATCTCGCGGGCCTGATATTCGTGAAGGTTCACGGCAGGGAAACCTAACGGCGTCCTCGGCCTGGTGCGGGCCTACTGGGGACGCCCAGGGCCCGTTTCAGCTCGGTGTAAAACCGCCCGAAGGCTTCGAGGTCGCCAGCCGCCGCGGCGCTGTCCGCTTCCACCGCGAGATGTCGCGCGAATTCCCAGCGCGCCGCCAACGTCGTGTCGGCCGCCGTCCCGTGAGCGCTGTGGGGGTCGGGCGAAACGAGATTACGCACCGCCGCGGTCGGGCTGGGCCCCTCACTCGCCCGCTCCCCGCGGCTGAGGAAGACCTTGCTCACGCCTCGCGGGGTCCCATCGGTCGCCGGCTCGACGAACAGGGCTTGCTCCGTGAGCAGCGTACCGTCCACGATCCAGAGACGCATCACGCCAACCGCTGTTTCGGGCGACCCCATCAGCTCGCGCGGCAGCCGCTGCGCGACAACCGGCGTCCAGAGATGCAGCCGAGGACCGGCGGGCGACATGGTGCCCGCCAGCAGCGCGACCACATGACTCGGCGCACCACTATCGAACGCCTGGGCCATCCACAGGCGTACCCCGCCCGCCGGATCCGCGGGTGCCGGCAGCTCAAACGGTGCGCGCGGCGGCCGGTGCCACGCCGAGGAATCTCCCCGGCTGCGCATCAGCTGGCTCTCGGCGATGCGAAACGCGCTGCGCGGGTACGGCAGCTGCTCGCGCAGTGCGGCGGGGAGGCTGTCACGCGGCCGGATGAGGGGCGCAAGCAACCGGGCCCAGGCGGTCGCCAGCGAATCCGCGCCGGGCGCGAGGTAGAGCCGGGTGTCGCCGGTCGCGGCGTTCACGACGCCAACCAGTCCGGTGCGCAGGTATCGCACCAGATGGTCGCTGCCCGGAACTGCGAGCGGGCGAGCCAGGGGACAGGTGCGGCTGGTGAGATAGCCGTAGGAGATCCACCACAACGTCGAATCCGCGATCACCGGCGTCGGATGGTCGAAGGTGGCGAAGGGAGCGAGCTGGGTGAGGCGGTCCGTCACGTCGCGGCGCCAGAGCAGCACCAGCCCGTCAGTTTGCCCGCGCACGAGCTCCAGATTTTGCAGCGTCCAGGCGAGCGCGGTGCGTGGCCACCAGCCCGCCACCGGGATGCCACCGGCTCGGAGCGCCGGCCAGGTGTCGGGCGCGGCCACCGCAAAGTCATAAAACCCCGCGCCGAACCAATATGCGGAATCGCGGGTAGCCCCCCGGCTCACGGCGAGGCCGGAGTCCGTTTCGGTTGCGGTGAGTGGCGGTCCGGCACGCGCGTAGCGGCCGCGATGTCGCTCGCTCCATTCGGGGCCGCCCGGGGGGGCACCATGGTCTCCCAGCGACACTGTCCCTTCCGCGCCCGGCACGACCAACCAGCTTGGCCTGCCCTCTCCCGATTTGGCGGGCATGAGGCTGGTTCCGGCAGCGGGCGCGCGTGAGCCCCAGAGGCGGGTCCGGCGAACGACGGTGGCGACGCGATCGGGGTCCCACACGGGCAGCGCGTTGACCGTCGATGCGAGGGTTGGAAAGGCGCCGGGCGACTGCGAGAGCCAGTCGCTGCCGAACGCCAGCCGCTCGAACCGGTCGCGGGTCGTGTCGCCCCCGGTGGCGCTGCTCATCAGTCCCGGGACCACGCCGTACACGGCGACCGCGCCGAGGAACAGCGCGCCCCATGCTCCGACGAGCAGGCGCGGTCGCTCGCGCAGGCCCCAGATCAGCGTTGCGACGACGGTCATACCGCTGAGCACGACCATCACTCTGGCGCCGGGGATGCGGGCCTGGAGCAACGTGTGGTCCAGCACGCCGCGCAGCCCGGCGACGGCTTCTGCCGGATCGAGGACAGCGGCGCGCGCGAGACTGAGTGCGAGCAGGGCGAGCACCAGCCCCAGGTGTGCGCGCGCGTGCGCGCTCGCCTCGGGACGCCAGCCGTGAAACCGCAGCGAGCCGATGCCCAGATACAGCAGCGCGACGATCAGCGCGGCCGTCCCCGTCGCGAGCAGCGCGAAGTTCTTGCAGGTGACGGCCCACGGCAGCGTGCCAAGGTAGTAGCCCAGATCGCGCTGCAGCACCGGGTCCAGAATGCCGAAGCTCGGCGGGTGTGATGCCAGCATCGCCTCGAGCCACCAGTCTCCCGTGCCGAGCGAGAGCAGCAGGCCGTACAGGGTCCCGCAGGCGAGGGTGCCGGCGAGCAGCACGCGCTGAGGGACGGCCTCGACGATCTCCAGGTCGCCGAGGCGCCGCGGCAGCTGCACCGACCCGATGGCGCGATACACGTAGTAGAAGTTCGCCGTGCCCCAGGTGACGGCGACGAGCAGGATGATCCCGTTGGTCAGGCGGGCGAGGTCGCGAGCCGCGAGATACACGTGGCCCCGGGCGATGGTCGCGGCCCAGGCGTGCTCGGCGGTCTCGAGTGCGAGCCAGCGTCCGCCCACGAGGAGCGCCGCGAAGATGGTGAGCCCGAAGAGAACAACACGCCGCCGCCGGGCGGCGTTCACACGCTGACGCCTGCCGCGCGGAGCCAGTCCTCAACTTCATTGCGATACGCGGCCAGCTCGGCGTCGCTCGGCGCCTCGAAGCGCATCACGAGCACCGGCTGGGTGTTGGACGAACGCAGCAGACCCCAGCCGTGCGCAAACGTGATGCGGACGCCGTCGAGCGTGGACACGGGGTATTTCGCGCCGAAATGCTTGGCCGCCTGCTCGACGATCGCGACCTTGCGGTCGTCGGCGCACTCGATGCGGATCTCGGGTGTCGCCACCGTTGCTGGAAGGTCGGCGAGCCGCGGCGAGAGCGGACCGGTGTGCTCGGCGACGTAATGGATCAGGCGCGCGGCGGCGAACAATGCGTCGTCGAATCCGAACCAGTCGCCGCCGAAGAACATGTGGCCGCTCATCTCGCCGGCGAGCGGCGATTTGAGGTCCAGCATTTTCTGCTTGATCAGGGAATGCCCCGTCTTCCACATGACGGGCTCGAGCCCGGCGCGCTTGAGCTCCTGCGGCAGCACCTCGGAGCATTTCACGTCGAAGATGACCGAGTGTCCCTTGCCCATGCGCCGGACCAGGTCGCGCGCGAACAGTACCAGCAGCTGATCGCCGAACACCGGTTTACCCTGCTCGTCCACCACGCCGATTCGGTCGCCGTCGCCGTCGAAGCCGATGCCCAGCTCGGCGCCCTCCCGCACGACTGCGGCTTGCAGGTCAACCAGGTTCTCGAGCACCGTGGGATCGGGGTGGTGATTGGGAAACGTCCCATCCGAGTCGGCGAACAGCGGCACGACCACGGCGCCCAACTTTTCGAGCGTCTCGATCGCGATGAGGCTCGTGACCCCGTTGCCGCAATCGACCACGACCTTGACGGGCCGCTTGAGCGGGCTGTTCCGCTGCACGATGGCGTCACGATACGCGACGAGGATGTTGGGGTGCGAGCGCCGGTATCCCCCGGTCTGATCGCGCAGCCGGCCCTCCGAAATCATTCGGCGCAACAGCGCGATGTCTTCTCCGTAAATCGGCGCGCCGCTCGAGCACCATCTTGAAGCCGTTGAACTCGGGCGGATTGTGGGAGCCGGTGACCTGCAGCCCGCCGTCGACGCCCAGGGTGTGGGTGGCGAAGTAGAGCGCGGGGGTCGGCACCTGTCCTACGTAGACGGCAAGGCCGCCCGCGTCCTCGATCCCGGAGACGACGCGGGCCACCAGCTCCACGCCTGACGGCCGGTTGTCGTGGCCGACGGCGATCTGCGGCTCGCGCCGCAGCCGCTCGGCGCCGAGGGTCGCGAACGCCTTGCCGACGGCGTACGCCGCTTCCGGCGTGAGCTGGTCGCCGACGGTGCCGCGAATGTCGTATTCGCGGAAGATGACGGGGGGGAGGCGAAGGTTTACCGGGGGCAGAGGGCCTGCCTTGCGTCAGTTGTCGTTCGTGGACAACGATGCCGGCGGCGTGCGGGGCTGCACGACCGCGGCGCGAACACTTGCACCGCTCGTTTGGGCGAGCGAAAGCATCCCGCTCGGGTGTACGCCCAAGGCCAGCAATCCGACCACCGCGGCGGCCACGACGGCGCCGGCCAGCCGGCCGAGGCGCAGGTCCACGTGGGCTTGTCCGGACGATTCGGGCTTCATGTACATCGCCATCACGACCGGGAGATAGTACCCCGCCGACGCAACGCTGGCGACCACCAGCAGCGCGGCGAGCAGCCCCTGACCGGTGGTGATCGCGGCCGTCAGGATGTACCACTTGCCGATGAATCCGGCCGTGCCCGGAACGCCGAGCAGCGAGAGCATGCACACGGTGAGGGCGAAGGCGAGGACCGGCCGGCGGGCGCCGAGTCCTGCGAGATCGTCGATGAGGACGTCGCGCTCGCCGTCGCGGCCCTTGGCCGCGAGGATGGCGAACGCCGCCAGCGTCATCAGGGCGTACGCGACCAGGTAGAAAACGAACGCTGCCGACCCGACGCTCGTGCCCGCGCTCACCGCGACCAGCAGATACCCGGCGTGAGCCACGGACGAGTAGGCGAGCATCCGCTTCATGGTTCGCTGCGCCAGCGCTGTGAGGTTGCCGAGGGCCATCGTGACGGCGGCGAGCCACCAGACGATCGTGTGCCATCCGGCGACCCCGGCGAACCCTTCCGTGAGCACGCGGAACAGGGCGGTGAACGCGGCGGCCTTCACACCGACGGCCATGAAGGCGGTCACGGGTGTGGGTGAGCCGTCGTACACGTCCGGGGCCCACATGTGGAACGGCACGGCCGCGACCTTGAACCCGAACCCGATGAGCAGGAGCCCGACCCCGAGCAGCAGCATGGTGCTGTGGCCGAGACCGAGCGCGCTGACCTGCGCGCCGATCAGTGTCAGGTTGGTCGTCCCCGTGGCCCCGTAGGTCAGGGCCATGCCGTACAGCAGGAACGCCGACGCGAACGCCCCCAGCAGGAAGTACTTGAGTGCGGCCTCGGCGCCGCCCGGGCTGCGACGGTTGATTCCCGCGAGGACGTAGACGCACACCGACATCAGCTCCAGCCCTAGGAACGTCACCATCAGGTCTTCCGCGCCGCCGAGCAGCATCATGCCGATCGTCGCGAACAGGAGCAGCACGTAGTACTCGGGCGCGAGCAGCTGCTCGCGCTCGAGGTACGCAACCGACAGCAGGACGGTGAGCGCCGCAGTCCCGAGGAAGATCCAGTCCGTCACGAATCGGAAGTCGTCTACCGCGATCATGGTCGCGATGCCGGCGACCTGCGCGCGCGTGGCCCACAGCCACCCGACGACACCCGCCGTCGAGATCAGCCCGGCCAGCGTGATCCAGCCGGCCAGCCGAAGGTCGGCCGCCGTGCGGTGCCGAACGGCGACGACCAGAAGGAGCAGCAGCCCCCAGCCGGTGAGCACGATCTCGGGGAGCAGCGCGATCACGAGGTCGGGATACTGCGACAGGTCGAGGTTCATCGGGCTTTGACCGTCGAGATGAATCGCTGCGCCGCCGGCTCCATGCGCTCGAGGAACGGCTTCGGGTACACGCCGAGCCACACGATGCACGCCAGCAGCGGCAGCAGCACGGCGAGCTCGCGGGGGGTGAGATCGAGCAGCTTCTCGTTCTCCTTCTTGTCGAGCGCGTTGTAGATCACCCGCTGGAGCGCCCACAGGAGGTACGCAGCCGCGACGATCACGCCGGCTGTGGCGAGCGTGGCGGCGACCGGGTACGTCTGGAACGCGCCGATCAAGACCAGGAACTCGCCGGTGAACCCATTGGTACCGGGGAGCCCGATGGACGACAGGGACACGATCGTCAGAATCGCGGCGAACAGCGGGACCACGCGCGCGATGCCGCCGTACGCATCGATCATGCGGCTATGGCGCCGCTCATAGATCATCCCCACCAGGAAAAAGAGCGCGCCGGTCGAGATGCCGTGATTGATCATCACGAGTAGCGCCCCCTGCACGCTCTGCACGGTGAGGGCCCAGATCCCGAGCATGACGAACCCCAGGTGGGCCACCGACGAGTACGCGATCAGGCGTTTGAAATCGGGCTGTACCATCGCCACCAGACCGCCGTAGAGGATCCCGACCAGCGACAGCACGACGATCGCCGTCTGGATGGCGGGGTGCTGGGCCACCGCCGGAAAGAAGGGGAAGGCGAACCGGAGGAACCCGTAGGTGCCCATCTTGAGGAGAATACCGGCGAGGATCACCGACCCGGCGGTAGGCGCCTCCGTGTGAGCGTCGGGGAGCCAGGTGTGGAACGGGAACACCGGGACCTTGATGGCGAACGCGAGGAAGAACGCGCCGAACAGCCAGTAGCCGCGCGGTCCCAGATCGCCGAGCCCGGTCATCAGATGCTCGTACGAGAACGAGTACACCCCCGTGCGCTGATGGACCAGATGCACCAGCGTGAGGATGGCGACCAGCATGAGCATCGAGCCGAGCATCGTGTAGACGAAGAACTTCAGGGCGGCGTACAGACGCCCGTCACCCCCCCACACGCCGATGATGAAATACATCGGAATGAGCATCACTTCCCACATCACGAAGAACAGGAACAGGTCGAGCGCGACAAAAACGCCGATCATTCCCGACGTCAACGCCAGAAGCAGCGCGTAGTAGCCGCGCACCCGCGTCGTGATGGTGGCGTAGCTGCCGAGCACGGTGAGCGGGACCAGGAGGGTCGTCAGGAGTACGAGGAACAGCGAGATCCCGTCCACGCCCACGGTGAACCGGATGCCCCAGGCCGGCACCCAGGGCACGTCGAACCGGAACTGCATCCCGCCGGACGGCACGAAGGTCCACCACATCGGGACCGAGATGGCGAATTCGACGCAGCGCTGCGGCGAGCGCGATGTGTTTGGCCCAGCGGTCCGGCGCGGCGAGCACGGCCAGAGCGCCGGCCACCGGCCAGAGGAGCAGCGCCAGCAACACCCAGTCGTTGTACACGGGTTAGCCCACCGCCCCGAGCAACAGCACGGCGCCCGCAACGAACAGGACCACGTACAGGCCCAGCTCCCCCGATTGCAGCCGGCTGCCCAGCCAGCCGAGCACCTGGGAGACCCGCGCCACACCATTCACCCCGCCGCTGTCCACCACGCGCTGGTCGATCCACTTCCACAGGACCTCGCGCGACAGCCACACGATCGGCCGCACGATGACGCGGTCGTAGATCTGGTCGACGTAGTACGCCTTCGCCAGGATGCGCGCGAATCCCTGCTCCGCCGCTGCCTGCCGCGCGGGCACGAGGCGCTCAAACGGCAGGAGGCGCCAGGCGGCGACGATGCCGGCCGCCGCGACCGCCACCGCGAGCACGATGAGCGCCCATTCGACGCCGTGGGACAGCGCCGGGACTGCGCTGATGTGCGCGGCCGCTTCGGTCAACGGCTCGAGCCAATGTTCGAGCGGCGCGGTTCCGCCGAGCAACTGCGGCAGGTTCAGCGCGCCGCCGGCGGCCGCGAGCATCCCCAGCACCACGAGCGGTCCCGTCATCACCGGCGGCGCCTCGTGGAGGTGGGCGCCCGCCTTCTCGCCGGTCCGGTTGGGGCCGTGGAAGGTGTAGAGCATCAGACGCGTCATGTAGAACGCCGTCAGCAGTGCGGCCGTCACGCCCAACGCCCAGAACGCATACCACAGGGGATTGACCGCTCCGCGCGCGAATGCCGCACCGAGGATGGCGTCCTTCGAGAAAAATCCCGAGAACGGCGGGACGCCGGCGATCGCGAGCGTCGCGACCCACATCAGGCCGCAGGTCCAGGGAAGAAAGGCGCGCAGGCCGCCCATGTTGCGCATGTCCTGGGCGTCCTCGTGCGCGTGCGTGGCATGGTAGGCCTGATGCATGGCGTGAATCACGCTCCCCGCACCCAGAAACAGCAGCGCCTTGAAGAAGGCGTGGGTCACGAGGTGAAACACGCCGGCCGCGTACGCGCCGGAGCCCACGCCCAAGAACATGTAGCCGAGCTGCGAGATCGTCGAATAGGCGAGCACCTTCTTGATGTCCCACTGCTTGAGACCGACCGACGCGGCGAAGCAGCGCCGTCAACGCCCCGACGCCCGGCCACCACGGCGCTCCCCGTCGGCGACAGCGCGAAGAGCACGCCGCAGCGGGCGACGAGATAGACGCCAGCGGTGACCATGGTCGCCGCGTGGATCAGCGCCGACACGGGCGTGGGTCCCTGCATGGCGTCCGGCAGCCAGGTATACAGGGGGATTTGCGCGGACTTCCCGGCGCAACCGAGGAACAGAAACAGGGCGATCGCGGTCACGGCCCGATCGCCGACCGCGAACGTGGTGGGCGCTTTGGCGAACACCGTCGTGAAGTCGAGCGAACCGGTGTGCTGGAAGATCAGGAACATCGCGATCAGGAACCCGAAGTCCCCGATGCGATTGACGATGAACGCCTTGAGCCCGGCATCGGCGTTGATCTTCTCGGTGAACCAGAACCCGATCAACAGGTACGAGCACAGCCCGACGCCCTCCCAACCCACGAACATGAGGGGGAAGTTGGCGCCGAGTACGAGCGTCAGCATGAAGAACACGAACAGGTTGAGATACGCGAAGTAGCGGGCGTACCCCGGATCGTCGTGCATGTAGCCGACGCTGTAGAGGTGGATCAGCGTGCCGACGCCCGTCACCACGAGAATCATCACTGCCGAGAGCGAGTCGAGCTGCAAGGCCACATCCACCTGCAGGTTGGCCACGGGCAGCCAGGACCAGTACCGGAACACCAGGGGCTCGGCGGGGGGATGGCCGTGCAGCGTCCACACCAGCCACACCGCGCTCACGCAAGCCGCCGCCACGCTGCCGACGCCAATGACGGACACGGCGGCTTTGGCTTTGGGGCGCCAGAAGGCCAGCAGGCCGTTCAGGACGAACCCGGCGAACGGCAGCGCGGGCACCGTCCAGAGCAGGCGCTGTACGCCTGCGTCCGCGGCTGCGACCATCAGGCCGTCGGCCATCACCCCTTCAACAGGTTGATGGTGTCGATGTTCACGCTGCGGCGGTGACGATACAGGGCGAGAATGATCGCGAGTCCCACGGCCGCTTCGGCGGCGGCCACGGCCATGACGAAGAACACGAAGATCTGCCCCCCGACCCCGAGCGACTGCGCGAGGGCGACAAAGGTGAGGTTCACAGCGTTGAGCATCAGCTCCACGCACATGAAGATCACGATGGCATTGCGGCGCAGCAGCACCCCGGCGACGCCGACGGTGAACAGCACTGCGGACACGAACAGCGAAGGGCCGAGGAGCATCAGATGTGACGCTTGGCGAGCACGACGGCGCCCACGATGGCGGCGAGCAGCAGCACGCTGGTGATCTCGAACGGCACGAGGTACGTGCTGAACAGCGGGTAGGCGATTGCGCCGACCATGCCCTGCGAGTGCTCGGCCGCCGCGAGCGCGCCCGGAGGCAGCGTCAGGTCGGCCGGCGGAGCGGTGCGCGCCACGATGAAGAGCTGGAGCCCGAGGGCCCCGGCCAGAAAGGCGGCGAGCCCGAGGCCGACGGGACCCTTGATGTCGGTGAGCGAGAGCCGCCCCAGGTTCAGCAACATGATCACGAACAGGAACAGCACCATGATCGCGCCCGCGTACACGAGAACCTGAAGCACTGCGAGAAACTGTGCGTCGAGCATCACGAACAGGGCGGCGATCTGGAACAGCGTCATGACCAGCCAGAGCGCACTCGCCACCGGGCTCGTGCGGGTGATGCACAGCACCGCACTGGCCACCGCGATTCCGGCGAACGTCCAGAACAGCATCAGTGTGGCGGGCACACTACTCGCCTTTGGGATCGGACGGATCCCACAACGTGGAGACGGCGTGGGTTTGCGCGCACAGGCGCTCGAGGTCGTACACGAAGCGATCGCGCGAGTATTCGGAGTTCTCGTAGTGCACGCCGACGTGAATCGCCTCTTCCGGACACACCTCCTGGCAGTAGCCGCAGAAGACGCAACGGAATTCGTCGATCTCGTAGATCAGCGGGTAGCGGTTCCCCTGGTCGTCTTCGCCGGGCACCAGCTTGATGCAGTTCGCCGGACAGATCTGGGGGCACAAACCGCACGCCACGCACTTGGCGCGTCCCTGCTCGTCGGTCAGCATGCGGTGCGTTCCGCGCCACCGGGCGGAGATCGTCCAATCTTTGCTGCTCTTCTCCTCGGGATACTGCATCGTCACTTTGGGCCGGAAGATGTGACGCAGCGTGAGCACCATCGCCTTGAGCGTGGCGCGCAGGTACGAGGTCTCGGCCGTCGGCCGCTTGAGGATCTTCACGCCGATCGTCATCTAGGCTTGCTCCTCAGCGACGGAAGGGGCCACGAGGCGCCCGCGGTCGAGCACGAACAAGAGCGGGATGGCCACGAGGACGTTCATCCCGAACAACGCGAGCGCGAAGCGCGAGTCGTACGCCCACCCCAGCTGGTCGTGCAGCACCCAGATCGCGGTGGCGAGCACCGCCAGGTAACCGAGGGCGAGGGGGAGCATCACCTTCCAGCCGAGCGCCATGAGCTGGTCGTAGCGGAACCGCGGCAGCGTCCAGCGCACCCAGATGTAGAGGAACAGGAAGAACCCGACCTTGACGGAGAAGGCCGCGACCGTGGCCAGCGTCTTCACAACCGTCCAGGGCGGCACGTCATCCCAGTGCGTGAAGGGGATATCCCAGCCCCCGAAGAACAACGTCGCCATCAAGGCCGACGCCGTCACCATGCTCGCGTACTCGGCGATGTAGAACATCGAGAACTTCATCGCGCTGTACTCCGTGTGATAGCCCGCGATCAACTCTGCCTCTGCCTCCGGCAGGTCGAACGGCAGCCGGTTGGTCTCGGCAAACGCGGCGACCGTGAAGATGAAGTACGCGACTCCGAGGGGGAACACGTTCCAGGTGAACAGCGAGTGCTGTTGCCGCTCCACGACCGCCGAGAGCGTCACGTTGCCGACGAGCAGCAACACGGCGACGGTGCTCAGCCCCAGCGCGATTTCGTAGGAAATCATCTGCGCGCTGGAGCGCAGCCCGCCGAGCAACGAGTACTTGTTGTTGGAGGCCCAGCCGGCGAGCACGATACCGTACACCCCGAGCGAGGTGATCGCCAGGATGTACAGGAACCCGACCGGGAGGTCCGCGACGACGAGCGGTACGTCGCCCCAGGGCGTCGGCAGCGGCGCACCGAGCGGCACCACGGCCATCGTGAGCAGCGCGGGGACGAAGGTGATCGCCGGCGCCAGCATGAACAGGAGACGGTCTGCCTGGGCCGGCAGCGTTTCTTCTTTCAGGAGATTCTTGAGGCCGTCGGCCGCGGGCTGCAGCAGGCCCTCCGGGCCGACGCGGTTGGGTCCCAGCCGGTCTTGCATCCAGGCGCAGATGCGCCGCTCGGCGAGCGTCAGCAGCGCGACCCCGACCATGATGACGGTGAACACCACCAGGATCTTCGCGATCGACGCGATCAGGAAGAACGTCATGCGGGCACCCCGACCCCGCTGCCGTGGAGCACGACCCGTCCGCCAAACCCGAGGCCACTGTAGCTCAACCCTCGGAACGCTTCGACATCCTGGGCCATGCGCTCGAACGCGTCCGCGGCCGTGGCGAGATGCGGTCCCCGGCCCAGCGCGGCGAGAATCTCGCTCAGCACCCACCAGGCCGGCTGGGCCATGCCCGGGGCGGGCCTGGCCTGCCAATAACGCTGCACCCGTCCGTCGCGATTGACGAACGTGCCCTCTTCTTCCGCCAAGTTCGCGATCGGCAGCACGAGATCCGCTCCGCGCACCGCCGCTCCCGCATCGTCCGGCAGCACGGTGCCCAGATAGATGAGCGCGCCCGCCGGTCGCGCGGCAACCTGGGGATCGTCGAGCACGAGGGCGACCGCCGCGCGCTCGACGGCGGCGAGGGTGGCCGGATAGTCGCGGTTGTACCCCAGCAGCTCTGCGCCGCGCGCGTTGGGAACCCGTTCGGCGCGCAGCGCCAAATTCGGCACGCCGGCGAGCGGTGCCTCGTCACCCATCACGACCTGGAACGACCCGGTCCAGTCGAGGTCGGCAAACAACGCGCGGGCCAGGTACAGCGCCTCGGTCGACGCGCGCGGGGAAACGAGTCCGACCGCCGTCCCGCCGACGCCGCGCAGGATCTCGGCCGCCCGATCGATCGCCTCATCCCAGTCCACGGCGCGGTGCGTCCCGTCGGCGTGGCGCACCAGCGGCGCCTCAATGCGATCGCCGCGGTTCAGCCAGCGGTAGTTCGCGCGGCCGTGGTCACACATGAAGTAGCTGTTGACCGCCAGGTTGGGCCGCGGCCGGATGCGCACCACCACGTTGTCCCGGGTGTCGAGAGTGACATTGCACCCCTGCGAGCAGCCGCTGCAGACCGATGCGGTCTTGTCGAGCTCCCAGGCGCGCGCCTTGTGGAGGAAGTCCTTCGACAGGAGCGACCCCACGGGGCAGAGGTCCACCACATTCCCGGCCCAGGAGTGGTCGAGGCGGGCCTCGGGGTGAATGCCCACGTAGGCCCGGTCGCCTCGCTCGGAAATATTGAGGACCGGCTCCTGCACCACGTCTTCCATGAAGCGCACACAGCGCGTGCACAGGATGCAGCGATTGGGAACGTAGAGGACGTCGGGTCCGAAATCCTCCACCGGATTGAATCGCTTGGCGTACGTCGGGCTGAACCGGCTGGACGGCCGCCCCTCCTGGAACGTGAAGTCCTGCAGCTCGCACTCGCCGGCCTGGTCGCAGATGGGGCAGTCGAGGGGGTGATTGATCAGCAGCAGCTCGAGCACCCCCGTGCGGGCCGCCTTCGCCTGCGCGGACTGGGTATGCACGACCATCCCCTCGCTCACCTGCGTGGAACAGGCGATCTGCAGCTTGGGCGCCTTTTCGATCTCGACGAGACACATGCGGCACACGCCCGCCACGGGGAGTCCCGGGTGGTAGCAATAGTGCGGCACGAGAACGCCGGTCTGCTTGGCGGCCTCGATGACGAGGGTGCCCTTGGGGACACTCACGGGAGTGCCATCGATGATCAGATTGATCAGCTCTTCAGGCATTACCCTTCCCCCGTCCCCCTTCCCTCGTCCCGCCTCATGCGACCATCACCGGCTGTTTCCGCCCCGCGATGTAGTCCTCGAACTCGCTGCGGAATTTCTTGATCCCGCTGACGACCGGCGCGGCGCAGGAATCGGAGAGGACGCAGATGGTTTTGCCCGTCATGTTGTCCGACAGCTCCAGCAGGAGGTCGAGGTCTTCCGTCTTCCCCTGCCCCGCCAGCATGCGCTCGAGGATCTTCACCGTCCACGCGGTGCCCTCGCGGCATTGCGTACACTGGGCGCAGGACTCGTGCGCGTAGAACCGGGCGAAGCGCATGATTTCGTAGACCATGTCGGCCGTGTCGTCGAATACGATCACGCCGCCCGACCCGAGCATCGTGCCCTTCTCGACGCAGCCCTCGTAGTCGAGCAGGCAGCTCTCCGTCTCGTCGCGATTGAGAATCGGCACCGACGATCCGCCCGGGATGCAGGCCTTGAGGGTCCGCCCCGGACGCACCCCGCCGCTCAGCTCGTGCACCAGATCCTTGAGCGGGAACCCCATCGTGACTTCGTAGTTGCCCGGCTGCCGCACGTGCCCGCACACCGAGAACAGCTTGGTCCCGGTGCTCTTCGGATTGGAGAGGCTCATCGCCTTGTACCAGTCCGCGCCGCGCTTCAGGATCGGCGGGACGGCGGCGAGCGTCTCGACGTTGTTGATCGTCGTCGGCATGCCGAACACGCCGACCGCCGCCGGGAACGGCGGCTTGATCCGCGGGTTGCCGCGCTTGCCTTCGAGCGAGTTCATCAGGGCGGTTTCCTCGCCGCAGATGTAGGCGCCCGCACCGCGGTGCAGATGGACCTTCTGCTTTCCGAGCACTCCGGCCGCCTCGGCCTCTGCCAACGCCTGGGCCATTACCGCCAGCGGCTCGGTGAACTCGCCGCGGATGTAGATGTACCCGACCTCGGCTTGGATCGCATGCATCGCGATCAAGGTGCCCTCGAGCAGCGCGTGCGGCGTCCAGCGCATGATCTCGCGGTCCTTGAAAGTGCCCGGCTCCGACTCGTCGGCGTTCACGCAGAGGTAGTGGGCCTTCTTTTTTTCCTTGGGCATGAAGGACCATTTGACGCCCGTTGGAAACCCCGCTCCGCCGCGACCGCGCAGCCCCGAGTTCTTCACTTCCTCCACCACCCCCGCCGGTGGCAGGGCGCGCGCGCGCTCCAGCGCCTGGTAGCCGCCGCGCTTCACCCACCCTTTGTAGGTGCGCGCCTCGGCGTCGCCGAAATACTGCGACAGCACGACTGTCTCGCGGGGATGCGGCTTGTGCGGATAACCCATGGCTATCGGTACTGCTTCACGAGGTCCGGAACACGCTCCGGCGTCACGCTTTCGATAAAGTCATCGTTCACGAGCACCGGCGTGGCGAAGCCGCATGCGCCCAGGCACTCGACCTCGATGATGGTCCACCTTCCGTCGGGGCTCGTCGCCCCGAGCTCCTTGGCCCCCGTGTGCTCGAGCAACGCCTTCACCACGTCCGCCGAGCCGCAGAGGTGGCACGGGGACGTCGTGCACACCTGGACGAAATTCGTGCCCACCGGGTGCTGGTGGTACATCGTGTAGAACGTCACCACGCCGCGGACATACGCCGGCGTGATGCCCAGAACCTCGCCGACTTCGGCCATGTCGCGATCCGAGATCCAGCCGCGCGCTTCCTGCACCAGCCACAAAGCCGGGAGCAGCGCCGCCTGCTTCGTGGGATAGCGCGGGAGGATTTCCTGCAGGCGCTCGAGTACCTCACCGGTAAAGACCGGAGCGGACACCTCTGCGGCGTCGTGCAGCGCCGTCTCGCTCATCGATCCACCTCGCCCATCACAATGTCCACCGACGCGTTGATCGCGATCAGGTCCGACAGCAGGTGTCCTTCCGCCATCTTCGCGAGCGAGGACAGGTTGATGAACGAGGGCGGACGGATGCGCCAGCGCACCGGCTTGGCGGTGCCGTCCGAGACGAAGTAGTTCCCGAGCTCGCCTTTCGGGTTCTCGATCCCCACGTACGCCTCGCCGAGCGGCGCCTTCACACCTTCCATCACCTGCTTGAAGTGATAGATCATGGCCTCCATGTCGCTCATGGCGCGCGACTTGGCGGGCAGGATCACGCGGGGATCGTCCACGTTGATGGGACCGTCGGGAAGGCGGTCGAGTGCCTGCGCCAGGATGCGGGTGGACTGACGGCACTCCTCGAGACGCACGAGGTAGCGGTCGTACACGTCGCCGTGCTCGCCCACCGGGACGTCAAACTCGTACGTCTCGTAGCCGAGGTAGGGCTTGTCGCGGCGCACGTCGTAGGCCACGCCGCTGGCACGGAGCATCGGTCCCGAGAGCGAGTGGTTGATCGCCTCGGCGGCGGTCATCACGCCGACCCCCTGCGTTCGCCCCGCCCAGATCGCGTTGCGCGTGAGCACCTTGTCGATCTCATCGAGCGTCGCGGGGAATGTGGCGACGAAGTCGCGTAAGCCGTCCGTGAATCCGGTGGGGATGTCGGCCATGAGACCGCCCACCCGCGTGAGACTGGTGGTGAGCCGCGCGCCGGTCCACATCTCCTGGAGGTTGTAAACGCGCTCGCGCTGCTGGAAGGCCCACAAAAACGGCGTGAAGGCGCCCAGGTCGATCGAGGTGGTGCCGAGCCACACGAGATGGGAAATGACGCGGCTCAGCTCGCACGCGATGACGCGCAGCACCGTGCAGCGCGGGGTGATCTCGATCCCCATCAGCCGCTCGGCGGCGAGCGCCACACCCACATTGTTCGCCATCGGCGACAGATAGTCGGTGCGGTCGGTGAGCGGGATGATCTGGTTGTAGTGGCGGTACTCGCCAAGCTTCTCGAAGCCCGAATGCAGGTACCCGACGTGCGGGATGACGCGCACCACCGTTTCCCCGTCGAGCACCACCACCAGCCGCAGCACGCCGTGCGTCGCAGGATGCTGCGGGCCGATGTTGATGAGCATCTGCTCGCCACCCAGCCCGGGCTCGGCAGCCCGCTCCGCGGGTGCGCTCACGGGTTCGGCCACGCCCAACGGGATGCGGGCCGGCCGGCCCAGGGCATCGTGTCCGGGGGTCGCGAGCTCGAGCTCGACGGTCCGCTTGCTCATTCGGAGAAGGGCAGCTTGCCGCGCTCGCCCTTGCGGAGGCGTTCTTTCATGTCCGGCGGGAGCTCCTGGTACGCTTCGGCGAGCGACAGCTCTTCCATCGAGTAGTGTGCTTCAGGATTGGCCGCGAGCGCCTGGCGCACCTGCTCGGCGCGGCTGAACCGTCCCCGCAGCGGGAAGTCTTTGCGGAGCGGATGACCCTCGGCGTACGTCTCCCACATCAGGATGCGCCGCAGGTCGGGGTGGCCGCGAAATGTGATCCCGAACATGTCGAACACTTCCCGCTCCAGCCAATTGGCGCCGTTCCAGAGCGGCACGACGGAATCGACGGCCAGGGGTTCCGCGGGATCGAGCTCCACCTTGACGCGCAGATCGACCCGGCGCTCGAGCGCGCGGAGAAAATACACGACCTCGAGCGGCCGACCGCCGTCGCGGTATTCGACGGCTGTCACGTCCACGAGGTAGTCGTAGCGCTGTCCGGGGGTGTCGCGGAGCCACTGCATCACATCGCGCAGCCGCTCCCCGTGGACATACACCACCGTCTCACCGTCGCGCGCAACCACTGCGCGGCCGATGGCGGTGCCGAAGGTCGCTCGCAGGGCGTCGACGCTGGGGTTCACGCCGACCGGAACTGGTGAACCGAGTTCCCGAAGGGCTCCGAGATCTCGTCGATCTGCTCGGGGGGCAGCCGCAGGCCCTTCTCGTCGAGCGGGTGCTCGTCGCGCAGCCCGCGGTCGAGCAATGACTCGCCCTTGATCTTCTTATGGAGGAGCAGAATGCCGTACAACAGCCCCTCGGGCCGGGGCGGGCAGCCGGGTACGTAGACGTCGACGGGGACGATCGTGTCGATTCCCTGGACCATGGCGTAGTTGTCGAAGATGCCGCCCGTCGAAGCGCAGGCACCCATGGAGATCACCCATTTTGGCTGGGGCATCTGGTCGTACACGCGCCGGATGACGGGGGCGAGCTTGAATGGCAGCCGGCCGGCGCAGATCAGGACGTCGGCCTGGCGCGGGCTGAACGCCTGGCGTTCCATGCCGAACCGCGCAAAATCGAACCGGCTCGCCGCCGTGGCCATGAACTCGATCGCGCAGCACGCGGTGCCGAACGGCATCGGCCACAACGAGTTCGCACGCGACCAGTTCACGAGATCGTCGAGGCGGGCCAGCATCCAGTTGGGGCTCTGCCCGTCGATTTCCTTGGACTCCATTACATGTTTCATCGTGTTACCTCGTCGCGCGATTCCCGGTGACGGGCCGGCTCACGCGCTCAGTCCCATTGAAAAGCGCCCCGCTTCCAGACGTAGATGTACCCCACGAACAGGATCACGAGAAACACCAGCATCTCGACCAGCAGAAACCCCATTCCTGGCCCTCCCCCGCCCGCCGCCGCCGCGTCGCCGCTCCCGAAGTAGATCACGCCCCACGGAATGAGAAATACCGTCTCGATGTCGAACACGATGAACAGCATCGCGACGAGGTAATACTTGACCGAAAACCGCTCGTGGGCATCGCCGAGCGGCGGCATGCCGCTCTCGTACGGCGCCAACTTGGTCGGAGTGGGCCGCCGCGGGGCGGCGAAATGCGAGAGCCCAATCAAGAGGGCGGCGTTCGCCACGACGAACACCAGCAGCAACAGGAAGGAAACGTAGGGTTGGTGCATGGGTTCGAGCCGGGAAAAGTCGCTCGTTCCCGGGACCTTGTCAACCGAAATGGAGTGGCGTAAGTGTCGGTAGCGCCGATATATTGCCCGCCCATGTCCATCAAGTCCGACCGCTGGATTCGCCGCCTCGCGCGCGAGCACCGCATGATCGATCCGTTCGCGGACAGCCAGGTCCGCGAGGGGGTGATTTCGTACGGCGTGTCGTCCTACGGCTACGACATGCGGGTGGCCCCCGAGTTCAAGATCTTCACAAACGTGCTCTCGGCGGTGGTGGACCCCAAGCAGTTCGACTCCCGGTCCTTCGTCGAGTTCAGCGGCCCGGTATGCATCGTCCCTCCTAACTCATTCGCGCTCGCCCGCTCGGTCGAGTACTTCCGCATTCCCCGCAACGTGCTGACGGTATGCGTGGGGAAGAGCACCTATGCGCGCTGCGGGATCATCACCAACGTCACGCCGCTCGAGCCCGAGTGGGAAGGGTTCGTGACGCTCGAGATCTCGAACACCACTCCCCTGCCCGCCAAGATCTACGCCAACGAAGGCATTGCGCAGGTGTTGTTCTTCACGGCGGACGAGGGGGACGAGTGCGAGCAGAGCTACGCGGACAAGAAGGGTAAGTACCAGGCCCAGACGGGGATCACGCTTCCAAAGCTTTAGCCAAGAGATCCAATCCCCGGAGTCGCAGGGCGGGCCGGCCCAGCCTGCGCAGAGCAAGCAGGTCTCCCTCCGCCTGCGCCGCTTCCAACGCCCCGAACGTGAACGGCTTGCCGGGGATCGCGATGTCCTGCGGCGCGCGCTCGGTGATCTGAAGAAAATGCCCGATCGGTGGCCCACCCTTGTGCAGTTGTCCCGTGGAGTGCAGGAAGCGCGGGCCATACCCGACCGTCGTCGCCACCGTCAGCCGGTCCCGCAGCCGGCGCCGGAGGCGCTCGAGGCGACGATCGTACGCGGGCGTCGGGGGAACGTACGCCATGAGGGCGAGGTAGTCCCCCGGCTTGACGCCCGCGAAAAATCGGTCGAGATCGGCGCCGCTCGCGGCCGGCGACGATGCCGCGCGCCGCTCGAGCACCGCGCTCGTGTTGGCTTTACTCTCGGCCACGTTCGGCTGATCGAAGGCGTTGACCCCGAGCAGCGCGCTCGCCACGGCTGTGGCCAACTCCCACTGGAAGAACGCGCCGCCCAGGTCGTAGCGATCCGCCAACGCGACGCGCACCACGGGGTGCCCGGCGGCCTCCAGCGCTGCGAGGCGTGATGCGGTCTTCGGGTCCGCATCGCCGGCGAGCGCTACCGAAACGAACAGCCGATCCTGGCCGTAAGCCGCCGGCGCGCCCAATGGTTCGTCCACCACCGGTACGATGCCCTTTCCCTGTTTGCCGGTGCTCTCGGCTATCAGCTGTTCGACCCACAGGCCGAAGCTCGCGACGCCCGCCGAAAGCACAAACGTGACCTTGTCGCGACCAGCGAGGGCGGCCTCACCGAGCGCCGCACCCAGGCGGGCGGCCGGGTTCGCCTCCGCGGCAACACCAGGCCCGCAGGCCAGCGCCATATTGCGCGCTCGCTCGAGCAGCCGCGCGACGTCGATGCCGAGCAGGGCCGCGGGCACCAACCCAAAGTAGGAGAGCACCGAGTAGCGGCCGCCGATCTCGGGATCGGGTTGAGAAAGTGGCGCCGGAATCCACGCTCGACGGCCAGTGTGGCGAGCGGCGTGCCGGGATCGGTGATCGCCACGAATTGCGCACCGCGCCCGCCGGCGCGGGACCAGGCGTGCCGGAGGAGGCAGTCCGCTTCGAGTGTTGTCCCGGATTTGCTGGATATCAGGAACAGCGTCTGCTGCAGGTCACCGTCGCGCATCGCGCCGCCGACGGCTCTGGGGTCGGTGCTGTCCAGCACGCTCGAGCGACGGGGTAGCCGGCGGTGGCGCCGAACGTGCGGCGCAGGACCTCGGGCGCCAGGCTCGAGCCGCCCATGCCGCACAACACGACCCGCGTGAAATGCGCTCGCACGTCGTCCGCGAACGCCGCCAGGGCGGCGGTCTCTCCGGCCATCGTGTCCGCGACACGCAGCCAGCCGAGCCGATCGGTGATCTCGGGGGTCCGGGCGTCGCCGTTCCAGACCGTGGGGTCGTGCGCCCAGATCCGCGCGATCATACGCGCGCGGCCCAGGTCCGCGAGCCGCCGATCCAGGCCCTCGTCCAACGCGCGCTGCGGCTCCGGACTGGTCAGACGGGGCTGCGCGGCGCCATGCCGTACAGCGTGACCAGCACGGTCGCGCCGACGAGAATGGCGATGTCGGGAAGCCAGCCCAGCTCGGTCGTGTGGCACCGCCATCTGAACGAAATACATCGCGAAATCGAACAGTCCCAGGAGCAGGCCCAGCAACACGCGTGCCTCTGCAACCCGCGGCCGTAGTGCGCCAGCACGCTTCCGGTGAGGAGCGCGACCGCGCCCTGGCCCGCGGCGATGGCCAGCGCGGTGATCGCGTCGCCGAACAGCACGCGGAGCAGCCCGGACCGGCCCGGGGCGTAGCTGAACCACGCAGGTGTGGATGAGCGCGAGCAGGAGCCCCGCGGCGGCGGTGCAGACGATCGCCCACGCGGCGTAGTAGATGACGATCTTCATCCGGTTGCTTGCTTCGGTTGCCATCCCCGACCTCCGCTCAAACGAATCACTCGCCAACGTGTCGCGGCGCGACGCTGCTCACTAGCGCAGCGCGGCGGTGGCGTGTTCCACGGCGTCGCGGGCCAGGTGGATGTGGCCCACGAGGTCGCCCATCTCGCGGTCGGTGGTCGTCGCGTCCGCGTAGCGGATCGCCTCCAGGACCGAAGGATACGCCATCGTCGAGTAGCCGTTGTCGATGTCGGACGCGAACAGCAGGCTGCGAGACCACGGACGCCCGACGAGGCCCTGCGATCGGGTCAAGCGGCGCTCCACCTGCATCAGCCAGCGATTTGCCTGGGCGGTACGCGCGGGATCGACGCCGACGGCCAGCGCGCTGTCCCGCGCGATGTTGAACGCGTCGCCCGCGTAGGTGAAGTCCACCAGCGCCTGCCACAAGGCGGTGGTCGAGATGTTCCAGCGCCGCGCCGCGATCCCGACGTCGATCTGCGCGGCGAGCGACATCATTTCCATCCCGAACGCCTGATAGTCAAACGGCAGGATGTCGGCGTTCGCGAGCCGCGACAGCGCGATCGTGACGAGCTGGGACACCGCGCGGTGTTCCCGGTATCCGGGATCTCCGAACCGCGTCATCCACTCGTAGGAGTCGTACATCGAGTGGTAGACGCCGCTCGGACCTCCCAGGGCGAGCGTCCCGGAGGGCACCCCGATGTTGTGGCTGAACGGGCTGAAGTCGGAGCCGCCGCCGAGGTTTTCGAGCCGGAGGCCCAGCGTGTCGCCGCCGGCTCTGGCGAGCCATGCATCGTAGATTGTCCCAACGCCCCGGGGATCGGGGACCGCGCGGGTCACTTCGCGCAAGAAGGGCTTGATCGAGGGCGAGCCGGCGCCGGCGAAGCGTAGTCCGCTGGCGACGTCGTCTTCGTTGATGTACGCCACGACGTGCGTCCGAACAGAATCCTCCTGCTCCTCCACCCACTCGGTGGAGCCCATCAACCCCCACTCCTCGGCATCCCACGTGACGAACAGCAGCGTGCGCGCGGGTCGGATGCCGTCGCGTGCCAACTCGGCGAAGGCGCGGGCCGACTCGAGCACCGAAACCGTCCCGCTGACGTTGTCCGCGGCGCCAGGAGACCACGCATCGCGATGGGCGCCCACGACGACCCATTCGTCGGGGTAGGTACTGCCGCGGATGATCGCGAAGGTATTCCAGATGGGATGGTACGCCAGCGCTCCGCGCTGCATCTTCACCCGAAGGCGGGCACGCGCCGGCCCCGGGCCGACGTGATAATGCAGCCCCATGCCGCCCTGCCATCCTTCCGGGGCGGACGGTCCTCCCAGTCTGGCGAAGATCCGTTCCGCGTTCCCGTAGCCGATTGGCAGCACCGGGATCCGCGGCAGGGCGAGCGACTCCACCGGGACGCGGGGCGCGCCGGCGACCGACGGGTAACCGGGCGTCGTCGGATCCCCGTTCCGGTTCAGGATGCTCCCGCGCTGAATCCCTCCGGCGGGCCGCATCGGTCCGCGCGGATAGATGTCGCCGTGGAAGTACCCATCGTCCTGCGGATCCGAATAGAGGATGAGCCCGATCGCGCCGCGGCGCTCAGCCTCGCGCGCCTTGATTCCCCGGAACGAATAGCCGTAGCGCGCGATCGCGATTCTGCCGCGGACGCTCACACCGAGCGAGTCGAGCATCCGGTAGTCCTTCTCGAGCCCGTAGTTCACGTTCACCACGGGGGCAGTCACGTCACCGTCGGCGCTGTAGGCGTTGAACGTTGGCACCTGGGGACCGAGGCTGGTCGGATCGCCCGCCACCGGCGGTTCGGCGAGCTTCAGGCGCTCGGCCGGCACACCGCGCTTCTGGTACACCCACGCCGCGACGATCTCGGGTTGCGGCAGGTACACCGAGTACTCCTTGACCCAGGTCTCGAGACCCCAGGACTGGAGCTTGCCGATCACGTAGTCGCGGGTGTCCGCCTGTGCATGCGTTCCCGCCATGTGGGGACGGGCGCTCAAGTCCCGCGTCATGAGGCGCGGGTTCGCTGTGTCGGCCAGCGCCAGCAGGCGCTGCTCGAGGGTCGCCTGAACCGCCGCCGAGGGAGGGGAAAACCCCATCTGCGCGCTTACCCGGCCGTACGGAATGGTCGCGAGGGCGATCAGCGCGGTCGCGCGGATGGCCAAGGGCGTCGGGATGCGGGTGGAGGCGGTGAGCACGTGGCGGCGCAAGTTAGCGGCCCATCACGACCCTCGGCTAGTGGAGCGGCGGGGGCCGGTTTGCGCCTGGCGCGACGCACCGCGAAATTGGAGCCAAGTGTCGACCTCATGACCCTCCCGAACCTCACCCTGCCGTCGCCTGCCCCCGGTCGCTGGTCCAGTGTCCGCACCCTGCTTGTCGCGATGTTCACTATCGCGGCGCTCTACGGCGGCACACTGCCGGTATATCTGTTCTTCCGGATACGCGGAGCCGCGTCGGAGTTGGCGCAGGGCACCGAGGCGGTGGTGCCGCTGCTCGCCGACCTGGCTCGCCGTGTAGACCTGGTGGATCGCACCCGGCACGCGACCGAGCGCGCCGTCGAACATCGAACACGCGCTCAGCCGGGCGCTGGTGGATAGCCTGAGGCAGCTCATGGAGAGCGACTCTGCCGTGGCACGGGCGCACCAGCTTCGGGGTGCTCCCTCCGCCCTGATCCGTGAGTTCGCCCGCGCCGATTCGCAGCTGTCCCAGACCGCCGCAGCGCTCACGGCCACGGCGGCCCTGATTGAGGGCCGGCGGTGGTCTGCCGCGGCCGCGCACCTGCGGGTGATCGACTCACTCGATGCCGTCGCCGACCGGCAGGGCCTGCTGGTCGCGTCGATCGCGCGCCGTGACCTGCTGGCGCGGCAGCAGGCGGTCGAGGCGGTGACCGAGGAAGTGCTGCGCGACTCGGTTTCCTGGCTGGCGCTTGGCCTGGTGCTGCTGTGGCTCGGTGTGATCACCGTCCGCCGGAGGATTCTGCGCCCCCTGAGCGCGCTCGAGACCGGATTGGCGCGTGTGTCCGACGGAGAACTGCACACGCAGGTGCGGGTCGAGGGTTCGGATGAGATCGGGCGGCTCGGGACGCATTTCAACGACATGACCCAGGTGCTGCTCGGCCGCGCCGAGGAGCAGGGACGCTTCACCGCGGCCGGCCAGCTGTTGGCGGACGTTGCGCACGAGGTCGGCAATCCCCTGATGGCGATCGCCGCACTGGCGGAGAGCCGCCTCGGCGATTCCGCCGTGCCTCCCGGCCAGCGGGACGAGATGCAGCAGATCCTCCAGCAGGCGCAACGGGCGACCAAGCTGCTGCGGGGCCTGCTCCGGTTTGTCCGTCCCACCCAGCGGCAGGTGAGCACACTCAACCTGAACGACGTGGTGCGCGGAGCACTCGACGTCGTCGCCTACCGCTTCGGGGTGGACGAGATCACGGTCGACAGCCGGCTCGATCCGGGTTTGCCATCCGTCCGCGGTGACGCGGGCGCGCTGGAGCAGATGGTCGTGAATCTGCTCTCGAACGCGATCGACGCGCTGCGGACCATCAAACCACCACGCAACCTCACCGTGACGACCTGGGAGGTGGCGGGCAACGTCGCGCTGTCCGTCGCGGACAATGGGCCCGGTGTCGCTCCCGCCCTCCGCAGCCGCCTGTTTCGCCCGTTCGCCAGCACCAAGGGGCGGCGCGGCGCCGGCCTCGGCCTCTATATCTCTCGCCAGATTCTGCGGGACGCCGGGGGCGACCTGGTGTTCCACGTCGGTCAGGGAGTGGAGACGCTGTTTGTGGCGACCCTCCCGGTCGCCGCCGCGGCGGAGCCGGCTCCGCCGAGTCCTGCCGCGCCGGCAGCGGCGGCGGCATTGCGGCGGCTCGCCGGAGTACGCATCCTGCTGGTCGACGATGAGGAAGTGGTGCGGCGTCCCATGGCCAGGTTCTTGAACCGCAGGGGCGCCCAGGTCTTCGAGGCGGGGGATGGGATGCAGGCGCTCGCGCTGCTCGACGGCCAGCCGGTGGACGTCATCCTGGCCGATCTGCGGATGCCGCGAATGAGCGGGATGGACCTGTTTGCGGCGCTGGAAACCGACCGGCCGCAGCTCGCCGCCCGGGTGCTGTTCTTGTCGGGGGACATATCCCAGCTCGGCGCGCCGGGCAGCACCCCGCTTCCGGAGGAGCGGGTCTTCGTGAAGCCGGTCGAGCTCGCCGAGCTGGAACGGCGGATCGCCGAGTTCGTGGCGTCGGGTCAGCCGACGTAGGTGGCACGCGGCCGGCCGCTGGGGTAGGATGGAGGAAGTATGCTGATCGTCGTCGTGTTGCTCAGCACGGTCCTGCTGCGACTGGCGATAGTGGTGGCGGTCGTCTATCGGCTGCTGCCTCCCGGCCCGCTCTGTCCGCACTGCCGTGTCGAGATGGTTCCGATCCGGAATCGTTTCATCGACCGGCTGCTGCCGATCGTGCAACGGCGCTGGTGTCTCGAGTGCGGCTGGAATGGGATCGTGCGCCGCATCCGGGCCAAGCCCAGCCACACACCCGCGCCGCGCAGCACACCCCGCCCGACGCCCGAGTAAGTTTAGTTCCATTCGCGCCCACACTTCTCCGGAGCCCCCATGCGCCGACGCGTAAGCTTCGTGCGCTCGTTGATCGGCAAGAAGATCATCATGGCCGTGACCGGGCTGGTCCTGTTCCTGTTCGTCGTCGCTCACCTGCTCGGGAACCTCAAGGTGTTCGAGGGCCCGCAGAAGTTCGATGCCTATGCTGAGGGCCTGCGCACCGTTGGGGCGCCATTTTTCGGGCGCGCGCAGATCCTGTGGGGTCTGCGGGTCGCGCTCCTCCTGTCCGTGGCTGCACACCTCTGGGCGGCGCTGGCGGTCACCCGTGCGAGTTGGCAGGCACGCCCGGTGGGCTACCGCACTCTCGAAACCAGCGAGACGACCTATGCGGCGCGCAGCATGCGCTGGGGGGGCATCGTCATTGCCTGCTACGTCGTCTACCACCTGCTCGACCTCACGTTCGGCCCGGCCAACCCCAGCTTCATTCCCGGCGACGCCTATCACAATCTCGTCGCCAGCCTCGCGCGCGCCGCCCATTGCCGCCGCGTACGTCGTGGCTGTGGTCGCGGTCGCGCTCCACATCTATCACGGCCTCTGGAGCGCCCTGCAAACGTTGGGGGTGAACCGGCCGCCGACCTCGGGGTGGCGGCGCGGCGTTGCGGCCGCCGTCGCCGTCGCGATCGGCGGCGGCTACATCGCGATCGCGGTCGCCGTGCTCGCGGGGGTGGTGCGGTGAGCATGAACCTGGACGCGAGGATCCCCGAGGGCCCGCTCGACGAGAAGTGGCGGCGGCACCGCGCGGCGGTGCGGCTGGTCGCTCCCGCGAACAAGCCCAAGTACCACGTCATCGTGGTCGGGTCGGGTCTCGCCGGTGCGTCCGCCGCCGCCTCGCTCGCCGAGCTCGGGTACCGGGTGTCCTGCTTTTGCTTTCAGGATTCGCCCCGGCGCGCGCACTCGATCGCCGCGCAGGGCGGCATCAATGCCGCCAAGAACTACCAGAACGACGGCGACTCGGTGTTCCGTCTGTTCGCCGACACGATCAAGGGCGGCGATTTCCGCTCGCGCGAAGCCAATGTGTATCGCCTGGCGGAAATCAGCGCGAGCATCATCGACCAGTGCGTGGGCCAGGGCGTGCCGTTCGCGCGGGAGTACGGCGGGCGTGCTGGCGAACCGCTCGTTTGGCGGCGTGCAGGTCTCACGCACGTTTTACGCTCGGGGCCAGACCGGCCAGCAGTTGCTGCTGGGCGCGTACCAGGCGCTGGAGCGGCAGATCGGGCGCGGCGCGGTAAAGATGTACGCGCGGCATGAGATGCTCGATCTCGTGGTAGTGAACGGCGCGGCGCGCGGCATCATCGTGCGGGATCTCGTCACCGGGCGGCTCGACGCCCATGTGGCGGATGCCGTGGTCCTCGCCACGGGGGGCTACAGCAACATCTTCTATCTCTCGACCAACGCCAAGGGTTGCAACGTCACCGCCATCTGGCGCGCTCACAAACGCGGGGCGGCGTTCGCCAACCCCTGCTTCACGCAGATTCACCCGACCTGTATCCCCGCGTCCGGCGAACACCAGTCGAAGCTCACGCTGATGAGCGAGTCGTTGCGCAACGACGGGCGGATCTGGGTGCCGCAGGGCCAGGGGGACGCGCGCCCCGCCGCGGAGATCCCCGAGGCGGAGCGGGACTACTTCCTCGAGCGGCTGTATCCGAGCTACGGCAACCTCGTGCCTCGCGACGTCGCATCGCGCCGCGCCAAGGACATGTGCGACCAGGGACGGGGCGTCGGTGCGGGCGGGCACGGCGTGTATCTCGATCTGAGCCGGGCGATCGAGCATAACGGCCGGGACGTGATCGCGGAGCGCTACGGCAACCTGTTCGACATGTACGAGCGAATCACGGCGGAAGATCCGTTCCGGGTGCCGATGCGCATCTATCCCGCGCCCCACTACACGATGGGCGGCCTGTGGGTGGACTACAACCTGATGACCACCATCCGGGGGCTGTACGCCATCGGCGAGGCGAATTTCTCCGACCATGGCGCGAACCGGCTCGGGGCGAGCGCGCTGATGCAGGGTCTGGCCGACGGCTACTTCATTCTCCCCAACACCATCGGCGACTACCTCGCGCAGACGCGTCTCGAGCCGGTCGACGCGGCTCATGCCGCCGTGCGCGAGACGCAGCGCGAGGTGGACGCGCGCGTACAGCAGCTACTCGCCGTGCGCGGCCGGCGCAGCGCTGACCAGCTTCACCGCCAACTCGGCCGGGTGATGTGGGACCACTGTGGCATGTCCCGCAGCGCCGGCGGCCTGCGGGGCGCCGCCGAGCGGGTCGCCGCGCTACGCCGGGAGTTCTGGCAGGACCTCTGCGTCACCGGAAGCAGCGCCGACATGAACCAGGCGCTCGAGCACGCGGGCCGGGTGGCGGATTTCATGGAGTTCGCCGAGCTGATGTGCCAGGATGCGCTGCACCGCGAGGAATCGTGCGGCTGCCACTTCCGCGAGGAGTTCCAGACGCCCGAGGGGGAAGCCCGCCGCGACGACGCCCGGTTTGCCTACGTGGCGGCGTGGGCGTTCACCGGGGTGGGAAGCCCGGCCGAGCTCCACAAGGAGCCGCTCGCCTTTGAGGCCGTTCACCCTTCCGAACGGAGTTACAAGTAGTGCGGCTCACCCTGCACGTCTGGCGTCAATCGAGCGCCGCGACACCGGGCCGGTTCGTCTCCTACGACGTGCCCGACGCGAGTCCGGACATGTCGTTCCTGGAGGTGCTGGATCTCGTCAACGAGCAGCTCGTGATGCGCCACGAGGAGCCGATCGCCTTCGACCACGACTGCCGCGAGGGGATCTGCGGCGCCTGCGGGATGGTGATCAACGGCCGGCCGCATGGGCCGCGCCGCGCCACGACCGCCTGCCAGCTGCACATGCGGCATTTCGCCGACGGCGCCGCGATCTGGGTCGAGCCGTGGCGTGCCAAGGCGTTCCCCGTCGTCAAGGATCTCATGGTGGACCGGGGCGCGCTCGACCGCCTCGTGCAGGCGGGTGGCTTTGTTTCGATCGGGACCGGCTCCGCACCCGACGGCAATGCGATCCTCGTGCCCAAGACCGAGGCCGAGCTGGCCATGGACGCCGCCCAATGCATCGGCTGCGGCGCGTGCGTGGCCGCCTGTCCCAACGCCTCGGCGATGCTGTTCGTCGCCGCCAAGGTGTCGCACCTCGGCCTCCTGCCCCAGGGCCAGCCGGAGCGATACACGCGGGTGGGCGACATGATCGACGCGATGGAGGCGGAGGGATTCGGGCCGTGCAGTAACCATGGCGAATGCATGCGCGCGTGCCCGAAGGAGATCAGCGTGGACTTTATTGCGAGATTGAACAGAGACTACCTCACGGCAGCCGTCAGCCGTCAGCCATCACACGACAGAATCGAGCCTACTGAGGGCTAGAACTTCACCACCGCCATCATCTCCTTCACATGTTCGGCCGACGTGCCGAGGGCCGTCCGTTCTTCGGGCGTGAGCTCGATCTGGACGATCTGCTCCAGCCCCTTCCGCCCCAACTTGCAGGGCACTCCCACATACATCCCCGACAGCCCGTACTCGCCGTCGAGCCAGGCGGCACAGGGGAGGATGCGCCGCTTGTTCTCGGCGATCGCCTGCACCATCTGCGTGACGGCTGCTGAGGGCGCGTAGAACGCGGAGCCCGTCTTGAGGAACTCGACGATCTCGGCACCCCCATCCCGGGTGCGCTGGATGATGGCGTCGAGTGTCGCACGGTCGAGCAGCTGCGTGACGGGGATCCCGGAGACGGCCGCATGGGAAATGAGGGGCACCATCGTGTCGCCATGTCCGCCGAGGACCATCGCCTCGATGTCCTCGACCGAGACGTCGAGGGCTTCCGCGAGGAAGGCACGGAAGCGTGCGGTATCGAGTACGCCCGCCATGCCGATCACCCGCTCGCGCGGGAACCCGGTGACGTGCTTCATCACCCAGCACATCACATCGAGCGGGTTCGAGACGACGACGATGATGGCTTCCGGGCAGTGCTGCTTGAGCTGCGAGGCGACTTTGCCGACGATGTCGGCGTTGGTACGGACCAGGTCGTCGCGGCTCATCCCCGGCTTGCGCGCGATCCCCGCCGTGACGACCACGACGTCGCTGCCGGCGGCCGGCTCGTAGTCGTTCGCACCAATGATGCGGGTGTCGAAGCCCTCGATCGGCGCCGACTGCCATTGATCGAGGGCCTTGCCCTGGGGGAGGCCCGGCGACGACGTCCACCATCACGACGGTGTGCGCCAGGTGCTTCTCGGCGAGCCGCTGGGCCGTCGTGGCGCCCACGTTGCCCGCGCCGACGACGGTGATCTTGTTGAGCACGGCTAAACTTAAGTGCGGCCCCGCAGCGATAGCAAAGGACCGAGCGACGCCGCCGACCCTGCCAGCTGGCGAATGGCCTCGTACGCCACAATTCCCACCGCGGTCGCGAGGTTGAGACTGCGCGCGGCATCGAGCATCGGGATCCGGTACAACCGCTCGGCGTGCTCCTCGCGCAGGCGCTGCGGCAGGCCCTGGGTTTCGTTCCCGAACACGAGCACCACGCCCTCGTGGTAGGGCGCGTCCCAATACGAGTGCTCCCCGTGCGCCGAGAAATACAGGCAGCGCTCCGGCGCCACCGCGTCGCGGAACGCCGACCAATCGCGGTGCACCCAGAGATCCACCGCGTCCCAGTAGTCCAGGCCTGCGCGCTTCACCTCGGGCTCGGCGAGCGAGAAGCCCAGCGGCTCAACGAGGTGGAGCGAGGCTCCGGTCACCGCGCAGAGACGGGCGATGTTTCCCGTGTTGGGCGGGATCTGCGGCTCGACCAGGGCGATGTGGAGCGCGGTCACGCACGGGCTCCGAACCGCTCAGTTCTTCCCTGTCGCGCCACCAGCCAGCCCTTGCCAGACTTTGGTCTGCTTGGCGGTGGGCGTGGCGGTACGCGACAGCGAGAACGACGTCGAGGTGTGCTCCTGCACCTTGGTGGTGAGCGCCACCGTTTGATTGCCGCGCCGTACCGTGATGGCGAGCGGCGCGCCCGCCTGGCCCTGATAGCGGCGGCGGAAGGCTCCGCTCCAATCGTCCGCGCCTTGCACATCGATGTCGCCGATCTTGAGCAGCACGTCCCCCGCGGCGACGCCCGCGAGCTGCGCCGCGCTGCCGGGCTCGACCAGCTCCACGACCCACCGGCCGTCATCCGAGGGTGGGGCCACGACGCCCATGAACGGCACGCTGGTGACGGTCTTGGCGACGCTGATCCCTGCCTTGGGAAAGACCGTCTCGTACGGTAGCGGGTCCCGCCCGTTGATGTAGCGCTGATAGAAGTCGTCCACGTCGGGCATCCCGAACTCCCGCAGCAGTGCGAGCAGCTGCTCCGTCGTGAATCCCTTCCCCTTCTGATAGTGACGGGTATAGAGGGCGCGCATCACGTCGTCGAGGCTGTGGACGTTGTCGGTCGCATCGCGGATGCTGATGTCGAGGAGCATGCCGGTGAGCGCGCCCTTCGGGTAGTACAATTGCGAGCTGTTGACGAATACCTCGTCGATCCACGTCGCCACACTCCCGTCTTCTTCGCTCCACGGCTCCGGCGCGTCCTCGACCTGCTGAATATCCGAAGTGGTGTTGTGGAGGAACGCTTCGTCGGACCAGATGCCCGACCGGAGATTCGTGATGTCGGCGTAGTAGTCGGTCACGCCTTCCGACCACCACAGCAGCGGGGTGTATTGCTCGGCCGCATAGTCGTAGGGCCACATCGTCGCGGGCCGCACGCGCTTCACGTTCCAGAGATGGAAATATTCGTGCGCCAGGAGCGGCGCCATGAAATCGCCCAGATTGCCCACCGGGTCCGCAAACGCCATCACCGGCATGATGTCGTACTGCGAGGCGCTGTGCTCCAGCCCGCCGCCGAAGCTGATCGGATCCCGAATGACGTTGAAGAACACGGTATAGGTGTCGTAGGGCGGGCCGCCCATCAGCCGGTCCTGCGTCTGGGCGATCTTGCTGAGCGCACTCCGCATGTTGCGCGCGACTGCGGGCGTATAGAAGTCCCCGGGCCAGAGCGCGATCCGGATCCACTTCCCCTCGACCTTGATCGAGTCGACGCTGTATTTCCCCACGAACGTCTGGGCGTCCGCCAGCTCGTGATAGTCGGCGGCGGTATACACGCCCCCGCCCGATGCCTTGAGGGCGGTCGTCACCTGCCACCCGGCCGGGAGCGCAAAGCGCACCTCGGCCGCGCGATCGAGCTTGCCGGGCTCGTACAGGAACAGGTTGGTGCCCGAGGAACTGCCCGAAATCAGTGGTGAGCCGCGCCAGCGAGAGGTCGATCGTGTCGGCGAGATAGTCGAAGGTCACCGTCACGCGATCCTGGCTGCCCGTGGTCACGCGCCACGTCCGTTTGTCGGATCGGTCCCAGAACAACGTCTGACCGGATGACGTGGTCGCGGCAAAATGTCTGACGTAGCGGGCGTAGTTCTGGATCTCGTAGTTGCCGGGACTCCAGGCGGGGAGCGACACGTAGAGTGTGTCCTTGCCGCTGGTTGGGAACTCGGCCTTCACGTGAAAGAGGTGGGCGCTCGACGCCGCCACGGAGACCTCGTAGCGCACGGTCTGCGCTTCCAGGGGCACAGCGAGCACACCAACCAGCGAGACGGCGAGCGTGACAGGGGACCGACCGAACCGCATGATGGGCTCTCCTCATAATGCGCGCGGCTCCGACGGAACCGCCGGAGCCGCAGGTGGTTACTGCGCGGAGCCGCGCCGTGCTAGGGGCTGACGCGTTCGCTCGCGTCCGCGACCATCGCGCGCAACTCCTTGCTGGGCTTGAAGACAGGGACCGGGCGGGCAGCAACCTCGACCGGATCACCAGTCCTCGGGTTGCGCGCCATGCGGGTCTTACGTTGGCGGATCTTGAACGTTCCAAACCCGCGTATCTCGATATTGTGCTGCTCGGCTAGGGCCGCCTTGATGGCGTCCAGAAACGAGTCCACGACCCGGGCGCAGTCCTTTTTGGAAATGAGGGGACCCGCCGTCCGGGCTATCTGCGCGGTGACCTTTTCGACGAGATCGGCCTTCGTCATCCACTCCCCCTGAAGGGCTCCAAGGGTACCCAAGCCGGGGGACATCATACGGGCTTACCTATTGAGTGTCAAGAGCTTGGAGGAACTGGCGGAAGTGTCCCTGTGCGTCATGGGGGCCCGGCGACGCTTCAGGGTGATACTGAACCGCGAAAATAGGGTATTCCCGATGCCGCACCCCTTCGACTGTACCGTCATTGAGGTTAAGGTGCGTCACCTCAAGAGCCTTCGCACCCGGCACGCCCGGCCGTGTCTCCCTGGACGGCGAATCCATGGTTCTGTGACGTGATAAGTACTTGCCCTGTAGAGAGATCGCGCACTGGATGGTTACCACCCCGGTGGCCATAGGGCAGCTTCACGGTCCGGCCTCCCAGCGCCAGCCCGAGCAGCTGGTGTCCCAGGCATATCCCAAAGATGGGGATCGTGCCATCGGCCAGGTTGCGGATGTTCTCGATGGCGTATCCCACCGCCGCGGGGTCACCCGGACCGTTCGAGAGGAAGATGCCGTTGGGCTCGAGCTCACGCACTCGCCCGGCCGGAGTCGCGGCCGGTACCACCGTAACCCGGCAGTCGTTCTCCAGGAATAACCGCAGGATGTTGCGCTTCATCCCGTAGTCGTAGGCGACCACGTGGTAGCGCGCGTTCGCTGGACCCTCGCTGTACTCCTTGTCGATGGTGGCACTGGTGGCCAGGTCGAGTCCATCCATCGACGGGCTTGCCGTCAGCGCCGCACGCGTCTCCGCCGTCGGCTCCACGCCGAGCGCCATGACGCCCCGCATCGCCCCACGCGAGCGGATATGGCGCGTGACCTGGCGCGTGTCCACGTCGGCGATGATGGGCACCTGGGCCGCCGCAAGCCATTCCCCCAACGCTCCCGTCGCCCGCCAGTTGGAGGGGGTGCGGGACAGTTCGCGGACCACCACGCCGGCCACGCGCGGCCGGTCGGATTCGATGTCGTCCGGATTGATCCCGTAGTTGCCGATCATCGGCGCCGTCATGACGACGAGCTGCCCGAGATAGGAGGGATCGGTGAAGACTTCCTGGTAGCCCGACAGGTTGGTTGTGAACACGACCTCGGCATACGCAGACTCAAACGGGAAGGGCGCGGTTCCGGGGAACCAGGCTCCATCCTCGAGGAGCACGTAGGCCGGAAGCGGATTACGGATTGGTCTTCGGGCTCGCCGGCTGGGGGGTGGGGGTCGCGGGCTCCGGAGAGGTCGGGAGCGGCAGGGGTTGCGCTCTGCACCGGTGCCGGCGCCTGGAGGCCGCCCTGCAGCACCGACGTTGGTGCCCGCGAGTGGGACGACATGATCGCCAGCGTCAGGGCGATCAGCAGGAAGACGGATGCGCAGTACCAGGTGACCTTGGTCAGCAGGGTGACCGCCTGCCGGCCGCCCATGAACACGTCCGTCCCGCCGCCGCCGCCCAGCGAGGCCAGGCCACCGCCCTGCCCCGCCTGCAACAACACGGCGGCGGTCAGCAGGATGGAGTCGATCACGAGCACGGCGAGCAAGAAGGTGTACATGGCGGGTGGAAAGTACTCAGGCGACGGGCGTCTGCACAAGCTGAGCCCAGGCGTCGGGATCGAGCGATGCGCCACCCACCAGCACGCCATCCAGCTCCCGTTCGGCCAAGAGCTCCGCAATGTTCTTGAGGTTGACGCTGCCGCCGTACAGCACGCGGGTGCGGGCCGCGCCGTGGCCTGTAAGCCACGAGCGAATCTCCCGATGCACGGCACTCGCGTCCTGAGGCGTCGCGTTCCGTCCCGTCCCGATCGCCCAAACCGGCTCGTAGGCGATGGTCACCTGATCGAGCGTTGCGCCGTCCATGCCGTCGAGCGCGCCCGCCAGCTGGCGCGTAACGACAGCGAGCGTCTGGCCTGCTTCCCGCTCGGCCAGCTTCTCGCCGACGCAGAGCATCGGCACGAGACCGCCGGCGAGCACCGCGGCCACCTTCTTGCGCGTGTCCGCATCGGTCTCGCCGAACACGTGGCGCCGCTCCGAGTGTCCGATCAGCGCCGCCTTGGCACCCGCCTGGGCCGCAATGGGCACCGAGATCGCCCCCGTGAACGCGCCCTTCGGCTCCCAGTACACGTCCTGCGCGCCAACGCGGGCGTCGGCCCGGTCGCTCGTTGCCCGGACCGCGGCTTCGATGGACACTGCTGGGGGGAAGAACCAGACCTCGCGGCCCGGCTGGGGCCGGTGCCGGGTGTGAAATGTCTCGAAGTAGCTGCGCGCGTCGCTGGGACCGAGATGCATCTTCCAGTTAGCGGCGAATAGGAGCGGCCTCACGCGTCGTCGAGGGCCGCGACCCCGGGGAGCGGCTTCCCTTCGAGAAACTCGAGCGATGCCCCACCACCCGTTGAGACGTGGGTGAACTTGTCCTCGAAGCCATGCACGGCCGCGGCCGAATCGCCGCCTCCGACTACCGTGATCGCTCCCCGCTTACCCGCTTCGACCAGAGCTTCCGCCACCGCGCGGGTGCCCTGATCGAACGGCGGCGTCTCGAACACGCCCATCGGGCCGTTCCAGAAGATGGTTTTTGCCTTGAGGATGCGGCCGCGGAAATCGAGCCGCGTGGCCTTGTCGATGTCGAACGCCGCCGTGTCGGAAGGAATCTTGTCGGCAGCGACTTCCCGTTTCTCGGAGGCACGCTCGAGGCTCGGCGCCACGACGACACCCTTCGGCAGGATCAGCTTTGACCCCGCGCTGGCCATGAGGCTTTGTGCGAGCTCCACCTTGTCGCGCTCGATGAGCGACTTGCCGGTCGCGAAATCGAGGGCGAGGAAGAACGTGTTGGCCATCGCGCCGCCGATCAGGATCTGGTCGACGTGCGGGAGCAGCGACTCGATGACGTCGATCTTGCCGGAGATCTTGGCGCCGCCCAGCACCGCCACGTAGGGACGCTTGGGGTGCGTGAGCGCTTCGCCCAGATAGCGCAGCTCCTGCTCCACCAGCATCCCGGCCACCGCCGGCTTGAGCAGATGCGCCACCGCCTCGGTGGACGCGTGCGCGCGGTGTGCTGAGCCGAACGCGTCGTTGACAAAGAAGTCACCCAGCTCGGCCAGCTGCCGGGCCAGCGCCGGGTCGTTCTTTTCTTCACCGGGCCAGAAGCGGGTGTTCTCGACCAGCGCGACGCCGCCCCGCGGCAGGCGACGGGTCACGCTCGCGCCCAGGCTCAGGTCGGGATGAACTCCACCGGCGCGCCGAGCAGAGACTCGAGCGACTTGACGATCTGCGCCAGCGAGAATGCGGGCTCGGGGCCGCCCTTGGGCCGGCCCAGGTGCGAGAGCAAGACGACGCGCGCCCCCTTCTCCCGCAGGTACCGAATGGTGGGGAGCGCGGCGCGGATGCGCGTGTCGTCGGTGACGCGACCGTCTTTGAGCGGGACGTTGAAATCCACCCGCACCAGCGCCCGCTTGCCGTCCAGCGCCCCGGGCGGCAGGTCCCGCAGCGAACGTTTGCTCACCGGCTCGCGATGTAGGCGAGGAGGTCGACGCAGCGCGCCGAGTACCCCATCTCGTTGTCGTACCACGAGGAGACGTGGATCATGTTGCCGTCCACCACGTTGGTGGACATTGAGTCCACGACGCTCGAGAACAGGCTCCCGATGTAGTCGGACGACACGAGCGGCTCGTCGCACACATCGAGGACGCCTTTCAGCGCTCCTTGCGATGCCTTCTTGAATGCGGCGTTGATTTCCTCGATCGTGGTCTTCTTCTCGACTTCGGCGGTCAGGTCCACGAGGGAGACGTCGGGTGTCGGAACGCGGAGCGCGATGCCGTCGATTTTTCCCTTCACTTCGGGAATGACCAGGCTCGTCGCCTTGGCGGCGCCGGTGCTGGTCGGAATGATGTTCAGTGCGGCCGCGCGGGCACGGCGCAGATCCTTGTGCGGCAGGTCCTGCACGTTCTGGTCGTTGGTGTAGCTGTGGACAGTGGTCATGAAGCCGTGGCGGAAGCCCCAGTTATCGATGACGACGCGGACCACCGGCACCAGACAGTTCGTCGTGCACGACGCATTGGAAATGATCTTGTGCTTGGCGGGATCGTATTTCTGGTGATTCACGCCCATGACGATGGTGATGTCCTCGCCCTTGGCCGGTGCCGAGATGACGACGGTCTTCGCGCCTGCCGTGAGGTGCTTGGCGGCGGCGTCCCGATCGGTGAATCGCCCCGTGGACTCGAGCACGATGTCGACCCCGAGATCACGCCAGGGAAGTTTCTCCGGCTCCTTGATGGCAGTCACCTTGATGACCTTGCCGTCCACTACCAGGGCATCCTGGCGGACCTCGACGCTCGCGGGAAACCGGCCGTGCACCGAGTCGTATTTCAGCAGGTGCGCCAGCGTGTTGGGGTCGGTAATGTCGTTCACCGCGACGAACTCGACGGCCGTCTGCTTCATCTTCAGCGCGGCGCGTATGACATTTCTCCCGATGCGACCGAACCCGTTGATCCCAACCCGAACGGCCATGCGGCACTCCTTATGTGAAATCGGGGATGACGGCTCGCCCGAACGTGACGGCCATGATGGACCGGGCACCAGCGTCCTGCAAGGCCCGGGCCGCCGCCGCTAGGGTTGCGCCCGTCGTGAAAACATCGTCCACGAGCACCAATGTGGAATGCGGAATGGGGAATGCGGAATGTTTGGGGAGAAGCGTCATTCCGCATTCCGCATTCCCCACTCCGCACTTGAAACGCCCCCGCCACATTCGCTAGGCGCAAGGCCGGTGTCAACGCCGTCTGCGTTGCCGTATCGCGGGTGCGCACGAGGAGTTCGCGGACCGGGCACCCCCACCGGGGGGCAAGATGGCGGGCGAGGCGCTCGCTCTGGTTGTACCCCCGAGCCCGTAGCCGCCGCGCCGCCAACGGGATCGGAACGAGGGTAGCGGCTGCGATATCGGGAAGGGAGACCCGCGCCATTGCGGCCGTGAGGTCGCCCGCGATCCGCGGCAGGCCGCCGTATTTGAGCGCGTGGACGGCACTACGTGCGGCGGCATCGAGCCAGACCGCCGATCTGGCGCAGTGCAGCGCCTCTGGCCAATCGTGGCAGATACGACACAGCCCGAACGAGGGCTCCGGCTGGCCGCAGCGCGCGCACCAGGGGGGAACGACGGGACGCCAGCGATGCCGGCACACCTGGCAGACGAGGGTGGCCGAGCGGTCGAACGGGAGCAGACTGTGGCACAATAGACATTCAGCCGGCAGGACGAGCTGCTCGAAGGCGCTACGCACGCAAGGCGTGATTGACCGCCGCCCGCATCACCTCCATCGGTGCATCGGCTCCTGGGAAGAAGTGAACGAAGGCCGCGGCCCCCTGCTGGACCAGCACCTCCCGGCCGTCCTGAACGGTGACCCCGGTTGCCCGTAATAGGCGTACCCAGCGGGTTTCCCCAGGCGCGTAGACGAGGTCCAACGCAGCCTCCAGACCCCGAATGCGCGACATGTCGAGGGGCAGCGGGTCCGTCTCTTTCAGCCCGAGCGGTGTGGCATTGATGGCCACCTCCGGCGCCACGTCCCCGCGGGCGGGATGCGCGTCTGCGCCGCGGGCTTTGGCCCAGGCGACGAACTGGTCGGCCCGGGCGGGATCGCGCGACAGCACGTACAGCGCTGCGCGCGCATCAGCGGCGGCAACCGCCACGGCGCGGGCGCTGCCGCCCGTGCCGATCAGGAGCCACTTTGCAGCGCGGTCCGCGCCGAGCTGTCGGAGCGACGCGAGCACGCCCGCCACGTCGGTGTTGTCCCCTACCAGCTGTCCCTGATCACTCCAGAACGTATTGCACGCGCCGACACGCGCGCACAGATCTGTTTTGCGCGTAAGACATCGTTCTGCCGCCTCTTTGTGCGGCACGGTGACGTTGCCCGCGGCACCGATCGCCGCGCATGCGGAGAGCAGCGAAGGGACCGAGGCGGCGGGGCAGCGCAGCGCCACGTACACGGCGTCCAAGCCCAGCGCCCGGCAGGCGGCGTTGTGCATCGCCGGCGAGAGCGAGTGCTGCACCGGATCGCCGATCACCGCCAGCAGGCGGGTCTTAGCGCTGATCTCCACGTCCCGCTTCGGTCACAATGCGGTCCACTGCGGTGGCGACCAGCGCCGTCAGCTCGACGCAGGTGTCGCGATACACGTTGAGGTCGCCCCCGAATGGGTCGCTCACTTCCGCGCTCTCGCCCGTGCGACCGGCGTATTCGCCGAACACGAACACGTGGCCCTGGCCGCCGAGCTCATCAACACGAGCGCGGTGGTGGCGTGCCATGGTCAGAATGAGGTCCGAGCGCTCGACCAGGTCGCGCGTGAGCAGCCGCGCGCGGTGCGCCGACAGATCCAGCCCCTGCTCCAGGGCGACCAGATAGGCGCCTTCCGATACCGGCGCACCATCCCACGCCCCGGTTCCTGCCGACGACACCTCGATTTCCTGCACCCCGCGATCCGCGAGCGCGCGCTGCAGCAGCGCAGCCGCCAATGGGCTGCGGCAGATGTTGCCGGTGCATACCAACAGAATCCGTTTCATGGAATCATGGGGCGAGCGAGCCCGCCGCGCGCCGCAGCTCGGCAACTGTAATCGCGCCTTCGCGCACCAGGCGGGGAGGTGTCTGGGTGCAGTCGACAATCGTAGACGACGGCGAGTTGCCGAGCACGCCCCCATCCAGCACGAGGAGCTGCCCCCGCTCCACCGCGGCCGCGAAATCGCGCACGATCGCGTCGGCTCCCGGGGCCGGCGGCTGCCCGGGAAGATTGGCGGAGGTGGAGGTCAACGGGTGGTCGAGCGCGGAGACCAGGCGCGCGATGGCGCGATGCGACGTCCACCGCACGGCGATCCCGCCCTCGGGCCCCCGCAACTCGTCGGGCAGCCGTCCGCCGCCGCCCGGCAACACGAGGGTCAGCGGACCGGGCCAGAACGCGCGCGCCAGGGCGTTCGCTCCGTCGCCGAAGGCCAGGCCCTGCTCCTCCGCCATCGGCCGGCCGCTCACCAACAACAGAAACGGCTTGTCCGCGCGGCGCCCCTTCAGTCGGGCCAGGGCCCGCACGTCTTCGACCCGCGGCGTGGATCCCAGCCCGTACACCGTTTCGGTGGGATAGGCCAGCAGTCCTCCCCCCTTGAGGTGCGCCACGACGCGCGGAAGCGCCGCCTCGACCTCGGCGGTGGTGGTGAACGGAATCGCAATCACGGGAGCTCACGGGCGAACGCTTCGGCAAGACGAAAGTCATCAGCGGTCGTCACCTTCAGGTTGTGCGCAGAGTCCGCGACAACGTTGACCGGAAACCCCGCGCGCTCGCACAGCTCCGCGTCATCGGTGGGCGGCGGATCGTCGCCCCGCAACCGGCCGTAGGCGGCCTCGAGCATCGGCCGGGGGAATCCCTGCGGTGTTTGCGCACGCCAGAGTGTGTCGCGCGCCACGGTGCGTGCGATCCGGGCGCCCTGGCCGATCTGCTTGATCGTGTCACTCATCGGCACCGCCGCCACCGCGCCCACACCGCTCCGGGCGCAGGCGATCACCGCGTCGATCGTTTCCCGGCTGACGAACGGGCGGGCCGCGTCATGGACCAGGACGATCTGTACGTCCGGGGTGAGCGCGCCCAGTGCGGCGCGCACGGAGTCCGCACGCGTGGCACCGCCGGTCACGAACGCCACCCGCTCGCCGCGCACGGCGCGGAGCCACTCGGGAGGATCGTCGGCAATCCCTGCCGGCAGTGCGATGGTCACGCGCGCGACTTCGGGGTGTGAGGTGAACGGGCGCAGGGCGCGCAGCAGCAGCGGGACGCCGGCGATGGATCGGAACTGCTTCGGCTCGCCCGACCCGGCGCGCACGCCCGCGCCGGCGGCGACGATGACGACCCCGACTTCAAGCGGCGAGGCGGCGCGCGAGCTCACCGATTCCTTCCATCCCCACCACTTCGATTCCCTCCGCCGTTACCCGTGTTCGGGCACTGACAAACGCACGCCGGAACCCCTGGCGCGACGCCTCCGCGAGCCGGCGCTCGACACCCACGACCGGGCGAATCTCCCCGCCCAGGCCCACTTCCCCCAGGAACAGTGCGTCGGCCGGGACGGGGCGGTCGTGCACACTGGACACCAGGGCCGCCAGCACGGCCAGATCGGTTGAGGGCTCGAGCAGTCGCATGCCGCCGGTCACATTCACGAACACGTCGAGGTTCCCGAACGGCAGCGAGCCGCGCCGTTCCAGGACCGCGAGCAGCAGCGCCAGCCGGCGTTGATCGAGGCCGGTGGCCACGCGTTGCGGCGTGCCGAATCCCGCCTTGGTCGCGAGCGCCTGAATTTCGACCAGCATCGGACGGCTGCCCTCGAGCAGTGCCGTGACGGCCGAGCCCGACACGCCGGTCACGCGGCTCGCCAGAAACGCCGCCGCTGGATCGGGGACCGGGTCGAGGCCCGTCCCGGTCATCCGGAACACACCGATCTCATCCACCGACCCGAACCGGTTCTTTACCGCGCGCAGGATGCGGTGATCGAGCGTCGCTTCGCCCTCGAAATAGAGGACCGTATCCACGATGTGTTCGAGCGTGCGCGGCCCCGCGATCCCACCCCCCTTGGTGACGTGCCCCACGAGCAGCACCGCCGGCCCCGCCTCCTTCGCGAACCGCATGAGGCGGGCGGCGCACTCGCGCACCTGGCCCACATTTCCGGGCGCGCCCTCGAGCGCGTCGGTGAAGCTCGTCTGGATCGAGTCGACGATGACGACGCGCGCGCTCACCGCCTCGGCGTGGGCGATCATCGCCTCGATGCGGGTCTCGCCCAGGACGTGCACCTGCCCGGCATCGTCTGACAGGCGGTCGGCGCGCAGCCGCAGCTGGTGGGGCGACTCCTCGCCCGAGACGTACAGCGTCGCGACGCCCGCGGCCTCGAGCCGCGCCGCGCATTGCAACAAGAGGGTGGACTTGCCGATGCCCGGTTCGCCCCCGATCAGCACAACGGATCCCGGCACGATGCCGCCGCCCAGCACGAAGTCGAACTCCTTGAGCCCGGTGCGCCAGCGGGAGAGGTCTCCCCCTCCCTCGACGGCGGACAGGCGGACGGGCGGTCGGCCGGTCAAGTCACCCGACCGCCTGACCGCCCGACCGCCGGACCGCCCGATTGGCTCCTCCACCATCGTGTTCCAAGCGCCGCACGCTTCGCAGCGGCCGGACCATTTGGGCTGTTCCGCGCCGCAGTCGCTGCAGCGAAACACGGAGTGGGCCTTAGCCACGGGCGGCGTCGGGCGGGGCGTCGCGGGTCGTGCGGTTATCGAACCGGGTGTACTCCTTCTTGAAGTACAGCGGCACCGTCCCGGTGGGGCCGTTGCGCTGCTTGCCGACGATCAACTCGGCGAGGCCCTCGATGTTGTTGCCATCCTTGTCGGTGGAGCCGTCGTACATCTCCTGGCGGAAGATAAACATGACGACGTCGGCGTCCTGCTCGATCGCGCCCGACTCGCGCAGGTCCGACAACTGGGGCTTGTGGTCCCCGGCGCGTTGGTCGGGCGCGCGCGAGAGCTGTGACAGCGCGACGACGGGGATATCCAGCTCCTTGGCCAGCGCCTTGAGCGACCGGGAGATCTGCGAGATCTCCTGCTGGCGGCTTTCGGCATCGCTCGGCCCCTGCATCAGCTGCAGGTAGTCCACGACGATCATGCCGATGTTGTGATCCGCCTTGAGGCGGCGGGCCTTGGAGCGCATCGCCAGCGGCGTGATGGCCGCCGAGTCGTCGATCCAGATCGGCGCCGTCCCGAGCAGGCCGGCCGCGCGCGCCAGCTTGGGGTAGTCGTCGTCGCGCAGCTGGCCGCGCCGCAAGCGCTGCGCGTCCACCAGCCCCTCGGAGCAGAGCAGGCGCTGCACCAGCTGGTCCTTGGACATTTCGAGCGAGAAGATGCCGACGCCGATGTTGTGCTCGATGGCGGCGTGCTGGATCACATTCAGAATCAGCGCGGTCTTTCCCATCGACGGGCGGGCGGCCACGATGATCAAGTCGGCGCGCTGGAAGCCCGCGGTCAGGCGGTCCAGGTCCACGAACCCGCTCGGGACCCCGGTCACGGCGCCGGCTCCGCTCTGGAGCTGCTCGATGCGCTCCATCGTGGGCCAGATCAGCTCCTTCAGCCGGATGAACTCCTCCGTGCGCCGGAGCTGCGCCACCTGGAAGATGCGGTGCTCCGCGTTGTCCAGCACATCGCTGGGCATGCCGCGGCCTTCATACGCTTCCTGGACGATGGCGGTGGCGGCTTCGATCAACCGCCGCAGCAGCGCCTTGTCGCGTACGATGCGCCCGTGGTACTCGATGTTGGCGGCGGTCGGCACGACGTCGATGAGGGAGCCGATGTACTCCATGCCGCCGACCCGATCGAGGTCACCGCGCTTGACCAGCTCGTCGCGCAGCGTCACCGGATCCACGACGTCGCCGCGCTCGGTGAGGGTGGTCATGGCACGGAACAACAGCCGGTGTCCCTCGCGATAGAACATCGTATCGTCGAGGACTTCCGCCGCCTTCAGGGCGGCGTCTTGATCGAGCAGCATGGCGCCGAGCACCGCCTGCTCCGCTTCGTTGCTCCACGGAGCCTGGCGGCCGGCGTACTCGCGTTCAGTCGAGGAGACGGCGGGCGATACGGACGTCATCCCAGGTCGGTCGCTTCCAATTGGGGTTCCGGAGCAGTGCAGCTGGATGGTAGGTAACAATAACCGGGATGCCGCGGAACCGGTGGATATGGTTGCGCATGGATCCGAGCGACTGCTTGGCGTTCAAGAGCGTCTGCGCCGCCGTGTTGCCCATGGCCAGAATCACCTTGGGCTTGAGGATGTCGAGCTGACGGTGCAGGTACGGGAGGCAGGCGGCGATCTCGTCGAATTGTGGCTGGCGGTTCTCCGGCGGCCGGCACTTCACGACGTTGCAGATGAACACCCGTTCCCGCGGCAGGTCGATCGCCGCGAGGATCTTGGTGAGCAGCTCGCCGGCGCGCCCGACGAACGGGCGGCCGGTTTCGTCCTCGACTTGGCCCGGCCCTTCTCCCACAACGACCAGTCTGCGCGTTGTCCGCGCCCTCCCCCGGGCACGGTGTTGGTACGCCGTTCGCACAACCGGCACTTGGTGCAGCCGGACACGAGCGTGGCGATCGCGCTCAGCGTTGCCGCTTGGCCGATAGGATCGGTCGCGAACAAGTCGCGCGAGGGTGGATCGTAGGAAATGCCGGGAGGGGGGAGATCGGGATCGGCGGTCTGGCGGTCAGCCGGTCTGGCGGTCAACGGCTCCGATGGCGTGGCCGCCCGACCGCCCGACCGCCCGTCCGCCTCAGGGCCCGCCTGACCGGCTGACCGCCCGTCCGCCCCGGAAGCATCCGGCAGGATCACCGGATCTCCTCCCAGCAGCCGCTGCTGTTGCAGGTAAGCCCGTGCTAGAGACCGCCCGTCGCTCACGAGAGCGTTTGCTCCACCTCGTCGAGGATTCGTTCCGCTACGTCGCGCTTCGACAGGAGCGGCAGCGCGAGTGACGCACCGCTCTTGCGCACGATCGTCACCCGATTCGTAGCGACCTCGAACCCCGCGCCGGGCTCGAGCGCGTCGTTCAAGATGACCAGATCAAGCGCCTTATCTTGCAGCTTCCGGCGCGCGTGCGCAACGCCGTCGCCGCCTGCCTCGAGCGCAAACCCCACCACGATGCACCCCGGCGGGCGCTCCAGCGAACGCAGGATATCGGGAGTCGGCTGCAGCTCGATGGTGATCGTCCCCTCGGCGCGCGGGCGCTTGATCGGCGCGCTGACCACGGGACGATAGTCCGCGGGCGCCGCGGCCATGATCAGCACGTCCGCCCGCTTCACCAGGGATTGCACCGCACGCTGCATCTCCTCGGTCGTCTCGACGCGATGCACCGTGGCGCCCCCGGGAAGTGGCAACGCCGTCGGCCCGGTGACGAGCACCACCTCGCCGCCGCGCGCGCTGACCGCCTCAGCGAGGGCGTAGCCGGTGCGCCCGCTCGACGGGTTCGTGATCACCCGGACTGGATCGATGTGCTCACGCGTGGGACCGGCCGTGATCAGCACGTGCTTGCCTTTGAGGGGACCTTCGGGGGCGAGGAGCCGTGCCGCGGCTGCGAGGATGGCCTCGGGCTCACTCATCCGGCCCGGCTGGGTGCTCGGACCCTCGGCGAGGGCGCCGACATCGGGGCCGACAAAGTGCCAACCCCGGCTCGCGAGCAGTTTCAAGTTGGCCACGCTCGCGGGGTGCGCGTACATCGCGTCGTTCATCGCGGGCGCGCACAACACCGGACCGGTGCGGGCAAGGAGCAGCGCGGCCAGCAGATCGTCCGCCATTCCCTGGGCCGCGCGTGCGAGCAGCTGGGCCGTGGCGGGCGCGAGGATCACGAGGTCCGTGTCCTTGGCGAGGCCGATATGCGCGAGCGCCCGGCCCCGCTCCCACAGGGAGGTCAGGACCGGGCGCCCGGTCAACGCCTCGAACACCACCGGCCGCACGAACTCACCGGCGGCGGCCGTGAGGACTACAGCGACATCCGCACCCTCTTCGGTGAGTCGTCGGGCAAGCGTGCAGCTCTTGTAGCTCGCAATCCCGCCCGACACGCCGAGGACGACGCGGCGGCCGGTCAGCCGCATCAGCCGTCTGCGCGCCGGCGCCGCACAAGCCGGTACTGGAGCCGGCCACCCACCAACTCCTCCAGTGCCCGCGTGGTCAGCTTCTTCTCGAGATCGACGGAGCGATCGCGCGGAAAGTCATTCACGTAGCGGGCGAACTTCGCCGCCACCAGCATCCCTAAGTACTTGTTGCCGGTCTGGGCGGCGACCTCGACGGGGGTGATGATGCGCATTGCTAGTGTTTGCCTTTCATCTGATTGTAGAATCGAACCTTTTCCTTTTCTAGATCGGCGGCGAACTGGTCGATCCAGCGAATCGCATCCGGCGCATCGCAGCGCCAGCCACCGCCCTGCTCCGCGATTTCCCCGAGCTCGGCCACCGCCGCATCGAGGTCGTCGTTTTTCAGCAGGCGGTCATAGCCCCGCGACTGCTGTAGCTCATGTTGCGCGCGCTCGATGCGCGCGTACAGCTGCTCGAACGATTCGCTCTTCCGGTCGCGCAAGCGCTGCAGCAGCACCTGGGGCGAGGCCGGCAACACGAACACGGCGACCGGCGCGTCCCCCTTCCATGACCGGCGTATCTTCTCGGCGCCGACCACCTCGATGTCGAGCAGCGCGTGACGGCCGCCGGCAAGAAGGCGGTCCACTTCGCTGGCCGGGGTGCCGTACATCTCCCCGGCGTACTCCGCGGTCTCGAGGAACCGGCCGTCCTGGACCCAGCGCTCGAATTCATCCCGGCTCAAGAACCGGTAGGCATCACCGTCCCGCTCGCCGGTCCGGGGCTTGCGCGTCGTGGCCGATACCGACAGACCGAACCGATCGGGACGCTGCGCGACGAGCCTTCGCGTGATGGTCGTCTTGCCGGCGCCCGATGGCGCGGACACGATGACGACCCGCGGCGTCACTCCAGATTCTCGAGCTGCTCGCGGAACCGCTCCAGCTCGCCTTTCATCGCGATCACCGACTGGGTGATCACGGCGTCGTTCGCCTTCGAGCCGATGGTATTTACCTCCCGCAGCAACTCCTGCGCGAGGAATCCCAGCTGCTTGCCCACCCGCCCATCGCTCGCCAACGCCTCCCGGCACGCCGCCAGGTGGGTGCGGAGCCGCACCAGCTCTTCGCTGATGTCGACCCGGTCGGCCAGCAGGGCAATCTCGACGGCCAGGCGCTGCGCGTCTACGGGGACACCGACTGCAAGTTCCGCGACGGCCCGCTTCAGCCGCTCGAGCTCCGCCGTAAGTCGCGACGGTGCGCGGGTATCCACGGTGCGAGCATGGCTGTCGATGGCATCGAGCCGTCCGGACAAGTCTGCCGCGAGCGCCTGCCCTTCCCGCTCCCGCATCGTGAGCACTTCGCGCGCGGCCTGTTCGACGATCGGCTCGAGCTCGGTCCACGTCACCGCCGCTTGGGCCTCGCCCTGGAGCGACAGCACATCGGGGTGCCGCGCCACGAACGCGAGGTCCGGCTCGCCCTTGAGGCGGAGCTTTTTCTTGAGCTGCTTGAGCGCCGCGACCACCTGCCGCGCCCGCGCGAAATCGACCGTGACCCCGCCGTCGCTTTGCGGCGCCTCTACCCAACGGGCCGACACCGAGACATGCCCACGATCGAGCCGCTGCCGCAAATGCTCGCGGATCTGCGTCTCGACCCCGGCCAGCTCGAACGGCAGCCGCATCTGGGGATTGTAATAGCGGTGGTTCACCGTGCGGATCTCGATCCGCAGCCGGCCGTCGTGGACCTTCCCCTCGGCCGAACCGAACCCCGTCATGCTGCGTGGCAAGCTTTAAGTGTATCCGCGAACTACACTTACGTCAATCGGTGTCAGTTCATGAAGCGCCACACCACTCCATAGAACTGATAGTTGCGCGGGTAGTCGACCCCCGGGACGTAACCCCCCGGGAACGCCCGGGAGTTGCGATTGACCCAGTAGATGGTGACCCCCCCGATACGGATCTGGGCATTCACGTTGATGAACGTGGCGCCCACGAGCTCCAGCGGGAGCGAGCCTGAGAGTCCGGCCGAGCTGCCGCCGCTCCACGATTCGACCGAGGCCTCGGCGCGCAACGCAAAGACGCCGCTGCGGTACACGCGCCAGAACTTCGAGTAGAACGTGAGCGCGTAGCGCGCATAGGTGGGGGGCTCGTACGCGCCCCCGCCCCGGACCGGATCGCGGTACCAGCCCGAAAGCTGCAACCCCGGCAGCAGCCGGATCCGCCCATGGACGCTGAGATAGTTCGTCGCGGGAGTCGCGTCGAGGGACGTGACTGATAGGAGGCCGGAGGCGAAGTCCGGCGCCGGTACGAACGGGTCCCGCCGTGCGCTGCCGACTTCGAGCGTAGCCCACGGCTGCTCGAACCGTATCCCGCCGGACATGTCGGTCATTTCCTGCGTTGAGTCGGTCCCGAGTGTCGGGGCCTGGAGATCCTTGGTCCAGGTGATGTCACCGTGCAGCGAAAAGCCGAGCGGAAACGCGAGGCCGAGCGCGAGGTGCGCGCGATCGCCGCTCCGGCTGAGGGCGTACGTGGCGTGCCGGGCGTCGGCGCTGATGGTGATCGGATGCAGCGGAATCCAGGCGGCACGTCCTTCGAGCACGAAGGGCATGCGGTCGTCTTCGGTACGGGCGATCAGGGCCGCCGAGGCACGGGAGCCCAGGATGGACAGCTCGAGGTTCGCCTGGGAGAGGGAGCTGTTGACGACGACCGAGTCGTGGCTCGCCGCCGCCCTGGCGAGCGTGAGATCGAGCCGCGGCCCCAGCCCGTCCTCGCGCGACGCGAGAAAAAGCCGCACCTGCTGATCGACGCGGCGGGACGTGACCGGCGCGACGCGCGCGGAGTCGTCCTCGGCCCGCTCCCAGTTGGAGCTCAGTCGTTGATACGCGATCCCGAACTTTGGGCTCGGGGCGTATTCAGCTTTGAGCCAGATGTTCACGTCGTTAAACGGCGTGGTGGTCGTTCCCGCGGGACCGGTGATGTTGTTCCAGTCGGCCACGGCCGATACGCCCAACCCGGACCGCCACCGCTTGAGGTATGCGCCGCGGTAACTGGACGTGTTGAAAAACCCCGTGGCGATCGCCACCTCGGTGAGCGGCGCGGTGGATGCCTGGCGGCGGGAAACGAGGTACACGCGCAGCGTGGCTGGGAGTACGATGACGTCCACGCGTTCGAGCGGAGCCAGGGAAATGCGTGCCGGGTCGAGATACACCGAATCGCGGCCCAAGGGGAGATAGGGAACGCCGTCCCAATACACCTCGAGCGCCGCCGGTCCACGCCCGCCAAACAAGACGATCTCTGCCTGGCCGTACAGCCCGCCCCGGGCGACGTAGACACCCGGGACGCGCAGCAACAGGTCGCTGAGCGTCTTGACGTCGGCCAACGCGAACGAATCGGTCGTGAACGTGATGCGCGAGCCGCGCGGCAGCGGTCCGGGGGGGACGGGCATCAGGGGAAGCCCGGTGAATTTTGTCGCCGTATCGCGCGCGGTCGAGTCGCTCTCGGCGCTGTCCGCGGTGGCTTCGGTGTCGGCGACGACGGTTGGGGGCAACGGTGGGGGATGCGCCCGGCGTGTGGTGTCCACCTGCGCGCCGGCGCCGTTCGCGAGGGTGCCGAGGGCCAGAGCGAGGAGGACTGCTCGGATCAGGCCCCCGCGCGCTTCAGAACGAGCTCGCTGAAGAGGCGCACGCCGACGGCCGTGGGGCCCTTGGCCTGGTACGGCGCCTCGCTTTCGGTGTAGGCGGTTCCGGCGATGTCGAGGTGGACCCAGGGGTAGCCCTCGACGAACTCCCGCAGGAACCATCCCCCGGTGATCGTGCCCGCGCCGCGGCCCCCGGAATTCTTCACGTCCGCGATGTCCGACTTGATGAGCTCGCGATAGTCGTCCCACAGCGGAAGCGGCCAGCAGCGCTCGCCGGCGCGCTCGCCGGCTTCGCGCACTTCGGCGAGCAGAGTCTCGTCGGTGCCCATGAGGCCGGTGGCGACGTGGCCGAGCGCGACGACGACCGCGCCGGTGAGCGTCGCCGCGTCCACCACCGCCGCGGGCTTGAAGCGCCGCACGTACGACAGGGCGTCGCAGAGGATCAGGCGTCCCTCGGCGTCGGTATTGATGATCTCGATCGTCTTGCCGAAATGGCTCTTGATCACGTCTCCGGGCTTGACCGCCGTACCCGAAGGAAGGTTCTCCGTGGCCGGGATCACGCCGATGACGTTGATCTTGGGCTTGAGCCGGCCCAGTACTTCGAACGTTCCGAGTACCGCCGCCGCGCCGGACATGTCGAACTTCATGTCTTCCATGTTCTGCGCCGGCTTGATCGAGATGCCGCCGGAGTCGAACGTCACACCCTTACCGATGAGGACCAGCGGCGCTGCGTCGCCGGCGCCGCGATGCTCGATGACAATGAAGCGGGGTTCCTGCGCGCTGCCTTGCGCCACGGCGAGCAGCGCGCCCATCCCTTCCGCCTGGATTTGGGCCCGGTCGAGCACGGTGAGACGGAACCCGTGCGCATCAGCCAGCACCTTCGCCTGATTCGCGAGGTAGGCCGGGGTGCACACGTTGCCAGGCTGCATCTGGAGATAGCGCGCCAGCTGATGGCCCGCGCCGATCGCCTCCCCGATGCGCTGGCCGGCGCCGGCATCTTTCGCCTCGCGCGCGTCGCTCACGATCGCCACGCTCTCGAGCTCCGGCTTGGGTTGTTCGGGGGGCAACTTGAGCTCGGTGAACGCCCACGCGCCCTGCCCCGTCCCCTCGGCGACCGCCTGCCCCAGCTCGAGCGCGGTGGTCGCCTTCCTGGCCTCGGAGGCCACGGCGATACTGAGCTGTTTGGCGCCGAGCGCGCGGGCGCGCTTCGCGGCGACGGCCGCGGCGCGGCGGATGCTGTTGCGCGTCACGTCCGCCGGCTTGCCCATGCCGACGAGCAGGATGCGCTGGGCCTTGCCGCCGGCCGGATAGAGCAGGCTCGTCTCGTCGCGTTTTCCCGCAAAGTCGCCGCTCGTGATCGCGCGGCCGAGCGCGCCGCCGGCGGCTTGGTCGAGGGCCGCCAGGGAAGCCGGCACCGCTGTCCCCTCGGCGAGTGCGATCGCGAGCAGTGGGGTTTCGATGGCGGCGAGTGGAGTGGTGACGACGGCGATGGACGGCTTAGACATGCTCGATAATGCACTGGGCAAAGGTGGAGGTCGAGACCTCGGTGGCCTTGGGGAGCAGGCGCGCGAGGTCGTACGTGACGCGCCCCGCCTTGATCGCGTTCGCCACGCCGCGCGTGATGCCGGCCGCGACGTCGTGCCACCCCAACTCTTCGAACATCATGGCGCCCGAGAGGATCACGCTGCAGGGGTTGATCTTGTCCTGGCCGGCGTACTTGGGTGCGGTGCCGTGCGTCGCTTCGTAGATCGCGAAGCCGTCGCCCACGTTGCCGCCCGGCGCCAGGCCGAGTCCTCCGACCTGGGCGGCAGCGGCGTCGGAGAGGAGATCGCCGGTCAGGTTCGGCGCCGCGATGACGGAATACTCGTCGGGCCGCAGCACGAGCTGGGCGAACATCGCGTCGGTGATGCGGTCCTTTATCACCACCCGTCCCCCGTCCCCCTTCCCTTTCCCCATTTCGCTCTCAGGGATCGTTTTGTCACCAAACCGCTCCTTCGCGACCTCGTAGCCCCACTCCCGGAATCCGCCTTCGGTGAACTTCATGATGTTGCCCTTGTGCACGAGCGTCACCGATGGCTTGTGGAACTTCACCGCGTACTCGACCGCCTTCGCCACGAGGCGCTGGCTGCCGAACTTGGACATCGGCTTGATGCCGATGGCGCTCCCGGGGCGGATCTTTGCCCCGAAGCGCTCGGCCAGAAATGCGGCGATCTCGTTTGCCTCCGGGCCGTCAGCCCGGTACTCGATTCCGGAGTACACATCCTCGATGTTCTCCCGGAAAATCACGACGTCGAGGCGCTGCGGCTCGCGCATCGGGCTGGGCACGCCTTCGAAGTAGCGTACCGGCCGGATACAGGCATACAGGTCGAGCAGCTGGCGCAGGGCGACGTTGAGCGAGCGGATGCCGCCGCCCACCGGCGTGGTCAGCGGACCCTTGATGGCGACGCGGTGCTGCCGGATGGTGTCCAAGGTGGCATCGGGGAGCCAGCTACCGGTTTGCTTGAACGCCTTTTCGCCGGCCAATACTTCGAGCCATTCGACGCGCCGCTTCCCGGCCGAGACTTTCTCCACGGTGGCGTCGAATACGCGCCGCGCCGCGCGCCAGATATCCGGTCCGGTGCCATCCCCTTCGATGAAGGGAATGATCGGATGGTCCGACACGACCCATCGACCGTCCCGAAAATCGATGCGATCGCCCATGTCTCAGAACGCTCCCGGCGACCGGCGGCCGCGCGAATGTGGGGACCCAGACCCTGTCCCCGTGTGAATCGGTGCTGCAGCGGAGTGCAGTCTACAAGGCTCCGCCGGGGTTGCGCCAGCGCGGGAGATACACGTTCGCACCTGCGGTCCGGCTGCTATGACCGAATGTGTTCGCGACCGGTGCAGGAAAAGGCGACGCCGCCCGGGGCCGGACTACACCCGCGTCAGCGGGCGCTTTTCGGCGGCGATGAGGTCCTGGTCGGGGGTCACTTCGTCGGTAATCGGCACGCCGTTGCGGTCCTGGCGGAGCATGCGCGAGAAAAGCGACAGTTTGGGATCCAACAGGAAGTGGAACAGCAGCCGGGTCCAGGAGGTGTGGTACGAGAGGTTGTTGTAGACCTCCGGCGCGATGGCGCGAATCTGCGGGAGCCGGTTCCAGGGCACTGAGGGGAAGTCGTGGTGCTCGTTGTGGTACCCGACGTTGAACGCGAGCTTGTTCAGGAACCCGTAGTAGCTGAAGGTCTCCTGCTCTGGGTGCTCGCCGTCCGCCGTGAGATAATGGCGCTGGATCCAGCGCGCGCCCAGCGGGTGCAGGCCGATCGCGAAGAACAGCGACATGCCGAAGTACGCCACCGCCTTGGGGCCGAGGAGCATATACACGGTCACGTCCACCACGACCATGATCGCGAGATTCGTGATGCTCCACGGGTCGAGCAGCGACACTTCCTTCACCCGCATCGGCCGCACGATCTGAAACACCGGATAGAACAACAGCCACAGGGCTTTGCCCAGGGCCGAATGCCCGATGAGCTTGGCTTCCCAGCGACCGGGGATATCGGCGTCGAGCTCATACACACCCTGAAACGAGTGGTGCTTGAGGTGATACTTGTGGAACGAGACCGAGCCCGGGAGGAACAGCGGCAGGTTGGCGATGAGCTCCGTGATCATGTTCGGCACCTTGCGCTTGAACGCCAGCCGGTGCGTGCAGTCATGGATCATCACGAAGAGCGCGTGATTCGCGAAGGCGCCCACACAGTAGGCCAGCAGGACCACGAGCCACCAGGACAGGCTGGTCACGTACCAGGCGAGTGCAAACTGGAACACCACGATCCCGACCGTCCAGAAGAAGGTCGCCGGGTTATGGCCGATGAGCTCGCGAATTTCCGGGTGCCGCTGGAGGAGTTCCTTGGTGCGGGCCCGGTGCGGCTCGGGGGCACTCGAGTAGACGAAATCCTCGGTACTAGCCGTCATGCGACGCTCGGCGGAATAGGGGAAACGTCTCGTGCTGGCACATGTCTAAGAAAACAGTTTGGGCCGGTTGGCGCCAGTTCCATCTTGCCGCCTCAGGCCTGCTCGGGGGGACCCGTGAGGGATTCCGCTCCGCCGCCTGCACGCTCAGAATGATTCTGTTACAGTCTCAGCCCTCTCCTCGCCAGGAGTGTCCGTGAGGACCATGTCCCATCCCGTGAGAGTGTCCGCAACGTCCTCGGCCCTTCGCCTTGTCGCCGTGCTCGGCTGCACAGTCGCGGTGCTCTCCGGTCTCGCGCTCGCCGCGTCGGGGTTCGGGTACCGGTGGGAATGGTGGGGCCTTGGCCCCGCCATCAGGATCCTGCGGTGGAGCGCCTACGGCGGTGTGGTGGCCGGCGTGCTTTCGATGATCGTCGTCGTCGGGGCATGGCTCGGAGCAGCGCGCGACGGCACCCAGATCGCGTTCGCCGGCCTATTGGTGAGCATCGTGGTGGTGGGAATACCGTGGACCGAGCGGCAACGCTTCCGGCGTGCTCCGCCGATTCATGACGTCACCACCGATACGGTGCATCCGCCGGCATTCATCGCCGTCCTGCCGCTACGTGCAGCGGCGCCGAACAGCGCCGAATACGGCGGCGCAGAGATCGCCGCCCAGCAGCTCGCCGCGTACCCCGATATCCAGCCGGTGCTGCTCCCACTGGCACCGGCAGATGCCTATCAGCGAGCGCTCGGTGTGGCGCTCGAGACGGGCTGGACGATTGTAGCGCGAGACTCGGCGGCAGGCCGGATCGAAGCAACGGCGACCAGCTTCTGGTACGGCTTCAAGGATGATTTGGTGATTCGTCTGACGGTTGGCGACGGCGGGACGCGCGTGGACGTGCGATCGGTGTCACGGGTGGGACAGAGCGACCTGGGCACCAACGCCCGTCGCATTCGGAAGTACGTTAGGCGATTGCAGTCATGATGCAGGCTTATGCGTAGGTAAGCGCCGGATGTCGAACGCCACCATGGTAGGGACCTCCTCCCTGCCCGCGAGCCAGTCCCCCACTTCCGCCGTCCTCACGCCCAGTTTCTCGGCAAGCTGAGATTGCCGCAACCCGGTACGCTGGAGCTCCCGCTTGAGCTTGAGCGGCGTCATTCAGGTTCCCCGCGCGATCGTTAGCCGAGCCCGCGTGTTTTCCCACTCAAACACGAAGGTCAGATTGCCGTCGGGCCCGGGCACGAGCCGAATCGTCATCTTCTCGATGGGCCCTTCCGTTCGCTCGGTCGGCACGGTCACCGAGCCCACGTCGAGCGCGACCAGCTCGCGGTTGATCGGAATCCCCCACCGTTCGGCCTTGGCGTTCACTGTGATCTTGAGCGAGCCGGAATCGGGGGTCGCGTACAACGAGTAGACACCCGGTTTGAGAGCGACGGTGCCGAACTTGACGGCCACGGGCACATGGATGGTGGTCGCCTCGTTGGCGCCCAAACGCCACGCCTGGCGCAGCGGAAGTATCCCGCCGAGCATCGTGCGACCGCGGGCGCTCGGGCGACCGTAGCAGACCTTCACCTCCCCGTTCCCGAAGGGGGCGACGGCGGAGTCGAGCGGGCTCGGGCGTGTGGCCAGGTCCGCGCGTGCTCCGTTGAACCAGCAGGAGTCGGCAGCCGCGGCCGTCGGGGCTGCCCCGACGAGCAGGCTGCTAAGGACCAGGGGGATCGTAAGGATCATGTCGCTCTCCTTGCGGTGTTCAAGGGCACCCGGGGGAGAAGGCTACAGGCGTGGCCGCCGTTCGCCATTGCCCCTTGGTTCACCATCTTCGAGATGCCCGAGGAGAGAATCGAACTCACATGGGGTTGCCCCCACCGGATTTTGAGTCCGGCGCGTCTGCCAGTTCCGCCACTCGGGCCGCCGGGGAATATAACGGCGATCAGGTAGGTTACGGAGCCTGCGGTGCGAAGCGGCCGCGCCGCTCACGCCGCATCTCGGCGATCCGCTCCTGCAGCCGTTGGCGCATTAATTGATAGCGGGCGCGCTGCACCGGGGACAGGTAGGCGGCGGTTTCCCTGTCTTCGTCGCGATCGAGCTGTGCGATGGCGGCCCGGTTCTGCTCCCGGGCGTCCATGAGCCGACGTACGCTGTCGGCGTCGGCCTCCACGCCCGGCTGCAGCTGACCACGCAGGCCCCGCAACACCGCCCACTGCCGTCGCATGATCTCCCGGCGCTGCTGAAAGAATCGGTTCTCGGTCGCCTGCAACCTGGCTGCCTGATCGTCGGTCAAGTTCAGCTGGCGGCGCACCTGCACGTTCCAGCGCTCACGGATCCTCTGGCGCAGCCATGTCGCCTGGGCCCCTCCCTCAGTGTCGGGGGGCTCTTGCGGCTCCTGCGCCACTGCGCCTTGAGCCAACACCACAAGCAGTAACCAGGCAAGACTTTTCATTCATCCCTCCAGGGCGCCGAGCAGCGCGCGCAATTCACTGGGCGTCAAATCGTCGAGCCCGGCGTCGGATGAGTCGGCGGGCTGAATCTCGAGCGGTTGGTCGAGGGTACTGAGCAGGTCCCGCAGCTGATCGGTCGACAGCGTGCTCAGATCGATTCCCCCTGCCGCCGAGGCGACCGCAGGCGCGGGCCGTGCCGCGTGTTGGCCGTACCGCCACACGAGCCCCGCGCCCAGCAGCAGCGCGACTGCCGCCGCCGCCGACAGCCAGATCCACTGGGGCCGCGGGCGCGCTACCGGCGGCTGCTGGTCGCGCAGCCGCCGCACCACCGCCGCGGCGGTTTGCTCTACGTCCAGCCGATCACCCGCGCGCGCTCCCAGATCCCGTGCAAGCGCGCGCATCTCCGCATCCTCTATCGATTCAAAGTTCACGTCAAGAACTCCTTCAGGCGCTTGACGGCGTGGTGATAGTGAACCCGCGCGGCCCCGGGCGTCGAGCCGAGCGCCGCCGCAATGTCATCGTACTCCATTCCCTGTTGCGCCCGCAGCAAGAACACCTCTCGTTGCATCCGCGGAAGCTGCAGAGAGACCGTCCGCCAGTCGCTGCTCCGTCTCGCCCGCCACCGCCAACTCGTGAGGGTCGCCGCCGGAGGAATGCAGGCCCTCATCCAGCGGGACCAGACGCGCCCGTTTTGCCCGTCGCCCGGCGTCCTTGAGCGCGTTGCTCCCGATCGTCAGCAACCAGGTGCGGAATTGGCACTGTCCCCGGAATTGGTCCACCCGGCGGAACGCCCGGACAAAGGTTTCCTGGATCAAGTCGTCGAGCTCGGTGTCGAACGCCCCCGCGCCCACCAGAAAGCGGGCCAAGGGGCGCGCGTGGCGGCGCACCAGCTCGGCCGCCGCCTGCTCGTCGCCGCCCTGCCAGGCGGCGATCAGCGCCGCGTCGGTCGGAACCGCGGAAACAGGTTCGGCGGGAGTCATGCTCGTTGAATAGAGTGGACGCTGATATGGACGGAATATTAACTCCTTGACCGGTTTCGCCCGCAGCTTACCCTTCTCCACCGTGCCCCCCCCACTCGTGATTGCCCATCGCGGCGCCTCGGCCTACGAGCTGGAAAACTCGCTCGCCGCGTTCCGCGCCGCGGGACGTCTGGGGGCGGACGCCGTGGAGTTGGACGTGCATGCAACGGTCGACGGGTCGCTGTTCGTCCATCACGACGAGACCATCGAGGGCCACGACATCCCCCGCCTGACGACTTCCGAAACGGCCGCGTTCCGGCTCTCGAATGGGGAGCCGCTGCCCACCCTCGACCAGGCGCTCCAGGCGATCGGTGCCCGGCTGCGGGTATTCATCGAAGTGAAGTCGCTGCCGCCGGAGTTCGACGACCGGCTGTTCGAGGCGATGCAGCGCGGGCCCAATCCCGCCGGCTACGCCGTGCACGCGTTCGACCATCGCATCGTCCGGCGTCTGGGGGAAAAACGCGCGGGGTTGCCCCGTGGCGTGCTCTCGTCCGCGTACCCGGTGCGTCCCCTCGCCGCACTCGAGGACGCCGGAGCGACAATGCTGTGGCAGGAGCGCCGGCTGGTGGACCGGGCGCTCGTTGAAACACTGCACGGCGCCGGCTGTAGCCTGTTCGCCTGGACGGTGAACGAGGCGCGCGCGATGGAGCAACTGCTGGCCCTCGGCGTCGACGGCCTATGCAGCAACTTTCCCGATGTCGCCCGCGCCGCGGTCGAGCGCGTTGCTGCGTGATGGAACAGTCCCTCCGGATCACCGACGTCCACATCCACGTCCAACCCTGGCGCGAGGCGAGGCCGGAGGTTCTGGACGCGATGCGACACCACAAAGAAGCCGAGTGGGACACCCTGGCGCACGTTGCGGACGATCCCCGGGCGCTGCTCGAGATCATGGACCGCGCCGGCGTCTGGCGCGTGGGGCTCGTGCACTACCCCGATCCCGAGGTCATGGGGTTCGGTCCCGGAACTAATACGTTCGCCGCCCGGTATGCCCAAGCGGACCCGGTGCGCCTGATGGCGTATGGCGGGGTCCACCCGCGGCTGACGCGGGATCCGGCCGGGGACGTGGACCGGCTGATGGAACTCGGCATCCGGGCGCTCAAGATTCATCCCCCGCATCAGATGGTCGCGGCGAACGCCTACACCGACGGCCTCGACGCCCTGGGCGCCATTTACCGGCGGTGCGAGGAGCGGGGGTTGCCGGTGATGGTGCACACGGGAACCAGCATTTTCCCGGGTGCACGGTCCAAGTTCGGCAACCCGATGGAGCTGGACGACGTCGCGATCGATTTTCCCGATCTGACGATCCTGATGGCGCACGGCGGCCGGCCGCTGTACATGGAGGAGGCGTTCTTCGTGTTGCGGCGCCACAAGAATGTATGGCTCGATGTCTCCGGGATTCCGCCGGCGAAGTTGCTGCAGTACTTTCCGCGGCTCACCGAGGTGATCGATCGGGTCCTGTGGGGCACGGATTGGCCTGGGCCGGGCGTCCGTGACATGAAGCAGAATATCGATCAGTTCCTGACGCTCCCGTTGTCGGACCTGCATCGCAAGGCGATCCTCGAGACCAATGCGCTGGCTGTGTTTCCTGCTCGTTAGCCCCGCCCTCGCCCAAACGGGCAGCGTCAAACCGCTGCGCTTCGACTACTCGGCATTCCCCACGACGCGGGACTCGTTTGTGTACATCGTGAATCGGCAGGTCCGTGGATTCGCGGTGTGGCAGTACGAGCAGCGCGACAGCGCACACCAGGTGATCTACACGCAGTACTCCGAGCTCCAGCCGATCGAGGAGGAAGAGACGCGGGTCGTGTTCGACGCCCGCACCGGAGCGCCCATCAGTTCGGCCTATCACCTCGACGTCTTCTCGCCGGGCAGCGACACAATCGTCGTCGAGCACAACCTCACCATCACGCAGGGCGAGGTTTCAGGACGCCGCCGCACCAGAACCAAGGACGGCAAAGTGCAAGGTGACAGCGTGCGTCATCCGTTTCCGCCGGGCACGGTGTGGCTCCAATACGCGCTCTACGCGGCGGCGGTGACGAATGCGCTCCCCGGAGACTCGCTGACCTGCACCGCCTATAGCGAAGCGAACGACGCGCTGACGACCCTGACCTTCGTGGCCGGCCAACCCACCACGCTCAAGGTTCCGGCCGGCCAATTCGACGTCCTGCCTCTGCGGAGCGGTGGCTTCCGCCTGTACGTCACGCGCGCCGCCCCGCGCCGCGTGGTCAAGGGCGAAACGCTCGACCGCCGATTCAGCTTCGAGCTGGCGAGCAGCGCGCCCGTGGTCCCGTCCCAGCCGTGACGCGGTTCGCGTTCATCGTGTCGGCGCTCCTCGTCACGCCCGGAGCGCTCACGGGACAGGCAGGGAGCGTCGCGTACGAGACGTTCACCCTGCCCAACGGGCTGCGCGTGATCTACTCCGAGGACCACACCACACCGATCGTGTCCGTGGACCTCTGGTACGACGTCGGGTCACGCAATGAGCGCCCGGGGCGCTCCGGCTTCGCGCATCTGTTCGAGCACCTCATGTTTGAAGGCTCGGCGCACGCCCCGAAGGGCCAGCACTCGCACTTGATCGAGGCCGCCGGGGGGGAGGTCAACGCGACCACGGCGGAAGACCGCACCAATTACTTCGCGACCGTGCCGTCGAACTACCTCAACGTGGTGCTCTGGCTGGAAGCGGATCGGCTGCGTTCGCTCGTCATCAGTGATGAGACGTTTCACAACCAGCGGGAGACCGTCAAAGAGGAACGACGACTGCGGGTGGACAACCAGCCCTACGGCACCGCCTTCACCGACGGGATGACCTGGCCCTACGACAGTGCGGGTTGCTTCGCGTACGGTCACAGCGTCATCGGGTCCATGCAGGACCTCAACACCGCGACCCTGTCGGATGTCCGTACGTTTTTCGATACGTACTACGCACCCAATACGGCCACGCTCGTGGTGACCGGCGATTTCCGGCCGTTCGAGCTGCGCCGCCTGGTGAACGATTACTTCGGCGCCCTCCCCCGGCACCCGGAGCCGCCCGCCGTGAAGTGCGACTACAAGTTCCGGCCCGGATTCGAGCGGCGCACGATCGTGGACCGCCGCGCCAACCTTCCCGCGGTCCTGCGGTTCTACCGTATCCCCCCGCATCGCGATCCCGACACGCCCGCGCTGGGACTGCTCACCCTGATTCTTGGCGACGGCGAGAGCTCACGGCTCAACGTGGCCGTGGTGCGCCGTGATCGGGCTGCGCTCGGGACGCAGGTCAGCATGAACCCATACGACGCGCGTCGTGGCCCCGGGGTGATACTGGCGCTGGCGATTGCCAATCAGGGGGTCAGCGCCTTGAGGCTCGACAGTTTGGTGGCACGCCAGATGGACAGTGTGCGCACGACCCTGGTCACGCCGCAGGAGCTGCAGAAGGCCAAGACCGTGTTTCGCGCCGGCTTCATCCGGGAGCGGGAGACTACCAGTGGCCGCGCCGAGGCGCTCCACCATTACGACCGGTTCCACCCCTCCCTGTCGGAAATCAACACCGACCTCGATCGCTATCTCGCGGTGACGGCCGAGGACATCCGGCGCGTCGCGGTGGCGTATCTCGATCCGGCCAACGTGCTGAGCGTGATCGTGCAGCCGGGTGCAGGAGGGGCGCAGTGAAGGCGGTCACGCGGTCGGGCGGTCGGGCGGTCGGGAGCCTGGTGGCGACGGTAGCGATGTTTTCGGACCGTCAGTCCGCCAGACCGCCTGTCCGCCCAGGACTCTTTCCCCTCCCAGCCACCCAGGCCGACGCGCCTCCTTCCCGCAAAGTTCCCGCCGGTCGAGCAGGTGAAGCTGTCCAACGGCATCGACCTCATCGTCGTGGAGCGGCACGAAGTACCGGTCCTATCGGTCAGCTTGAGCTTCCGAGCGGGGAGTGTGTACGACCCGGCGGGCAAGGAGGGGCTGGCGGAGCTCGCGTCCGACGTCCTGACAAAGGGTACGCCCACCCGGTCGGCCGAGGGAATAGCCGCCGCGATCGAAGGCGCGGGGGGAAGCCTGTCGGCGCGGTCGGGGGACGACTTTTTTACGATCTCCGCCAATGCGCTGAGCGATCAGATCGACCTGGTGTTCACACTGCTCGGCGATGTCACGCTGAATGCGACCTTCCCCACCGCCGAATTCGAGCTCTCCCGCACCCGCGAGCTGTCGACGTTGTCGCTCGCCATGTCGCAGCCCGGCAGTCTCGCCGCCCGCTTCTTTACCGCGGAGATCTACGGGTCGAATCCCTACGGCCGGTCACCCACTGAGGCGAGCTACAAGGCGATCACGCACGACGATCTCCTGGCGTTCGCCCGCACGCGCCTGAAACCTGCGGGTGCGTTGCTCGTAGTCGCCGGGGACGTGACGAGACTCCAGGTCGAGGCGTTGGTGAAAACGGCGTTCCCCGGCTGGACGGGGTCGCCGCCACCCTCTCCCGCTCCGGTGAGCGCGCCTTCAGGCGGTCCCACCGACGTGCTCCTGGTCCATCGTCCGGGCTCGGTGCAGTCAGTGCTGATGGTCGGAAACACCACCATTCTGCCGACCGACTCCTTGCACTTCGCTGCCCGTGTCGCCACGCAGGTGCTCGGGGGAGGCTCCGACTCGCGTCTGTTCCGCGTGCTGCGCGAGCGGGAGAGCTGGACGTATGACGTCCAGGCGTCGCTGCACCGGCGCCGTGGCCTCGGGTTCTGGTCGGCGACCGCCCAGGTGCGGACCGAGGCCACCGACAGCGCGCTCCAGGAGCTGCTGCGGCAGATCCGGTTGATTCGCACCGAGCCGATTCCGGTGGCGGAGCTTACCGCCGCCAAGGGATTCTTGATCGGCTCCTTCCCGCTCTCGATCGAGACCGCAGGCCAGATCGCCAGCCAGGTCGCCAGTGTGAAATTGCTCGGACTCGACCCCGACTACCTGCGATTCTACCGTGAGCGCCTGAACGCGGTGACCGCGACGACGGCGCGCAGCGCCGTGCAGCGCCTGTATCGCGTTGACGCGCTGACCATCGTGGTCGCCGGGGACGGCGCGAAGTTGTACGACCGCCTGCGCGCCATCGCGCCGGTGCGCATTGTGGACGCCGAGGGCCATCTCCTCACCCCCGACGAGCTGGTGCCGAAAGTCAGCCGCTTGACCCTGGAACCGGCCGCGCTGGTGTCGGGGCGTGACAGCTTTGTCGTCCTGGCCGAGGGGAATCCGATCGGCGCCCGCACGACGGTGCTGCAGCGGACGGCGGATTCGGTCGTCTTCACGGAGACGCTCCACCTCGAAGAGGACGCTGCCACACGGCTCACCGTCGTGTTGGATCCGTCCGACCTCACGCTCCAGCGCATGGAACAGACGGGGAAGGTCGGCGGGCAAAACAGCGACATGCGCCTCCGCGTGGCTGCGGGGCGGCTCACCGGGAGCGCGACCATCCCCACGCCAAACGGGGAGGAGCAGATCACGATCGACACCGCGCTCGCGTCCGGTCCGTGGTACATCGAGTTTGCGAGTCACGTCATCGTGCGCGCGCTGCCGCTCAGTGCGGGGGCCGCCTTTGTCCTCCCAGTCTATTCCGTGGGGGATCAGACACTCAAGACGCTCCGCGTTCAAGTCGCGGGTCCGGACAGCGTGCGCGTCCCGGCGGGCGCATTTCGCGCGTTCAAGGTGAACGTGTCGGGCGGGGAGATGCCGTTTCTATTCTTCGTGACTGAAGGACCCCCGCGGCGCATCGTGAAGGTCGAAATCGTGGGGACGCCCGTCACCTTCGAACTGGTGCGGTGATCCGCGCACCGATGCAACGGCCGCTGGCGTTTGTTCTGGCCGCTGTGGCATTGACCTCGACGGCCCGGGCCCAGGGAGTGGCCAAGCCCGCCGCCGCGCCGCCCGACTCCACGAGCGTCGATCGGCCGCAGTACCCCTCGCAATACACGCGTCACCCGTCTCCACCGGTCGCCATTACCAACGCGCACATCATGACCGCCGCCGGCGCCGAGATCGCGCACGGCACGATCCTGCTGCGCGAGGGGCGGATCACGGCAGTCGGCCCCGACGTGTCCGTGCCGTCGGACGCCGTGCGGGTGGACGGGACCGACAGGTACGTGACTCCCGGGATCATCGATCCACATTCCCACCTGGGGGTGTACGCGGCGCCCGCGACCGAGGCCGAGTCCGACGGGAACGAGATGACCAACCCGGTCACGGCCGAAGCATGGGCCGAGCACTCGTTCTGGCCGCAGGATCCGCAGATTCCGCTCGCGATCGCGGGGGGGGTGACGACCATTCAGGTCCTGCCGGGCTCGGGGAACCTGATCGGCGGGCGCAGCGCGGTCCTCAAGCTGATCCCGGCGCGCACGGTTCAGGAGATGAAGTTCCCCGGCGCCCGCTACGGCCTGAAGGTGGCGTGCGGTGAGAACCCCAAACGCATCTACGGCCAGCGCAACCAGGCGCCGTCCACGCGCATGGGTAACATGGCCGGCTACCGCATCGCGTTCAGCGCCGCGGAGGCCTACCGCCGCAAGTGGGACTCCTGGAACGCCGAACACAAGGGGGATCCACCCGAGCGCAACCTGCGGCTCGAGACCCTCGCGGACGTGTTGCGCGGCAAGATCTACGTGCAGAATCACTGTTACCGCGCCGACGAGATGGCGCAGATGCTCGACCTGGCGCGCGAGTTCGGCTTCAAGATCCGCGCCTTCCATCACGCGATCGAGGCGTACAAGGTCGCTGACCTCCTGGCGCAGGCGGGCACGGCGGCGGTGGTCTGGGCGGACTGGTACGGCTTCAAAGAAGAAGCGATGGACGGCATCGAGCAAAACGCCGCCCTGCTGCAACAGGCCGGTGCGCGCACCACGCTGCACTCGGACGATCCCGGCGGCATTCAGCGGCTGAATCAGGAGGCGGCGAAGGCCATGTACGCGGGACAGCACGCGGGAATCCCGGTCACGCGCGACCAGGCGCTGCGCTGGATCACCGCCAACCCGGCGTGGGTGCTCGGGATCGACTCGATCGCCGGCACGCTCGAGCCGGGCAAGATGGCGGACGTGGTCCTCTGGTCGGGCGATCCGTTTTCCGTCTACACCAAGGCGGTGCGGGTCTACAACGATGGCTGGCTCGTCTATGACCGCGACGATCCGGCACACCACCCGCGCTCGGACTTCGAGCTCGATCAGACACCTGCTCCCGGGAACGACCGATGATTCCCGTGCTGCTGCTGCAAACGATCGCGCTCACCGGAGCGACGGTGTATCCCGTGTCGGCGCCGAAGATCGAGCATGCCACGGTCCTGATCCGCAACGGCAAGATCGCCGCCGTCGGCACGAAGGTCGTGATCCCGGCCCAGGCGCAGCGGATCGACGCGACCAACATGTGGATCACTCCCGGACTGCTCGACGCCGCCGGCCAGATGGGACTGGTGGAGATCGACGCGGTGGCGGCGACGCGCGACGCCGATGCCAAGGACGACACGGTGGCCGCAGCGTTCAACGTGGCCGAGGGGATCAACCCCGCGTCGCGCCTGATCCCGATCACCCGCATCGCCGGAGTCACGACGGCGCTCGCGATGCCGCTGACCGGGTTGATCCGCGGTCAGGCGGTGCTCGTCGATCTCGACGGCTCCACCCTCGAGGCGATGCTCGTCAAGTCGCCCGTGGCGGTGGTCGCCGAGCTGTCGGAGGAAACCAAGAGCGCTGGCGGCGGATCGCGGGCCGGCTCGGCGGCGCGGCTGCGCCGCGTGCTCGATGATGCACGCGAGTACGGACTCCACAAGCTCGAGTGGTCGCGGGGCCAGATGCATCCGCTCGCGGCGCCCGCCGCCGACCTGGCGGCGCTCGCGCCGGTGCTGCGTGGCCAGCTGCCCCTGATCATCGTGGCGAATCGGCGCAGCGACATCGCGACGGCCTTGCGCATCGCGCGCGAGTACCGGCTCAAGCTGATTCTCGCCGGCGCCGCCGAGGCCTGGCAGATGTCGGCCGAGATTGCGCGCGCGCGCGTCCCGGTGCTGGTCCAGCCGTTGGATAACATCCCATCCTACGACGCCCTTGGTACCCGTTACGCGAACGCTGCCTTGCTGACGCGCGCCGGCGTGAAGGTCGCGTTGATGGAGGCCAACACCCACAACTCCCGCAACCTGCGCCAACAGGCCGGCAACGCGATCTCGTACGGGATGACCTGGGACAATGCGTTGCGGGCGGTGACCCTCTCCCCCGCGGAAGTGTTCGGGGTCGCGGCCCGGTACGGGTCGCTCGACTCAGGCAAGGTCGCGAACGTGGTCGTGTGGTCGGGCGATCCGTTCGAGCTCGGCACCCGGGTGGAGCATGTTTTCATTCGAGGGAGCGAGATTCCGCTGCGGAGCCGGCAGACGGAGCTATTGGAGAGATACAGGACGCTACCACCAAGATTTTAGGCGGTTAGACGGTTAGGCGGTTAGCAAAAATGCGAAGGGCGGCGTCCGGATTCGGATGCCGCCCTCACGTCTTTCTAACCGCCTAACCGCCTAACCGCCTAACCGTCAGTTCGTCACTGTCGCTGCAGGATACACCGAG
>CAWJMT010000004.1:0-455565 GCA_963844035.1 uncultured Gemmatimonadales bacterium
GCACCCAGCGGGCGAGCTTCGTCTTGAGCCCGCTCGGCGGGGGCAACCCACGATCGAGCGCCGCCTCGCCATCCAGCCATGTCGCGAGGCCGGTGAGCAACAGGTAATCGGGCACTGCGTCGAAGCTCGTCAGTCCCGACACCAGCACGGCGGCCTCCCCATCCATCGCCGTACTGCGGTAGTTCTGATTGGGTGATCCAACCTGCAGATAGAGCACGAGGCGCCGCCGCGCCGACGAGGAGAGGGTCTGGATCACGGGTTGGATGGCACGCGCGCCGACGCGCGCGAGCCCCCGGGTCATCGCCTGGTCGTCCGCCCGGGGACCCGCGTCGATCTGCCGTGCGCGCTGCATGAGATACTCGCGGAGGCATGCGACCATCGGCGCGCCGCTCACGAGCTCGTCCCAGGCCTCGCGCGACAGATACACGAACCCCTTCATATGCAGCTTCGGCCGCGCCGCCAGATTGCTTACTCGACCCGTCGAATCCCTGGGGCCCGCGCCAAGGAGCGCTTCGGCGCTGTCGAGGACGCGGGAGACCGCCGGATCAAACGCATAGAGGTCGCGCAGGAATTCATTGGCCTCGAGGCTGCGCTTGAGCGCGGTCACGCGCCCGGGAAGGTCGTCCACGCGCGTGGCGGGCTCGTACAGACCGGCCCGGAGCTCGCCGCCGGACTCCTTCAGCGCCGCGGCAAGATCGTGCTGGAACGCGATGAAGCGCGACAGCAGCTCGTGAATCAGGGCCACGACCGGCCACCCGAGATCGGGCGCCGACATCTTGGACGGCGCGACCACCAGCACATGCACCCCACGGAGCGCGGCACCCGCGAGCAGCGAACCGAATAGCTCATTGAGCCACATCGAGTCCGGCACCTTCACCACTCCGCCGGGCGCCATGAGATTGAACAGGGTCGCCTCGGCGACGGCGGCCTCCTTCGGCGCGAAGCCCGTGTGGTTGTGTAGCTCGAGCAGCCCCGCCGCGACCTCGCCCCGTCGTTCCAAACTGTCGATCTCCGCCTGGACCCGGGCAGCGTAGTCCGGTGCGCGAGCCTGTGGCCGGAGCACGAGCGGCAGCTCGGCCGCGGGAATCCCCTGGATCTGGAGCAGCCGCCGCGCCTTGTCGCGCAACTCGAGCGCCGCCGGACCCTGCACCATGATCGCGCGATCCTCCCACGCCGGGCCGGAGTACTGCTTGCCCACCCCCATGCCCGTGTACATCGCCATCCCGCGGTAGGGATCCGCTTCACTCACGTCGTACAACACCAGCTTGCGATGATCGCGCATCACGTCATCCGGGATGCCGACCAGGGGGAAGATGTCCCCGCTCCGGAAGGACGGGTCCGCCGCGTTCGTGATGCTCACGTGCACTTTCACGAGCGCGCGGAGCCACGCTTCGCCGTACTGCGCGCGCTCCACCTGGAGCAGCCGAGACGCCTGGACGGCGGCACGCAGCTGCTGCTGCGCAGTCACGATCGCGCGCTCCAGGGAATCCGCGCGCGCCGGTGCCGTGAGCGGCCCATCGAGCGGATGCTCGAGCAGCCCCAGGAGCGCTCGGCTGTGACTCTGCTCGAAGTAGAACTGGTCGAGGAGAATCATGTACACGGGCAAGCGACCGGTCGAGTCGTACTGCTCCACGCGTTGTCGCAGGGCCGCGAGATACGCCTGGATGACCACCGCGACGGTAGCGCGGTCGGGACCGCCCTGCTCGTCCCTGCCATGAAAATCATGCACCCACAGGATGTGATAGTCCTGGGCGCGCGCGATCGATCGGATCAGCTCCGGCTGGAACCGCTCGTTCGGGATGTACCAGGCGCGATTCCCCTGTGTGAGCGACTCTGCCACCGCGCGGCCGATGAGGCCGTCCACCTCGTCCTGCTCGTCATACTGCTCCGGGAGGAGCGCAAGCTGCAGCGGCAGCCACACGAGGCGGGAGTCTCCGAAGGTCTCCCGGTTGGTGGCACGGATCTCCTCAACCAGATCGAGCAGCGCCTGGAAGACGTACGCGGTGGCTTCGACGCGATCCGGCGGCACGCCGGATTCGGCAAACAGCCAGCGCGCGAAGCTGCCACGCGCGTCGCGCCCAAAGCCACGCGTCGTATCCTTCTTCTTTGTCTGTCCGAGCAGGCGATTGTACGGCAATAGCACGGACTCGAGCAGCACCGCCTTGGCATGCGCGGCCACGCGCGCAGCCAGGGTATCTCCGGACAGGGCGAGGGCGAATGCGCGCGTCAGCGCGCGGTGATAGGTGCGGATCTCCACTTCGGCGGTGTGACCCGCCAGGCGGGCCTTGAGCGCCGCGCGAGGACCCGCGGTGTCGCTCGGGGATCCGCGGAGCGATGGGAGCATGATGCGGTTCACCCACTCCCCCGTCTCGCGCACGTCCGCGAGCGCCTGGACCAGCGCCGAATCAGCCGGGCGGAACGTGAATGCCGGGGGCGACGGGTCGCGCAGCTCGACATGATCCCGGAGCGGGCGGTTCCGCCCGCGGCGCCGCTGCGCCACGGGCAGCGTGAGCGCGAGATTGACCGTGCCGCCGCGCGTCGGCAGCCATTCGAGCCGGAGGTCGCTCCCCCGACCGAGCACGCCGCCCCGTCGCAGCGGTGCGACGAGCGTCAGCAGCAGGTCAGGGGTGCCGTGGCGCAGGTCATAGTCCACTCCCGCTCCGAGACACAGCAGATGGCTCAACGCGAACGCGCGCACGCCGTAGTCAAATTGCACGTCGCGCAGTCCCCCATAGCCTTCAAGCGCCACGCCCAGCAGTTCGCTGACGGGGTTCCCGATGTCGCGAAATACGCCGAAGCGAGCCTGCGTGATCAGGTGACTGCCGTCCTCGCGCGACACTCCGTTCGCGAAGCCGAGATACGGCTTGTAGACGAGCGGGAGCCCGAGAGAACGAACGTTCCCCCCGGCGGAGGGCGGCAGCAATTGCTGCGCCCGAGCCACGGGGCCCGTGAGGCTGAAGAGGACAAGAGCGAGCGCGAGCCGGCGCATAGCGATACGCGGGCGCCCGTCGCGACGCGGTTCGTTATCACCCTCCGAGTCGATTATGACAAGCGGTACCGCAGAGCGCCTGCGGAATGAATCGCTCGAAGGGATGAAGGGCGGCCTTTGTGGCTAGCCTAGTGCTGCTCCATGCGGCACAAGCAGTAGACAAACGCTTGGGTGACTCCTCGGGGGGTCACGTGTTCCTCACGCTCGCTTGCAACCAAACGGAACGGCGCGCCGAATTCTGCATGCAACGCATCCGGGGAGTACCGATCAACGTCAAGGCCGCTGCAACGTGTTGGCCCATCGTCCGCGAACGTCGCGACCAGGACGAACCCGCCCGGTCGAACAGCCCTGCGCACTTGGGCTACATAGCGAGACCGATCAGCGAGCGCGGTGAGAAAGTGGAAGACAGCCCGGTCATGCCAGACGGAGTACCCGGCCTTCGGAAACGTGACATCCAATATGTCAGCCTCAATCCATTGGACATTGCCCGCCCGCGCGCCGAGCCGGGTGCGGGCCTCCGCCAGTGCGGTGGCCGAGAGATCGAGGGCCGTGAGATCGCGATAGCCGGCGTCCAGGAGATCATCGATCAACGTCGAGGTCCCTGCGCCCACATCAACAATGGCCCCGTTGGGTGGCGGGCTGACTCGGCGAATCAGGTCCAGAGAGCGCAGTGCATGGGGCTGATACCAGCTCACCTGCGTCGACGGCTGGTCGCGGTAGATGTGCTCCCAGTGAGACTTGGGGTCCATCAGGCAGCCCCGCCCTCGACGCAGTCGTCGCAGCATGCCCGCCCACGTAGTGCTTCACGCCCCTCCCAAGCGATCAGTGGCACCATGGCAAGCGCCGCGATGGAATCGGCCCACCACCAGGCGAACAAAGCATTGAGCCCGAGGCCGCCCAACAGGATGGCTGACAGATACATGCAGATGTCGGTTTGACGCGCTTCGGCGCGAATGGCCCGACTGGCGAGCGCGTCGCCGACGCGGCGCTTCGCCCGTGCGAGCAGCGGCATCACAATGAGAGAGACCGCCGCGATCGCGATGCCGAATAGACTCCTATCCGGCGCTGCCCGGCCGATCAGGGACCGAGTCGCATCGATCGCGACGTATGCCGCGAGGGCCAGAAAGCACAGTCCGATGACTCGGAGCGCCCAGCGTTCCGCGAACGCGCGGCGCCGTGCGTCGGCGTCGACGCGCAGACGCCAGATTGCTGCCAGGCTGGCCGTGACCTCAATGAAGCTGTCGACGCCGAATCCGACGAGGGCGACACTGCCAGCGAAGAGCCCTGCACCGACGGAGAGGAGACCCTCAAAACTGTTATAGCCGAGGGTCACCCATGTCAGCCACTGGCCTCGGCGCACGGCGCGGACCCGGGTCATGGATGCAGTGACGGTCATGCGTGAAGGATAGCGGGAGGGCACATCGGCAAGCCAGAATGGTTGCGGCATAGTTCGATGCTGTCGGGCCGAAGAGGGCGAGGCTAAGTTGATGCAGGACACCACGCGACCGTGGCGGAACTGGTAGACGCGCAGGACTTAGGACTCAAAGGCCCCCGTGCGGGGCCTTTGTTTTCTAGTCAACTCCTGTCATGTCGTGTCCGCTAAGTCACCCCGTGCCGTCCGGGACCGGCATAGTTGCGGCATAGGTCCACCCGGCCAGCCTCGTACCTTTGCGACAACTCGTCACACCGTCGTGTCGACGAATTTCATCTGCATCTCGTTCATCCGGCCACCGTGCACCGTGAGTCCGGAGAGCGCCTCGTCGAGTTCGCGAAGGTCCGCGGGCGTCAGCTGCAGGTTGATCGCGCCGAGGTTCTCACGGAGGTGATCGGGATTGCGTGTGCCCGGGATGGGGACGATGAACGGCTTCTGAGCGAGCAGCCACGCCAGAGAGACCTGCGCCGGTGTGGCGTTCCTCTTCACCGCGAAGCGGTGCACGGCGTCGACGATCGGCCGATTTGCTGCCAAGTTCTCGGGGCTGAAACGGTCGAACCCTGCGCGAAGGTCCGTCTTCGGGTCGAGCTTCGTGCGAGCATCGATCTTCCCCGTCAGATAGCCCATGCCCATCGGGCCCCACGGAACGAAGCCAATGCCCAGCTCCTCACAGACCGCGCGCACGCCGTTCTTTTCCACGTCACGCTCCATCAGCGAGTATTCGGTCTGCAGGGCCGCTAGCGGCTGGACGGCATGCGCACGGCGGATGGTCGCGGCGCTCGCTTCGGATAGGCCGAAGTGAAGCACCTTCCCCTCTCTGATAAGATCGCGAACGGTACCCGCTACCTCTTCGATGGGTACCGTGGGATCCACTCGGTGCTGATAGAGAAGATCGATGCGGTCGGTGCGGAGCCGTTTGAGTGAGCCTTCCACCGCGATGCGGATGTTCGCCGGGCGGCTGGAGGGCGTGCCCAGAGGAGCACCGGAGTGCGAGACGAGTCCGAACTTGGTCGCGATGCGAACGCCGTTGCGGAAGGGCGCGAGCGCTTCGCCGACAAGGTCCTCGTTCGCGAAGGGCCCGTAGACTTCGGCCGTATCGAAGAACGTGACGCCACGCTCGTGCGCCTCACGAAGGACCCGCACGCCCTGCGCCTTGTCCGCGGGGGGTCCATAGTTCGCGCTGATGCTCATGGCGCCGGATCCAAGTTCCGAGACTTCGAGTTGTCCAAGTCTCCGTGTTTTCACGAGCCCCGAGTTGCTCTGGTTGGTGCCGACCTTCGGCAGATCTGTGTACGCGGCCAGGAACGACGGCCCGAGGATCAGTCCTGCCCCCATAGCGCCGCTGCTAGCTACGAAGGCGCGCCGACTGACTGCTCGGCGGTCTCGCTCATCCGACCCAATTCCCTCTGTCTTCGTTGTCATGCCTCGGTCTCCTCGAAGTGGTCGAACGACAGGGACGACGACAGATCGCGGTACGCGTCGATCTGGGCCTGAAGATCGGCAACCTTCTGCTCGGCCGATGCGATGGCATCCGCGCCCGCGATGAAGCGCCGTGGCGGCGGCTCTGCGCTTGCGATCGTGACTAATGCCCGGGCGAGCTTCGCGGGATCACCGCCCTGCCGGCCATTCTGGGACTTCCAGAACTGCTGCTGCGCTGCGGTGCGCTCCGCATAGTCCGCGAGGGAGGCTTCCGCGTACTGCGTCGACTCCGCCGAGAGGAGCTCCGTGCGGAAGAACCCGGGGTTGACGATTGTGGTCGAAATGCCAAATGGTGCAACCTCTGCCTGCAACGCCTCCATCCACCCTTCCAGACCAAACTTCGACGCGGAGTACGCTGTGCAGAACTCGAAGCCGGTCAGGCCTGCGCTCGAGGAGATCGAGATGATGTGCCCCGCGCGCTGCTTCCGCATGACTGGCAGCACCGCGCGAGTGACGTTCATGGGTCCGATCAGGCTGGTGGACAGCTGCCGCTCGATCTGTTCCGGCGTCAACTCCTCGAAGTAGCCCGCCCAGAAATTGGCGGCGTTGTTGACGAGCACGTCGATGCGGCCAAACCGTTCGACGGCGGCCCGCACCGCCGCTTCGGCGTCGGCGAGGCTCGTGACATCGACCTTCGCCACCAGGAGGTTGTCCGACGCGCCTACTGCGCGGGTCACGGCGTCAGGGCGCCGGCCGGTGGCCACAACCGTGTGACCGGCGGCCAGCGCGGCCTTGGCGAAATCGACGCCCATCCCGCGCGCGGCTCCCGTGATGAACCACACTTTCTTCTCAGTCATCGCGTCCCCATGTACGTGGCGTTCCTGGTGATGCAGTCTTTCGCATGGGCAGAAGGTACCCGTCGCCTCCCGCGCTGTACCTGCCTGATCGTGGCGGGTCATTGCCTATTCCTCCACTCCTCTAGTATGAGCGTCAAGCGGTCCTTATCGTGTAGTCATGCGGCATCGAATACCGGACTCGGCGGTAGCAGCGGCCCAGGAAGGGACGCGCGTGAAGGCGCTGTGCGGCGAGCTTGCGGGTCTGCTCGAGCGGCGGACAGGAACCGACGGCACGCACGAGACAGCGATCTCGGAGCTGAGGCTGTACCGGTTCTCCAATCCGACAGAACCGGTGCACCTTCTCCAGCAACCTGCGGTGTACGTCGTCGTGCAGGGCCGCAAGCAGGTGACGGTCGGCGACGAGACGTACTTCTACGACCCTTCGCAGTACCTCGCGGTCTCCCTGGAGCTTCCCACGGTGACGCATGTCGTGGAGGCGAGCCCGGAGGAGCCGTATCTCTGCATGACGCTGAACGTGGATCCGCGCGAGCTCGCGGCATTGATCGTCGAGACCGGACGGCCGGCCCCCCGCGACGATCACACCGGGCGCGCGCTGTACGTGAGCCCACTGCAGGCGCCGCTGCTCGACGGTTTTCTCCGGTTGGTGCGTCTGCTCGATGCACCACAGGACATCCCGGTGCTTGCGCCGCTCGTCCTACGGGAGCTGCACTACCGGCTGCTGCAGGGGGAGCAGCATGGGCGCCTGGCGGAGATCGCGATCGGCGACGGCCGGCTGCGGCGGGTGGCGGGGGCCATCACCTACATCAAGTCGCACTTCGCGGAGCCGCTGCAAATCGAGGAGCTCGCGAAGCGCGTGAACATGAGCCCTTCCGCGCTGCACAACCACTTCAAGGCGGTCGCGGCAATGAGCCCGATTCAATATCAGAAGCGGTTGCGGCTCCAGGAGGCTCGTCGCCTCCTGCTGTCTGGAGCGACGAGCGCGGAAGCAGTCGCCTACGACGTGGGGTACGCGAGCGCGTCGCAGTTCAGCCGCGAATACCTCCGGCTCTTCGGTCAGCCTCCGCGTCGAGACGCTGAGCGTATGCGTGACGCCGTGTCGCGTGAAGTCCGATCAGTTGATCCCCGCAGCAATCCTGCATAGTTACGGCATAGTTCGGTGCTGTTGGGCCGAAGCGAGCGACGCTAAGTTGATGCGGGACACCACGCGACCGTGGCGGAACTGGTAGACGCGCAGGACTTAGGATCCTGTGGGGCAACCTGTGGGGGTTCGAGTCCCTCCGGTCGCATCAGGGCACGAAAAACTCTCCCATCGTCGGCCGCCGCACCCGCGGCACCCGGAAAGGCGGTCAGGCCCAGCGCCTGCGCCGTCAACTTGCAGCGTGCTCTCGTGCTGGTACAGCGTGGCCGACTGATAGCCGCGCTTGGCTTTCGGGCTCACCACCACCCACACGACCCGGCCCCCGCCGTACATCGCGTCCGCGGTGCTCGCCTCGTCGAACACGATGATCAGCATCCCGTCCTGCTGGAACCGCGCGCTCTCGATCAACGGCTTGATGTGGGTACGGAGCCACGTGTCGGCCGAGTCGAGGGCGCAGTCGTGCGCGTCGTGGCAGAGGTTCGGGACGAGAAATGAGTAGTTGGGCAGCGTGTCGCCCGCGAGGTCGGCCGCAAACTGCGTAAACGGGACGAGGCGCTGCTTCTGGGCCGGGTTGTCGGTCACGTCGGAGAGGTACGACAACGGATTGTGACGCCGGACGTACTGTCCCACGTTCCCGCCGGTGTAGCCCACCGAAGGAATGTCCTCGGCGTAGGACTTCCACGTCTTGCCGGCCGCGAGGAGGCGCCGCACGATGTTGTCGCTCCGAATCGTGTCGGCGTAGGCGTTGTTGTTCGTGACGATCGCGCCGACCGTCAGCATGAAGTAGTTGCCGATCGACGGATGGGTGTTGGCGTAGTACTGGGTCGCGAGGCCGTAGCGGGCGATCAGCGTGTCGAGGTAGGGCATCGCCCCGATGCCACGACGGCGGCGTAGTCCCGGTTCTCTTCGACCAGCACGAACACCCGACCGTGCTGGGGCACGTTGACGGTCATCTGCCCGGGGGCGTCGGAGCCTCCACACGCGGCAGCGATGACTCCCGCACCCAGGAGGATGCGCGTCGCAGAACCGGGCATGCGCATGCGCCCGACGCTAATGCATTCGCGGTGACGGCGCCACAGCGCCGTGACCTGCCGGCGACTCAGTCGGGCACGTCCCCCGACGTTTGCGCGATCTCGCGGAGGTTGGTGCCGTCCGACAGGAACGTGATCGCCCGATGGGCGCCCGGTCCCGGGGGCGTGAAGGCGCCCGCCTTGAATCCCGGACCCGAACGTGACGGCGCCGAGGGTCCCGCCGGTCTTGTTGAAGACGTCGAGGACCACGAGCTCGCCGGGATACTGGTTGATCGCGGTGATCGTGAACGGCTTCCCATTGGTCACGGCGACCGTGAACACCTCGCCCTGCGAGCAGTCGAGCGTCATGTTCGCGCTGTAGGGAATGGCGCGAATCCCGCGCGACTGACGCGAGACGATCCCCGCCGGACTTTGCCCGAGAATCGACAGGAATGGCGTCGGGGCTCGACGTCGCTGTTCGGCGTGCCGGACTGATACCCGCCGACCATCGTGGCAAACCCGGATCCCTGGATCCTTGCACCCTGCTGATGTTCAGGCTGATCGACGTTTTCGCGCGCGAGCTCGACGAACGGGATCGGCTTCCCGGGCTTGTACGCGCTGACCCCCACGATGTTGGCGAAGCTGTTGGTCGCATCGTTTGAGTCCGAGAGAAATACGCCCGCCGATGCCCCGTTCACGCCCACGAGCAGGAAGCCGCCGAACCAGTTGAACATGCCCGATCCCACGCTGATGAGCGGGACGCCCGGATACGGGTCGACGCTCTCGAAAGTGACACCCGACGCATGTGACGTTGATCCGGTCCATGCGCAGCTGGGCGTTGTCGAACGAACACGCGTCGCAGTAGATGTCCGTGTTGCCGCTGCTCGAGGGTTGCCCGAAGGTCGCGCAACCGGCGACGGTCCCGCAGTTGATGACCTGGCATTGTCAAAGCGGAGCTGCTCGATCCACAGCTTCCCGCTTGAGCGACGGCAGGAGAATCGCCTGGGTGTTGAATTGCCAGTAGGGGCGCTCGAAGGTGATGAAGCCGGTGGGATTGACCGCGAGCGTGAACAGCGTCCCGAGCGCAAAGCCGCGGAAATGGACATCCTCGAAATGGATCAAGAGACCCGAGACTGCGAGCCCGGTATCGGCGTTGCCGGCGTTCATGATCCCGGGCCCGTGCAGCGTCCACCCCTTGAAGAGCACCGGATAGGGGTTGCCGCCCGCCTGCTCGGGGATCGCCAGTGAGAGCGCGGTCCCCTTCGCCCCGTGTAGTGGAAGATGGTGCTGTTCGGCCCGTCCCCGACGAGGTTGACCCGCGCATTCCAGGTGACCGGCGTCCCGCCCCAATTGTAGGTGCCGGCGGGCGCATAGACCTGCGGGGGTCGCCACGCCGCTCGGCGACGGAGTTCTTGGGCGCGAGCCCGGCGGCGTACTTGAGGGCGCACGCAAACACGGGGGCATCGTTGGTGACGGCATCCCCCTTGGCGTTGTCGCACCCCGAGGCCGGGGGCATCGATCGGACGTTGATGACCTGCGCGGGCAGGCCCGGCGCCAGCAGGAGTGCGAGCCCAAGGACGGCGATCTTCCTCCGGATCATGCAGCGAGCTCCACGTGGGGAGACCTCAAAAGCATAGTGGGCCCGCCCCCGCGACCGGAACCGGGGTGCCGGCCCTCGCGACCGCCCGGGCAGGGTTAGATTTGATCGCACATGACCGACATCCAGATCAAGAAGACCTCGGAGGAACCCGGCGCCGCGATGATCGCGGTCACGGTGCCCTCGGAGCACGTGCGGGCGGCGGAAGATCGCGCGACGACGGACTATCAGCGGCGCGCCCGTCTCCCCGGATTCCGCCGCGGCAAGGCACCGGTGGCGATCGTCAAGAAGCAGTTCGGCGACGACATCCGGCAGCAGGTGCTGAGCGACATCGTGCGGGAGAGCTGGACCGCGGCGCTCGCCCAGGAAGCGCTGCAGCCGATCGCCGACCCGCACATTCACAACCTGAAGTGGGAAGCGGGCGCGCCGGTGACGTTCGAGTTTCACGTCGAGCTCAAGCCCAACCTGAAGCTCGACCGGCTCGGCGGCTTCCGCGTCAAGCGCACCGTCGCCCCGGTCTCGGACGAGCAGGTGACCGCCCAGCTGCACGACATGCGCGAGCAGCGGGCTCCCTGGAGCCCGGTCGAGGGCACCGAGGCGCCCAAGCCGAAGGACATGGTGAGCGTCACGGTCGCCACGCGGGTGGGCGACACCGTGAAGGAGCCGCAGGCACACCAGCTGGTGCTGGGCGAGGGGCGCGCCGTCCCCGACGTGGAAGAGCGCATCATGACCCTCACCGCGGGACAGTCGATCGATACGACGGTCCGGTTCCCCGACGACTTTGCCGACGAGGCAAAGCGGGGCCAATCCCGCGACGTCCGGATCACGCTGCACGAGGTGAAGCGGCAGCAGCTCCCCGAGCTGGACGACGCCTTCGCGCGCGAGGTGGGGGACTTCGAGTCGCTGGACGCGCTGCGGAAGGCGGTGCGGGAGGATCTGGAGCGGGAGGCCGCGCGCGAGGCCGACGCGCGGGTGCGCGCCGAGCTGATCGAGCAGATCGTGGCGGCGAACGGCGTGGTCGCCCCGCGCGCCCTGGTCGATCGCGTGCTGGGCCTGTACGCGCAGGCCTACGGCATCCCGGAAGAGCGGCTCGACGGGTTCGCGACGGAGTTCCGGCCGGTGGCCGAGGCCCAGGTGCGGCGCGACCTGGTGCTCGACCACGTCGTGGAGCGGGAGAAGCTGCGCGTGACCGAAGCCGAGCTGGACGAGCGGATCCAGGAGCTGGCCAAGCGGCGTAACATGCCCGCCGGCGAGCTGTACGCGTCGCTCGAGAAGGCCAAGCGGCTCCGCGACATCGAGCGGGGCCTCACCGAGGAGAAGGTGTTCGCCTACCTCCTTTCGCAATCCACCGTGGAGTAGACGTGATCGAGAGCCAGATCTATCCGCCCTATATCATCGAGCGGTCCAGCCGCGGCGAGCGCACCTACGACATCTTCAGCCGTCTGCTGATGGACCGCATCGTGTTCCTGGGCACGCAGATCAACGATGAGGTGGCCAACATCATCATCGCCCAGCTGCTGTTCCTGGACGCCGACAACCCGGAGCGCGACATCTACCTCTACGTCAACAGCCCGGGCGGCCTGGTGTCGAGCGGCATGGCGATCTACGACACGATGCAGTTCCTGCGGGCGCCGGTGAACACGATCTGCATGGGGATGGCGGCCTCGATGGGCTCGTTCCTGCTCACGGCCGGCCGCAAGGGCAAGCGGTCCGCGCTGCCGCACGCGCGCATCATGATGCACCAGCCCTCGGGGGGCACCCAGGGCACCGCGTCCGACATCGAGATCCAGGCCCGGGAGATTCTCTACCTCAGGGGCAAGCTGAACGAGCTGTACGCCAAGCACACCGGCAAGGCGGTGGAGCAGATCGAGAAGGACATGGACCGGGACCGCTTCATGTCGGCCGAGGAAGCCAAGGAATACGGCATCATCGACCACGTGATTGCGAGCTACCAGGAAGTGATTGACGACAGCAAAAAGAAGTAAACTTGCGCGGGGGGCGAACCCTTCCCATACTAGGAGTTGAATGTCCCACGACAAGCATCTCCGCTGCTCGTTCTGCGGAAAGTCGAAAGATTCGGTCCGGAAGTTCATTTCCGGGCCGTCGGTCTACATTTGTAACGAGTGCATCGCGCTCTGCAACGAGATCCTGGCGGAGGACGAAGAACGGGAAGTTTCTGAGGCGATAACTCAGGTCCCCACCCCCTCCGAGCTCAAGGATGTGCTGGACCAGTACGTGATCGGGCAGGAAAAAGCCAAGAAAACCCTCGCCGTGGCGGTCTATAACCACTACAAGCGCATCAACTCGCACCAGGCGCGCGAGGGCGAGGTCGAGCTCGACAAGAGCAACATCCTGCTGGTCGGGCCGACGGGCGTGGGGAAAACCCTGCTGGCGCAGACGCTGGCGCGCATCCTCGACGTCCCCTTCACCATCGCCGACGCGACCACGCTCACCGAGGCCGGGTACGTGGGCGAGGACGTGGAGAACATCCTGGTGCGCCTGCTCCAGGCCGCCGACTTCAACGTGTCGGAGGCCGAGCGCGGCATCGTCTACATCGACGAGATCGACAAGATCGCCCGCAAGTCCGAGAACCCCAGCATCACCCGCGACGTCTCGGGCGAGGGCGTGCAGCAGGCCCTGCTCAAGATCCTCGAGGGCACGGTGGCGAGCGTCCCGCCGCAGGGCGGCCGCAAGCACCCGCAGCAGGAATACATCCAGGTGAACACCAAGGACATCCTGTTCATCTGCGGCGGCGCCTTCGACGGCCTCGAGAAGATCATCGAGTCCCGCACGGGGCGGCGCCAGATCGGCTTCACCAAGGAAGAAGTGGCGAAGGGGACACCCGAGAAGATCAAGCAGAACCCCTTCAACGACGTCGAGCCCGACGACCTGCTGCGCTACGGCATGATCCCCGAGCTGGTCGGCCGGCTCCCGGTGGCCGTCCCGCTCGAAGCGCTGGACGAAAGCGCGCTGATGCGCATCCTGGTCGAGCCGAAGAACGCGCTGGTGAAGCAGTACCAGAAGCTGTTCGAGCTCGAGGACGTGCGGCTCACCATCGAGAAGGACGCGATCCGCGCCATCGCCCAGAAGGCGCTCAAGCGCGGCACCGGGGCCCGCGGCCTCCGCGCCATCCTCGAAGAGCTGATGACCGACATCATGTTCGACCTCCCCAGCCGCGACGACGTCCGTGAGGTCGCCATCACCGCGGAATGCGTCACCGACGGCCGGGCACCGCTGCTCGTCACCGAGCGCGTGCGTCAAAAGAAAGAAGCCTGACGGGTCCCACCTTCGTCGGCTCCTTCCCGCGAGCCGACGTCGCGCTCGCTCTCGCGCTCCCCGAAGTCGCCTTCCTCGGCCGGTCGAACGTCGGAAAATCGAGCCTGATCAACGCCTTCGTCGGCCAACGGATCGCCCGGATTTCCGGGACGCCGGGGAAGACGAGGGCGCTGAATGTGTTCCAGATACAGATGGGGAAGTGGGGAGTGGGACGACGGGGCAAGCGTAGTGACGCATCGCACCGCCACGTCCCACTCCCCACTCCCCCTTCCCTGTATTTGTTGGATCTTCCCGGATACGGCTATGCCCGAGCCGCCAAAGGCGAGCTGACGGCGTTCCGCGGATTGCTCAAGCACGTCGTGACGCGCCAGAAGCTCGCCGGGGTGGTCTGGCTGCTCGACATCCGGCGCGATCCGTCCCCCGACGATCGCGCGATGCAGGACACCTTTGCCGCGGCCGGCACCCGCGTCCTCGCGGCGGTGACCAAGAGCGACAAACTGCCGCGCGGCCAGCGGCTGGCCCGGGAAACCGCGCTGCGCGACGCGCTCGGCATGGACGCCGACCAGCTGATCCTCACGAGCGCCCAGACGGGTGACGGCATCCCGGAGCTGCGCGAGGCGGTGGCAGGCCTCATCGCGTGAGCCCGACCGATCGAATCCGGCCGATCGGGCCGCGTTCGTAAGCCACTACCCGCACCTCCGCATGGGCGGCCAGCGGAGCATGGCCCTGCTCATCGAGCACCTCGACCGGCGGGTGGTCGAGCCCCTGGCGATCTGCCCCGGGCCCGGCGAGCTGACCGATCACCTGACCGCGCTCGACTGTCCCGTCGTGCACATCCCCCTGCACCCGATCAAGCTGCGCACCCTGCCGCGGGTGTGGGACACGTGCCGCCGCATCCGGACGCTCGTCTCGGAGCGCGCGATCGACATCCTGGCGCCCGACGCGCCGCGCGATGCGCTCACGTGCGGCCTCGCCAAACTCGGCACGCCGCGCCAAGCTCGTCTGGTTCGTCCGGCTGACCGGACCCGACCGGCTCGATCCGCTGCTCGAGCGCCTCGCCGACGGCTTCATCGGGGACTCGGATGCCACCCGCCGCCGGTTCTCCGACTCTCAGCGGGTGACCGCCCGCTACCGGACCATCGTGGGCGGGGCGGACCTGCGGCGCTTCCGTCCCCCCGACGACCGCGCAGCGCTGCGCCGCGAGCTGGGCGTTCCCGCCGATCGGTTCGTGCTCGCGTTCGTCGGCCAGGTGACGCGCGCCAAGGGGATCTTCGAAATCCTCGACGCCTTAGGGCAGCTCAGTGCGCCCCGGCCGCTGCTGCTCGTCGTGGGCACACCGCATCCCCAGGGAATCACGGGCGAAATCGAGGGACGGGCGCGGGCGAGTGGCGTGTGGGGCGACGTACGGCTGCTCGGCCAGCGGGAGGACGTCCAACGCTCGATGCAGGTGGCCGACGTGCTGGTGAGTGGCTCGTACCGCGACACCGAGGGCATGTCGCGGGTACTGTACGAAGCGATGGCGTGCGGCGCGGTACCGGTCGCGACCGATATTCCGGGGAACCGCGACGCCGTCACACCCGACACCGGGGTGCTCGTCCCGGAGCGCTCCGCCGACGCCTTGGCTCACGCGGTTGCCGCGCTGCGCGCAGACCCGGAGCGGCTCGCGGCCCTGCGCGCCGAGGGCGTACGGCGAGCAGCCGCAACGTTCGACATCCGGCTGCACGCCCGCGGCGTGGAGGCGTTCTACGGAGAGTTGCTGAACAACTTGCGGCACGGGGGATGAGAGATGAGCTTCACAAGCATGACCAGGGCTGACGTGTGGGTGGCGGGAAGGCGGGAAGGCGGGAAGGCGGGAATGCTCGTGGCGGTATTGCTTGCCGCCCTCCCGCCCTCCCGCCTTCCCGCCCAACTGCCCGCCGAGGACACCATCCCCACCGGCTACGGCACGCTGCACCGCGACGATGTGGCGGTCCGAATCACCACCGACCGGGTGGACATCCAGGTGTTGCCGCTGCGTGAGGGAATCATCCGGCTGCTCGCCCCCGACACGTACCGCTCGCTCAGCACCCTGATCCGCAACCGCCGGGCGACCATCGATTCACTCGCCCAGCAGGTCGGCACCCGTCATCCGACGCTCGTACTGGTGACGTTTGTCGGGCTGCTCCCCCAGGCGCGGTTCAATCCCGAGGACGTAAACCTCGCGAGCGGCGGACAGTTGTTTCGCCCGATCGGCATCGCGCCGGCATCGGCGACCTGGGGGTCCTACCAGCTCGGGGCCCAGGAACAGGCTAGCGCGATCTATTTGTTTGACGAAGGCATCACGATGCGGGAAGATCTGATCATCAGCTATCAGACCCGTTCGACCACCGCCTGGAATCGCTCCGCGCGCATCCTCGACCAGGAGCGGCAGCGGGTCGAGTCGCGCATGCGCGCCAGCGCCCCGCCGCAGTAGCACTCCACCCTCACGGCTGGACGGTCCACACCATCCGCGCCACGCGCGGGGACCCGGGCGTGATGTTGTTGTTGCCGTTCGACTGGGCCCAATACCGCACACCGAAGATGTTTTCGACGTTCAGCTGAGCCCGCACGCCGCGGCCCAATGACAGGTAGGCCCCACCGTCAACCCGGGTGAACCCCGGCAGGGTCACGGCGTTGTCGATCGCCGCATACATCGAGGACTGCCGCACGATGCCGGCCGCCAGACCTAAGCCCCGCGTCACGTTGTAGCGGTTCCAGAGCGAGAACGTGTGCCTGGGGGCGGCCGGAACCACAGCGCCCGGGGCGGCCTGGAGGGTCTGGCTCGTGATCGCGGCATCGAGATACGAATAGCCGGCGAGGACCTCCCACGCCCTGGTCACGTTGCCGGCACCGCTCAGCTCGATCCCTTTGCTCCGCTGGCTCCCCGTCTGAATCGTGTGCGTCGGGTCGAGTGGATCGGGCGCGGAGGTATTGGTGCGATCCAGCCGGAACGCCGCAGCGGTGAGGGACAGCACGCCTCGCACATCCCACTTGGCGCCGATTTCGTAGTTGCGGAACTCTTCCGGCTCCAAGGTCTCGGTCGTGACCGTGAGCGCGGTAAAGAGGGCCCCGGAGGCGGGCAAGAACGACGTGCCGTAGCTCGCGTATAACGAGAACGGCTGGGCGGGCTTGACCACCAGACCGAAGCGGGGCGAGACCTTCAGGTCAGTGCGGCTCAAGTCGGCGTCGGTGCGGTTGTTGTGGTAGCTCAGGTCAAAGTTGTCGAGCCGCGCACCCGCGAGGATGGTCAGCTGGGGCGCCAGCTCAATCTGGTCCTGCACGTACCCGCTCGCGCTCAACGCGGTGGTGTGCGCGTCGGCGTCGGTCGCGCTCTGCCGGAACGTGATGGGCGTGCCGGTCGTGATGGGAGACGCGACCGGGACGGAGACCGAGAGGGCCGTGTTGTTGAAGTACCCGGTATTACGAAATGCGTCGGTGGATTGCCGGCCGAATTCGCCGCCCACGAGCAGCACGTGCTTCACGCGCCCCGTGCGCCGCGTGATGTTGAGATCGGTTTGGTTGAAAAAGTTGTTGCGCCACATCCGGTTGTTGTAGGCCAGGATGCTCACGTTCGTGGCGGTAGAATCGACCGGACCGGGATACACGTTCTGGTACATCTTGCGGTAGGCGGAGTACCGCGTGGTGTTGTGAACTTTCAGTCCCGAGGCGGTTTCGTGGTCGAGCGTGACGGCCCCGGAGTTCACCGTGGCGTCGGACCAGCTGAGCGATGGATCGCCGAAGAACGTCTGCGGTTCGGTCTCGAGCGGGAGACCGCCGAATGACGGGACGCCGCGGTCCGCCGTGCGGTAGTCCTTGAAGAACTCGTAGCCGAAACGCACCTGGGTGCTGGGCCCGGCAAGCAGCGTCATCGTGGGCGCGATCGCATAGCGCTCGAGATTGAAGTATTCGCGATAGCTGTCGGAGTTCTCGTACATCCCGCTGACCCGGGCGGCGAACCGGCCCGACAGCCCGCGGTTCAGATCGAGCACCGCGCGGCGATTGTGGTTGGCGCCGTATTGCAGCGTCAACTCGCGCCCCTGCGTCCAGGTTGCCTGCTTGCTCACGCGGTTGATGAGACCGCCGCCCGCGCCGCGGCCGAAGATCAGTGCGTTCGACCCTTTGGGGATTTCGACCCGCTCCACGTTGTAGAGATCGCGGAGGTACTCGACGTCGTCGCGCACACCGTCGATGTACAGGTCCCCGTTGCCGTTGTTGCCCCGGAAGTAAGGCTGGTCCCGGTTCCCTTCCCCCTGCCCCATGGTGACTCCGGGGACGTAGCGCGTCACGTCCGCCAGGCTCAACATCGCCTGATCGGCGATCGCCGCGCGGGTGAGCACCGTGACCGACTGGGGGATGTCGCGCAACGGAGTCTCAGTCTTGGTCAGCGACCGCGTCTCCTTCCCCTGGTACGGGGAAACGCGTTCTCCCGTGACGGTCACCGCGGAGAGCGTGATCGGCGCGCTGATCACGGTGGCCTGCCCGGGGACGCCAACCCGGAACCCGAGGCCGGTGCCCGCCAGCATGCGGCGCAGGCCTTCCTGCGCGGTGAGGCTTCCCGTCACGGGGAGTGAGTACAGCGTGGCTTCAATCGTCGCCGAGTCGGTGTTGAGCCTCCAACCGGTGAGCGCAGTGTAGGCAGCGAAGGCGCGAGCCATCGGCTGGGCGGGAAGGTCGAACACGAAGATCGAGTCACGTCGGGCAGGCTGCTGCGTGGCGGCGATGCGGGGCCGACTGAGCGAGCCCGCCAGCACCACCGCTAACAGGCAGAACCAGCGCTGCGTCATGATGCCGATCTCCAAGGGCGGGGCTGTTCATGCGATCAAAACGAAATGATAATCATTCTCAACACGCTGGGATCGAATGTATGGGTCCACCTTTTGGCTGTCAATAGTTGAGCGATTCTATCGTAATTATTCGCCTCAGGGCGGCTGATGGCGCTAGCCGAGCGGGTCCTTATACTGGCCCACCGTGACTTCCTTCGTTCTCGCCGCCCTGGCGGCGCTCGCGTTGGGCGGGCTCGCCTGGGCCGCCGCAGCATTCCGCCGCCGGCTGGTCCAGAGCGAGCGTGCGCGCCGGCTGGCTGCCGACGAGCTCAACCGCCGCCTCTCGGAGCTGTTCTCGCTCCAGGAGCTCTCCTACGTACTCTCGGAGTCGCTCGAGCTCGATCGCATCGCGGAGCAGGTCGTGCGCTTCGCGATGCGGTTCGTGGACGCTCACGGCGCCCTGGTCGCGCTCGCGAGCGAAGGCCTGGACGACACCCGCACGTTGCGAATCGCGGGCGCCGAGGGGACGCTGGCGTCGTTACGCGGCCAGATGGTGCCCGTGGATGACCTCGGTCTCATCGCGCGCTCGGTGGTGAGCGAGCGCCTGGAGCTGGTCGACAGCGCCACCGGCGGTCCCACCCGCCTCCTGGGCACCCTGCAGGCGGTCACGGCGGTGGCGGTACCGTTGCGGGCCCACGGCGTGGTCGTCGGGACGCATCGTCGTCACCGAGCCGCGGGGCGGCGTGTTCCCCGCTGAAGACGTGCGCCTGCTGTCGACCGTGGCGACCCACACCGCCATCGTGCTCGCAAACGCCCGGTTCTTCGACTTGATCCGGCGCGCTAAGGAGCAATGGGAGATCGCGTTCGACGCGCTGAGCGAAGGGATCGCAGTCGTGGACGACAGCGGCCGGATCCGCCGCGCCAACCGCGCACTCGCCGGGCTGCTGGGCGGCTCGGTTTCAACGGTCATCGGCAAGGAGCTGGGCCCCGGTCTCCTCGGCCAGGGCGCCGGGCTCGACGAGCTGCTCGCCGCCGCCCGGCGCAATGAGCGGCCCCTGCCCTTCGTCGCGCGTTCGCCCCACCGGGCGAGGACCTTCCGGGTCAACGCCGCCCGCATCCCGACCTCGACCCGGGAGCAAAGCGTCGTGGTCCTGATCGAGGACGTCACCGATCAGCAGGTCATGGAGGCCAACCTGGTCCAGAGCGAGAAGCTGGCGGCCGTCGGGCAGCTCGTGTCCGGCGTGGCGCATGAGCTGAACAACCCGCTGACCTCCATCGCCGGGCTCTCGGAGTTCCTGCTCGAGCAGAAGGAACTGGGTACCAAGGATCGTGGGCACCTGCGGGTGATCCACGAACAGGCCGATCGCGCCGGGACGGATCGTGGGCAACCTGCTCACCTTCGCCCGCAAGGGGCCCGCGGAGCAGGCTCCCGTGGATCTCAACGACGTGATCCAGCGTACCCTGGCGCTGATGAGCTACGACCTGAAGCTCAAGGACATCGCGATCGAGAAGCAGCCTCGCCGCCGATCTTCCGGCGGTGCTGGGCGACCGGCATGCGCTGCAGCAGGTGATGCTGAACTTGCTCACCAACGCCGCCCACGCGGCCGCGGCCCAACGACCCGTGCGGCCCCCCAAGATCGAGGTCGGCACCTGGGCCGACGACCGGGTGCACGTGCGCGTCGCCGACTCAGGGGCAGGGATTCCGGACGACGTGGTTCCGCACCTGTTCACGCCGTTCTTCACCACCAAGGAACCGGGGTCGGGGACGGGGTTGGGACTGTCGATCACGTACTCGATCGTCGAATCGCACGGCGGGCACATCGCGCTGGAGCGTCCGACCGATCGTGGCGCAGTGTTCCTGGTCGACCTGCCGCTCGCCGGCGACGCGCGCGCCGCAGGCGAAGCCACCGCAGCCGACGCAACGCCCGCACCGCCCGGCCGTACGGCGCACCATCCTCCTGGTGGACGACGATCCCGCCGTGCGGCGTATGGTCAAAGCGCTGTTCGGTCGGGAAGGCCATCAGGTGGAGGTGGCGCGCAATCCCGCTCAGGCCCTCGACATGGCGCGGGCGCGCCGCTACGACCTCATTCTCGCCGACATGCAGGCGACCGCACGTGGGGCAGCTGTTTGTGGAGGTGCTGGTGGACGCAAATCCCGGACTGCGGGGCCGGATGCTCGTGGCAACGGGAGATATCCGAGCGGCCACGGAAGAAACGCTGGCGCGCCTCGGACTGCGCTACGTGCGCAAGCCCTTCAACCTGCGCGATCTCCTGGACGAGGCGGGACGCGTGTGGGCGGCCGAGAGGCTGTCGTAGGCTTCGGCGGGCCAGCCGAACTGCATGAGACTCACGGCGCCACCCGGTGCGAACCGGAGGCCTTCACGCAGCAGCAGGGCGCGTTGCACCACCGCGCCGTGGTCCTTGGCCGGCAGGGAGATGCGGCCCGACGCGTTCAGGACGCGCCACCAGGGCACGTCGGCGTCGTCAGGAAGCGCGGAGAGCGCCCAACCGACGGTTCGGGCGGCTCCGGGACTACCGGCCAGGCGCGCCACGACCCCATAGGTCGCCACGCGTCCTTTGGGGATCCGCTTCACCACACGGTAGATCCGACGGTAGACCGGATTCATGGGCGCACCGGGTAGCCGCGGCTCGCGAGGAACGCGCGTGCCTCGGGGAGGGTCGTGCCGCGGTAGTGAAACAGCGTGGCCACGAGGACGCCGTGAGCGCCGGCGTCAAGCGCTTGCGCGAGGTGCTCCAGTTTCCCCGCGCCGCCCGACGCGATCACAGGGATGCGAACCGCCGCCGAGACGGCGCGAGTGAGCGGCAGGTCATAGCCGTTCTGGGTTCCGTCGGTGTCCATCGAGGTGAGCAAGATTTCCCCCGCACCAAGCTGTTCCAGCTGGACCGCCCACGCCACCGCTTCCAACCCCGTCGGCTGCCTCCCACCGCTCACCATCACTTCCCACCCTTCCCCCGTCCCCCGTCCCGCTTCCTCGTCTCTGCTTTCGCATCAATCGCCGCCACCACGCATTGCCGGCCGAACTCGTCGGCCAAGCGGGCGGCGAGCGATGGATCACCGACCAGCGCGGTGTTGGCTCCCACCTTGTCCGCCCCGGCCCGCAGCACCGCGCGCGCGTCCTCCACGCTCCGCACCCCGCCGCCCACGGTGAACGGTATGAACAACCGCTCGGCGACCCGGCGCACGACGTCGAGCAAGGTGGCCCGTGCCTCGTGGCTCGCGGAGATGTCGAGGAACACGAGCTCGTCCGCGCCGTCGGCGTCGTAGCGCGCCGCCTGCTCCACCGGGTCTCCCGCGTCCCGCAGCTCCTGGAAGCGGACCCCTTTCACCACCCTTCCGTCAGCGACGTCGAGACAGGGGATCAGCCGCCGAGCTAGCATACGCGTAGCACGTCATCCAGCAAGCCCCCACCCCCCTTGCGAAACAGCGAAACGATATCCTCGAGCGCGCGCCGTTCGCGCGGCCACGAGAAGCGCGCGGCGGCTTGCGTGGGAGCGAGCCAGGCCGCCTGGTCGTGCTCGCGCGACAGCTGCGGCGGCCGGCGCTCGCTCACGAACGCGGCGAACACCGGAATCAGCGCGATTTGGTCCGAGTGATGTTCGTAGAACGCCTCGACGCGGCTGACATTGTAGAGGCGCCAGCGGTGTGAAGCCGGTCTCTTCGCGCAGCTCGCGCATCGACGCCTGGACCGGCGTCTCGCCCGCTTCGATCGTGCCGTGCACCGTCTCCCACGAACCGGGACAGCGGCCGCCCGATGCACGGCGCAGCGTCAACACGGCGAGGTCCTCCTCACTCCCCTCCGACCCGGCGTGCAGCACGTAGGTGTCCACGAACCGCACGCGCGCGTCGGTCACGGGGTCCAGCGGGCAAACGCCTCCAGCAGCGCGAGCCCAGCTCCTTGTGACTTTTCCGGATGGAACTGCACGCCCAGCACGTTGTCGCACCCGAGAATCGTGGGAAACATCTCGCCGTACTCCGCCTGACCGAGCGCCGCGCCGCTCGACGCCGCGTCGGGGTGGAAGCTGTGCACGTGGTAGAAGTACGCCTCAGGACCGGTGAACGCGCCGGCGAGCACCGGCTGCGTCCGGCCCCGCTCGGTGAGCTCGACCCGCGCCCATCCGACATGCGGCACCGGGAGCGAGGTGCGGAATCGCATCACGCCGCCCCGCAGCAACCCGAGCCCCGCCACGCCGGGCGCTTCTTCGCTCTGCTCGAGGAACAGCTGCAGCCCGAGGCAGATGCCGAGGGTGGGCGTGCCGGCCCGCACCGTCTCGCGCACCGCGTCGCCCGAGGCCGGTCTCGTTCAGGGCACGCATCGCGGGCGCGAAGTGCCCCACGCCCGGGAACGACGACCCGTTCCGCCCCGCGTACCACGGCCGGATCGGTCGAGAGCACCGCCTCGGCGCCGACGGCCCGCAGCGCCCGCAGCACGCTCTGAACGTTCGAGGCGCCGTAGTCGACGACTGCGATCACGCGAGCGTCCCCTTGGTCGAGGGCACACCCTGCACGCGCGGGATCGATGCTGGTGGCCTCCCCGAGCGCGCGGGCCGTCGCCTTGAAGACGGCCTCGACCACGTGATGTGCGTTTTGCCCGCGCAGCAGATCCACGTGCAGCGTGAGGCCGCCGTGCGTCGCGAACGCGCGGAAGAACTCGGGCGTGAGGGCCACGTCGTAATCCCCCAGCTTCTGCCACGTGGGTGGATCGGCGTGGAACGCGAGGTACGGACGCCCGCTCACGTCGACGACCACGCGGGCCAGCGCGTCATCCAGCGGCACGGTGGCATCGCCGTAACGGCGGATGCCCCGGCGCTCGCCCAGCGCCTGGGCGAGTGCCTGGCCGAGCACGATCCCCACGTCTTCGACCGTGTGATGGGCATCCACGTGCAAGTCCCCCGCGGCGCTCAGTTCGAGATCGTACAGCGCGTGGCGGGCGAGCGCCTCGAGCATGTGGTCGAAAAACCCGATGCCGGTCTTCACCTCGGCGCGCCCCGACCCGTCGAGATCGAGCCGGACACGCACTTCGGTTTCCTTGGTCTTGCGCCGCGCTTCTCCAACCCGGCTCATGGTGCACTCCTGAAAATCGCCGTGAGGCCGGCGAGAACCGCGTCCACGTCCTCCATAGTCCCGGCGGTGATGCGGAGGCAGCCCTCGAGGCCCGGCCCCGCAGACACGTTGCGCACCAGGATCCCGTGCTGCTCAACCAGACGCCGGAACACCTCCGCCGCCGGCTGCGCTTCGCAGCGGATCAGGACGAAGTTGGCGGCCGTGGGAAATGCGCGCAGACCCTCCATCTTGGCAAGGCCGCGATACAGCCGGTCGCGCGCATCGCGCACCCGCTGAGTGGACTGCTCGAGCACGTCGCGCGCATCGAGCGCCGCGTGCGCCGCGGCGAGCGTCATGCGATTGACGTTGTAGGGCAGCTTGGCTTTGGTGATCTCGCGCGCGACCGCCGGATGCGTGAGCGCGTATCCGAACCGCAGCCCGGCGAGCGACATCGCCTTGCTGAAGGTGCGCAGCACCACGAGCCGCGCATGCTCCGCAAGCAGCGGCACCGCCGTCGGGCCGCCGAAGTCCTGATACGCCTCATCCACGACGATCAGCGCCTCGGTCTCGTCCAGCAGCCGCGCCACGGCGTCGTCGGGGAGCGGCGTGCCGGTGGGATTGTTGGGCGAATTCACCACGATCACCCGGGCCTGCGCGGCGACCGCCGCGCGAATCAGCGCCGGGATGTCGAACGCGAAGTCCTCGGTCAGCGGCACGCCCACGTGGCGCCCGCCGAACACCTCGGTCAGCAGCCGGTACAGCGTGAAGGTCGGGACCGGGCTCACCACCGTCGCCCCCTCGCCCACCGTGACCGCCAGGGTCGCCTGGATCAGCTCGTTGGAGCCGTTACCGACCAGCACCCCGTCCGCACTCCAGTCGTGGCGTGCCGCTAGGCGCGCGAGCAGCTCGGTCGGCGAAAAGGGCGGGTAGCGGTTCCAGTCCTCCACGCGCAGGCGCGCGAGCACGGCGTCCTTGAGCGCGGCGGGGGCGTCGAACGGGCTCTCGTTCTGATTGAGCTTGCGGCGCGCTTCGGGCGCCACGAGGGTGTAGGCGGATTGCGCCCGCACCTTGGGTTTGATCAGGGCGAGCGCGGCGTCGGCCGTCGGGAGCGCAGCAGGCGACAGGGGCATGGGCGTCGCGGAGCTAGCGGCGCCGGCCGAGCACCGCTTCCAGCCGCGCCGACAGGGCACGGGCTCGGAACGGTTTGGTCAGGAAGTCGTCGGCACCAAGCTCGAACACCCGAACTTCGTTGTCCTCGTCCCCTTTCGCGGTGAGTACAATCACCGGAATGCCGGCGGTGGCGGGCCGCGAGCGCAGGTGGGACAGGACGCCGTACCCGTCGAGGCCGGGCAGGTTCAAATCCAGGACGATGATGTCGGGTCCCACGCGGTCGATCTCGTTCAGGGCCTGGGCCCCGTCGCGCGCCTCGGAGACGGTGTAGCCGTCACGCTCGAGCAGCTCCTTCATGACTTTCCGCAGGCTGTCCTCGTCGTCCACCAGCAGGACTTTGGCCGATGCGCGCCCGTGCGGACCGGAGCGGCGCGGCGGCAGCGGCTCCTCAAGCAGCTCGAAGGTCTCTTCCAGCACGGCCGACACTTCCATAATTCCAGGGACGGGTGACTGCCGAGCCGTCCGGCCGGTGCGCGGCGGGGGTGGAGCGGGTGGCGCCGCGTCGTCTTGTTGCGGCACGTCGACCACCCGGAGCAGCTCGTCGAGCGTCGATTCGCCCCGCAGCACGTGCCCCAGGCCGCTCTCCCACAACCCCCGCATCCCGGAGCGCCGCGCGGCCTCCGCGATCTTGGGCGCGGGCTCGCCCGCGGCCACGGATCGCTCCACCTCCGGCGTCATGGTCAGCACTTCGAGGATGGAAAAACGCCCGCGATAGCCCGTCATGGCGCAATCGGGACATCCCGCGGCGCGGTACAGCGGCGTTCCCGTCGGCAGCCATTTCCTCAGGGACTCTGCCGGCGCTTCCATCCAGACTTCCTTGCAGGTGGGGCAGAGTTTCCGCATCAGCCGCTGCGCCACGACACCCCGCAATGCCGCGGCGATCTTGTACGCCTCGACACCGATGTCCACCAGACGCGTGACGGCGTTGGCGGCGTCGTTGGTGTGCAGGGTGGACAGCACCAGGTGGCCGGTGAGGGACGCCTGGATCGCGATCTGCGCAGTCTCGCGGTCCCGGATCTCGCCGATCAGCACGACGTTCGGGTCCTGGCGCAGGATCGACCGCAGGGCCGACGCGAACGTCAAGCCCCGCCTTCTCCTGCACCTGCACCTGGACGATTCCCGCCATGCGGTACTCGACCGGGTCCTCGACCGTGACGATGTTGACGCCCTCGCTCTTGATCTGATTGATGCACGAGTAGAGCGTGGTCGTCTTGCCGGAGCCGGTCGGCCCCGTCACGAGGATGATCCCTTCGCGGAACTGCAGCAGGCGCTGGATCGCGGCGGACTCATCGGCCGCGAGCCCGAGGGACTCGAGCGAGCGCACCGTGGCGCGCGAGTCGAGGATTCGGATCACGACCTTCTCGCCCAGCGTCGCCGGCAGCGTCGAGACGCGCAGGTCGATCGGCTGGCCGTTCACGGCAACCCGGGCGCGGCCGTCCTGCGGGCGCAGCCGGTCCGCGATATCCAGCGACGACATGATCTTGATGCGCGAAATCAGCGGAATGCCGGCGGCACGGGGGATCTTCATCACCTGCCGCAGCACCCCGTCGATGCGGTAGCGCACCGCCACGCCGCCTTCTTCGGGCTCGATGTGAATGTCACTCGCGCGCGACAGGATGCCCTCGGAGACGATGAGGTCCACCAGCCGCACGACGGGCCGCTGGCTCGCCTGCTCCGCCGAGACCGTGATCTCGTCGGGGCTCTCATCGGCGAGCTGGACCACGTCGGCGGTGTTCTCCAAGCCCTCGAGCAGCACGTTGATGGACTTCTCGGGCCGGTACAGCTCGTCGAGCTTCTCGGCGATCCGGGCAGGATCGAGCACGAGCGCCCGGATTTCGCGCGCGGTCGCGAAGGCGAGCGCCTTCTCCGCATCCAAATCGAAGGGGTTCGAGGTCGCGACCTCGAGGAACGAATCGGTGATGCGGAGCGGCAGCACGCGGAAGCGGCGCGCCAGTTGCTCGGGGACTTTCTGGGCAACCGTCGGGTCCAGCTGCCCCACGTTGGCGATCTTGATGCGGAAGCGCGCAGCGAGGGCCGCGAGGATTTGCTCGTTGGTCGCGACCTTCTCCTTCACCATCGTCTCCCACAGCGTGCTCGTCGGACCGATCTGCGCGCGTAGCTCGGCTAGACGCTCAGGCGTCAGCAACCCCTCGAGGGAGTGCACCAGCCATTCATCAGAAAAGACGGTGTCGGGCATGGATTAACCTACCAAACCTAGCGTTAGCGGCCGCACGTTCCAACCCGGCCAACCCGGCTCAATCCCGTAGCACTCACAGGATGTCCCAGAAATCACGCGTCACGTCGAACGTGACCGCTCCCTGGTGGCTTTGCGCGCCGAAGCCCGCTTCCACGCGAATCAGGCCCAGCCATTCGACCGCCAGGCCAAATGTCACACGCGCCCCGGGGGTGGCCGCCCATGGCGTTCCCTCCACCTGCCGGTCGCTCCACCCGCCCGCCACAAAGGGCGCGACGATCACCGAGCCTGGCGTGCGAGCGAACGCGCCCACCGCGAGCGACGGGAACGGCACGGGGACGCGCCACTCGGCGTGGGCCAGCGCCATCCGCCTTCCCCCAAACACGCGAAAGTCCTCGCCGAGCAGCGTTCCCCGGCCGCCGAGCACGAACGCCCGGTGCGCCGGGAGGTCGGCGCTGGCAACCCCGCCCTGCACGCGCACCAGGCCGCGCGTCGCGCCCATTGGAAACAGCACGTGCCCCGCGACAGCGGTCCGCGCGTACGTCGCGCCGCCGTCCAGCCGGCCTCCCTCGAGGGCGAATTGAAAGAGGGGCACGCGAGCCCATCGCTGCGGCGCCGCAGCGTGACGGCCACGAGGTCGACGCTGCTGCCGCCTAGAGCCCGGATTGGGGCGGAGCGTGCCGCTCGCCGGCGCGGCGGTCACCGGCAGCGAGTCGATCGCTTCGTGGCCCACGCTGGTGCCCCACTCGACGCGCGCCCCGAGATCGTGGCGATACGTGGCGCGCGCACCGGTCGCCAGGTAGTAGTCCCCGTAGTCGTTGCCCAGCTCCTGGCCGCTGAGCGAATTGACGAGCCCGTGAAATGACCGGCACGTCACCCACGTCGCGCACGGTGCGGTAGCCCGCGATCTCGAGCGCCCCGCGGCCCCGGCGCAGGATCGCGGTCGCGCGACCCGTCGGCTCGCCGCCGGCGAACCCGTACCCGCCGAACGCCCGCAGCTCCGCGCGCGTCGCCCCCGCCCCCTCCGCGCCACACCAGCCCTGCTCCCAGGGCGAGCCCTTCGACCCGATTCCAGTGCACCAGGTCACTGAACGACTGCGCGCCGAGCAGGCGCGTCTTCAGGCCCGACAGCGCCTGCCCACCAGCGACCCGAGCGATCTCGGCGCGCACCGCAGCGAGGTCGTCCTGGCGCACGGGCTCGGCCTCTCCCTGGATGGCGGCGGTGAGGGGCTCCGGGCCACGGGAACGAGTCCCGCTCCGGCCTCGGGGACCGCGCTGATCTCCGGCCCGTCGAACCAGCTGTTCACCAGTCCCAGATTGAGCACGTAGCCGTCCACGTCCCAGCGCCCGCGGATGATGCCGCGGGCCGGCAGGTCGAGCCACGTGGACCGGCGGCGGATCTCGATCTCCTGACGGTAGGGAAGCCAGAAGCGTCCCTCCCAGAGCGCGTTCTCGAGCACCACGTTGATGTCTTCCAGCTGCGGATCGATGTAGGCGGCCGCGGTGAAGCTGAACGCGAGACGCACCAGATCGGCGCTCCCGACGTCGAGGTACAGCGTGCCGACGATCGCCGGCTGATCCCCCCGCTTGGGCCGGACGTGCAGCGCCACCACGCGCACGACGCGTTGCGGCAGGGTGATCGTGGTCGTGTCGCCCAGCGCGTAGTCGTATAGGTCGGGCCCGAGGGGACCCAGGGGGTGCGGCACGTCCCGCGCCTCGTCCCCGTCGCCCAGGCGGATCGCGGCGCCGAAATTGTTCTGCACGATGCCGAGGTGGTCGCGATGGTACGCGATATCGGTGGGAAGCTCGGCCCGGTCGCGCCAGCCGACGATGCGTTGCTTGCTCAGGCCCGGGGCTTTCCAGTACACTTCCAGCTCCAGCTGGTCGGCTTTTACCAGGCGCGGCGGCGCTGCCAGCCCCTCGCCGAACTGCCCGAGAAAAAAGACGAATCCGTGTGCCTGGGCCTTGTAGTCGCGCAGAGCACGTGTCGCTCGCGACACTGCTGCGGCGTTCGATGCCGCGTCGAGCCAGCGCCACGCCGTCAGCGCTGTTCCACGTCTGCGCGGCGCCCGACCGGGCGGCGCCCGCCAGGGCAAGGACGACGTACGCAACGAGCGGCAGGCGACGCATTGCGGCGAAATCTAAGTACCAAGTGCCAAGTTGATTGACCCACGCGCCGAATTCATGAGCCGGGCCCGCGCACGGCGGCATGGTGCCGCTGGTGCGCGAGGTGGTGCTCGACGCCGACACCGCGGTCGCCGCGCTGGCCAAGGTGGCGCGGCCGCCGTTCGCGTTCCTGCTCGAATCGCTGGTGGGCGGCGAGCGCTGGGCCCGCTACACGTTCCTGGGAACGGAGCCGCGCGAGGTGTGGCGGTACCGGGGCAACCGGGTGGAGCGCTGGACGCGCGCCACCGGCTGGGCGGCCGCCGGGGAGACCACCGATCCCATCGGCCACCTCGCGCAGCAGCTTCGGGCGCTGCCCGCCATCGAGGTCCCGGGGTTGCCCCGTTTTACCGGGGGCGCCGTCGGGTACATCGGCTACGACGTGGTCCGCACCATCGAGCGCCTCCCCCGCCCGCCCGCCGACACGCTCGGCATTCCGGACGCGGTCATGATGATCGCCGACAGCCTGGTGATCCTCGACAATCTCTTCGGCCGCGCCATCGTGGTCGTGAACGTCGAAGTCCCCCAGGGCGGCGCGCCCGCGGCGCTGGCGCGGCTGTACGACGCCGCCGAGCAGCGGCTCGACGAGCTGATCGGGCGCCTCGGCGACACCCATCACCTGGCTCCCCTCGGCCTGCAGGACGGCGTCGCCCCCATTCCGACCGTCTCGCGGTACCCGCGCGAAGCGTTCGAGCGCGACGTGGCGCGTATCCTCGAGTACATCAAGGCGGGGGACACGTTCCAGACGGTGCTGTCGCGCCGCCAGGAGGCGCCGGGTGCGACGGACCCGCTGCGCCTGTACCGCTACCTCCGGGCGCTCAACCCCGCTCCCTACCTCTTCTATCTGGCGCTGGACGACTTTGCGCTCGTGGGCAGCTCTCCCGAGGTGCTGGTGCGGGTCGAGAACCGCGAGGTCACGGTGCGGCCGATCGCCGGGACCCGCCCCCGGGGAGCGACGCCCGCCGAAGACGAAGCCCTCGCCCAATCGCTCCTCGCAGATGAAAAGGAGCGCGCCGAGCACATGATGCTCGTGGACCTGGGACGCAATGACGTGGGCCGCGTGGCCCAGTACGGCACCGTGCGGGTCACCGATCTGCTCACGATCGAGCGCTACTCGCACGTGCAGCACCTCGTGAGCGAGGTCCGGGGCCAGCTGCGCGACGGCTACGACGCGCTCGACGTGTTCAAGGCGTGCTTCCCGGCAGGAACGGTGTCGGGCGCGCCCAAGGTCCGCGCGATGGAGATCATCGACGAGCTCGAGCCCGAGCGCCGCGGCCCCTACGCCGGTGCGGTCGGCTACGTCGGCTGGGGGGCGACCAATCTGGACACGGCGATCGCGATCCGCGCCGCCGTCGTGCTGCAGGACCGCGTGGTGGTGCAGGCGGGTGCCGGCATCGTCGCCGACTCCGATCCCGCGCGGGAGTTCGCCGAGACCGAAGCGAAGGCGCAAGCGGTGTTGCGAGCGCTGGCGCTCGCCAAGGCCGGGGATTGAACTATATTCGGCCCCTGTGTTTAAGCTGCTGAGCACAACGGGCGACCAGTCGATCGACCTGGCGCCCGGCCGCGCGGTGATCGTCGGGCGCGCCGTCACAAGCGACGTCCCGGTTTACGATCCCACCATCTCGCGGCAGCACGCCGAGCTGCTGCTCACCGACGGCGGCGTCCGCATCAAGGACCTCGGCTCCTCCAACGGCACATTCCTGAACGGCGCCCGCATCACCGAGGCCGTCGCCGGCGACAGCGACGTCGTTACGTTCGGCAAGGTCGCCTATCGGGTGAAGGCGGTCAGCGCGCCGGCGCCGCGGCCGCAGGTCGTGCCGTCGTTCCAGACGCCGAAGCCCGGCGCGGCGATGGGCGGGACCATCGTGCGGCAGCTCCCGGTGAGCGCCTCGGGCGGGGTCCCGGCCATTGTGGACGCCACGCCGAGCGTTTCCCCGTCGGGCGCTTCCCACCTCAAGGTCACGGCGCAGTCCCAGGAAGAGCGGCGCGAGAAGAAGCTGTCGCTGCTGCTCGAGATCTCGAAGGAGCTCTCCAAGCAGCAGGAGCTGGACCGGCTGCTCGACAAGGTGGTGGATTTCACGTTCCAGATCATGAACGTGGACCGCGTCTCGATCCTGCTGCTCGAGCCCACGACCAACGAGCTCGTGCCGCGCATCTCGAAGAGCCGCTCCGGCAGCTCGGGCGCGGGGAAGCACGTGCCGCAATCGATCGCCCGCAAGGCGGTGGAAGAGCGCGTCGCCATCCTGTCCGACAACGCGGCCGCCGACGAGCGCTTCAAGGGCAAGTCGATCCTGATCCAGAGCGTGCGCAGCGCCATGTGCACGCCGCTCATGGGCACCGATCAGAAGGTGCTCGGCATCCTCTACGTGGACAACCGCACCGCCACGCATTCCTTCGCGGACGAAGATCTCGAGTTCCTGATCGCGTTCGGCAGCCTCGCCGCCGTCGGGGTCGAGAACTCGCAGCGCTCCGAGCAGCTGCGGCGCGAGGCGCTGGTCCTGTCCAACTTCCAGCGCTACTTCGCCCCGAACCTCGCCGCGCAGATCGCGCAGCAGGAAGGCGCGGTGCAGCTGGGCGGCACCAAGCGGCCGGTGGTGATCTTTTTCTCCGACATCCGCGGGTTCACCCCGCTGTCCGAGTCGATGGGGCCCGACGAGATCGCGACCCTGCTCACCGAGTATTTCACCGAGATGGTGGAGATCGTGTTCGAGCACGCCGGCACGCTCGACAAATTCATGGGGGACGCGATCATGGCCTTGTGGGGCGCGCCGATCGCCCATGAGGACGACGCCGATCGCGCCATGAAATGCGCCGTGGACCAGCTCAAGGCCCTGGAGAAGCTCAACGTCAAATGGAAGAACGAAGGACGGCCGGAGCTGGGGATCGGCATCGGCATCAACTTCGGTGAGGTGTTCGCCGGCAACATCGGGTCCAACCGCCGCCTCGAGTACACCGTCATCGGCGACGCCGTCAACACGGCGAGCCGGCTCTGCTCGTCAGCCGGCCCCAACGAGATCCTGATTTCGGAGTCGTTCTACCAGCAGCTCAAGGACCCTCCCACGGTCGAAGCCCTGGAGCCGGTGCAGGTGAAGGGGAAGTCGAAGCGGGTGCAGGTCTACCGGGTGAAACGGTAGGGACGGCCGAACTGCACGAGCAGGTCGAGCACCAGCCGCAGCGGTAAGCCCATCACACTGAAGAAGTCCCCTCGAATTCCTTCCACCAGAGCCGCTCCGCGCCCCTGGACCGCATAGGCGCCCGCCTTGTCCATCGGCTCGTCGGTCGAGACATAGCCCGTCGATGGTCTCGCGGTCGAGCGTGCGGAAGGTCACGTCGGTGACGTCGAGGGCATGCAACACGCGGGTGCCCAGGGCCAGCGCGACGCCCGTCATCACGTGGTGCGTGCGCCCCGAGAGCTTCCCCAGCATCACCGCGGCCTCCTCGTGCGACACAGGTTTGCCCATCACCTCGCCGCGGATCACCACGGTCGTGTCGGCGCCCAGCACCAGCTCCGCGGGCTCGTGCGCCGCGACCGCCGCCGCCTTGGCGCGCGCCAGGCGGACCACGTAGGCCTCAGGGGCCTCGCCGGGGCCGCGGGTCTCGTCCACGTCCGGCACGACCACGCGGCAGGGGATCCCGAGCATCTGGAGCAGCTGCAGGCGGCGCGGGCTGCCGCTCGCCAACATGATCGGCTTCACTTCTCGAGGATCAGTGTGACGGGGCCATCGTTCACGAGCTCGACTTCCATTGAGGCGGCGAACTCTCCGGTTTCGACCCGCATGCCCCCACTGCGCTCCCGCAGCAGCGCCACGAACCGCTCGTACAGCGGGAGCGCCACGCCGGGCGCCGCGGCGGCGGTGAAGCTCGGCCGCCGGCCCTTGAAGGCGTCCCCGTACAGTGTGAATTGGGAAACGACGAGGAGCGCCCCACCCACCTCGTCCAGGTCGAGGTTCATCTTGCCCTGCGCGTCGCCGAGCAGCCGGAGGCCGAGGATCTTCTCGGCCATCCAGTCGAGCGTCGCTTCGTTGTCCGTTGGGGCGAAACCCACGAGGATGAGATACCCAGGGCCGATCTTCCCGGTCACGCTACCGCCGAGCGCGAACTTCGGCTCGGGAGACGCGCTGCAGCACGACTCTCACCGGACGCCTCCCTGATCCGGCAGGCGGGTGGGCGGGTGGGCGGGAAGCCACTCGATTACCCGCCTTCCCGCCCTCCCGCCTTCCCGCCTCATTCTACTGTCACTGACTTTGCAAGGTTTCGCGGCTGATCGACATTGCACCCCCGCCGCACCGCGATGTAGTACGCGAGCAGCTGCAGGGGCAGCACCGTAAGGATCGGTGTGAGCAGGTCGAGCGTTTCCGGAACTTCGATGCGGTGTTCGGCGAGCTTGGCCAGTCCGGTGTCGCCTTCGGTCACGACGGCGATGACCCGCCCGCCGCGGGCTTTTACCTCTTCCACGTTACTGACGATCTTCTGGTAGACCGCGTCCCGCGGGGCGACGAAAACCACCGGCATCAGCTCGTCGATCAGCGCGATCGGCCCGTGCTTCATCTCGGCCGCCGGGTACCCTTCCGCGTGGATGTAGGAAATCTCCTTCAGCTTGAGGGCGCCCTCGAGTCCGACCGGGAAGTTGTAGCCGCGTCCCAGGTACAACACGTTGCTCGCCCGCATCAACCCCTCCGCCAGCTGCTCGACCTCGGACGCTTTGTCGAGCACCCGCCGCACCAGCTGTGGGAGGCGCGCCAGCGAGCGCACGACTTCCCTGCCCTGCAGGATCGACAGCGCCCGCAGCCGCCCGATCTTGAGCGTGAGCAGGGCGAGCGCGGCGATCTGGCTGGTGAACGCCTTGGTGCTCGCCACGCCGATTTCGGGGCCGGCGTGGAGGTAGATGCCCCCCTCCACTTCACGCGCGATGGTGCTGCCGACCACGTTCACGATCCCGAGCGTGCGTGCCCCGCGGCGCTTGGCCTCGCGCAGGGCGGCGAGCGTGTCCGCCGTCTCGCCCGACTGGGACAGGCCGATCACGAGCGTCCGCTCGTCCACGATCGGATTGCGGTAGCGGAACTCGGAGGCGTACTCGACCTCCGTCGGGATGCGGGCCAGCTCCTCCATCATGTACTCGCCGATCAGCGCCGCATGCCACGACGTGCCGCACGCCGTGATCACGATGCGGTCAATCTTGAGCAGGTCCTCATTGGACAGGTTGAGGCCGCCGAGCCGGGCGGTGCCCTCTTCTTCGAGCAGCCGGCCCCGCAGCGTGTTCCGCAGGCTCTCGGGCTGCTCCATGATTTCCTTCAGCATGAAGTGCGCAAAACCGCCACGCTCGATCGTGCCCAGGTCCCACTCGACATGGGTCACGGGCTTCGCCTTCTCGACGGCGTCCATGTCGATGATGCGGTACTCGTCGGGCCGCACCACCGCGATGTCGCCGTCGTCCAGGTACACAACCGAGCGCGTGTGGGGCAGGACCGCCGAGGCGTCCGACGCGACGAAGTTCTCGTGGTTTCCGATCGCCACGAGGAGAGGTGAGCCCCGCCGCGCCGCGACCACCGTGTCGGGCTCCCGGGTCGAGAGCACCGCGATCCCGTAGGTCCCCTCGACCTGGCGCAGCGCACCGGCGACTGCCTCAACCAGCGAGCGTCCGCTGCCGTGCAGGTCCTCGATCAGGTGCGACAGTACTTCGGTGTCGGTTTCCGAGCGGAAGACGTGACCCCGTTTGGTGAGCGCGGTGCGCAGGGTGTCGGCGTTCTCGATGATCCCGTTGTGCGCCAGGGCAATCGTCCCGCCGCAATCGGTGTGCGGGTGCGCGTTGATGGTATTGGGAACGCCGTGGGTGGCCCAGCGCGTGTGGGCGATGCCGGTCCGCCCGGCGGGGAGCGAAGCGCCGAGCGCCTTTTCGAGCGCGGCGATCTTGCCGGCGGCTTTGTGGACCTCGATGCGTCCCTGGTCGACCAGCGCCAGGCCGGCCGAGTCATAACCGCGGTACTCGAGGCGCTTGAGCCCTTCGAGGAGTAGGGGAGCGGCCTGTCGCGCCCCGGTGTAACCGACGATACCGCACATGGGGTCCAAAGATAACGCCGCGGGCGGGTGGGCGGGCAGGCGGCCCGTCAGGCACGCGGGACTGGTGTCCGCCGATCACCGCGAGCGTCGAGCACCTCACGTACCTTCCGAGCCAACACCTCAGCCCCGAACGGCTTCTGCAGAAACGCGAGGCCGGGCTCCAGAAGCCCTTGCCGCACGATTGAGGCGTCGGGATAGCCGGACACGTACAGGACCTTCGTCTCCGGGTGCATAGGTTCAAGCAGGAGCGCGACCTCGCGGCCGTGCATGCCCGGCATGACCACATCGGTGACAAGCAGGTGGATAGGTCCCGAGTGGCGCTCCGCCAGCCGCAGCGCCTCGTCGCCCCGCGCGGCGGAGAGGACCGTGTAACCCCGAGCCTCGAGCATACGTCGGGTCAGCCGGAGTACCTCTTCCTGGTCCTCGACGACCAGGACAACCTCCGAGCCCCGCAGCGGAACGGTGGTCTCATCCTTCGCCACAACCGCCTCCGCGACCACCCCGGAGCGCGGCAAGTAGACCTTGAACGTCGAGCCGTGGCCTTTTTCGCTATAGGCCCAGATGTAACCGCCACTCTGTTTTACAATGCCGTACACGGTGGCCAGTCCCAGGCCGGTGCCCTCACCCTCCCTCTTGGTGGTGAAGAACGGCTCAAACAGGCGCGCCCTGGTCGCCGCATCCATTCCGACGCCGGTGTCGGTAACAGCCAGGAGCACGTACAGTCCCGGCTGGGCCTGGATGTGCCGCTCGGCGTAGATCCCGTCCAGCTCGACGTTGGCAGTCTCTACCGTGATTTTTCCGCCTCGCGGCATCGCATCCCGGGCATTCACCGTCAAGTTCACAATGACCTGTTCCAGCTGCCCAGGGTCGGCCCGAACAGCGCTCAAGTCAGACGCGAGAGCCGTGTGCAGCTCGATGTCCTCCCCGATCAGTCGCCCGAGCAATTCCCGTGTATCCGCGACCAGCGCATTCAGGTCCACCACCCGCGGTTCGAGCACCTGCTGCCGGCTGAAGACGAGCAGCTGGCGGGTGAGCCCGGCGGCGCGCTGCCCAGCCCTGCGAATCTCGGCGACATCCTCGTGTGTCCCCGATCCCGGCACGAGGTCCGCGAGCAGCAGCTCGGTGCTCCCAAGGATAGCCGTGAGGATGTTGTTGAAATCGTGCGCGATGCCTCCCGCCAGCCGTCCGACGGCCTCCATCTTCTGCGCCTGACGATACTGGACTTCGAGCTGCCGAATCTCGGTCAGATCAGCCGCAATCGACAACATGCCGGAGACCTGCCCGCGCGCACTGTACAACGGCGCGGCGGACAGGCTGATGGTGACCGAAGAACCATCCTTGCATCGGTGCACCACTTCCACTGAATGACCGCCGGCTCTCGCCTACGCCGCCCCGCACAGCTTCTTCCCCTCGTCCACGAGCTGCTGGGCCTGCCCCGCCCGCCGGCGCCTCGGCGATCAGGCGGATGATCGGCTCGGTATTCGACGGCCGCACGTGCAGCCAGCGATCGGGCCACGCGAGCCGCAGGCCGTCCTGGGTATCCACGGTGGCATCGCTGAACCGTTTGCGCAGCGCGGCGTACACCGCGTCGAGCGCGGGCCCGCGCGGCGTCTTGGCCTTCACGATCGTGTAGCGCGGCGACGCCGCGACGATCTCGCTCACCCTCCGGCCGCTGCGCGCCAGCAGCGTCAGCGCGAGCGCCGCGGCCACGGGCGCGTCGCGGCCGGCGTGCAGCGTCGGATAGATCACGCCCCCGTTCCCTTCGCCCCCGATGACCGCGCCCAGGTCCACCATGCGGTGCGCCACGTGCGCCTCCCCGACGGGAGTCCGCACCACCGTCGCGCCGCAATCGCGCGCCGCGTCTTCGACGACGAGGCTGGTGGAAAGGTTGCACACCACGGCGAGCCGGTTGGGCGGATAGGAAATCAGCGGCGACCGGGCGCCCGCCGTCGGATCGCCGAGGACGGCGCGCACCGCGAACGCGAGGGTGTAGTCCTCGCCGATCGGCCTGCCGGTCTCGTCCACGATCGCCAGCCGGTCCACGTCCGGGTCCACCGCGATGCCCAGCGCCGCGGCCGATTTGCGCACCGCGGTGCCGAGCGCGCTCAGGTGCTCCGGAATGGGCTCGGGGGCGCGGGGAAACAGGCCATCGGGCGTGAGCTCGAGGCCCCACACGGCGCACCCCAGGCGCTCGAGCAGCGCGGGCATGATGACGCCCCCCGCCCCGCGCACCGTGTCGAGCGCCACGCGCATGCCGCGCTTGCGGATCGCCTCGACGTCCACCGCCGGCAGCGCGAGCACGCTTTCGATGTGCCGCTCGATGGCGCCGCCGTCCACCGTGACCCGTCCCCCATCCCCCGTCCCCCGTCCCTCGTGCTCGTCACTCGCCGCCCAATCCCGCACCCGGACCCCTTCGGCGCCGTCGAGAAAGATCCCGTCGCCGCCGATGAACTTGAGCGCGTTCCATTCGCTGGGGTTGTGGCTCGCGGTGACGGCGATGCCGCCGCCCGCGTGGTGATAGGTGACGGCCAGCTGGATCGTGGGGGTGGGGACCAGGCCGACGTCGATCACGTCGCACCCGGCCGCGATGAGGCCCTCGTGCACGGCCTGCGCGAACCGCGGGCCCGACGGGCGGGAGTCGCGGCCCACCACGACGAGCGGCTTGCGCTCGCCCGCCCAGCGGCCGAACGCGCGCGCCCACCGCGCCACGATGTCCGGGGTGAGGTCCTTGTCGACGATCCCGCGCACGCCGGACACGCCGACCATCAAGGTGTCGGTCATCGGACGGCGCGCCTCAAGTGGTGGCGTCGGCGGGTCGGGGCTGCTCCGCGACGGGAGGAAGGTGCAGCGGCCGGATCTCCGCCGTGGCGACCGGGAGCGACGCAGGGGTCGGGAACGCGGCCACCAGCGCATCGACCACCGCGGGATCGAACTGGCGCCCCTTCCAGACCTGGAGCTCTTCGATCGCCTTCTCGATCGACATAGCCGGGCGGTAGGGGCGCACGCTGGTCATGGCGTCGAACGAGTCGGCGACGGTCACGACGCGCACCTCGAGCGGAATCGCGTCCGACTTCGAGCCCGTCGGGAAACCCCTTGCCGTCGAGCCGCTCGTGGTGATGGCGCACGATGGCGAGCGCGATCGGCGCGTCGCGCATCAGCGGCTCGAGAATCCGGGCGCCGATCGTGGGGTGCTCCATGATGTGGCGGTACTCCGCATCCGTGAGCTTGGCCGGCTTGTTGAGCACCGCTTCGCTCACGCCGATCTTCCCGATGTCGTGCAGCTCGGCGCCGAGCGCGATCACGTCCACCGCTTCCTGGCTCATCCCCAGCCGCTGGGCGATGCCGACGGAGTACTTGGTGACCCGCACCGAGTGGCCCCGCAGGTACGTGTCCTTCTCTTCGAGAAAATGGACCAGGGCCTGGAGCCGCTCGAGCGACAGCTCCTCGATGCGGCGCGCCTGTTCCTTGACGCGCGCCTCGAGCTCGTGCCGGTAACCTTCGACTTCCATCTTGAGGCGCCGCTTGTCGAGGGCCTGCATGACCCGGGCGCGCACCTCGTCCAGGTGGAACGGCTTGGCCACGTAGTCGAGCGCGCCGAGCTGGAGGCACGCGACCGCGCTTTCGACCTCGGCGACGGCGGTGACCATGATGACGGCGGTGTCGGGCCAGCGGGCAATGATCTCCCGCAGCAGCGCCACCCCGTCCATCTCGGGCATCCGCAGGTCGGAGATCACCAGGGGAGCAGGCTCGGCCTGCATCAACTCGAGCGCTTCCGTGCCGGAGCCCGCTTCGCGGCAAATGAAGCCTTCTCCCTCGAGCAGGCGCACGAGGACGCGACGGAGCCGCGGTTCATCGTCGACGACGAGGCACCGCGAGGCGTTGGACTCTGGCATTGCAGCTAACGTAAAGGTCGCTTGCTCGGCGCGAAAGGCACCCTTACGTTCCCGCCATGACGCAGGTGTCAGGGAAGGACCTCGATCGTCGCTTCGCCACCCGCGCGGTGCATGCGGGAGCAACCCCCGATCCCCTCGCCGGCGCCGTGATGAGCCCCATCTACCAGACCTCCACGTACATCCAGGATGGACTGGGGAGGCACAAAGGCTACGAGTACGCCCGCACCCGCAATCCCACGCGCGAAGCGCTGGAGCGCAACGTCGCGGCGCTCGAAGGCGGACGCCACGGGTTCGCCTTCGGGTCCGGTCTCGCCGCTCTCGACTCGCTGCTGAAGCTGTTGTCCGCCGGGGATCACGTCGTCTGCGGTGAAAACGTGTACGGCGGCACGCATCGCCAGATGACGCACATCTGGGCCCGCCACGGCCTCACGTTCACCTTCGTGGACACGGCCGACGCGCAGCGGATCGCCGATGCCGTCACGCCCGCCACGCGGATGATCTTCGTCGAGACGCCGACGAACCCCCTGATGCGCCTGTGCGATCTGGCCGCGGCGGCCGAGATCGCGCGCCGCGCGCACGGCTGGCTCGTGGTGGACAACACGTTCGCAACGCCGTTCTTTCAGCGTCCGCTCGAGCTCGGGGCCGACGTGGTGCTCCACTCCACGACCAAGTACCTGAACGGGCACAGCGATATGATCGGCGGCCTGCTCGTGGTGCAGGACGACGATGTGGCCGCGCGCGTGGGGTTTATCCAGAACGCCGCCGGCGCCGTTCCCGGCCCGTTCGACTGCTGGTTGTGCCTGCGCGGCACCAAGACGCTCGCCCTGCGGATGCGCCAGCACGACGCCAGCGGGCGGCGGATCGCCCAGTGGCTCGAGCAGCACCCCAGGGTGCAGCGCGTCTATTACCCAGGCCTTCCGTCCCACCCGGAGCACGCCCTCGCCTGCCGCCAGATGACGGGGTTCGGGGGGATGGTGAGCATCGAGCTGGGGTCGCTCGAGCGCGCCACGCGGTTCGCCGAGAGCACCAAGGTCTTCGCGCTCGCCGAGTCGCTGGGCGGCGTTGAGAGCCTGGTCGGCCATCCCGCGTCGATGACCCACGCCAGCGTGCCGCGCGAGATGCGGGACGCGATGGGCCTGACCGACGGCCTGGTGCGGCTGTCGGTCGGGATCGAGGACGTGGAGGATTTGATCGCGGATCTGGAGCAGGCGCTGAACGCGGGGGAACGGAGGCTGAGGAAAGAGGTCAGGTTCACGCACCAGCAGAGGAGCCTTGTATGACCGAATCCACGTCTCTCCCCACCGCCCGCCCGCGCAAGATTCTCACGCAAATCGCCGCGGTTTCGTGGGAGCACCCCGCCGACCGTGCGGCGCTTCAGGGGTTGCGCTCCGTCCCGGGATTCGACGAGGTCGTGAAGAAGATCTTCGGGTTCCTGGGTGAGCGGGGTGTGCGGCTGCTGTTCCAGGCCGATGCGGTCCGGGTCGGTGCGACCCAGTTCCCCAAGCTCAACGCGCTGTACACCGACGTGCTCACGTCGCTCGACTGGCCCGAGCGTCCGGAGCTGTTCGTGTCGCAGACGCCGTTCGTGAACGCCGGCGCCTTCGGAATGGACCGGCCCTTTATCGTGATCAACTCGGGCGCGCTGAACCTGTTGGACGACGACGAAATGCGCGCGCTGCTCGGACACGAGCTCGGGCACGTGATGAGCGGGCACGCGCTCTATCGTACCATCCTCATCCTGATCCTGAACGTCAGCTTCGCGTCGCTGCCGTTTCTCGCCGGTCTCGCGCTGCTGCCGGTCCGGATCGCGCTGCTCGAGTGGTACCGCAAGAGCGAGCTGTCGTCCGACCGGGCGGGGCTGCTGGCGAGCCAGGACGCGACCGCATCGTTGCGCATGTTCCTGAAGATGGCGGGCGGGGGCGACATGAAGCAGATGGATCTGAACGCCTTCCTGGTGCAGGCCAAGGAGTACGAAGCGTCGGGCGGGGCGCTCGATCGCATCTTCCAGATCCTGAACACCCTCGACCGGACGCACCCGTTCAACACGCTGCGCGCCGCCGAGCTGCAGCGCTGGATCGAAGGCGGGCGACTACGACCGCATCCTGCGCGGCGAGTACACGCGCCGCGGCCCCGACGCGGCGCAGCGGCCGTTCGAGAAGGACCTGGACGACGCCCGCGAGCACTACATGAAGGAAGCCCGGGCCATGGCGAGCGACGTGGTGGACACGGCCAAGCGCGCCGCCCAGGCGTTTACGGACGCGTTCAAAAAGAAGTGAGAGTTCTGGTCGTCGGCGGGGGCGGCCGCGAGCACGCCTTGTGTTGGGCCCTGCGCCGCGACCTCCCCGAGGCGACGCTGTTCGCCGCACCCGGGAATCCCGGCACGGCGGCGCTCGCCACCAACCTCTCCATCGCGGCGTCGGCGACGGACGACCTGGTCGCGGCGGCGGCGGCACAGCGCATCGATCTCACCGTCATCGGCCCCGAAGGCCCGCTCGCGGCCGGGCTCGCGGACCGGCTCCGCGCGGCCGGCCGGCCGGTATTCGGGCCCACGCAGGCCGCCGCACAGCTCGAGTCGTCCAAGGCGTTCGCCAAGGAAGTCATGCGCCGCGCCGGCGTGCCGACGGCCGCGAGCGGCACGTTCTCGGACATGGTCGCGGCGCAGTTCTTCATCAGCACGCATCCCATGCCGCTCGTCGTCAAGGCATCGGGGCTCGCCGCCGGAAAGGGCGTGATCGTGTGCGAGACCCGCGACGAAGCGCTGCGCGCGGCGCGAAGCATGCTCGAAGAAAGCGCGTTCGGCGACGCCGGGCGCGAGATCGTGATCGAGGCGTTCCTCGAAGGTGAAGAGCTGTCGGTGCTGGCGCTGACCGACGGGGAGCGCATCGCCATCCTGCCCCCGGCCCAGGATCACAAGCGGCTGGGCGACGGAGACTCGGGGCCCAATACCGGTGGGATGGGCGCCTACGCTCCGGTCGGGTTCGCGACGCCCGAGCTGCTGACCCGCGTGCGCCGCGAGGTGCTCGAGCCCACACTGCGGGAGATGGCATCGCGCGGCACCGTGTACGCCGGCGTGCTGTATGCCGGGCTGATGGTCGCGACGCGACGGGACGCTGCGCGTGCTCGAGTTCAACTGCCGCTTCGGCGACCCCGAGACGCAGGTCGTCCTGCCGGTGCTGCGCCGCGGGGCCACCGCGGACCTGGTCGCGATCGCGACGGGCGGGTGGCGACCCAGCGCCGACGTCCTCCCCGCCACCGGCGCGGCGGTCACCACGGTGCTGGCGGCGCGGGGCTACCCCGAGCACCCCGAATCCGGCGCCGCCATCACCCTGCCGGAGGACCTGGGGCCCGACGTGCTGGTGTTCCACGCCGGCACCACGCGCGACCCCCAGGGCACGCTGCGCGTCGCGGGCGGGCGCGTGTTCGCCGTGACGGCGTTAGCGGCGAAGCGTGAAGGAGGCGGCCCGCGCCAGCGCGGCCGCGTGCGCGCGCATCGCGTTCGACGGCAGGACCTACCGCGGCGACATCGCCTGGCGGGAGATCGCGCGTGCCGGAGCTGCCTGAGGTCGAGACGATCGTGCGCGAGCTGGCGCCGCGCCTGGAAGGCCACCGCGTGACCGCGGCCCGGCTCGCGAAGACCGATGTGTTGCGCCGCGTTTCCAAGCCCCGCCTGCTCCGCACCCTCAAGGGAAACAGCTTCGCCGAAGTGAGCCGGCGCGCCAAGCACGCGGTGTTCCGGCTCGCGAGCGGGCATCGCTTGGTGGTCCAGCCGCGCATGACCGGCTCGCTCATCGTGCACGACCGCCCGCTCACGCGCGCGGAGGCGAAGTACGCCGTGCTCACCTGCACGCTGGACGACGGCCGGCTGTTCGTCTATCGCGATGTGCGCCGCCTCGGCACGGTGTGGCTGCTCGACGAGGATGACTGGCTGGCGTACAGCGGCCGGATCGGCCCCGAACCGCTCGATGAGACGTTCACGCCGTTCGTGTTCGCCCAGCGCCTGGAGGGCACGCGCGCGGCGATCAAGAAAACGATCATGGATCAGCGGCGCGTCGCCGGGGTCGGCAACATCTACGCGAATGAAGCCCTGTTCGCGGCGGGAATCGACCCGTCCAAGCCCACCAACAAGCTCTCGCTCGAGGAGTTCACCCGGTTGCACACCGCCGTGACCGAGATCCTCGAGCTGGCGGTGCGATCCTCAGGGACGACGGTACGCGACTACCGCACCGGGACGGGCGAACAGGGGCGTTTCCAGCTCCAGCTCAAAGTGTACGGACGCGGCGGCGAACGGTGCGTGCAATGCGGGAAGAAGCTCGTCACGACGCACACGATCGATTTGCGAGCGACGACGTTTTGCCCAGAATGCCAGAGATAGGACGCTAGCGTCTTTCTTCAGGGATCACCGCGAGCACGACCGATGCATTGGCCACCTGCACGCCGCCCGCCTCGACCGTGACGGTGGCGAAGTGCATGTTGCGCTTGCGGGTGACCTCCCCCCGCAACACGAGACGCGGCACCGCGCGTTCGACCGGCAGGCGGAACTCGGCATTGGCGCGCAGAAACCTCGGCCGGCCGCGCTGGCCGTTCGCCACCGCCCAGAGCGCCACCAGCTGGCCCGTTGCCTCGACGATGAGGGAGCCCGGAAACACCGGGTCTCCGGGCAAATGCTGCGCGTAGACCCAGTGATCCGGCCCCAGATCGACCTCGGCAACGATCTTCGCCCCGTCGAGCTCCGTAACGCGTGAGATCTGGCGCATCTGGCCGACGGGAAGAAAATGAGTGTTGAGGTCGATGAGACTCACGGGCCGCGTGCCGGACATCCGGCAACGTTAGCGGCCGAAACGGATACGTTTCAAGGGCCGAGTAACCTCTACTTCCAACCGGAGCCCGGACACGATGAGTGGTGCGCGCACAGAGCGGATCCAGACGATCGTCATTGGCGGCGGGCCAGGCGGGGCTCTCCGTCGGATACCACCTCAAACGGCGCGGCCTCCCGTTCCTCATCCTCGACGCCCACAAGCGGGTCGGCGACGCGTGGCGCACCCGCTGGGACTCGCTCCACCTGTTCACTCCGGCGCGGTTCGACGGCCTGGACGGCATGCCCTTCCCCGCGTCCACGTCATTCGTTTCCCACCAAGGACGAGATGGGGAACTACCTCGAGTCGTACGCCAAACACTTCGATCTTCCCGTCCGGTGCGGCGTGAGGGTGGATGGACTGTCACGGCAGGGGCAGATGTTTCTTGTCACGGCGGGTGAGCAGCGGTTCGAGGCGGACGAATGTCGTCGTCGCTATGTCGAATTTTCAGAAATCGACGGTCCCGCCGTTCGCCAAGGATCTGGACCCGAGCATCGTCCAGCTGCACTCGCTCGACTATCGCAATCCGGCGCAGATGCAAGAAGGGTGGCGTGCTGCTCGTGGGAGGCGGCAACTCCGGAGCGGAGATCGCCATGGAGCTGGTCAAGACGCACGATGTGTGGCTCTCGGGACGCGACACCGGCCACGTGCCGTTCCGGATCGACGGACTGCTCGCGCGCCTCTTCATGTACAAGTTGATTCTGCGATTCCTGTTCCACCGCGTGTTCACGATCCGCACTCCCATGGGACGCAAGGCGCGTCCCAAGGCGATCACTCAGGGCGGCCCGCTCATCCGGGTCAAGCCGAAGGACCTGCAACGCGTGGGCGTGGTGCGCGTGCCCAAGACGGTGGGCGCGAAGGACGGGTTGCCGCTGCTGGAAGATGGGCGGGTGCTCAACGTGACCAATGTGATCTGGTGCACCGGGTTTCAGCGCCGGCTTCTCCTGGATCCACCTTCCGATTCTCGGGCCGGTCGAGCCGATGCACGAGCGCGGGATCGTCCCGCGCGAGCCCGGGCTGTTCTTCGTGGGCCTGGCGTTTCTCTATTCGTTTTCTTCGGTGATGATCCACGGCGTCGGGCGGGATGCCGACCGGATCGCGGGCGTCATCGCGGCGCGTGCCCAGGATCCGTCGGCCGCCGCCTGAATCACCGCGAGCACCACCGCACGCTCGTCCCGTCGGTCGCTAGCGCCCCGCGAGGATCAAGACGCCGGCCGCGAGGGCCAGGATCGCCATGAGCATGCCGAGGCCCTGGAAGCTCAGGCCAAGCAATCCGATGAGGCCGTTGACGATGAGCCACACGCCCAGCAGGGACATGCCGAGATTCTTGGCGAACTGCATTGGAGGACTCACTTTCTTGAGATGAGTTGACGGTGACTGCGGTGCAGTTCGCAACGTGTGCGGATGGATGGGATGCGCAATCGATCTATAGGATGACGTCGGGACCTCTCTGGAGACTGGTCGAGCTTCGGGATCACTGCAGCGTACAACGTCACGCTCGCCACTTCGATCCCACTCGCCGCGACCGTAATCGTGGCAAGTGGCACTGTTGCGCTTCCGCGTGCGCACGAGGCGCGGGCTGAGCGCGCGCCGACGGCAGCCGGAATTCCGCGTTGGCGCGCAGGTACCTCGGGCGGCGACGCTGCCGCTCGCCGCAGGCCCAGAGCGCGACCAGCGGCCCGGCCGCTTCGACGATGAGCGAGCAGCCTGGGCAACCGGATCTGCCGGGATGCGGCGCAAAGGCCCACGCCGAGTCAACATCGACCTCGCCGCGATGCTGGCCGCGCGCAGCCGGTGACGCGCGTCGATCCGCCGGTAGGCCACGGGGAAGAACGGCGAGTTCAGGTCGAAGAGGCTCGGCGCGGGTCGGGCGGCACGGAGCGTGTCTCGGCCGGAGCATTGCGGCGCCGGGATCCCGACGCCGGCCGGCTGCAGCAGGATGTAAATGCCCACGGCGCCGGCCATTCCCGCAGCGAGCCCCGGCACGCCACAGCGCCGCCGGCAGGGCGCTGAAGCGAGACCGGGCCGGGCCTCAAGATCCGCAACCGCGGGAAGCGCCAGTGCCACCAGGGCGAACATCAGCGGCGTGACCGCTGCGTTCTCCTTGGACAGGACGCCTAGCCCAAGCGCAGCGAGCGCGGCGGGATAGCGCCACCGCGCCCTCCCGCTGGTGCACGTGAGCAACAGGCAAGTAAGGACCCGAGCGCAGCGAGGATCTCGGCGCGGCCTACCATCGCCGTCACCGCCTCAACGTGGACGGGGTGGACCGCGAACATCAGGGCACCGAGCAGGGGGCCGGCCGAGGCTTTGCCCGCTGCGGCACTCCACAGAAGACCCCCAAGCTCGAGGACGAGCACGCAGCAGAGGGCGTGGAGTGCGATGTTGACCAGGTGGTAGCCCACCACGCTCGGCGCCGGTCCGTATGTTGCTACGGCGTCGAGCAGCAGGAAGAACGTCAAACAAGCCGCGACGCAGGCGGCGGCGGTGGCGCGAACAAGACCACCTACCTCGCCTCTACGGCGCCAGCTCCACCAACCGCGCACGCGGCGGGATTCCCGGCTCGAGCTCCATGATGCCGACTGAGGGCCGGAGCTTGAACCGCGCCGCCCCCGCCCCGCCCGGATTCATCACCGTCACCGTCTTGTCCACCAGCTCGAGCAGCGGCCGGTGGGTGTGCCCGTACACGATGATGTCGGCCCGCGGAAACGCCTCGTGCAGGTTCGCGGGCGTCGGTGTGCCGAACTGATCGCCGTGCGTCACCACGATATCGAACCCGTCGAGGCGGATGGTGGCGACTTCGGGAAGCTTGGCCCGCAGGTCGGGACCGTCCACGTTGCCGTACACCGCGGTCACCGGCGCGAGGGCCTGGAGATCGAGCAGCACTTCCAACGTGCCCACGTCGCCGCCGTGCAGGATGTGGTCCACGTGCTCAAACACCTCGAGCACTTCGGATCGGAGCATGCCATGGGTGTCGGAGATGACGCCCAGCCTCACGCGCCCCCCCCTCCCCCTCCCCCTCCCCAGCGCTTGACCACCTGAATCTCGAGTCCGAGCTGATCGAGCACGCGTTGCACGACGAAGTCCACCAGGTCCGCGACGCTCGCGGGTTTGTGGTAGAACCCCGGGGCGGCGGGCAGCACGATCGCGCCCGCTTCGGTCGCGAGCGCGAGGTTCCGCAGATGGACTAGAGAGAGCGGCGTTTCGCGCGGTACGAGAATCAGCCGGCGCCGCTCCTTGAGCGCCACGTCGGCGGCGCGTTCGATCAGGCTGCGGCTGGTGCCGTGCGCGATCGCCGCCACCGTACCCATCGAGCAGGGACACACCACCATTCCGCCGCTCAGCGCCGATCCCGACGCGGGCAGCGCGCCGCGATTGGAATCGTCGAACACGGTGACGCTCGACCAGTCGCCGCCCGTGGCTTTCTTGAGCCCGGTGTCGTCGTGGATGCCGCATTCCTCTTCGATCAGTCGCCAGCCGTGCCGCGAGACCATGAGCCACGTCGGCACCTTGTTCCGGGCCAGCAGCTCGAGCAGTCGCACGCCGTAGGGGGCGCCGGAGGCACCGGTGATCGCGAGGGCGATGGGAAGCGGGCTCATCAGCGCCCGCGACGGTTGGGGGTGACGGAGATCGGCGGCGGATGGCCGGAGGACGGCGATGGTGGCGGGAAGCGGAGTGGGGAGTGGGAACGTGGTACGGTGCGGGTGTCGCGCCGGGAGTCGCGCTTCGCACCGTCACGAACCACTTCCCCACTTCCCACGCTTTCTGCTTCTTGTCATAGCACCCGATCCACCAGCGCACCAAGAAACACCACCACGCTAATGATCCCATTCGCGGTGAAGAACGCAGCGTTCAGACGCGACAGGTCCCCCGGCTTCACCAGCTGATGCTCGTAGGCCATGATCGCTGCGCCGATCCCCACGCCGACGTAGTAGGCGGTTCCAAGACCGGCGCCCGCACCGAACGCCACCAGGGCGAGCACCGTCAGACCGTGCAGCAGCTTCGCCGACGAAGATGCCGCGCGCCTGACCGAATCGCACGACGGCGGATTGCAGACCTTCCACCCGGTCGAATGCTTCGTCCTGCAGCGCGTAGAAGATGTCGAAGCCGCCGATCCAGAACGTCACCGCCGCCGCCATCATCCAGAGCAGCCACCAGGGATCGGTCCACTGCCCCGACACGGCCAGGTAGCCCGCGGGACCGGCCATCGCGTCGCCGAACCCGAGCCACAGATGGGACCACCAGGTGAAGCGCTTGGAATAGCTGTACAGCGTGACGACCGCGAGCACGATGGGGGAAAGCCGGAAGCAGATGGGATTGAGCGCCCAGGCGGACCAGAGGAACAGCGCCGCGGCGATGCCCACGGCGACCCACGCCTGGCTCAGGCTGAGCCGGCCCGCCGGCAGCTCGCGTCCGCGAGTTCGCGGATTCTTGGCGTCCAAGTCCCGGTCGGCGATGCGATTGAAGCCCATCGCCACGAAGCGCGCCGCCGTAAACGCCAGCACCACGAGGCCGAGCACGCGCCATGTGACGGGATGCTCGTGCGACGCGACCACCACGCCGAGCAGCGCGAACGGCAGCGCGAACACGGTGTGGGGGAGCTTGACGAAGTTGACGTAGCGGGTGAGCAACGACTCGCCGGCGAACGTCTGGCCCTCACGCCAGCACCCGCCTGCCCGCCTTTCAGATTTCAATCCCCAACTCCTTCCACATCGCGTCGACCTTCGCCTTCGTCGCGGGATCCATCACGATCTTGTTGGGCCATTCGCGCGTGAAGCCTTCTTCCTTCCACTTCCGGGTGCCGTCGATCCCCATCTTCGAGCCGAAGGTGAAGCCGCGGCTGGCATGATCGAGCACGTCGATCGGGCCCATCGAGAAGCGCACATCGCGCTCCGGGTCGATGTGATTGAGCGCCACCCACCAGGCTTCCTTGGGGTCGCGCACGTTCACGTCCTTGTCCACGACGACGATCACCTTGGCAAGCGACATCAACCCCTGCCCCCACAGCCCGTTCATCACCTTGTACGCCTGGCCGGGATACTGTTTGTCGATGCTGACCAGCACGAGGTTGTGAAAGATTCCCTCGGCGGGCATGTGCATGTCCACGACTTCGGGGAGCGTGAGCTTGAGCAGCGGCAGAAAGATCCGCTCGGTGGCGTTGCCGAGGTAATAGTCCTCCATCGGCGGCCGGCCAACGATCGTGTGGGGCCAGATCGGGTCGCCGCGCATCGTGATGGCGGTGATGTGCACCTTGGGATAGTAGTCGGCGAGAGAGTAAAACCCGGTGTGATCGCCGAACGGCCCTTCGAGCACGAGCTCGTCGCGCGGATCGATATGGCCCTCGAGCACAAACTCCGCTTCCGCGGGGACCTCGAGGTCGGAAGTCACGGCTTTGACGAGCCGCACGGGCTCCCGGCGCAGGAACCCGGCGAACAGGTACTCGTCGATCGAGGGGGGCAGCGGCGCCGATGCGGCGTAGATGCTCGCGGGATCGCCGCCCAGCGCGATCGCCACCGGCATCGTCTCGCCCCGCGCCGCCAGCTCGCGCCAGTGGGCGGCGCCCACCTTGTGGCGCTGCCAGTGCATCGCGACCTCGTTGCGGCCGATCGCCTGGATGCGATACATCCCGACGTTGCGGACGCCCGTCTTCGGGTCACGCGTGATGACGCCCGGCAACGTGATGTAGGGACCGCCGTCTTCGGGCCAGCAGATGGGAATCGGGAGCTGTCCCAGATCCACGTCCGGTCCCCGGATCACGGTCTCCTGACAGGGGGCCCGCCCGCTGCTGGTCTTGGGGGGAAACTTGGCCACCTCGGCAAGCTGGGGGAGCATCGCCAGCTTCCCGAACAGCGTGTCGGGGACTTTGAGATTGAGGAGGGCCGAGATGCGCTCGCCGATTTCGTCCAGGCTGCTGACGCCGAGCGCCAGGGCCATGCGGCGCTCGGAGCCGAACAGGTTCACCGCCACGGGAAAACGCGACGCGCCGCCGGTGGTGAGGGTGGGGTGTTGGAACAGCAGCGCGGGTCCGCCGCCCGGCGACTTCATGCAGCGATCGGCGATTTCGGTGATGACGCGATCGACCGCAACCGGCTGCTCGACGCGGACCAGCTCGCCGGCCGCGTCGATCGCGCCGATCAAGGCGCGGAGGTTATCGAGTGCCATGATGGACGGCGCAGATCCCGCCGGTCAGCCGCTCGAAGCCCACGTCGCGGAAACCGGCGGCGGTGAACCGCGCGGCCAGTGCCGCCGGCTCGGGAAAGTCGAGCACCGACTCTGGCAGGTAGGTATAGGCGTCCGTATGTTTCGACACGGCGCGCCCGATCGCCGGGAGCACGCGCCGAAAGTAGAACAGGTAGAGTGCCCGGAGCGGCGCAAAGGTGGGGGTCGTAAACTCGAGCACGACGAATCGCGCGCCCGGCTTCAGCACGCGGGCCGCCTCGCGGAGCCCGGCATCGAGATCCGCGACGTTACGGATCCCGAAGGCGACCATGGCCCCGTCGAACGCGGCGTCGGCGAAAGGCAGCTCGAGCGCGTCGGCGCCGACGGGCCGGGTGCGGGCGGCTTTGCCCCGGCCCCGCGCCAGCATCGGCACGACGAAATCGGCGCCGATCACGGTGCCCCGGAAGCCGGGAGCGCGGGCGAGCGTCGCCGCCAGATCGAGCGTGCCGGCGCAGAGGTCGAGATAGACGCCGTCCTGCCTGGCCTCCCAGCCGAGCCGCGCCACCGCGGCGCGGCGCCAGCGGCGATCCACGTTGAGGCTGAGCAGATGGTTGAGGAAGTCGTAGCGCGGCGCGATGGCGGTGAACATGCTCCGCACGTACGATCGCTTCGTTGCGCCGCCGTGCGACACGGCAACCTCGAAAGCGGGAGACGGCGTCATAGCCGCCAAAGATAGGCCGTCCAACCTGACCGGCGCCAGCGACCAGGACGTCGTGGCGTCGGCCGTTCGCGGCCACGAAGCGGCGTTTCGCGAGCTGGTGCGGCGCTACGAACGCCCGGTCTTCTCGCTCCTGTACCGCATGGTGCGCGATCGCGCGCTCGCGGAAGACCTGGCGCAGGAGACGTTCATCAAGGTGCTGAACGGTCTCAAGTCGTATCGCCCCGAGTTCAAGTTCTCCTCCTGGATCTTCAAGGTCGCGAACAACGTGGCGATCGATCAGCTGCGCAAGCGGGGCGTGGAAACCATCTCGATGGACGGCGCGCCCGATGCCAAGACACCCGACGCGCGCGCCGCCAGCGCGCTGCAGCTCCGCGGCCCGGGAGAGACGCCGTTGCAGGAAGTCGAAGCGCGCGAGCTCGGCAGCGCGATCGAGCGGGCGATCGGCCGCCTGCGGCCCGAGTACCGCAGCTGTATCGTGCTGCGACACGTCGAGGGCCATTCGTACGAGGAGATCGCGGAGATGTTGGAGCTGCCGCTCGGTACCGTGAAGACCTACATCCACCGCGCCCGCAACGAATTACGCGGGTTACTCGAAGACCGGCGCTCGTGAAACCCGGCCCCCGCCGGCGCCGTAGGAGATCGAACGATGAATGAGCAATTCGACCAGCACCTGAACCCGGACGAGATCGAGCAGTGGGCCATCGGCCTGCTTCCCGCCGCACGCGCGCTTGCACCTCGCGCAGTGCGCAGCATGCCGCACCACTGCCGAGCGCGAACGCAAACTGTTCCACGAGCTCGCCCAGCTCGAGCGCTTCGCACCGTCGTCCGGCTTCGTCGAACGGGTGATGGCGCGGGTGCGGATTGCGACGGCGTCAGGAGGATACAAGGTTTAGGGCCGTGGCCCGACCCGCACCGCCACTCCGACTCCCGCTCCGAGCGTTTTCTCCGCGCTTCCATCCCGCACCGCGATCTCCACGGTGCCGTTGCTCCCCGGGAACGCAACCAGCTCGCCTCGATCCACATCCGCAAACGTGCGCCGTAGCACCCCGACCTCGGTCTTCCCGACGGTGACGGACGCGCCAGCCTTCACGAGTGCCGCAGGGATATTGCTGATCAACGTGCCAAACCGGTCCACGTAGATCACTTCGCCGACCACGCGAGTCCCGTCTTGACGGGCAGTGGGGAGCGGCGCGAAGACCGGATCGGTGATCGCCTGACCGAGGTGCGTGAGGGCGGCGCCGAGCGCCAGTTGCCCCGCCGCTGGAGCAAACACATCACGCGCGTGGAAGGTGGGCGCTGCATTCGTGGGAACCGGGAGTGACACGAAGTGCGCGTCGGGGGGCAGGAACGAGAGCAGGCCGTTGTCGGGGGCCACGAAGTAGTGCCCCCCGGCGGAGACCGCGATAGCGCGCCGCTTGGTCCCGACACCCGGGTCCACCACCGCGAGGTGCACGGTCTCCCGTGGGAACTGCTGCCACACACGCGACAGGATGTACTGCGCCGCGCGCACGTCGCCGGGCGGCACCTGGTGCGTGATATCCACCAGCGCCGCTCCGTGCACCCGCGTCAGGAGCACGCCCTTCACCTCGGCGACGTAGCTGTCGGCGTCGCCGAAGTCGGTGAGCAGCGTGATGAGTGTGGCCATCAGGAAGGAGAGCGGGTGCGCGCCGGATCGGCAGCGCGCGGGCGCCAACAGCCTCGGCCACGCGCCGGGCGATCTCGGTCAGCGCCACGGCGGCGGGCGACCCCGGCTCGGAGACCACAATCGGCGACCCGGCGTCGGCGAGGTTCGGCATGCCGGCCTGCAGCGGGACTTTGCCGAGCAGCGGTACCTTCAGCTCGTCCGCCAGCCGCTGGCCGCCGCCCGAGAGGAAGAGGTCGGTGTGCTCGCCGCAGTGCGGGCAGACGTAGCCGCTCATGTTCTCGACGATGCCCATCACCGGCACGCCCACTTTCTCGAACATCTTCGCGCCGCGCAGGCTGTCGCCCACCGCCATCTCCTGCGGCGTCGTCACGATCAACGCGGCCCGGAGCTGGATCGACTGGGCGAGCGAGAGCTGCGCGTCGCCGGTGCCCGGGGGCAGATCCACCAGGAAGTAGTCCAGCTCGCCCCAATCCACGTCGCGCAGGAACTGCTGGATGATCTTCATGATGATCGGCCCCCGCCAGATCGCGGGCGCATCGCGCTCCACGATGAAGCCGAGCGACATCAGCTTGACGCCGTGTCCCTGGAGCGGCTGGATCTTGCCGTCGATGATCTCCGGCTTGTGATCCACACCCATCATGCGCGGAATGTTGGGACCATAGATGTCGCCGTCCATCAATCCCACGCGATGTCCCGCGCGCGCGAGCGCGGTGGCGAGGTTCGCGGAAACGGTGGACTTCCCCACCCCGCCCTTGCCGGACGAAATCGCGAGGACTTGGCCGAGGTTGGGCTGGGCGATCGGCGTGGGCGGCGGCGGGACGGCTCCAGGCGCCCGTTTGGGACCCGCAGCGGATGCATTGCCGTCCAGCACCTTGACCGTCACACCGCTCACTCCAGGAACTGCTTGCACAGCCTTCCGGGCCTCGCGCACCAACGTCCCTGGATCTTCACGCGAGAGCACGAACCCGAAGGTCACCGCACCCGCGTCGTCTACCACGAGATCCTTGACCAGGCCGGCGGAGACGATGTCGACGCCGAGGCGCGGGTTCTTGAGGGTGGCGAGGGCGCGCTCGACTTGCGCTTGAAGGGCTTCGGATGGGGGCACACGCCAAACCTAGAGGGGGCCGGGGAGGGGGGCAACGAGGACGTGGCGAGCGAGGGGCATTTCCTCTGGTGCCACTCGGGCCTCTGCAGCAATTTCCCAGCGTGTTCATCTCAACCAGCGGAAACGCGCATGACTCCCCATCTGTCGGCCACCGGCATTCCTGACTGGCGCCTCCGCTGGCACGTCTTCCGCTGCCGGCGCCACAGCGACACGAGCACGCGCTACCTGCTCGAACTGGCTCGCTGCGTGGCCCGCTCCCCCCGCGCCGCGGACGCGCCGCCCCTGCTCGAAATCGGCACGCGCAGCGGCGGGTCCGCCTGGCTGATGCTGCGTGTCCTGGAGGACGTCTACGGCGCCGAGCGTCGCCCTCTGGTCCTCACGGTGGACCCCTACGGAGAGAGGCCGTACGAGGGGCATCCCCATGTGTACGACGAACGGCACTATCGCGCCATGAAGCGAGCGCTGGCGGGGTACGCCAATCATATCCACTACATGATGGACTCCGACTTCTTTCTCCGAACGATCGAGAGCGGTCTCCCCCTATGGCTGGACGGCGTTAAGGAACCGGTTGAGCGTTTCACTTTCGCTTACCTCGACGGCAGCCACGATCCGGACATCGTGTGGTCGGAAATCGAGCGGATCTGGCCGCGGCTAGTCCGCGGCGGGTACCTGATCGTAGACGACACCGACTGGTTCGGTGGGGAGATGCGGCGCCGCCTCGACGCTGGAGCCCCCCGGCTCGGCGCCACGTTGCGCCACCACGGCAAGCAGGGCATCCTGCAGCGCTGACCTTGATCAAGCGTCAGGGTTGGAGTGTCGTGGTGGTCGGAGCCTGGAACCCCCGCGTCTTCGTGAACCTCGCCGCTCACTTGCGCGACGCTGGCGGCGCGGTCCGATCGAGGTAGAATAGCGATCATGCACGACTTCGATCTCGTTGCCCTCGGCGGTCTGGCCCTCGTGAGCCTGGTCGTTCTCAAGGTGCTGGGACCCCTCGCGAGCGCCGTAGCCAAGCGCATTGCGGGCACCGCTGCGAGCCCAGCCGTCACCGACCCTTCAATTCCTGAACTTCGCGAGGAGGTCGAGCAGCTCCAGGAGCGGGTCGATTTCCTCGAGCGAGCGCTCGTCGCTCGGCAGCGGCCGCCCGAGCTGCCTCACCCTCGAACCCCTGTTTAGCCGGGAAACTACCGAAACCCCATGCCCCGATTCCTCATCGAAGTCCCGCACGAAGGCACTAAACAGGACTGCATTCGCGCGGTCGAGGTGTTCCTGCGCACCGGATCCCACTACCTCACCCACGCCGATTGGGGCTGCAAGGACGGTGACCACAAGTCCTGGATGACGGTCGAGGTGGGCAGCAAGGACGAGGCCCGGAACATCGTGCCGTCGGCGTACCGCACGGTTGCGAAAATCGTCCAGCTGAACGGTTTCTCGGTGCAGGACCTGGAGAACATGCTCGGCACGCACGGGAAGTAGACGATGGTCAACCCGCCCAGCACCCTTCGCGTCGTTCGGATTCTCCACGCGGCGATGCTCGGCGGCCTGGTCGCGACCGGCGGGACGCTCGTTCTGGTGCGCCGCCTGGTGCCCCTGCCCGCCATGGGCGACAGCCGTATGCTCGCTCCGGTCCTGACCACGGCAGCGGGCCTGTTACTGACGGTCGCGTGGCTTGCGTTGCGCTCGAGAGTTCCGGCCCGTCGATCGGAGCAGAGCGCCGACGCTTACTGGGGCGTGCCGAGCACGCGGGTCGGCGCCATTGTGCTGTGGGGCGTGGTGGAAGGCGCAGGCGTGATCGCTGCCGTCGGCTTTTTCCTCACCGGAGGAGGGACGACCGCAGCGGCCTATGCCCTCGCGCTCGTCACCCTGGTGCTGTTGGGACCGGGTCGCCTGCAAGGGGACGACGCGTCCTGAGCATCAGCTCCTCGCACCTCGAAGCCGCCAACGTGACTACCTTGATCCCATGGGTTTCGCTGTCCCTACCCCACGAGGAGTCACCCTTGCCCAAGCGCAACTACGGATTCGAGAAGCGTCAGAAAGAGATCAAACGGCAGCAGAAGAAGGAAGAGAAGAAGCAGAAGAAGCTCGATCGGGCGAAGGAAGCGGGGGAGCCGACGCCGGATCCGAACGCACTACCGGCGAACGGCGATCAAGCCGTAACGCCGTAGGCACAACACGCCCTCGGGGCTATCCCCGAGGGCCGCTGAACACCGCTCTTAGAAGTTAAGCGAGAGCGAGAAGACGTCCTGCACCCGATATCCGGGGTCCAGCATGACAACGTTGCCGCCGATGATCGCGTACTGGTAACCACGCGGGGCGGGACCGTACTGCATCCACAGACCTGCGGGCAGCGGGTGCATCTGTCGGCGCAGCTGGTAGTCGAGCGGCCGGCCCACACGCAGACGGTTCTGCATGGCGGGCGACAAGCGATCCTGGTGTCTCCAGCCGCGGCCCTGGTAACGGCGGTTCTGCTGGTACCAGTTGCGCGTGGCCTGACGGTCGCGATCATTGAACTTCGTGTGATGCTGGCGGTTCCAATCGGCGCTCTGCCGCCCGTCGTACTGGCCGCCGCGCCAGCCATTGTCCTGCCCGTTGCGATTGTCGTTGCCCTGATTCGGTTCTGGTCTTGTGCCATGGCGACCTTGCCGGACACGGCAAGGAACACCAATGCGAATGCGCATGTGACAACTGATCGTACGTTCATAAGACGATCCTTCGAAAGAGAAGCCTGGGGAGCGGTAGAGACTGAGAGAATCAGTGACACGCGCCCTCATCGACTCTAGCGACCGGCCGTGCCCGCGACCATCGGCCAACGGGGTGTCCACCATCATCGGCCAACGGGGGGATTGACACCGGGGGTGCGCGTGGCGCTGAACCCTCACCGCGGCACCGGGTAGCACGGGGGGAAAGGTGGTCCCGTGAAGACTCCGAGCACTCCGAAGCTCCGTGGTGGCCCTGCTATCCCTTACTGCCTGCACGCCGGTCCGGCCCCGCGTGTCGCTCGCACCCGGAGTCTCGCTGAAGGGCTACGAGGTCTTCGTCGTCATGCCCGTCAAGGATGCCACCGGGGCCCGGTTCAATCTGGACGTCCGCGATTCCCTGCAGCAGCACATCGCCAAGCGGCTCCGGTCCTACAATCTTGTCGCGGTCACCGACTCCTCGGCCGATACGGTGGGAACGGCGGTCGTGGTGGTCAGTACGCTGGTCGACTTCCGGGGCATCCCGATGTGGCTGCAAGTACCCGGTGGGGGCACGACGGCGTGCGAGATTCGGAGCGAATTGTGGGATAACCGGACCGGCAAACGGCTCGGGGAGATCGCCGCGGCGGGCCTGGAGGAGCACGGAACGCCGCTGTTCGTCCTGTTCCAGTGCGCGCACGATGTGGCCGATGCTATAGAACGGCAGCTCCGGCCATGAGCGGCACGCTCCGCTACAGCTTGGGCTGGAACCAGCTCTTGATGTCCATATCCCAGGAGAGCTGTAGCGCGAAGGCGTAGCCGTTGGGCAGAATCGCCTTCAGGTCCTCTTCGACGTTGGACCACGAATGCCGGTAGCTCGCCTTGAGGATGGTGCCCGCGCTGGGCCGATAGCCGATTCCGATCTCCCCATTGTAGACGTCCACCGCCCGCGCGATCCACACCGGACCGCCTATCGGTCGGATGAACGGGTAGTCATTGCGCTCCGCGCGGACCGCTGCGTAAACCCGAGGGGCGAAGGTCTGCTTCAGCTCGATGTAGTAGGTGAGGCCGTCGATCGGCTCGGTCCGGTCGGGCACTTCGTACTCCGAGAAGGCCAGCTCGGCACGCAGCTCGAAATACCCCCGGCTGATGCGCGTGTCGAAGGCCAGAATTTTCTCGCCATAACTCTTCCAGTCGGCGCCCGCCGGAATCGCCGCGCCCAGCTCGTCGTTCAGGTATGGCCCCCACGTGACCGACGCGCCGATACGGAACTCAGGGATCGGGGTGTATCCCCCACCGAACGCGGGCCGCCACGCCGGACTGGGATCGGGAAAATAGTCCTCATGGGTGACGGGCAAGTCCATGATCGCCGCCCGGTAGTCGAAATGCGCCGTCGCCCCGCTGAACAGCACACCCCACGGATAGATGACCGCGTACCCGTCCGGATCACTGATGAGGGGGTTCACGTTGGAAAGGCGGCGCTGGGCGTACGCGCCGACCGGCATGGGGAACTTGCCGAACTCGAAACTGGCGAGCGGCGACGGGATCAGGCGCAGCGCCAGCTGCTGATACTCGATCTCGAGCTCGTCTGCTTCGTCCGTGGCGCTGCCGCCCGTCAGTTCGCCCATGAAAACCACCTGCACCTTCGGGTGCGGCGCGACGCCCACCGCCAGGTAGAAGCTGCCGAGGGTGGCGAATTCGCCTTCGTTGACGCTCAAGAGCGGCGACGCCGAATCGGTGGACCACGCTTCGGCGTCCGCGATCCCGTTCACCATCAGCCAGTCCTGCGCCTCGGCCGGTCCGGCTCCCGCGACCAGCAGCGCCAGGGTGAACCAGCGAACGCGCGCCGTCATGACGCCACCGCCGCCGTCGTTCCGGGCTGGTCCAGCACTTCGCGAACGCGGCGGGTGAGGGCCTCGGGGGTGAACGGCTTCTCCAACAACTCGATGCCGGGGGCGATCACCCCCCGATGCACGATGGCGTCGTTCGTGTACCCGGACATGTACAGGATTCGCATTCTCGGGTACCGGACCGCGAGACGTTCCGCCAGCTCGGGGCCGCTGCCGCCCGGCATGACGACGTCGGTGAGCAGCAGGTGGATCGGTCCCACGTGGTGCTCCGCGATGCGCTGCGCTTCGTCGGCGCGGCTCGCCGCGAGCACCCGGTACCCCATCCCCTCGAGGCAACGCTGGGCCAGCACCCGAACGGGCGCCTCGTCCTCGGTGAGCAGGATCGTTTCGGCCCCCGCCGTGGTACGCACCAGCTCCGGACGACGCGCCGCTGTCACCCCCGGATCGGCCACCTGCGGCAGGTAGATCTTGAACGTCGTTCCCTTCCTGGGTTCGCTCTCGACATAGATGAACCCACCCGACTGCTTGACGATACCGTACACCGTCGACAGACCGAGCCCCGTCCCTTTGCCGGGCTCTTTGGTGGTGTAAAACGGCTCGAAGATCCGCGCCCGCGTGACGTCGTCCATGCCGAATCCCGTATCGCTCACGGTCAACAAGACCCAATGGCCCGCCGGCATCGGCGCCAGCGCCTCGGGGGCCCCATCCGTGTAGTCCGCGTTCGCGGTCTCGAGCGTCACCCGGCCTCCACGCGGCATCGCGTCCCGGGCGTTCACCACCAGGTTCATCAGCACCTGGTCGAGCTGCCCGGGGTCCGCCTGGACGAACCCGTGCGGAGGCCCCCGTCACCGTCCGGAGCTCGATGTCTTCCCCGATCACCCGCTGCAGCATTTTTTCGATCGCCGACACGACCCCGTTCAGGTCGAGGACCTTCGGCTGCATCACTTGCTTGCGGCTGAACGCGAGCAGCTGCTTGGTCAACGCCGCGGCGCGGAGTGCCGCACTGTGCGCCGCCTCGAGATCCTCGTAGAGCGGCGGGTTGGAGGAGCCGACCTCCTTCTTCACGAGGTCGATATAGCTGAGGATCACCGTGAGCAGGTTGTTAAAGTCGTGGGCGACACCGCCCGCGAGCGTGCCGACGGCCTCGAGTTTTTGCGACTGCCGCAGCTGCTGCTCGCTGGTCCGCAGCGCCTGCTCGGCACGCTCACGCTCGACCATCTGCTCCCGCAACGAGACGTTCGAGCGCGACAGCTCCTGGGTGCGCTGGGTCAGCTCCGCATGCTGGAGCGCCAGCGAGTCGATGAGGCGGTCGTAGGTAGCGTCCAGCGCACGGAGCTCTGCTGTCGCCCGGGAGGAGTCGAAGCGGCGCGAGTACTCCCGGGTCTCGGCAACCGATTCCATGAACCCGACAAAGCTGCGCAGCGGCGCGAGCAGCGAGCGGGACACGAAGGCGGCGCCCACTCCCGCCAGGAGCACCGCCAGACACCCGTACAGCAGGAAGCTGACGTGCATGACCGCGTTGACAGGCCCGAGCGCTTTGCCGAGGGGGTGGAGCAGATAGAGGTTCACCGTGGCATTGTTCGCGTCCATTCCCAGGGGAAGCGCGGCCATCACGTACTGCTCCCCGTCGAGCCGGACCGTCCCGCCGCGGTCCGGTCCGGCGGCGAGCAGCTGCGCCGACCCGTTGCGAGTCGGGCAGCCCACTCAAGGTGGAGGCGATCACGTCGCTCTGGCGACCGATCACGATGTCACTGCCGAATAGCTCGGCTTGGGCCCGGAGAAACACCTCGTCCAGCCGCTCACCCAGCGTCAGGGTCCCGATCGGAAACCCTTGCAGCACGATGGGCACGGAGCCGACCTGGAAGTAGTCCCCGCCGAATTGGGCCACGCCGAAGTTCGAGGCATCGGTCGGGAGCGAGGGATCGAGCGCCCGATGAACGACGGGCAGCGAGGAGAGGTTGGCGCCGGTCCGCGGGCCGCTTCCGGTGCCGCTCGCTGGCCGCCAGCACCCGCCCGCGGTCGTCGGTCACGATCAAGAGGTCCCGTCCAAGACTCGCGGCGATCTTCTCGGTTTCCCGCTGCACCGTCGTGAGGAGCTCAGCGCGCCGCCAGCTGCCCGCATCGGACTCGAGGCGATAGGTCTCGATCGCCGCGCGCAGGGTGGGGTTCTCAGTGATCACGGACGAGGTCCACACGAGTTGCTCGAGGCTGCGGTTCTGCAGGTTCAGGATTTCCGACTGGGACCGCTGGAGCTGGGTGACGAAGAACCGCTGCGTGGTCGCGCGGATCTCGATGCTGAGTACGAGAAACGCGCCCCCCACCACCAGGGCGATCAGCAGCGTCTCGAACAGGATCAGGCGGAAGCTGAGCCCGGAGCGGAAGGCGGGTCCGAGCGCCCGGTCGGCGAAGGCGCGCAGCGAACCCCGGATTGTCATCGCCCGGGCTGCCTCGATCGGCGCCGGCAGCGGCACGTCCAGATCCAGCGTGGTCGTTTCGCCTCCCCGGACGCGTACGCGCCAGCTGATGGGTTTGATGCGCTCGTGCCAGGCCACCAGCCGGTACTCACCGGCCGGCACGTCGTCGATCGTGTACCGTCCCGGTGCCGCGGGCACGGTGAAGAACGGATTGTCGAGCACCAGGACAACGGCGCTCATATCGGCGTGAATGTGGCAGAACACCTGCACCGTCCCCGGCCGGTCGAACCGTACGTCCTTCGACGTGCCCTTGGGGTAGCGGCCCAGGTCGAACGTCCGGGCGCTCGAGAGCGAGAAGACGTTGTGGAACACCGGGTCCTCGTTGGGGAACGCCACCGATGGACCCGCGCAGCACGGCCAGCACATGGGGTGCGAATGCCTCACCCTTTTGCTGGATTTCGAACCGACGGGGGGCACCCAGCGCGTCGTCCGCCAAGTGGGACCGAATCGAGATAGATGACCACGTTGGCGAATTCGCTTGTCGCCGGCGCTTTGGGAGCCGGCGCCGGGCCGTAGTCCCCGTACATCCGGATGCGAGGCTTCCGGATCGATAGCGCGGGAGAGAGCGTCACGGTCCCGGTGATGCGGCCGGTTGCGGCGGGGGCACGAGACCAGAGGGCCCCCGCGGAGGGGAGGGCGGCCAGTGCAATTGCGATGCTCAGCGTCAGTCCTGCCAAGCGAGACACTGAAGATCTCCTGCTACGGAGAAGAGGCGCTGGGGACCGCCGCGAGATCCCCCAGGTACCGTCGTGCCGCCTCCAGCACCTGGTGCTGCACGTCCGCGAGCGAACCCTCGGCCGACGCACCCGCGGCCTTGCGATGCCCGCCGCCGCCGAACCCCTGCGCGATCTCGGCCGCATCGACCTTGCCCATCGATCGGAACGACACCTTGATCCGCCCGTTCGCGAGCTGCCGGAACAGCAGCGCGAGCCGCACGCCGGCGATTTGTCGCGGGAACTCCACGATCCCGTCCAGGTCGTCCGCCGTGGTGTTGTGGCGCGCCAGCGCGTCGGGCGGGACGGTCACCCAGGCGAGTCCGATCTCGGGCTCCACCACCAGGGTCTGAAGCACTTCCGCGGTGAGGCGCACCTTGCCTTCGGGCGAGCTGGCGTACACCTCCTCGTAGATCGACTCGGGTTCCACGCCGCGCTCGAGCAGCGCGCTCGCGACCCGCAGCACCCGCGGGGTCGTGTTGGAGAATCGGAATCCGCCGGTGTCGGTGAGGATGCCGACGTAGAGGGCGCGGGCGGCTTCGGTCGGGATCTCCCATCCGAGCGCCGTCGCGAGGTCGAACACCAGCTCGGCGGTCGCCGAGGCTTCGGACGCGATCAGCCTGGGGCCGTCGGGGAGCGACCCGGGACTCACGTGATGATCGATGCAGACGGTCGGGCCGCGGGCCTTGCGCACGGCGGGAGCCAGGTCACCGAGGCGGCCCAAGTCGGCGATGTCGAGCACGACGACGACGTCGGCGGCCTCGATCTCCTTCGCGGCCCGGTCGGAGTGGTCGGCCCCCTCAGGGAGCAGAAAGACGAACCGCTCGGGAACGGGCGTCGGGTTGGCGATCGCCACGCGCATGCGTTGCGCGGTGAGGAGGTGCCACATGGCCACCTCGCTCCCCATACCGTCGCCGTCCGCGTTCACGTGGGTGGTGAGCGCGACCCGGCGGTCGGGGCCGAGGACGGCGGCGATCTCCCGGGCGGCACGGGCGCGCTCGGGTGGGATGGTGATCGGGGCACCGTTGGCGGTCATTAGACCACTAAGATAGGGGAAAAGCTCCCAACTAGGGCCCCGAGGACGGTGCGGCTACACCTTCTTCGCCAGCTTGGAGTTACGCACCCCATAAGCAAAGTAGATCACGATGCCGATGCCGAACCAGATGATCAGCCGCTCCCAGGTGTGCCAGGGCAACGACACCATCAAGTAGAGGGCCGACAGGGCGCCGAGCGGTCCGACCAGCCACCACACGGGTGTCTTGAAGGCGCGCGGCAGATTCGGCTCGCGGATGCGCAGCACCATGACGCCGATCGACACGATCACGAAGGCCAGCAGCGTCCCGATCGACACGAGGCTCCCGGCCTCGCGTACGGTCAGGAACGCGGACACGATGGCGACGCCGATGCCGGTGAGGATCGAGGTGATATACGGCGTCTGGAAACGGGGGTGGATCTTCGCCACGAACGGCGGTAGCAGGCCGTCTTTCGACATCGTCCAGAACACCCGCGACTGCCCGAGCAACATCACCAGGATCACCGAGGACAGTCCCGCAATCGCCCCCAGCTTGATGAGGGAGGACATCCAGCCGAGCCCGGCGTGGTCGGCCACGACCGCGATCGGGTCGGGGACGTTGAGATCCTTGTACGACATCACGCCGGTCGCGATGGCGGACACGATGATGTAGAGCACGGTGCAGATCAGCAGCGAGGCGATGATGCCGATCGGCATGTCCCGTTGCGGATTCTTCGCCTCCTGCGCCGCCGTGCTGACCGCGTCGAACCCGATGTACGCGAAGAACACGATCCCCGCCCCGGTCATCACACCGCTCCACCCGAACTCCCCGCGCACCGGCAATCCGTCCTTGATGGTTTGCGGCGGCATGAAGGGGTGCCAGTTGGCCGGGTTGATCGCGTGCGCCGCTCCCACGATGAACAACAGCACCACCGCCACCTTCACGAACACGATGATGTTGTTGAAGTTGGCCGACTCCTTGATGCCGATCACGAGCAGCGTCGTGACGATCGCGATGATGAGGACCGCCGGAAGATTGAAGATCGCGGTCGCCGTGGTCCCGTCGGCGCACATGACCGCGTGCCCTCGGGCCCCCGCCAGCGTGCACGGCACGTCGATGCCGATGTCCCTGAGGAACGAGACGACGTACCCCGACCACCCGATCGCCACGGTCACGGCGCCGAGCGCGTATTCGAGCACCAGGTCCCACCCGATGATCCACGCGATCAGCTCGCCCAGCGTCGCGTAGCCGTAGGTGTACGCGCTGCCCGGCCATCGGGACGAGTGAGGCGAACTCCGAGTAGCACAGCGCCGCGAAGATCGAGGCGACCCCTGCCAGGACGAACGACAGCACGACGGCCGGGCCGGCGTTCAGCGCCGCGACGGTCCCCGTGAGCACGAAGATGCCGGTGCCGATGATGGCCCCGATGCCCAGCATCGTCAGGTTGAGCGCGCCCAGTGCCCGCTTGAGACTGTGGTCGCTGTTGGCCTCGGCCTGCAGATCGGTGACGCTCTTGCGTCGGAACAGATCCATGCGAACCTCAGGGGACGGAGGGAGTGGAACCGAGCAGCGGGGCTACAGTAGGCCCGGGCCAGGAGCGTGTCAAGCACGCGCGCCGCCCGGGAGGCGCGCTACATGCTGTAGTTCGGGGCCTCGCGCGTGATGATCACGTCGTGGGGATGGGACTCGCGCAGACCCGCGGTCGTGATACGGATGAACGCCGTCTCGGTGCGGAGCGCGTTGATGTCGCACACGCCGCAGTAGCCCATGCCGCTCCGCAGACCGCCGACCATTTGGAACATCACGTCGGCGACGGGGCCCTTGTACGGGACGCGCCCCTCGATCCCTTCCGGAACGAGCTTGGTGGCCGACACCTCCCCTTCCTGGAAGTAGCGGTCCGCGGACCCCTCCTCCATCGCACCCAGACTGCCCATGCCGCGGATGACCTTGAACCGGCGGCCTTCGAGCAGGAACGACTCTCCGGGACTCTCGTCGGTCCCCGCGAGCAACGACCCCATCATCACGCTCGAGGCGCCCGCCGCCAGCGCCTTCACGACGTCGCCGGAATACTTGATGCCGCCGTCGGCGATCACGGGCACGTCACCCGCGCCCGCCACCGCCGCGGTGATCGCCGTGATCTGCGGGACGCCCACACCGGTGACGACGCGCGTGGTGCAGATCGAGCCGGGCCCGACGCCGACTTTCACTGCGTCCACTCCGCGCTCCACCAGCGCCCGCGCGCCCTCTTCCGTGGCCACGTTCCCCGCCACGAGCTGGGTGTCGGGGAACGCTTCACGCAGGCACGCCACCGTCTCGAGCACGCCGTCGGAATGGCCGTGCGCCGAGTCCACCACGATCACGTCGCATCCGGCGTCGAGCAGCGCCTTGGCGCGCGCCAGCGCTTCCTTGTTGCCCCCCACCGCAGCGGCGACGCGCAGCCGGCCGTGCTGGTCCTTGTTGGCATGCGGATGCTGGCGGCGCTTGAAGATGTCCTTGACGGTGATGAGCCCCTTCAATACGCCCTGCCCGTCCACCACGGGCAGCTTCTCGATGCGATGCTGCCCGAGGATCCGCTCGGCTTCGTCGAGGGTGGTACCGACCGGTGCCGTGATCAGGTTGCTCTTCGTCATCGCCTCGCGAATCGGGCGATCGAGCTGGCGCTCGAACTGCAGGTCGCGATTGGTGATGATCCCGATCAGCTTGCCGGCCCCGTCCACGATGGGGACACCTGAGATCTTGAAGCGCGCCATCAGCTGGTGCGCCTCGCGCAGCGGGCGGTCGGGACCGAGGGTGATCGGATTGAGGATCATCCCCGATTCGCTGCGCTTGACATGGTCCACCTCCGCCGCCTGGCGGTCGATCGACATGTTCTTGTGCAGCACGCCGATCCCGCCCTCGCGCGCGATCGCGATGGCCATAGCGGCTTCCGTCACCGTGTCCATCGCGGCCGAAACGAGCGGTACGTTGAGGGGGATGGTGCGAGTGAAGCGACTGCGGACATCCACGCTGCGCGGGTGTACACGCGAGTGGCGCGGCACCAGCAATACGTCGTCGAATGTCAGGGCGACGTCAGGAGTGAAGGTTCCCATGGCGAAAGTTATCCGGGGGGGCGCGGTTCCTCAACGGGCGGGTCCCCGAGGGGCGGCGTCTCGGCAGGCTTGTGCTTGACCTCCTCCACCGCCGCCTTCCCCGCTGCGGCCACGCGCTCGAGCAGCGTTCCCGCCTTCGCGACTGCATCCATGGTGCGGGAAATGATCGAGATCGGCACGCGTCCCGCCCGCATGGTGTCCTCCAACGCTTCCGCCACCCTTCTGAAACGCCGGAGCCCCGGCCGGCCGCGCGGCGTACTTCGACTCCAGGAACTCGATGTAGTCGAGCACCTGATACGCCCGCTCGTCGGGGAGCGTGTCGAGCACGCGCTGCAACCGCTCGCGCAGGACTTCGTTCATGGCGCTGCCTGGGCCTCGAGCGCCAACAGGTCGATCACCGGATTCCCCAGGTAGTGGCTGCGCCCGGCACGCACGCGCGCAATCACCTGGATGATGGTGAGGGGTGTGAGCGACGCAACGAGCGCCCGTTTGGCGTCAGGAATCACCACGTACACAAAGCCACGCTCAGGAAGTGGACCGCGCGCGAGCAGGTACTTCGCGCCGATGGGGATTTCGGGGCGCAGCTCGTCGGCTTGTTGGATCGCGATGTACTGCAGGGTCCACCGCACCGACTGCCCGACGAAGCGCTGGGGATCGGTCCGCACCTCGGCGGCCGTGACGCCCGCCAGCACGCCGGGGCCATCGGTGGCGAGGTCGACGGATTTCACCCATCCCTCGAGCTGCACGCGGCTCCAGTCCCCGGAGCGCGACATCACGCGCAGCGGCGTGGACTGTCCGAGCGTGCCCGCCTCCGGACCTTCCGGCGCGCGGTACAGCGTGGTGCGGCGCCGTGGCTGCGCGCGCGTGGCGTCCCCCGCACCTGAGTCGGACGCGGCCGGACCGGCCGCTCCAGCACCGGCGGCCGTGTCCGCAACCGGGCTCGCGGCGGCGGCGACCGTCCCCACCGGCTCGAGCGCGCTGCGTTTCATCCACCCGACGCGCTGCACGTGCACCCAGCGCTTGTCCTCGCCCACCTTGTTGAGCAGGAACCCCTCCGGAAGCTTCGCGACCAGTGCCCCACTGGGAGCGTCCCGGAGGTTCTCTTCAGGTGCACGGATCACGGCGAGATCCGCACCGGCGCGAGCCGTCACTCCAACCGACGTTGCAAAAATCCATCCTTCGAGCGTCACTGCCTGCCAGTCGCCCCGCTCCTCCCCGCTCACCACCTCGGTGCCGACGGCCAGCTGCGCCAGGCGCTTTCCCTCGGGTTGCTGGTACAACCATTCGCTGTCGCCCGTGACGCGCAGACGCGCCTGCGCGCCGAGCCCATCGCCCGGGACGAACAACCCTGCGACACCGATGACAACTGGAAGAGCGCGAACGACTTGGCTACATTGCACCCCTCCAATATGGCGAAGCGGCGTGGGCAACGCACCCCGGTCGGTCTCATCGTCCTCGACGGCTGGGGGTTCCGCCCTGGCCGTGTAGGCAATGCGATTGAGCTGGGCGACACTCCCACCTGGCATCGCCTGTGGGAGCGTGCGCCTCGTACCCTGCTCCACGCGTCGGGACTCCCCGTCGGCTTACCCGAAGGGCAGATCGGGAACAGCGAAGTCGGGCATCTCAATCTCGGCGCCGGCCGGGTCGTCCCCCAGGACATGGTGCGGATCACCCAGGCGATCACGTCGGGTGAATTCCAGCAGCTCCCTCCACTCGTAGATCTCTGCCGCACGCTGCAAAAAAGCGGTGGCACCCTGCACCTGCTCGCGCTGCTGGGCCGCGGCGGCGTGCACGCGCTCGACACGCATCTGCTGGCGGGAGTTCGCCTCGGCAACGCGTTCGGCGTGCCGGTCGCGATCCACGCCTGGCTTGATGGGCGCGATACGCCACCGCAAGTCGGGGCTCGGCTTTATGGAGGAGTTGCTTCAGGCGGTCGGGCGGTCAGGCGGTCAGGCGGTCGTGTCGACCCTGATCGGGCGCTACTTCGCAATGGACCGCGACAAGCGCTGGGACCGGATCAAGCTTGCCTATGACGCCATGGTGCACGGAGTCGGCGAGCCCGCGGCGGACGCAGTGAGCGCGATTCGGAGCGCCTACGAAGCCGGTCAAACCGACGAGTTCGTCAAGCCGCGGGTGATCACCGGGGCCCCGCGCATCCGCACCGGGGATGGCGTGTTCTGCGTCAACTTCCGGGCGGACCGCATGCGGCAGATCGTGCAGGCCCTCGCGGGCGAGGGCTTTGAAGGATTCGACGTGGGGACCCGGCCCACGGTCCGCCTGGTCACGATGACGCAATACGACCAAACGTTCCCCTTCCCGGCCGCATTCGGCCCCATGGTGCTATCCCGGATCGTCGCCGAGGTGCTCTCGGAGCGCGGCAAGACTATGTTCCGGACGGCCGAGACCGAGAAATACGCCCATGTGACGTATTTCTTCAACGGCGGCATCGAGCCGCCCTACCCCGGCGAGGAGCGGCAGCTGGTGCCCTCGCAGAAGGTGGCGACGTACGATCTGCTGCCCGAGATGAGCGCCCCAGGCGTGACGGACGTGTTGTGCGGTGCCATCGAGCGCGGCGAGCACGACTTCATCCTGTGCAACTACGCCAACGGGGACATGGTCGGGCATTCCGGGGTACTAAGCGCGGCCGTGAAAGCGGTGGAGGCGGTGGATCGCTGCCTCGCGCGGGTCGTGGCGAGCGCCGAGCGTGCGGGAACCACGTTGCTCATCACGGCCGATCATGGCAATTGCGAGCTGATGATCGATCCGGTAACCGATGGTCCGCACACGGCGCACACGACGAATCCGGTGCCGCTGGTAATGGTCGGTGACCAGGCCGCGGGCCCGTTGCGCCACGGCGGCTCGCTGCGCGACGTCGGGCCCACCGTGCTCGCGATGCTCGGGCTGGAGCCACCGGCGGAGATGACGGGGCGGGACCTACGAAAGGTGGATTAATGGGCGGATGGAAAGTGAGGCGGGCAGGCGGGAAGGCGGGAAGGCGGGTGGCACCGCGGTTCGCGCTGCGGGCTGCACTCGTGGGCGCGGCGGCGCTACTGACCGCCTTCCCGCCTGCCCGCCTTTCCGCCCAAATCGGTTATCCCCCAGAGCACTCCCCGTACCGCGACGTCAAACGCGGCCGCTCGCTGATCCTCGGCGGAGGCTACCTGACCGGCGAGCGCGGGGTCGTCGAACGTGGGACCCTCGGACGGCCCTACCGCGACCGCGCGCTTCGAGGTGTCGTTCGGCAAGCCGCTCGCGTTCTATCTGGAGACGACGTATGCGCGGTTGTCCCGCTACATCGCCGATCCGAGCCAGAACGAGGAGGATCACTTCTCCGGGCCGGTCCAGTCCAACGTCGGGATCGTCATGGGCGGCGTGCATCTCAATATCACGGGGCCGAAGACGTGGCACCATTTTGGCCCGTACATCGGCGGCGCCGCCGGAGTCGTGTTCGCGGACGACCCGCCGGCCGACTCGAGCGGGTACAAGTTCTCGGCCAAGGCCATCGTTGGACCGGAAGTGGGCCTCCGCTTGTATCTGAGCCGGCGGTTCGCGGTGCGCACCGAGATGCGCTGGATGTTCTGGCAGCTGAAATACCCGTCCACCTTTAAGTCGCCGTCGCCGGACGGGAGCCGGATCCTCCCCATCGACGCGGACGATGATGAGTGGACCAGCCACCCATGGCTCACCGTCATGCTGGCCTGGACGTTGTAGCGGCCGCCCCGCCCCACACCTGACGCGCGTGTCCTCGCGATGCCCATCAGCTACCTTACACGCGTCGTAGAGTTCACCGCCACGCACCGGATCCGGCGCGCTGACTGGTCTGACGAGCGCAACAGCCGGGAATTTGGGAACGCCGCCCACGATCACGGGCACCGCTATCAGTGCCATGTGACCGTGAAGGGACCACTGGCACCCGAGACGGGCGGCGTGACGAGTCTCATGGCACTCGATGCCCTGCTGGCCGAGGAGATCACCGCGCGCTTTGGCGGCAAAGACATCGGCACTGCGGCGCCTCAGTTCGCCGCCGGGGGCTGGCTGGCCACCGGCGAAGCGCTGGCCGTGTACGTGTGGGGCAGACTCGCCGGCCGACTGCCGGCCGGAGTCACGATGCACGCGGTGCGGATCCAGGAGGACGCCCATCTCTACTCCGAGTACCTCGGCGAGCCCTGATCCGCCCGCTGACCTGGAACCGGATGCCCTGCGCGCTCTGCTGCGAGCGGCGAAGACCATCGCCGTCGTCGGGTTGTCACCGGACGCGGAGCGGCCGAGTCATCGGGTGGCGTCCTACTTACGCTCGGCAGGATACCGAATCGTCCCGGTGAACCCGATCCACGAGCGCATCCTGGGCGAAGTCAGTTACCCCACTCTCACGGCGGCTGCGCAATCCGGCCGCATCGACATCGTCGACGTGTTTCGCCGCAGTGAGTTCGTCGGACCGATCGTGGACGAAGGCGTAGCGCTCAAGCCCGCGCTCATTTGGCTGCAGCTCGGGGTGCGCGACGCTGCGGCGCGCGCCCGCGCCGCGGCAGCGGGAATCCCGTGCATCATGGATCGCTGTCTCATGGTGGCGCACCGCGAGCTACGCGTGTGACGCGCCGCGCCCGGATGTCCACGCTGGCAGCCGTGACGCTCAGCTGCACCTGGGCGCCATTCATCGCGGCGCAAACCACGGACGAGCCCAGACTTTTCCTTACCGTGTTTGGGGGGTATCGGATCGGCCAGCCCCTGTGGAGTCTCACGCGGCAGTCCTTCGCTGTACTCGTGCCCGGCATGCCGATCTATGACTCCGCCGTCGTGGCCAGCCCCGGCCTGTATGACACCCTCGACCTGCAGCGGGAATTCACGCCCAGCTTTGCGCTCGGGGTTTCGGGCACGTATTTCTCCGGGCCGCACCTGGGATTCCAGGGCGAGTTCGCGTTCCTCAGCATGGGCCTCGAGAGCCACTGCGCGATCCGCCAGACCCAGCCTCCCTACCCGGGCGACATCGACCCGCAGCTGTGCGCCTCCCTGGAGCGGCAAACGACCCCGTCGAGCGCCGTGACGATATCGTTCGGGGTGGTCGGGCGTGCGACTCCGGGAGGAGGCGTCTACCCATATGCGCGCGCCAACGCGGGCGTGCTAGCGCGCACGCGGAGCGCGATCGAGATGGTCGGGCAGTATTCCACTCCGAGGGGACCGGCCAGCGCGCTCGTCGTCGCCGACCCGGACCCCGCCAACACGACGTTTCAGCTCACGCTCGGGGCCGGCATCGCGCTGTCCGCGGGGACCGGGTACCAGGTGTGGATGGAAGGCCGCGACGTTCTGGCCCAGGTCGGCGTGGTGACCGGCTCCGCCGATCCGAGCAGCCCGAGCGGCGTGCTGGTGCCCCCGTCGGGTACGCGGTTCGTGCACAACTACATGTTCGTGATCGGACTGGACGTCGTGTTCGAGAAGCAGCGCCGCCGCCGTTATTGACCGATGATACGCGTTCACGCCGACCCAAAGCTCGCCCGTGCGCTGCGGATCTCAAGCGCGATCGTCCTCGTGGCCCTCGTGTACTGGTCGAGCGGCCACACACCCCCCAGCGTGCGCCTTGGGATCCTGTACATCGTGCCCGTGCTGCTCGTCACCTGGCACGACGGCCTCAGCTGGGGTGTCGCGTTCGCCGTCGGTACCGGCGTGCTGCGCTTCATGACCGGCCTCGAAAAACTGCCCCCCGACACATCAATGCACCGTTCGCCTCGTGAATGAGGCGGCGTTCCAGACCGTCCTGATCGTAGCGATGGCCGGGATCGCGAAGCTGCAGCACACCCAGGCGAAGCTGGAGCAGCTCGCGACCCAGGATCCGCTCACCGGCGCGCTGAACGCACGCTCCTTTGTGGAACGGTTGGCGCAGGAGCTCGAGCGGATCCGACGCTACAGCCGTCCGCTCGCGTTGCTCTACCTCGATCTCGACGACTTCAAGGTCGTGAACGACCGGCACGGCCATCAGACCGGCGACGCCGTGCTGCGGCTGGTCGCGAACGCGACGCGGCGTGCGATTCGGCAGTCGGACGTCGTCGGCCGGCTTGGGGGCGATGAATTCGGCGTGCTGATGCCCGAGACCGACAGCGTCGTCGCCGAGGCGGCGGCGACCCGGCTCGCAGCCGGAATCCGCTCCGTGTTCCAGGGCACACCCTCGGTGACGGCCAGTATCGGTCTCGTCTCTACCATCAACGCCGCCTCCCTCGGAGCGGAAGAGCTGCTGCGCCGGGCCGACAAGGCGATGTACGAAGCGAAGCGCACCGGCAAGGACCGCGTCGTGCAGGTCGCGATCTGATGGGCGCGGCGACCGCGCTCATGCTGCCCCCGCTCAAGGAAGTGCTGCTCATCTTCACGTCGGTCCTGTTCATCGTGGACCCGTTCGCCGCGGTCCCGAGCTTTCTCGCCATGACCGAGCACGATACCCCATCGGCGCGCCGCTCCATGGCGCGGCGCGGCGCCTGGACCTGTGCCGTCACTCTGACGCTGTTCGCGCTCGGCGGGAGCCTCATCTTCACACTGTTCGGGATTACGCTCGGTGCATTCAAGATCGCCGGCGGCGTGCTGATCGGACTGAACGCCATCGACATGGTGCAAGCGCGCCGCAGCCAGCAACAGGAAACTCCATTGGAGCGCGCCGAGGGCACCCTCAAGGAGGACATCGGGATCATTCCGCTCGGCCTCCCGATGCTCGCCGGCCCCGGGGCCATCTCGACCGTGATGGTGCTCGCGGGCCAGTCCACCAGGACGGTCACCACCTTCGCCGTCTACGGCGCGATCGCCCTGACTGCCTTCGTTTCGTTTCTGACCCTCGCCACCGCCACCCTCGTGGAACAGCGGTTGGGCCAGACGGGAATGCGCATCCTCACGCGCTGTATGGGTCTGGTGCTGTGCGCGATTGCCGTGCAGTTCATCGTGGACGGGATCAAGATGTCGGGGCTCGCCGGCACGCCGTGATTCGCGTCGCCGCCCTCGCCCTCAGCGTGGCGTGGGCACCCCTGACGTGGCTCGCCGCACAGCACGCGCCCACGGCCCAGCTGTCCGGCCAGGGGATCCTCATCTACACGCACGTCGATCCGATTCCGGGAGGGGGCACCCTCGGCGAGGCGCGGTTGGTGCAGCCGATCGTCATGCTCGACGTGGCCGCACTCCAGCGCCGACTGCTGCTTCATGTCTCAGCCGACTTCGAGGGGTGGACGCTCGCGAACGGCGAGCTCGCGCCGGGCGTCTGGGGAGAGGGCTACGTCGATCGGCGCCACCCGCACACGTACCTCCACGAGCTGATGTTGACCTGGCCCGACGCCTTGGGCCGGCTCGACGGCAGCGCACGCACCACGCTCAGCGCCGGCAAGGGATTCGTGCCCTTCGGGAGCGACGACCCGATGAGCCGCCCCATCGAGCGGTTTCCCGTGAACCACCACTTGAGCCAGATCCTCGAGCGCGCGGTGGCGATCGTTGCCGTCGATGCAGGTCCCGCGACGTTCGAGGCCTCGTTGTTCAACGGCGATGAGCCGACGAGCCCGAGCGATTGGCCCGATCTCAGCCGGTTCGGGGATTCCTGGGCCGTGCGCCTCACCCTCCGCCCGGCGTCGGGGCTCGAGGGACAGGTCTCCACCGCCCTGGTCCACTCCCCGGAACACGAGGGCGGGGCGGGACCGGACGCCCGGAAATGGAGCACCTCGTTCCGGGCCGACCGCCCGATCGGCAGCGCCAGGTTCTATGGGTTGGCGGAGTGGGCCCGCACTTCGGAGGCAGACGGGGCGTTCGTGTTTCACAGCGTGCTCCTCGAAGCCGCCCTCACGCACGGGGCGCCACCATCCCTACTACCGCTTCGAGCGCACCGAGCGCCCCGAGGAGACCCGCACGGCCGACGACCCGTTCCGCACCGTCCGCCCCCCGCTCGACAATTCCCTGCTCGGCATCACGCGCTGGTCCATTCACACCGCGGGATACGGCGTGCGGCTGGGCACCGCCGTACGGCGCCTCACGCTCGAGCCGTTCGTGGAGGTCTCGTTCGGCCGGATCGCCACGGTTGGCGAGGGGTTCTTCGACCCGGTGGCCGTGTACGGGAGCGATACGTTTCGATCGGTGAGCATCGGACTGTGGCTCGACTGGGGCATGCGGGGACACCGTATGGGCCGCTACGGGGTTCCAATGGATATGCCGGACATGCCCATGCACATGAGCCACCGTGCGCGCTGAGCGCCGTCTCCGCCTCGGCGCGGCCGCCTTGGTCGCGGCATGCGTCGCCTGCGACAACGCGGACACCGGGCCGACCCAAGGCACCCCGTCATCCGGGGTCGTGCTCGTCGCCAGCGTGCCCATTCCCGCCAACTACGGCATCCACGACACCTTCATACGCGACGGACTGGCGTTCGTGTGTGCCTGGAATACGGGGGTCATGATCTTCGACGTGGGGAACGGCATCGCGGGGGGAAGCCCAGCCAATCCGAAGTTGATCAGCACATACGCGACCGTCGGGGGCCAGGCCCACAACGCGTGGTGGTTCTGGAATCCGCACACGAGTGAGAAGAAGTACCTCTTTGTCGGGCAGGAAGGACCGGCCAGCGGCTTGAGCTCCTCCTCGGGAGACATTCATGTCGTCGATGTGTCGGACCTCGCGCATCCCAGCGAGGTCGCCTCGTTCCATCTGGACGGCGCCGGCACGCACAACTTCTGGATGGACGAGGACGCGCAGATCCTGTACGCCGCCTACTACAACCAGGGCGTCATCGCGCTCGACGTCTCAGGCACGCTGCTCGGCGACCTGTCGACCCGGTTGATCGACAGCATCAGGCCGGGCGGCGTCGGGAGCACCTATACGTGGGGCGTGCAGCTCCAGGGATCGCTGTACGCCGTCGACATGCTGAGCGGCTTCTGGCAGCTCCATCTGGCTGGCGGGAAGTTCAGCGTGCTCGGCGGCGGGAACAACGTGCCCGAGCGGTACGGCTCGGATCTCGCGGTCGGGACGAACGGGTTCGCCTACACCGGCACCTGGGGGACCAGAGCCGGGAATCCGCCGGCAACGCCGTCAAGATTTGGAGGCTCGATTCGTCAGGAGCGCCGATCCTGGCGGACTCCATCATCATTCCGGCTATCAGCACGGTGAGCGACATCAAGGTGAGCCCGGACGGCAAGCTCTTGATGTTCACCGCGGAGCGTGGCGCGAACGCCGGGTTCTGGTTCTACAGCCTCGCCAATCCCGCGAAGCCGTCGTACGCCGGGCAGTATCTGGTGCCGACCAGCTCGGGTGGCATTCATACCGGGAAATTTGCCACCATCGGCGGAAGGCTGTATGCGTTCGGTGCCCAGGACCCGACCCCCGGGTCCGCACTGGTGATCCTCGACGTCACCGCGATCGACCAGTAGGCCGCCGGCTCACATCCGCCGGTACTTCGGCCCGCTCCCGCCCTCCCTCGGCATCCAGCGCGGCCCTAACACGTCCGTCGCCTTGCAGTCGATACAGTTCGGTGCGTTGATCCGCAGTGTTCCCGTCCGCTACCTCGTACACACCGGCCGGACACAGGTGGGCGTAGAACTGCGCCACGTCCGCGGGGATGTCCTTTCCCACGATGAGATGCGTGGGGATCGTGTCCCGGGTGGCGTTCCCCGATTTGAATACCGCGTCGAGCTTCGAGAAGGTGAGACGCCCGTCGGGCGCGAATGGCCCCGGGCTCACGCCCGGGGCTACTCGGCGCGGGACGTCGGCATCCGCGCTCCATCGCGATCTTCCCACCCGGAAACCGGCCGCCGGTCAGTGACATCAGCCCCGCCTTCACGCCTCCCACGTAGAAACCGTCCTTGAACGCGAGCCGCATGTTGCGGGTCCGGTACAGGTCCTTCATGATGAACGATTCGTTCACCATCCGGTCGTACTGCTGCGAGCCGCGCCGCGGAGAGATCGTCCGCGCCGAGCGCCGCATGGATCGCGCGCGCGGCGAACATTCCCGACTGCATGGCGTAGTGAATTCCCTTGAGTGACGGGACATCCACAAAGCCCGCGGAATCCCCCAGGACCACGACCCCGTCCCCGAGCGGCGCGCGGGCACCGAGTAGAAGCCGCCCTCGGGAATCGTCTTCGCACCCCACTCGACCATCGTTCCGCCCTCGAGGTACTGCCGGAACAGCGGGTGCAGCTTCATCCGCTGCAGCAGCACGTGCACGTCGAGGTCGCGGTCCCTGTAGTCCAGCCCCACCACCAGGCCCGAGCGCCACCAGATTCGGCTCGAGCGGATACATGAAGCTGCCGCCGAACGCATCGGTCGGGAGCGGCCAGCCGAGTGTGTGCACGACGGTGTCGAGCGGCTTCTGTGGTCTCCCAAATTTCCTTGACGCCAAGGGCAAATATCTGCGGATTCTGGGACGGCACCTGCTGCCACTCGCCCCACGCCTGCGCGAGCATCCCCCGCGTCCCCTCGGCGAGCGCCGTGACGCGTGCCACGAGATCGGTCGGTGGCTGGGAATTGGCCAACGGCTTCCCATCGCGGTCGAGCCCGCTCGCGGCGGTGCGTACGCCCGCCACCCGCTTCCCGCTCACGAGCAGGCTCGAGGCCGGGAATCCGGGGAACACGTTCACACCCAGCGCCTCTGCCTTGGCCCCGAGCCAGGCCACGATCTCGCACAGCGAGGCGACGTAGTGACCGTGGTTGTGCATCGTCGGGGGCACTGGCAGACGCAGTCGGCCGTCAGCAGTCAGGAGATACACGGCTTCTTTGCCGACGGGGCCGCGGAACGGGAAATCCGCGTCGTTCAGGTCGGGGAACAGCTCGCGAAACGCGCGCGGATTGACGACCGCTCCGGACAGCGAGTGCTCGCCCAGCGCTGCCGCCTTCTCGAGCACGCCGATGTTGAGCTCGTTGCCGTCGCGCCGCGCGAGTTGAGCCAGCTCGATGGCGCATGCCAGCCCTGCCGGCCCGGCGCCGACGATCAGGACGTCGAGGTCCATCCGCTCGCCCGCACCTGGTGCGCCGACCGGCACCAGGAGCCGATCGAGCGGCAGGGGCGGCTGGTAGGTTGCGGGGAGGATCATGACGAAATGGCCAGAGTCTTCTTTATCTCCTCGGTGAGCCGTCGGCACGATTTCGAACAGGTCCCCCACGATCCCGTAGTCCGCCACCTTGAAGATCGGGGCGTCTTTGTCGCGATTGACGGCCACGATCACCTTGGCGGTGCGCATGCCGGCGAGGTGCTGGATCGCGCCGGAGATACCGACCGCGACATAGAGCGTGGGACTGACGGTCTTCCCCGTCTGTCCCACCTGGTCGGCGTGCGGGCGCCAGCCGGCGTCGACCACGGCGCGCGACGCGCCCACCGCGGCCTTGCCCCCGAACGCGCGGGCCAGCTCTTCCAGCAGCGCGAAGTTCGCCGGCTCCTTGAGACCCCGCCCGCCCGACACGACGATCGGCGCCTCCCCCACATCGAGCGCACCCTGCGCCGCGGCCTTCACCTCCCGCACGACGACTCGCCCGACCGTCCGCGCTCGCCGAGCGTCGGGGACTCGACGGTGCCCGCTCGCGGCCGCTCCACCGGCGTAAACACACTGGGTCGCAGCGACACCACGGCGGGGCTGGCGGTGATCTTGATCTTGAGCAGCGCCTTCCCCGCATACACCGGACGCGTGGCGACGACGGCCCCTCCCTCCCACCCGAGGTCGGTGACTTCGCCCGCCAGCGGGACGCCGAGCTGCGCCGCGACCCGTGGAGCGAGATCACGTCCCGGTCGCACTCGCGGGAAAGAGCACCGCCGCATGCTTGCCGGCTCTTCGCGAACGCAGTGACCGTGCGGGCGTAGCCTTCCGGTGCGTAGCGTTGGAACGCGGCGTGTTTGAGCACGATCACCGCGGTCGGCGCCGAAACGACCCACATCTTCCAGCCCCTTCATTGGCCCCTCGGCGCGCGAGCACGAGCGCGTCCACGGTGCCGCCGAGTGGCGTCCGCGAGGCGTCGCGCTGCCGTCACGACTTCGAGCGACACGTTGCGCAGCGTGCCGTCTCGCTGCTCGAGCACCGCGAGGACCGCGCTCACAGGACCTTCGCTTCCTCTCGCAGCAGACGCACCAGCTCAGGCACCGCTGCCGCGCCCTCGCCCACGATCCGTCCCGCTTTCCGTTCGGGCGGGAGGGTGAGGGCGAGAACTTCGATGCCGCCCACGGCTAACGCCGTGGGCTTTATCGTCCAATCGGCTTCTTCTTGGCCGCCATGATTCCCTTGAGCGCGGGATAGCGCGGCTCGTTGAGACCCTTGTCCACCGTGAGCACCGCCGGGAGTGGGAACTCGCACACCTCGACGCCGCCTTCAATCTCCCGCTCGGCGACGCCCTTGCCGTCGGCGATCTCGAGGTGCGATACCGCCGTCACGCACGGCAGGCCGAGCAGCTCGGCCACCATGGGACCGACCTGGTGGTTGTAGTCGTCGATCGCGAGCTTGCCGAACAGGACGAGATCGAACCCGCCGTCCTTGAGCGCCGCCGCCAGCGCGCGCGCCACCACCAGACCGTCGCCGGGAATCCCGTCGACCTGGAGCAGGACGCCGCGGTCCGCGCCCATGGCGAGCGCCATGCGGATCGTCTCCTGAGCAGCCGCGGGACCCAGCGAGAAGACGGCAACCTCACCTGCGCCGGCCTGCTCCCGCCGCCGCAGCGCCTCTTCGACGGCAAACTCGTCGTAGGGGTTGAGGACAAACTTCACCCCCGCTTCGTCGAGGGATTTCCCGTCGGGAGCGATCTTGACCCGGGTTTCGGAGTCGGGGACCCGCTTGATGCAGACAGCGATCTTCATGACGGCTAGAAACCTACACTTACGCTCGCCAGCAGATGCCGCGGTTGGCCCGGGGTGAGAAACCGCTGCACCGGCGATCCAGGCACCGTGGGGTTCTCGGCAAAGGTGCCGAACGACGTGTACGAGGCGTCCAACAGATTCGAGAGCATCAGGCGCACCTCGAACCGGCCCGGACTCAGTTCGAGGGAGATATCGGCGACCACGTAGGCGGGGAGCCGTTCCTCGACGTTCTCTTCGTCCCCCCGCAGGAACTGCGGTCCCACGTAGCGTCCGTCGGCACGCACCCGCACCCGGTCTTTGAGTGCCGAGACCAGGACGCCGCCGTTCACGCGGTGGGTAGGGATCATCGGCATGCGGTCGCCCGGCACCACCGTCTGGTTCCCGGGCTCGCGGCCGGTGGCGAGCTCGGCGGTCGTCTCGAACGTCGCGCTCGTGTATCCATAGTTCCCGTAGATCCGCACACCTGACGGAGATACCCAGCGGAGCGACGCTTCGAACCCCGCGCGGCGCGTCGCGTCGATGTTCTGGAAGTAGCCCGTCGTCGGGTCGGGTGCCACAAAGAAGATGTCGTCGCGGACATCGGTCCAGTACACGTTGGCACCCGCGGTCCACCCGGCCACCGGCCGGCGCGTATGCCAGCCCAGCTCGTAGGTCGTCGCCACGACGGGGTTGAGCGGCGGGTCCGCGCCCAGCGCGAACGGCAGGGGGCACGCAGCGGTAGGATCGCTGCACGCGATCTCGACCAGCGCGGGCGTTCGGAAGCCGCGGCTCACCGAAGCGAAGATCTCGTGCTGCGCGAGCCCGGTCCACGACAGCCCGATGCGCGGGCTGATGCGGCGGAACGTGTTGACCCCGCTTTGGTCCGGATCGAGCAGGTCCTCGTACGGAAGCCGGATGTAGTCGTAGCGCGCTACCACGGTGGCCGCGAACGCGGGGGCGACCTCCCAGCTTGCTCCCGCGAATGCTCCCAGATTCGCCTGGTTCGCTCGCACCGAGTCGGTGAGCGAGTCGACCCCACTCTCCGGCACCGCATACAGGCCCACCACCGTGTGCGAGTAGTCGCCGTCCACACCGGCGAACCACCGCAGTGGGCGGCGGGCGAGGTGCGCGCTGCCGGTCACCTGCATCGCACCGCCGCCAATTCCTTCATGCGTGCGCTGGCGCGAATCCGGGGGATCGGCATTCCCGTTGAACCCGTCGGCGACCAGGCTGCGCCCGAAGACATTGAACGCGAGCTGTGCGGAGCCCAGCCTTCCGCTGCGCGTTCAGGGTCACGAGATGGCTCAGCGGCGCAAAGTAGTCGGCGCTGAAGTTGCTGTCGGGGTGAGTCGCCACGACGTCCTCGGGAAGGCTGCCGGCCTGATGGATGAAGTTGTCCGCCCCGCTGTAGCTGAGCGTGGCGTCCCAGGTCGCGGTGAGGAGGCCAAGCTTCGCGAATGCGGTCGCGATACGGCTCTCCGTCATTTGCCGCCAGCCGTCCTCGTGCTCGTAGCGCAAGCCGACGTAGTAGTCCCACATCCCGTGCCGGTCGCCCGTTTGCAGCTTCGCTTCGTAGCGGCCGAAGCTCCCTCCCGAAAGCTCCACCCCGTGCTGTCCCGGAGCCTCGCCGCGGCGCGTCACGAGATTGACCGCGGCCCCGAGCGAGTTGCGGCCGAACAACACCGAGGGGCCGTACACCACATCCACCCGCTCTACGTCCTCGAGCGGGAGGATGTCGAAGTTCACCTCGTTGGCGTCCGGCTCATTCACGCGCACGCCGTCCACGTACACCGTGATCCCCTGCGGCAGGCCGACCGTGGGAGAAACCTGAAAGCCACGCAGGGTCACGTCGAGCTGTGCCGGAGCACCGAGCTCATCGGCGGTCGTGACGCCCGGCAGCTCCTCCAACGCGTCCGCGAGGGTGCGCACGCCGCGCGAGTCCAGGTCCGTCCCGTCGAGCGTGGCGGTGCGACCCGTGAGTCCGCGGACGACCTCGCTCACCGCGGGCAGCCGCGTGGCGTTCACGACGACGGGCGTGAGCGTCACGGTGTCTTTGGGGAGCGTGTCGGGTTGCTGGGCAGTGGCGGCGAGAGGGAGGGCGACGAAGAGAATCACAAAGCGAGGCACGACGGAACGACGGCACGTTACCCGAGCAAGGCGGCGGTCTTGCGGGCAACGTGCCGTCCTGCCGTCGTGCGCCGTTTCAACTAAAAGCATTCAACCCAGTAATCTCCTGCCCCAGGATCAGCGTGTGGACGTCGTGCGTGCCCTCGTACGTGTACACCGACTCGAGATTGGCGAGATGCCGCATCGCCTGATACTCGGCGAGGATCCCGTTGGCGCCGAGCAGGCGCCGCGCTTCGCGCGCCACGTCGGTCGCCATCGAGACGTTGTTGCGCTTGGCGAGCGAGACCTGTTGCGGGGTCATCTTGCCCTGATCCTTGAGCCGGCCGAGCTGCAGGCAGAGGAGCTGCCCCTTGGTGATCTCGGTGAGCATCTCGACCAGCCGGGCCTGCTGTAGCTGAAATCCGCCGATCGCCTTGCCGAACATCACGCGCGCCTGGGCATAGCTCACCGCCTCGGCGTAGCACGCCATCGCGGCTCCGACGGCGCCCCAGGCGATGCCGTAGCGCGCCGCGGTCAGACACGACAGTGGGGCTTTGAGACCGGCGGACTTGGGGAGCAGCGCGTCGCGGGGGACGCGGACGTCCTGCAGCACGATCTCGCTCGTGTCGCTCGCGCGCAGACTCAGCTTCCCGGTCTGGTCTTTGGCGGAGAAGCCCGGGGTGTCGGTCGGCACGAGGAACCCGCGGATCGATCCCGGATCGTCGAGCGCCCCGGTCTTGGCCCACACAACGGCCACGTGCGCGGTGGATCCATTCGTGATCCACATTTTCGCGCCGTTCAACACCCAGCCGTCCTTGGTTTCCTTCGCCACGGTAATCAGGCCGGCGGGGTTGGACCCGTAGTCAGGCTCCGTCAGGGCAAAGCAGCCTATCACGCTGGCCTTAGCCATCTGCGGCAGCCAGTGCCGCTTCTGTTCTTCCGACCCGAACTCGTAGATCGGATACATCACTAGCGCGCCCTGCACCGAGGCGAACGAACGAACTCCGGAATCGCCGCGCTCGAGCTCCTGCATGATCAGGCCGTAGGCCACGTTGTTCAGCCCGGCGCATCCGTACTCTTCGGGCAGATTGGCGCCGAACAGCCCCAGCTCGGCCATGGCGGGAACGAGCTGCTTGGGAAACGTGCCCTTGATGTAGTGCTCACCGATGATCGGCAGGACCTGGCTGTCTACCCAGGCGCGCACCGTGTCGCGCACGGCGCGCTCTTCCTCGGACAGAAGACCGTCGGTGTCGTAGAAATCCACGCCATGAAACGTGGGAGCCATGGGCCCTCGGTTACCCCTGGGCGACGGCCTTTTCGAGCGGCGCCGCCTTGGCCGCACTGCCGCGCGCGAAGGCGAACGTATCCGATGCCTGGAATCGTTTGCGCTGGCCGTCCCAGCGGAAAAAGGTGACGTGGACGGCGGTCGACTCGATCGTCACAAAGTTGAAGCTCGACGGCCGCCCGCCCCGCGCCGGCGTGCAGAGGGTCCCGGCCGTCGAGACGACGACCCGATCTCCCAGCATGTCGGCTGCCTCCTGATGATCGTGCCCGCACAGCACGACCTCGGCCCCCGATGCCAGGATGTGACGGTGCGCCCGCTGCCAGAGCGGCGAGACCCATGCGGCGCGAGATGTCGCCCCGCAGCACGTTGTGGTGCAGGACGAGCACGCGCGCCAGCCCGGGCGCCGCCTCGCTGAACACCTCGCGGACGCGCAGCGCTTCGCGCTTCGGGAAGATTCCCCATCACCGCCAGGTCCCGCATCGCGCCCCGTCAGCGACGACCAGCCCGATGCCGTTGGCCGTCAGCGCGCCCGCGATCACCGCGCCCGGGACGGTGAGCGTCGGCGTGAGGTCCTCCCCGAAATACTGGCGGTACTTGCGGTACAGCATCTCGCGCCCGAACGGCAGGAATGGACGCCACCACCACGCCACGTCGTGGTTGCCGGGCAGCGACGTACACGGGAGCGGTCTTGGCGGCCAGATTCACGAACGCGCGCGCGCGCTGAAACTCCCCGTGGCGCGCACGCTGCGCGAGGTCGCCCGACAACACCACGACGTCGGGATGCAGGTCCGGGATCATGCCCTCGAGCGCTTCGACCTGTCGCACGTCGGCGTGGCCGCCGAAGTGCAGATCGGAGACGTGGAGCAGCTGCACCGTCACGAGTCCACCTGCACGGTGTACGTGAGCATCGCTTCGCCCTTGGCCGGCACGCGCGACACGGAAGCGGACTTCCGCGGCGGACAGCTTCTCAGCGGGGAGGCTGCTCGCGGTCACGACCCACTGCCCGGAGCGCGTCTCGCGCACGTCCACCGTCACGGGAACAGCCTTCGCATTCCGCAGGGTGACGCGATAGGCGGCGGTGAAGCGCTGGCGCACCGGAAGACCGCGTCTGACTCGGCGCGATCTGCTCCTGGCCGATAGTCGGTCTGGACCCGCTCCGCGGTCACGTCGAACGCATCACCCGACTGGACGCGGAGGTCGCGACCCGGCGCCGTGTGGTCGGTCGCCGCCTCCCCAATGAGCTGCAGGCGGCCCGCCGAGTCGGCCTGGTAGAGCTGCATCGTGCCGCCCGGCAGCGGCCGCTCGCCGAACGCGCTGCCACGCGGACGCGCCAGCGTGTACCACACCTGCACCGGCACCCGGTCCGGCTCCGCGGGATTCGGCCTGCAGGTAGCCCAGGAACGGCAGCGCGCCGGGCACGATCAGCTCCTGCGTGACGGCCGCGACCGCCCGCGGGAACAGGGCGGTCGTCACCGGCACGCCCGGCTCCAGGTTGATGCGCGCGGGCAACGTGTACACGTGCGTCTCCCCCACTGCCTCCTCACCCGCCGACTCCTGTTCCCGGACGAGCATGGCCGGTCTGGCGCGAATACCCGACATCTTCGGGGCAGGGGCAGGCGCGCACGGCCGATCGTGCCGGCCACGAGCTGTACCGACGCGCTCTCGGCGCGGATGCGCTGTGACGTGACCGTCGCAGCCCCGGAGACCGACGCGCGTCCCGCCCCGAGCACCGCCTGATACACGGCGAACCAGCGGGCGCCTTCCGTGACGTACGCCAGCTCGGTGCTGGGGCGCGCCCGCGCTGCCTCGAGGACGAGCGATGCCTGCGGCGTCGTGCGCACCAGCTCCGGCGGAAAGAGCGGCTCGCCGGGTTCGACCAGCAGGAGCCGTCCGTCCGGCGAGGCGGTACTGCGGCGGAGTCGCTCGCACCACCGTGGCACGCACCGTGTCGCCCTTCCCTCGAACGAACGCCAGCGTTTGGCCCAACGGCGAGCTCCAGCGCCGCACTCCGCTCGGTGGCGGGCCGCAGCACCGCCGACACGACCGTCACGGACGTGTCCGGGGAAAACAGCGTCGCGAGGTCGGTCTCATCGAGCGCCAGCGTCAGCGCATTTCTCCCCTTCTCGAGCGGCCTGGGGGAGCGAGCGTCGCACCACCACGCGACCGTCGCTATAGATGGAGAGCGACGTCTGACCTGCGAGCGGTCCCACGAGCAGGAACAGCAGCACTGAAAGCTGACGGCTGATCGCTGAGAGCTTCATCTCTGCCATTCGAGTGCGACCTTCTTCACGATTCGATAGGTGAGATAGTACCAGATGAGCGATGGTCAGGGCAGCGACGATGCGGCCGGTCGCCCGCCACGCAGGTGCCAGCGGTCGCATCATCACGACCAGGTACACGCCGACCAGCAGCGTGCTGCCGATCGCCCACCAGCGCGCCACGCGCGAGGCCCGGCGCTCCGCCGGTGTCACGGCAGCCCTGGCGTGAGTTTCTTCACCGCGCGGGTCAGGGCCGTCCATGGATCGTCGCCCTCCCCCGTCGCCAGCGTGCGCCACTGGATGGCCCCGGTGCGGATGTCGGCCAGGACCAGCGAAAGCTCGGCCATGCCCGTGTGCACTCCCGCAGGGCGTGGCACCCCCGGGGCGGCGGGCGGGAGCCGGAAAATGAGCGCCGCGGGAACGAACACGTAGCGGCCACCACCGCCACCCGAGAGCGCCGCGAGCGTGCGCACCTGGCCGCGTAGCGGATCGGGGATGCTCGTCAGGTTCTCCACCCGGAGCACCGCGGTCCCAAGCTGATCGGGGTCAGGCGCGATCCCGGGCGCCCGACGCGCCGCCCGGCGCACGTCGCGCGGCCCGCACCCACGCGACCTCGGGCGCGCGGGCCGTCAGCAACTCTCCGATTACGCTGTCGGCGCGCATCAGGGTGACGTGCCGGTCCGGCAACGTCCAGTGCAAGGAATCGTCGATGGCGACGAGCGTGAGCGGGAGCATCACCACCGACTGACCGGAGAGGCCGGTCGTCGGCAGGGGCGCCGTCGGCGGGATGGGTGGCACTCGGTCTCCGCCGCGGGCTTGTGACCGCACCCCGCCGTGATGCACGCGGAGATCCACGCCAGGCGTACTAAGTGTTTGTTGCGCAATGGATTAGTCTCTTGGAGGAATATCGTGCCCGGCCGCGGCTTTTTCAAGCGAGGGTGAGCCCACCGTCCACCACGATCACCTGACCGGTGATGTGCCGCGCCGCGTCGCTGCAGAGGAACGTGATCACCCGCGCGACATCTTCCGGTTCCGCCACGCGTCCCAGCACCGACTCGTGCTCCGCCCGCTCCAGGATCTCGCGGGGCAGCTTGGCGAGCGAGCTCGGTCTTCACGAATCCGGGCGCCACCGCGTTCACGTTGATATTGGACGAACCGAGGTCGACCGCGGCCGACTTGGTGAGACCGATGAGCGCCGCCTTGCTCGCGGCGTAGTTTGAAACGCCAAAGCCCGGCTGGAAGGCCTGGTGACTCGCCACATTGACGATCTTGCCGTAGCGCTGAGCGCGCATGTGCTGGGCGACCACCTGAATGCAATTGAACGACCCGGTGACGTTGGTGTCGATCACGTCCTTCCAGGCTTCCACCGACAGCCGCCATAGCGCGCCGTCGTGGGTGACGCCGGCGTTGTTGACCAGGCAGTGCACTCCGCCCAGGCGCTTGCGCGCCTCGGCGACGAACTGCTCCACCTCGTCGTGGTTTCTGACGTCGCACCGCGCACAATACACCGGCACGCCGTGCGCGCGGATGGCGGTCTCGGTGAGAAGCGCCTGGGCAGCGACGTCCCGGTCGGGGAGATCGAGATAGTTGAAGGCGACGGCCGTGCCCTGCTGGGCGAATTCGAGGCACGTAGCGCGGCCCAGGCCGGTGGCGCCGCCGGTGACAATCGCGACGCGGCCCTGAACCGTTTCAGCGAGCCTTTGGGCGCGGGGCTGCTCCTGCACGGATGCCCCGCCCGGCGCGGTCTCGCGCGCGGCCAACGTCCAGGCAATCGGTTGCAAGTGTTTCGAACCTATGCCCGAATTTGAACATCGGCAAGGCGCGCCGTAGGTTACGACCTCATGAAACGATTGGCCTCCGCGCTGGTCTGGGGTGCGATCGCCGTGCTCGGCGCGGCCGCGTTCGGCGTGCTCGCCCTCTCCCGCGGCGAGTCCATCAACGCCGCGTGGCTCCTGATCGCCGCCCTGTGCAGCTACAGCATCGGCTACCGGTTCTACTCGAAGTTCCTCGCCACCCGGGTCTTCGGCCTCGACGACCGCCGCGCGACGCCGGCCGAGCGGCTCAACAACGGGCGGGACTTCGTCCCCACCAACCGCTGGGTGCTGTACGGCCACCACTTCGCCGCCATCGCGGGCGCCGGACCGCTCGTCGGTCCGGTGCTGGCCGCGCAGTTCGGCTTCCTGCCGGGCACGCTGTGGCTGGTGATCGGGGTCGTGTTTGCCGGGGCGGTGCAGGACTTCACGATTCTGTTCTGCTCGCTGCGGCGCGACGGCAAGTCGCTCGGTCACATGGCGAAGGACGAGATCAACGCGCTGACCGGGATGGCCGGCATGGTCGCCGTGCTGCTGATCATGATCATCCTGCTCGCCGTGCTGGCGCTGATCGTGGTGAACGCGCTCAAGGCGTCGCCGTGGGGGCTGTTCACCATCGCCTGCACTATTCCCATTGCCCTGTTGATGGGCTGGTGGATGAAGCAATGGCGCCCCGGAAGGGTGGGCGAAGCGTCGATCGCAGGCGCCCTGCTGCTCCTGGCCGCCCTGGTGGGTGGCGGGTACGTGGGCCACCATCCGATCCTTGGCCCCCTGTTCACGCACTCCGGCACGTCGCTCGTCTGGATGATGCTGGCCTACGGCTTCGTGGCATCGGTGTTGCCGGTGTGGATGCTGCTCGCGCCGCGCGACTACCTGTCCACCTTCTTGAAGATCACGACGATCTTTGTGCTGGCCCTCGCCTTGTTCATCCTGCTGCCCCAGCTCAAGATGCCGGCGCTGACGCCGTTCGCCCTGCTCGGCGAAGGACCGGTGTTCGCCGGCAAGGTGTTTCCGTTCGCCTTTATCACGATCGCGTGCGGGGCCATTTCGGGGTTTCACGCCCTGATAGCGTCGGGCACGACGCCCAAGATGATCTCGCGCGAAAGCGACGCCCGGTTCATCGGCTACGGCGGCATGCTGATGGAATCGTTCGTGGGGGTCATGGCGATGATCGCGGCATGCATCCTCGATCCGGGCGTCTACTTCGCGATGAACACCACCCCTGCCGCGCTGGCTCAGGCGTCGCAGGTGTTGCAGCAGGCCGGATTCGTCGTGACTCCGGAGACGATGCAGCAGCTCGCCGCCCGCATGGGTGAGCTGACGCTGGTCGCGCGCACGGGTGGCGCCCCCACGCTCGCCGTCGGCATGGCGCAAATCTTCTCGAGCGTGACGCAGGTGTTCGGCGGGCGGGCGCTCGAGGCGCTGTGGTATCACTTCGCCATCATGTTCGAGGCGCTGTTCATTCTGACCACGATCGACGCCGGCACGCGCGTGGGCCGGTTCATGCTGCAGGAGATCCTGGGCCACGTGTGGCCCAGGTTCGGCCAGACGTCGTGGTATCCGAGCGTGCTGCTCGCGAGCGCCGTGGTGGTCGCGGGGTGGGGCTACTTCCTGTATCAGGGCGTTGTCGACCCGCTCGGCGGCATCAATTCGCTCTGGCCCCTGTTCGGCATCTCGAATCAGCTGCTCGCGGCGGTCGCGCTGTGTGTGGGCACGACCGTGATCATCAAGATGGGCCGGGCCCGCTACGCTTGGGTGACGCTCGTGCCGCTCGCCTGGCTCGTGACGATTACGATGACGGCGGGGTGGCAGAAGGTGTTCGCAGCGGACCCCAAGCTGGGGTTCCTCGCGCACGCCGCGTCGCTCGCGGGTTCGGCGCAGCCCAATGTGGGGCGGATGGTCTTCAATGACGCTGACCGTCTGGATGCCGGCGTGGCGCTGCTGTTCATGTCCATCGTGTCCCTGCTCGTGCTGTCGTCGGTGCGGGAATGGTGGCTCATTCTGTCCAAGCGGAAGACGCCGGTATTACACGAGGCGGCCTATGTGGAGAGTGCGTATGCGGCGGGAGACTGAGGGCGGGCCGGCGGGCAGGCGGGCTGGCGGGCGGTTGTGCGGATCGCCTCGGTGCTCCGGCGCATCGTCGGGGCCCCCGACTACGCGGCCTATCTCGAGCATTGTCGCAGCGCCGGCCATCCCGCACTGCTCAGCGAGCGGGAATACGTGAGCGGAGTTCTTCGAGCGAAAGGGCCGCTCGGTCCGCTGCTGCTAGGGTTACCCAGGCGTGACTCGCGAGATGCGATCTCGAGGATGTCGCACGCGGGAATTTGCTTTTCCTCGGCGGCCGAGCGTATGCTACTTTGTGTCACCGGTAACCCCTGGGAGTCATGATGCCGGTGACCGCAAAACTGTCCCGCAAGTTCTACGAGCGGCTCGGCGACGATGTCGCGAACGAGCTGGTGGAGTGGTTCAACCAGGTGGATGCAACGTATCGCGGCGAGCTGCGCGAGCTGAATGAGCTGAATTTCACCCGGTTCGACGCCAAACTCGAGCAGCGCACTGCCGCTCGACGCCAAGCGGATGCGGCGGATCGGCGAGGTCCGAAGCGAAATCGCGGAGACCTCGCGGAGTCGAGGGGCGGTTGCTCGGCCGCATCGGTGTGGTGGAGGGCCGGTTCGGCACGCTAGAAGGCCGGATGGTACGCTGGATGTTCCTGTTCTGGGTGGGTCAGGCCGCCACCACGGTAGGGTTGGTCTTCGGCGTGGTGCGGCTGATCGGTCGCTAACTACTCCCCACCGACTCCCTGCCTGTCACGGCGAAGCTGTCCGTTTGGGTCGACGACTCTTGGCCACTGAGTCACAATTCGAGCGAGCTCCCGCGCGCGGCGCAGCACCTCGCGCGTCGCGGGGTCAGGCTCGCGGCCGCTCAGCGCCAGGTACCGTTCCAGCACGTCCGCCTCGCTCGCAGCGAGGTGCCATTCGCCGGCCGTGAGCAGCGCCTCGAGGTATAACCGACAGGACGCTTCATCGTCCTTGTAGACGTCGCGCACCCGTTTGGCGACCTCGAGCGCTCTCGCAATCTGTCCAGTGCCGAGCGATCGCCGCACCAGCGCCTCGGCCGTCCGGCAGAACATCCGCCGTAGCCGGTAGCGCTCCAGCTCGGCCCACTCCTCGAATCCGTGTACCCCAGGCCCCAGCACCCCCGGCAGGAACTCCCCGCCGTACACATCCACTGCCCGCTCGAGGGCGCTCTGCTCCACGGCGGCGATGAACTCGTCCCGATCCACGTTCACTGCTGCGGACAGCACGACGTCGCCATGCGAGCACTCGATTGCGCCCCGACCGATGCGCCGCCGCAGCTGCAGACCGCCTGGCGGAGGTCAGGGTGGCCTCGTCGCCGAGTCCCGTCCGACCAGAGCAGCTCCACCAGCTCGTCGCTCCTCGCCCGGCGAGCCGGCCGGCAGGTGAGATGGGCAACGAGGGAGCCGAGCTTTCCGGGGCCGAGGACGCGAACGGGGGGACCCCCTGCCACGATGCGGGACAGGGAGACGGCGCCGAGCGTGACGAGCAGATAGGCAGCACGTCGGCTGCGCGAGTGACGCTGAAGTGACTTTCCTGCGGCCATGTTCTCTGCCTCGCGTGGGCAGGCTGACCTTGACTCGCGATCAAACGTACCGGCCGTGACGACGTCCACAAGGATGGGGCAACCATTTGCCCCTCATATGAGGAGTCCAGCAATGGCGCCCCGACGTAGCACGCTCTCAACCACCGCGACCTTGATCCTTGCGGTCGCTTGCGCCGACCCGACGACCGAGCCTATCGGCGTCGCGCCGAGCTTCCACCGCGACGGCGGCAGAAACCAGACGATCGTCGTGGATCCCAAGGGCCGACACGACGCGACCACGATCCAGGCGGGCATCGACCTGGCGTCCCGCCGGCGGTCGCGTCCGCGTCATGCGCGGGACCTACGCCGAAGTCCTCGTGATCAACAAGGGGCTCACGCTCGAGGGCACCGACCGCGGGGACGACGACCACCATCGCAATCGCGCGGAGCAACGCGGGCAGGTGGTCATCGCGCCTTCCGGCGCGCCGCTCACCGTCGATCGAGGTCACGACCTCGCAGCCCCGTCACCGTCCGGGACGTTACCGTGCATGTCGGCGGTACGAACGGGATCCGCGGCGTTGGGGTCGTCGATCTCACGGTGGAGCGAGCGACGGTCGTTGCGGTCAATCCGCCGCTCGGCATGAGTCTCCTCGTGGCCGTGTTGAACGACGCGCCCACCACAGGGCGCGCGCGCCTGGTCGTGAAGAACAGTTTCATCGATGGAGCGGTGCCATTTGCCAATTCGCCGACACCGGCATTCCCCCAGAGCTTCGGGGTCCGGGCGGCGGGTGACGTTGATGCGTTGGTGGACGGCAACGTCATTCGCCGCACTGGAGGCGCCTGCATCAACATCCAGGCGCGCAACGACCTCGCCGGCCACATGCAAGCGGACATCACTGACAACGACGTGGACGAGTGCTATCCCCTCGGACGAGCCGGTTCCATCAACGTCACGCCGGCAAACACAAATGTCCCCTCCGCCACGCGACCGGTCACCGCGACCGGGGTGGTCAACATCGTCGGTAACACGATCCGGAACAGTTTCGCGTCATCCCTGCCCTCGACCGCGATCCTTCAGACGATCTACGCCGGCAGGATTGAACACAACCGCATCATCGGTGTGGTCCAGCCGGGGGCGATCGCCACCGTCCGGGGCGCACCGGGGGCCATCCTGATCGGCGACCAGCGCGACTTCTTCCCGCCGACGGGAGTGATCGTGCGCTTCAACGACATCGTCGGGAATGCTCAAGCGGGTCTCCGCGTAGGCAAGCGCGAGACCGCTTCACTCGACGCGCGGTGCGACTACTGGGGCTCGGAGGACGGCCCGTCCGGCGTAGGACCCGGAACGGGAGACGCCGTGCTGGTAGAGACTGGAGGTGCAAGGCCGATCTTTGCGCCCTTCGCCACGGGACCCGTCGCACAGAAGCGTCACCACGACATGATGATCACCATGGTAACGATGGCCACGATGAGCACCGCTGCCACCTCGACTTTTCATTGTGGTCCGATCCTGTGAGCCTGGGGACGGCGATCAACACCGCCGCGAACGAACAGGGCCCTTCGCTGTCCGAAGACGGGCTCAGCCTCTACTTCGGCTCCGACCGAACGGGCGGTTCAGGTGGGTTTGACATCTGGGTCGCCCAGCGCGCGTGTCGAGACTGCCCGTGGGGGACCCCGGTAAACCTGGGATCCGCGATCAACACTGCGAGCGTCGATCAGGGCCCGAACCTGTCCGCCGACGGCCGCCTCCTGTTCTTCAACAGCACGCGAGCCGGCGGCCAGGGTGGAACGGATCTCTACGTGTCCCAGCGAACCGATGTGCACGACGATTTCAGCTGGGGGCCGCCCGTTCCAGTTGGCTTGGACGTGAACACCGCGGCGGGCGAAGGGGGGTTGGAGTACCTGCCGAGCGTGAAAGGCGACGTGCCACGCATCTTCTTCAATCGAACGCCTGCGGGGGGTACAGCGGATATCTACGTTGTGCCCGCGACCACTGACGGTCTCGCCAACGACCGGCAGTGCTCGTCGCCGAAATCAGTGACCCGACCGTCAACGACCAGGGTACGACCGTGCGCGCCGATGGCAGAGAACTCCTTTTTCAGTCCACCCGCGCAGGGGGGCTGGGGGGAACGATCTCTGGACGTCCACTCGGCGCAGTGTCAGCGATCCATGGCCGACGCCGACTAATCTGGGCGCGCCGATGAACACGTCTGCCACCGAGCAGCAGGCCAGCCTGTCGGGAGACGCGAAGACGCTCCTCTTCGCCTCAAGTCGGACGGGCAGCCTTGGCGGGACGGACATCTGGATGTCGACGCGGACACGGATCCACCACTAGCAACGAGAGGCCCCGGCGCGTCGCGCCATGGCCTCCTGTAGACGGACATGCACAGTCACACGAATGCACCGAACCTCGGAGGTTCGATGACCGTCGCGCCCTGGACACCCACCAGCTGCCGCGCCTGGCTCTGCACGCTCGCCTTCGTCGCTTGCAGCGAACGACCCGCCGATCCCACCAGCCTCGCGCCGAGCGTCCACCGCGACGGCGGCGGGCACCGGACAGTGGTGGTAGACCCCGATGGCCGACACGACGCGACCACGATCCAGGCGGGCATCGACATGGCCCCGGCCGGGGGGCGCGTGCAGGTGCCGCCCGGGACGTACGCCGAGACACAGCATCTCCAAAGGGCTCACGCTCGAAGGCATGAAGGGGGCACGATGATGAAGTCGGTGTACTCGTCGCGCCACCCGGAACACGCTGACGCCGCCGTCCAGGTGACGGGGGCAGCCCCAGTGACCATCCGCGGGCTAACCGTTCGGTATACCGGCCTCAACGGGATCCGCGGAGACGGACCGGCGGATCTCACCGTCGAGCGCGCGACGGTTGTTGCGATAAACCCACCACTCGGCAGCACTGCGCTCATTTCCGTCGCCAACAATCCGCCGACCGGTGCGCCGGCCGGCTCGTCGTACGCGAGAGCCAAGTGGACGGGAGCACGCGTTCGCCAACTCTCCCAGACCAGCGTTTCCCCAGACCTTCGGTATCCGGACGAGCGGCGTCGCTGACGCGGTCATCGAGCGCAACACTGTTCGGCGCGCAGGCGGTGCCTGCATCAACGTTCAGACCGAGCTGACCGGCGAAGTAAACGCGGACATTCTCCACAACGACCTCGACGAGTGCTATCCGTCCGGCCGCGCCGGCGCTCTCACGGTCGGTCCCAGAGGAACGCTGCCGGCCCCCCTGGTCGGCTTCACCGCAACGGGCACCGTGAACGTCGTCGGGAACACGATCCGCAACACCCTCGGCTCGTGCCTCCCGACGGCCGGCATCAACTACGAAGCCTTCTCGGGCCGCGTCGAGCACAACCGCGTCCTCGGCGTCGTGCAGGCAGTGCGCCACGGCGACGACGCGGGTTCTGCCCGCGGGCATCTGGGTGGGCAGTTTCCGAGGCGCGACGCCGGCCAACGTGAGCGGTGCGCTTCAACGACATCGTCGGGAACGCGCAGGCAGGACTCCGCGTGGCGCCCAACATCGCGACGCCGTTCGACGCCCGCTGCAACTACTGGGGCTCGCGGACGGCCCGGCTCGAGCGCTGGCCGTCAGGAACCGGCGACGCCATCGTGGTCGAGGCCGTGGCGCGACGCCGTGTTCACGCCGTTCGCCAAGAGACCCGTCGGCCGTGGCGAATGGTGCGAGCACGGTGACGATGACGACGATGACGGCAAGCGCGCTGGCTGACGGCTCCGAGGCACTCTGGTCGCAGCCGGTGAACTCGGCCGCGGCGATCAACACCGCGAGTGGGTGACGACCCTGGCTGTCCTGGTGGAGCTCTGATCAAGCTATGAACCGAGCGGCTGGGCGGCCATCTCTGTCCCGACGCGCTACGTCCTGCTCCTCGGAGCGCCCATGAATCTCGGAGCCGTCATCAATACCGCTGCGCAGGCGAGCTAACCCCACCCTGTCCAGCGACGGACACTTGATGTACTTCAACAGCGACCGCGCTGGCGGCTTCGGAGCGAGCGACATCTACGTTTCGTACCGCGCCGGACCCCACGGACGACCTCGCGTGGGGGCCACCAGTCAACGTGGGTCCGCTTGTGAACACGAGCGGCGAGTTGAGCAAGGGGCAGGGTAACGCTCCGGCCGGGAGCGATGGGATCGCCAGGCTCTATTTCGACCGGCGGTCAGGCCTCGGCGCGACCGCCCCGCTCGACATCTACTCCGTAGCCCGCTGACGAGCGACGGGCGACCCAGTGCGCCTGCCGCGCATCGGTCGCTGGGGTCAACCTTCCCAGCGACCCTGTCAATGACTTCGGGGCAGAGCAGAGCAATGATGGGCGAGAGCTCTTTTTCATCGCGACACGTCCTGACGCTGTGTGGCTTGGCGACCTCGGGTCCCTCGACCGCGGCGGGAGCGGGCGACGCCTGGTCCACGGCCGGAGAATCTGGGAAGCACGATCAACACGCGCGCTCGAACGGATACGGCACCCGAGTCTCTCGAGCGACGGCCGAACGCTGATGTTCGCCTCCGACTGGACATGGGGGGTTCGGGCGACGCGGTGTACCGGCGGGAGCGCGGGGACGAGCGCGGGCTCGGTGCGCACAACGCACCGGGGTCTGGACGCAGGCAGGTGCGCCCGACCGCGATCCCGCACGGCGACGGAGCGATCTGACCGCGACGACGACGCGGGCAGCCGAACCGCGAGGCTGGGCGCGAGCGTTGTGCTGGTGGCTGCTCGCGCGGCCGACAGCACGCTCCAGCTCTGCTCGCCTCATCCGCCGCTCATGGCATAGGGCGCTAGTCCTGGAGGTCTAGCGCTCCGTGATGATACCGGGACGGCGAGCCCCCGAGCGTCGACGCGCTCAAGTTTGTGTGGACGTCCACACTCTCGGCGTCAATTACAGCACACCGGGCCGAGTGCTGCGCGCGCTGGTGAACCAGAACGACTTTGTGCAGCCGGCCGGGATCCCAGCTCGCCTGCCTTCCAACGGTGGTTCGCGCTCAATCAGTCGTCGCTCCCGGCAGTTCAGCCGCTGGGTCGGGATCCTCAGCGCGTGTGATCGACGCGGGATCGCAGAGGCTGCAGTACGCGCCGGCACCCCGAGCCTGCGGCGGTGGCCGCCAAGATCAGGAGAGTCGCAACCCTCCGGGCACGGTGATATGCCCGGGCCAGTGGAGAAGGCGTTCCGGCTGCTCGCCAAAGGCAAGGCGATCAACTACGAAGGCGCCCTAGGCCCGGTCGACCTGGACGAGCGTGGCAGTGCCACCGGCCTCGCGTTCGGGATCTTCAAGGTGCAACCAGGTGGGCAACAAGCGCTCAAGTGAGCAACTTCGGTTTCCCGCCGCATCCTGTCTGTACCGACGATGAGGAGGACAACGGTCACGACGATGGCGACGATGACGACGACCACCACCATCGCCACCACAACGACAACAATGAGCGCACCACGATGGACAAAAGACCGCCATGACGACCGGCGTACGGCCGACGTCCGACCCCGGGGGCTGAGGCCCCCGCACGCAGGTCCGAGATGTGACCAGCTTGATACAGCCCTTCCCTAGCGAGATCGGGAGAGGGGGGTAGTTTCAGCCTGCATCCGGTGGAGGCATCTCCACATCCGCCGATGGCCCTTCGGCCCAGATGCCGCCCGACGCCCGCCAGGACGCCCTCCGACACCGCGACCGCTACCGCCACCGACGGATCACCAACCTCGGAGGCTCGATGATCGCCGCGTCCTGGATACCCACTCGCCGCCTTGCTTGGCTCTGCACCCTCACCCTCGTCGCTTGCGGCGAACCACCCGCCGAACCGACCGCCCTGGCTCCGAGTTTCCACCGCGATGGCGGGAGAAACCGGACGATCGTAGTGGATCCCAAGGGTCGGCACGACGCGACCACCATCCAGGCAGGTATCGACATGGCGCCCGCGGGCGGGCGCGTCCAGGTCATGCCCGGGACGTACCCTGAGTCCCTGGTGGTGGACAAAGGCATCACACTGGAGGCCGCGGACGACGGGATCACGATGCGATATCGCGCCAAGCATCACGCGGGTGTAATCATCGCACCGCCGGGCGCTCCAACCATCGCCGTGCAGGTCGCGACCACGGAGCCGGTCACCATCCGGGGGCTGACCCTTCACTATACCGGACTCCACGGCATTCGGGGCGACGGCCTCGTGGACCTGACGGTAGAGCGCGCAACGGTCGTCGCCGTCAACCCGCCACTCGGCGCGAGCCTGCTTGTCTCGGTCTTCAACAACCCGCCGACCACCGGGCCGGCTCGGCTCGTCGTACGCGAGAGCAACCTGGATGGGAGCACAGCGTTCGCCAACTCTTCGACCCCGCCGTTCCCCCAGACCTTCGGTATAGGGACCCGCGGTGTCGTGGACGCGGTCATTGAGGGAAATACCATTCGGCGCGCTGGGGGTGCCTGCATCAACGTTCAGACCGAATTGACCGGCGACGTAAACGCGGACATTCTCAACAACGACCTGGACGAGTGTTATCCGTCGGGCCGCGCCGGTGCGTCTCACAGTCGGTCCCAGAGGAACACTGCCGGCCCCCTTGGTAGGCTTCACCGCAACGGGCATTGTGAACGTTGTGGGGAACACGATCCGGAACACACTTGGATCGTGCCTTACGACGGCCGGCGATCAACTACGAGGCGTTCTCGGGCCGCATCGAGCACAACCGAGTCCTGGGTGTCGTGCAGGCATGCGCGACGGCGACGACCCGAGGCGCGTGCCCGCCGGGATCTGGGTGGGCAGCTTCCGCGGCGCGACGCCCGGCAAACGTGACGCGTCCGCTTCAACGACATCGTGGGGAACGCCCAAGCCGGGCTTCGCATAGCGCCGAACATCACGACGCCCATCGACGCCCGCTGCAACTACTGGGGCTCGACGAACGGACCGTCGGGACCGGGGCTGGGCGGGACGGGAGACGCCCTGGTTGTCGAGACCGGCGCGGCGCGCCCCGCGTGGGCGCCCTTCCTCACGCGGTCCGACGCGGACAAGCGGCACCACGGCCACCGTGACAAGCACCATGGCCACGGTCGGCAGAAGTGCCAGCTCGAATTCACCGCGAGCTTGAGCTCCGCCGAGGAGGTGCCGACCAACACCAGCGTCGCCACGGGCAATTCGATCTTCTTCACCAGCGACGGTGACTCCGTGCGGTTCCGCCTCAAGGTCGCCAACATTCAGAACGTGCTGCAGGCCCACATCCACGTCGCCGCCACCGGCGTGAACGGGCCGGTCGTGGTGTTCCTGTATCCCGCCGCTCCACCGGCGGTGCTCATCCCGGGCCCGTTCGACGGTGTCCTCGGGGAAGGCACGTTTACCGCCGCGAACCTGCGGGGTTCGCTCGCAGGGATGACGATCCCCGACCTGCTCGCCCAGATGCTCGCGGGTAACACGTACGCGAATGTCCACACGAGCCAATTCACGGGCGGGGAGATCCGCGGACAGATCCGTCAGAGGACACATGGTGAGGAGCGGACCGCGAGCCGGCCGGGGCGGTGCCCCGGGGTCTCGCCAGCGCCGGGGTTTGTGGGCACCTGCCGGCGCGGAATTGATGACAGGGGTCCGCCGAGCGTACCTTACACTTTCGCCGCAACCGACCTGGAGCCCGCTCCATGCCCGTCACGGCGAAACTGTCCCGGAAGTTCTACGAGCGGTTCGGCGACGAGCTCACGAATGAGCTCGTGGAGTGGTTCAATCAGGTGGATGCGACGTACAAGTCCGATCTTCGGGAGCTGAACGAGCTCAACTTCAGTCGCTTCGAGGCGAAGCTCGAGGCGGCTGTGGCTCGTCTCGAAGGCGGCTTGCTGGCACGTATCGGCATGGTTGAGGGGCGCCTGACCCGACTGACGGTGCTGTTGTGGGCAACGCTCGCCGCCACTCTGATCGGACTCCTCAGGCTGCGCTAGCTCCCCACCGTCGCCATACACTCAATCTCCACACGCGCGCCCAGCGCGAGCCCGCTTCCCGCCACCGTCGAGCGGGCGGGCGGGTCCTTCGGAAAATAGGTCGCGTACACCTCGTTCATTTTTCCGAAGTCCCGCATATCCGTCAGGAACACCGTGCACTTCACCACCCGATCGAGCGAGCTGCCGGCGTACACGAGCAGCGCTTTGACGTTTTCGAGCGCCTGCCGCGTCTGGCCCGCGATCCCGGTGTCGGCGAGCTGCGGCGTCCCCGGCACCAGGCCGAGTTGGCCCGAGAGGTACAGCATGTTGCCGACGCGCACCGCAGGGGAAAACGGCAACCCGGCCACGCGACCGGGCGGCTGGACCACCTGACGGTCCTGCGCGCCTGCGATGCGAGCGACGGCGACGGCGACGAACAGGAACAACCATACCGCGACTCGCATACCGTCTCCTCCTTGGAATGCGCGGCTGAAGCCGCGACTCGGCTCTGCCGCTGAAGCGGCCCGTGTGGTCCGCCCGTTCACGGGCAGGTGCCGAGCCGCGAGTTCACTCGCGCCAGCGGGGCAAGATCACTCTCGCCCGATGCGGGCCGCAACCATTGGCCACGCCAATGCCAGCGCGCCCGCGGCGGCAGCGCTGGTAAGGAACGCGAGGGTCGCGCCGTATCGCTGAAATACGGCGCCCAGCGCTACACCGCCGATCAGCGCCGCCATTCCCGTCACCCCGTGGTACGCGCCGAACCCGCTCCCCTGTCGGGCGCCCGCGAGCTTGGCCACCAACGCCCGCTCGGGGCTCTCGGTGAGCCCGGCCACGACCCCCAAGGAGAGGAACAGCAGCCACGCCTGCACCGCCGTCTCCGCCACCGCAAACCCGGCGGCGACGAGAGCGTACGCCCCCCAGCCAAGCCACATGGTGCGCGCCGCGCCGATGCTGTCCGTCAGTGCACCCCCCACGAAGCTCGTGGAGGAGCGCACCACGTGCAGCGCCGCCCAGAGCAGCAATACCGACGCGACTGAGACGCCCATCTCCTGCGCGCGCAGAATGACGAGCGTCTCGGGCATCCGGAGGAGATAGAAGAAGGAGATGAGAAGGACGGCGGTCGGGCGGACCGTCGGTCGGGCGGTCGGTGGAAGCGGTCCGATAGCCCGCGGGGGTTCTGGGCTCCTGACCGCCTGACCGCCCGACCGCCCGACCGCCCATCACTGCGAGCACGAGCACCGCCACCCCCGGCACGATGCTCGCCGCGATGACGCCACGAACGTCCGCTTGATGAAACGCCAGCAGATACCACGCGACCAGCGGACCAAGCACCGCGCCGAAGTGATCGAGCCCGCGCTGCAGCCCAAACGCGCGACCGCGCAGCGCCGCTGGGGTCGCATCGGCGATCAGCGCGTCGCGCGGCGGCGTGCGGAGCCCCTTGCCGAGTCGGTCCACCACCCGGAGCCCAATCACCTGCCAGGCGGCGCCGGTGAAGGCGATCACCGGCCGCACCACGACCGCCGCGGCATAGCCGAGCACGACCAGCCGGCCGCGGCGCATGGGACGGTCGGCGAGCCGACCCGACACGAATTTCACGATCGCCGATGCGAAGTCCGCCGCCCCGTCCAACGCACCGAGTGTGACCGCGCCCGCGCCCAAAACACCCGTGACAAACGCCGGCAAGAGCGGGTACACCATCTCGCTGGCGAAGTCGTTGAGCAGCGAGACCAGCCCGAACAGCTTGACGGTGCGAGGGAGGCGGGTGGCGGACGGCCCCGCGCTACTCACCGAGGTTCAGCCCCCAACGAATCAGCGCGACGGGGAGGCCGCCGTACTGCAGAATCGATGCATGAAAACGCGCGAGCGTGAAATCGGCGCCCTGGGCGGTACGATAGTCGTCCCGCAACTTGAGTAGCTCCCTGCGGCCGACGGCGTAGCACAGGGGATACACCGGCTCGGCGCAGTAGCGTCGCACCTCCGCCTCGGCGTTGGCGCGGTCCAGGTGCGCCACATCCACGAGCTGATCCACCGCGTGCTCGAACGTCATCGCCCGGGTATGCAGTCCCACGTCGAGGATGATGCGCACCGCGCGCCACAACAGGTGCACCCGCTGAAAGAAGATCTCCTCCTCCGACGAGTAGAATCCCTCGTCCCCCATCATTTCCTCGCAGTACAACGCCCATCCCTCGACCGTGAGCGGCGTCCATACGTACTTGCGCACGGACGACGCCTGTTGCTGCGCGTGGACCAGCTGGAGATGGTGCCCGGGGTAGCCCTCGTGCAGGGCGGTCGCCGGGAGCTCGTAGCGGCAATGGTCCCGCAACACGCGCTCCTGCTGTCCCGGGCCCAGCCGGGGATCGGGAACGGTCACGTAGAACCAGCCGGTGCGGTCCGTCGAGTAGGGCCCGGGACTGTCGTAGGCCGCGAAGGGAATGAGCGGCCGCATGAACGCGGGGGTCGGCACCACGTCGAGCGGCGCGTCGGGAATCGCTGCCAGGCCGCGTGCCGCCACGAAATCCCGGGCGCGCGCCATCTCCCGGGCATAGCTCTGCACCAGCGTCTCGGCGGTGGGATGGTCGGCCCGCAGCCGGTCGACCACCGCATGCCAGCCTCCCCCGTCTTGTAGCCGGCGGGCGCGCGCCGCGAGATCGGCCTCGATCTCCTGTTGGAGGTGGTGACCGTAGCGCCACAGCTCCGGCGCCGTGTCGCGCAGCGCGTGCTCGAAATGAAGCCGGAAGTCGAAGTTGTCCTCGCCCAGGGCGAACGAGTCTGACCCCGTGTCGAGCCACCGGCCCAGGTCGCTCTGGAATGAAGCCAGCGCCGCGACGCTCGCGTTCGCGGCCGCGCCGAGCCGCGCCGCCAACGCCGGCGACTCGCCGGCGACCGTCGACGCCACCTCCCGGACCAGCTCGGTGCCGGCCTCGGCGACCCGCAGCGCCGTTTCCGCAAACAGGCGCACAGGCTCGGTGATCGCGGCGCGCGCATCGTCGAGGAACGCCGGCACGTCCTCGAGCCGGCCGAGCACCGCGGCGGCGCGTTCCGCCGCGCTGCGGTCGCGGCGCTGCATCAGGACGTGCAGTCCCCCGAGCAGGTGCGCCAGCCAGAAGCCGGGATTCTTTGCCTGCGCGCGCTCCCGCTCGAACCGCCGCAGCGTGACGCGGATCTCATTCAGGAGCGCGGTGCGGTCGATCTCCTCGTCGAGCCCGTCGGTCTCCGCCTCTTCGAGCGCGGAGGCGATGGCCCGGAGCGCCGCGAGATGGGGGGCGAGCGCCGCGGTGCTGTAGCGGCCGTAGCGGTCGATCGTGCGTCGTGACGCCCGCCTGCGTCGCGGCGACTGGATCGAGACTCCAGCGGACGTCCCGGTACGAGCGCTCGAGATCCGGAAACGCTCCTAGGGGCATACGCCCTTCAGCAGCTCGCGGCACTCCTCGTCGGTCAGCACGTGATCGCCGCGCTTGGCCGCGTCGAGCAGGACCTTGCACGCCGCCGCATCGTCTGCGTCGTAACCGTGCGTCTCGAGCCAGTGCTTGACGTTGGAGAGTCCGGAGAGCGGCGAAATCTCGATTTTCTGCGACAGCCCGAGCTCCTCGGCAGGAATCGCGCTATACACGCGATTCGCCAGCCAGTCGTCACCCTTGCGCTTCGCCTTGATGATGGCGGCCGCGTGCACTCCGGTTCCGGTGCGGAACGCGTCGGCACCGAACACAGGATAGTTGGCGGGGATCGGCAGGCCGACGGCTTGGGCCGCCAGCGCGCAGTATTCGGGGAGGCGCGACAGGTCCCGCCGGTGCGCGCCCAGCAGGTTCAAGTTGACGAGCAGCAGGTCCATCTCGGCGTTCCCGACCCGCTCCCCAACGCCGAGGGCGGTAGCGTGGATCCGGTCCGCGCCCGCAGCGATCGCCGTCAGGCAGTTGACCAGGCCGAGGCCGCGGTCGCGGTGGCCGTGCCAGTCGAGCTTGACGCTCCGCCCGCGGATCACGTCCTGCCGCGCGAACTGCACCAGCGCTCGAACACCTTCCGGCGTCGCGTGACCCACCGTGTCGCACAGGCAGATCCGAGTGGCACCGCAGTCGATCGCCGCTCCGTACAGGGCCCGCAAGGTCTCGGGCCGGGCGCGGGTCGTATCCTCGGTGACGTACATGACCGGCAGGCCATGCCCGACGGCGTACGACACCGCTTCTTTCGTCGCCTGGAGCATGTGCTCGAGCGTCCAATCCTCGGCGTATTGCCGGATCGGCGATGACCCGATGAACGCCGCCACCTCGATCCGGATACCCAGCTCGTCCGCGATCCGCACGATCGGCTCGACGTCCGCAATCACGGTACGCGCCGCGCAATTGGGCGCGATGGGAAGGCGCTGGTCCCGGATCTCCTGGGCCAGGGCCCGCACGTGCTCGACCGCCCGCGGCCCGGCGCCCGGAAGCCCGATGTTCGCCGCCCCGATTCCGAGGTCCGCCATCAGGTGCAGCAGGCGTTTCTTGACGTCGAGGGACGGATCCCGGACGGAAGGGGATTGCAGCCCGTCGCGCAGCGTCTCGTCGTCCAGCTCCACGCTGCGCCTGGGTCCAATCGAACGCGGGTAAGGCCTGGTTCCAATCGTAGATCAAGGCGCGTTCGTCCATGAAGAAAGTGTCGCCTGGGGTGGGGGAAGAGGGAAGGGGGACGGGGGAAGGGTGGAGCAGCATTCTGGAAAACGGCTAGTTTGGCACGGATGAACGACGTGATTGCAAGGCTGTCGGCGCACGAGCGGATTCGCGCCGCGCGCCATCACATCGAGCGCACCGACGAGGTAACGCTCGCACGCCAGGCGGCCCTGTCCGCGATCCCCGCGCCCACCGGCGCGGAGACGCAGCGCGCGCGCGCGGACGGCGGAGCTGTTCCGCGAAGTAGGCCTGGGCAACGTCGTGATCGATGAGGTGGGGAACGTACACGGATGGTTGCCGGGGAACGGACAACGGGCGACAGGGAACGGCTCGGCCCCCGTCGTGGTCGCCGCGCACCTCGACACGGTGTTCGGGCCCGAGGTGCGGGTGGCGGTCGAGCGCCGCGGAGAGCGACTGGAAGGCCCCGGTATCTCGGACAACGCACGGGGCCTCACGGCGCTCGTCGCCGTCGCCGACGCCTTGGTGCGGGCCCGGGTCCACACCGCGCGTCCGGTACTGTTCGTCGCGACGGTGGGAGAGGAAGGGTCGGGCGATCTCCGGGGGGTCAAGCACCTGTTGAACGGGAAGAACGGCGACACCCCCACCCCCGCCGCCTTCATCGCGCTGGATGGCGCCGGGCTCGAACGCATCGTCCATCGCGCGCTCGGGTCGCGGCGCTACCGCGTGACGTTCCGCGGACCGGGAGGCCATTCCTGGGCCGCGTTCGGCGTGGCGAACCCCGCCAACGCGGTGGGCCGCGCCATCGCACTGCTCGCCGACCTGCCGATCAAGGCCGAGCCCCGCACCACGTGCGCCGTCGTCCGGATAGGCGGAGGCACCGGGCTCAACTCCATTCCGCAGGAAGCGTGGGTGGATCTCGACCTGCGCAGCGAGGACCCCAAGGCCCTGGCGCAGATCGACCTGACCGTCCGCGCTGCGCTCGACCGCGCCGCGGACGACGAAAACCGGCGCCGCGTCCCCGGCAGTGCGGCGCTCAGCGTCCACATCCAGCTGGTCGGCGACCGGCCCTCGGGGGTCACACCGCGCACCCATCCCCTCGTCCAGGTCGCCGTGGCGGCGAACCGCGCGCTCGGCCGTGACGCCGAGCTGGCCAGCGCGTCCACCGACGCGAACGTCGCGATCGCGCTCGGCATACCCGCGATCGCCCTCGGCGCGGGGGGCCGCGCAGGCGACGCACATCTCACGACAGAGTGGTATGAAAACTCGGACGGCGCGTTGGGAGTGCTGCGGGCGTTGCTCGTGACCGCGGCGATGGCCGAGGTGGTGTGACGCGCGCGGCCCCCCTTCTTGCCATCGCACTCCTCGCCGGATGCCAGAGCGGCACAGGGGCAGACTCTCCGACACTGATGGTCAACAACGCGAGTACGGTTGCGTTCTCAATTACGGTCGTCTACCCGGGCGGTCAGGCCGCGTTCGGCTCCGTCGCTAGTGGGGGGCAGCGCTGCCTTACCCTCCCGGGTTACGACAGCCTGTATGTGGACGTGTCCGGGGGGCGGGGCACCCCGTGGTTTCATCCTGCACAGTCGTCGGGGTGGGTTCTCACGATCAGCGGGTCGAGCTCCGCCTACCACGTCATTCTCGGGACGGGGAACGCGTGCAAATAGAATTAGAACGCTCGGAGCTACCTCTTCACCTTTTCCTGAAACAATCGCGCCACCCGGACCACGAGGCCCCGCGGCGAGAACCGGATGGCGAACGGCGTGAGACGATTGAACAGGCCTGGCAGCACCATGCGCTGTCCGCGCATCAATCCCGCGTACCCTGCCCTGGCCACCGTACCCGCATCCATCGTTATCCCCGGCAGGTTGAACAAGCGCGTGGTCTGCATGTGGGCTAACGCCTGGAACTCCGTGGGCGTGGGCCCGGGGCACAAGACCGTCATGGTCACGCCGGAGCCGCGCAGCTCCTCCCCTACCGCCTCAGACAGGGAAATGACGTACGCCTTGGTCGCGTAGTAGACCGACATCAGCGGACCGGGTGGGAACCCCGCCGTGGAGGCGACGTTGAGTATCCGCCCGCGGCGGCGTGCGAGCATCCCCGGAAGAAAAAGCCTCGTCAGGGCGGTCAGGGCCGTGACGTTGACCTCGATCATGCGGCGTTCAGTCTCGAGATCGGTCTTGGCGAACGGGCCGAGCTCGCCGAACCCGGCGTTGTTCACGAGGACGTCCACCGCGACCGACGCGGCCGCCAGCTGGCGCTCGATCTCGGCGGGCGTCGTGGGGTCCGCCAGATCGGCGCCAATCGCCCGGTAACTGATCCCGTGCCGGTGCGCGAGATCGTCCCCGAGGGCCTCGAGCCTCTCACGCCGCCGGGCCACCAGCACGAGGTCGTAGCCGTCCCGCGCGAACAGCTTGGCGAGCTCCAGGCCGATCCCACTCGACGCGCCGGTGATGAGCGCCGTTCCGGCCGTCATGCCGGGCTCGCCGGGCTCAACGCCCGCACCGCCTCCATCGCTTCCGTGCTGTGACGCGTGACCAGGAGCTGGGAGGAGTAGATGTGGCGCACGATACCGGCCGGATCAATCACGTAGGTCACGCGTCCCGGCAGAATTCCCAGCGTCTTCTCGACGCCGTACAGCTCGCGCACTGCGCCGGCACGGTCGCTCAGGAGCCGGAACGTGAGTCCCTCGCTCGCGGCGAAGCGGCGGTGCGACGCCACGGAATCCGAGCTGATGCCGATCACCTCGGCGCCCGCCTGTTGGAAGTCGTCGTACGCACTCTGGAACGTCCGAGCCTCGATCGTACATCCGGGCGTGGCATCCTTGGGATAGAAGTACAACACGACGGCGGTGCGGCCCAGCAGCTGCCGCAGCTGCACCGGCTTCCCGTCCTGGTCGGGCAGGGTGAAATCGGGCGCCGCGTCGCCGACCTGGACCATCAATGCGCCGGCCCCGCGCCCTGCATCCCCCGGTTGCGATGCATGAGCAGCAGCAGCGGGAGGGACAGCACGAAGACCGCTCCGAAGAGCAGGAACAGCTGTTCGAACGAGAGCATCAGCGCCTGCCGTGTCACCATGCCGTCTATCACCTTCAATGCGGCCCCGTCGGCGAGTGCCGGCGGGCGTGCCATGGGCCGTCAGGTTCGCGGCGATCGCCGCCATCCGCGCCCGTGTCACGTCGCTGTACAGCGACACCTGGGCGATGAGGTCGCCCCGGTGGATCGCCTGGAACCGCTGGAGCAGCGTGGCCGACACGGCGATCCCGACGCTGCCGCCGAGCTGGCGCATCAGGTTGAAGAGGCCGGTGCCGTTGGGGATCTTGCTCATGGGCAGGTCGGCGAGCGCGAGGTTCGTCAGGGGAACGAAGATCAGGCCCAGGCCCACGCCGCGGAAGATGAGCGGCCAGAAGAAATCCGCCATGCCGCTCTGCATCGTGAAGTGGCCGTGCTTCCACATGGAGAGCGCGAAGATGAATACGCCGGCCATGATGGACAGCCGCGCATCGAACTTGCCCGTCAAGCGACCCATCACCGCCATCGTAAATGCGCTCGCCAGCGCGCCGGGCAGGATGACGAATCCCGTCTGCTCCGCTGTGAACCCTTGGAGGCTCTGGAGGTACACGGGAAGCACGAACACGGTGGCGTAGAGACAGACGCCCAGGATCCCCCCGAACACCACCCCCACGGCCAGCTGGCGGCTCGCCAGGATCCGCAGATCGACCACCGGGTGCTCGGTCGTGAGCTCGTGCCACACGAACACGATGAGCGATGCCGCGCTGACGAGCCCCAAGGCGGTCACCATCCCTGAGTCGAACCAGTCGAGCCGCTCTCCCCGCTCGAGCATGGTTTGCAGCGTCCCGATCCCCAGCGCGAGCAGCAGCAACCCGATGTAGTCCACGCGCTCGGCCCGCTGTTGGTAGCCCGAGTTCTGGATGAACGTGAGCGACAGCGCCAGCGCCAGCATCCCGAGGGGGAGGTTGATGTAGAAGATCCAGGGCCAGCCGAACGCGTCGGTGATGTATCCACCGAGCGTCGGGCCCAGGGTCGGCCCGACCATCACCCCCACGCCGAAGATGGCCATCGCCGTGCCGTACTCTTCGCGGGGAAACTCCTCGTACAGAATCGCCTGGGACGTGGCGAGCAGCGCCCCGCCCCCCAGCCCCTGGATGATGCGCCACACCACGAGCGACTCGAGCGTGTGCGCGTTGCCGCAGAAGAACGACGCGATCACAAAGATCGCGATCGATCCGGCGAAATACCGGCGGCGCCCGAAAAATGCCGAGAGCCAGCCGGTGATCGGCAGGATGATGACGTTGGCCACGATGTAGCCCGTGGACACCCAGGCGATCTCGTCGAGCGTGGCCCCGAGGTTCCCCATCATGTGCGGGATCGCCACGTTCACGATGCTCGTGTCGAGCAGCTCGAGCACCGACGCGAGCGACACCGTTACCGCGATGAAATAGCGGTTGCGGTACCGGTCCGGGACGGTGGATGGGACGGGAAGAGCAGCGGTCGCCACCGACGCCTTACCGCGTTTGAATCGTCACGGTGACGCTCATCCCCGGGCGCAGCGGGTGGGCGGAGTCCACGGCCTCGGGCCGGATCCGCACCGGGACCCGCTGGACCACTTTGGTGAAGTTCCCCGTCGCGTTGTCCGGGGGCAGCAGCGAGAACCGCGCGCCCGTGGCGGGCGAAAGGCTCTCGACGTGGCCCGTGGCCCGCAGCCCGGAATACGCATCCACCGTGAACTCGACCGGGTCGCCGGGCTTCACGTGCTCGATCTGCGTTTCCTTGAGGTTGGCCGTGATCCACACGTCGTCGAGCGGGACCACGCTCATCAGCGGCTGGCCCGGCTGCACGAGTTGCCCCACCTCTACCCCCTTCTTGCTCACGACGCCCGAGGCTGGGGCGATGACCCTGGTGTACGAAAGGTTCAACGCCGCCTGGTCCCGCGCCGCGCGCATCGCGCCGACGCGGGCGTCCGCCGCCAACAGCGCCGCCTGGGCGGCGGCGAGCGCCGCGTCAGCTCCGCGGGCCGCCGTCTCGGCTGCATCCAGCTGCTGCCTGCTCACGATCTCCTGCTCGGCGAGCGGCCGAAGGCGATCGAGGTCGGCTTGCGCCTTGGCCGCGTTGGCCAGCGCCTGCTCCACCTGCGCTTCCGCCTGCCCTACCCGCGCCCGGTTGTTGACGCCCGCCAGCGCCACCGCCAGGTCCGCATCCGCCTGGATCAGACGAACCTGGTAGTCGCGGTCGTCGAGCATGACCAGCGTATCGCCGGCGGTGACGTGCTGGTTCTCGATCACCCGCACGGCGACCACAAAGCCGCCCACCTTGGGGAGAATCGGGATGATGTGGCCGTCAACCTGCGCGTCGTCCGTCGTCACGTGGGTCCGTCCGAGCCACCAGCGGTGCGCTCCGACGGCCAGCAGGCCGGCGAGCGCCACGCCCATGATCGCGAAGGCGATGCGGCGGCGGCCCCCGGGCTGCGGGGCGGCTGGGGTCACCGAAGGGCTCATGTCGCGTCGCGCCCCGGGTGTGGGAGCTGTTTCGGGTACCGGCTTGGCTGTCGTGGCCATGGCATCACTCATGTCGTTGGGTGTATCGGGTCAATGGAGCGTCTGGGCGACGCCCACGGCGCTCGCCAGCGCCACACGGGCGACGGCGGCGCGAAACCGGGCGTCGATGTCGGCATCGCGCGCCTCGAGCAGCGACGCCTGGGCGTTGATCACTTCGATGTTGCCGGCGACGCCGGCGGCGAACCGCTCGCGCGCCTGCGACAGCTCGTCCTCCGCCAGCTGCATCCGCTCGGCAGCGATCGACTGCTGCGCCGCGACCGAGCGAAGCTCCAGCAGGGCGCCTTCTACTTCCGCGGCGATTTCCTGACGCAGGTCATGCTCCCGCAGCTCCGACACGCTGGCGAGCGCGTGCTGCTCCGCGAGCCGCCCTTCGCGGCGAAATCCGTCGAGGATCGGAATGCTCACCGCGACGGCGATCTGCCGCGTGTAAATGGCGCTGGGCACATCCGGGCCGTTGACGCCGACATCGCCCTCCAGGCTGAGCTTCGGCAGCCGCTCCGCCGCAATCGCCGAACCGGTGGTCCGCGCCGCCAAGCCGCGCGCGACCTCAGCTTTGAGATCGGGGCGCATCGCGACGCCGCGCGCAATCGCCGAGTCGCGCTCCACCGGGACGTTCGCGGCGGCGAGCCCGCTCGAGAGCGTGTCGGTAAGCTCGATCGGCGTCGTGGGGTCCAGGCCGAGCGCGCGCGCCAGTTCGAGGCGCGCACGGTCGCTCTGGTTCTGCGCCACGATCAGCGAGCCCCACCGAGACCGCGAGCTGGGTGCGCGCCCGGGTGACGTCGATGGATGCGCTGACGCCGGCGGCCTTTTGCGCCACGGCGAGCCGCACCAGCTCCGCCGCGATACTCGAATCGGCGCGCCGTGCCCCGGCCGACGCGGCAGCCCGCGCGGCGCGCAGGTAGGCGACCGCGGCAGCCCGAGCCGCGCCCTCCACGGCCACGCTGCGGTCCGCTCCGCTGCCATCAGCCTGCGCGCGGGCGGCATGGACGCGCTTGATACTGGCAAAGTCGAACAGCGTCTGCGTCGCCGTCGCCCGGGCGTCAAAGTTGTCGAACGGCCCGATGAGCTCCGGGACCGTCGGCAATTCAATCCCCAGGGACCGCGAGTTGAAGCTGCGGCTGGCCCACGCACTGCTGAGGGAGAGAGACGGTAACAGGGGGCCTCGGGCCTGGCGCACGCGCGCCTCCGCCGCGTCCACCTGCAGTCCGGCGATCGCGACGGCCGGCGCCGTCCCCGCGGCCTGACTCACCGCCTGGCCGAAGGAGAGCCGCACCGGCACCGGGGCCGGCGCCTGCGCCTCGAGCCGCGCGGCGCCCGCGAGGGCAAGCCAAAGAGCCATTCCGTATCGAGCCATCATGCGATCCTATCCGGCTGGGTGGCGATGCCGCGAAGGAAGATGCGAACGTGGTGATCGATGTAGCTGGCGACGTCCAGGCCATCGGGCGTGCACAGCGCAAACGAGTGGCGCCAGTTGGCGACGTGGAGCAGCGGCGCCATGGCGAGCTTGACGGCGATCTTGACGTCGAGCCGGCGGAACTCCCCGTTCTTGATCCCCAGCTCCACGACACTCGCCATCAGGCGGTGACCGCGGGTGATGACCTCGTCGTAGTAGAAGCGTGCCAGTACCGGGAAGTTGACGGCCTCGGCCATCATCAGCTTGGGAATACCGGACAGACGCGTCTCCCCGATCAGCTCCCACCATTTCCGCACCAGCTGGCTGAACAGGTCCGCGGCGCTGCCGTGATGCGCCGCCACCATCTCTTCGCCCCGCGCGAAGACCGGCAGGATCGTCTCGCGCACGACCGCCTTGAAGAGCGCTTCTTTGTTTTCGAAGTAGAGGTAGACAGTCCCTTTGGTCACGCCGGCGCGCCGCGCCACCTCCTCGAGCTTCGTGGTGGCAAACCCGCGCTCCACGAACACCTCGAGGGCGGCCGCGACGATCTCGGCCGGCCGCGCTTCTTTGCGGCGCTGCCAGCGCGGACCCGCGCGGCGCTTCGGTGTCGACTTGCGATGGGAGACGGCGTTGGGCATGTCCGGAACCTCAAAGGTTAGTTACTGAACAGAGAGTAACTTATTGAGGTTCCCTGAACCGTCAAGAGCGGCCTAGCGCGCCATGCGCTCCCGGAAGAACGCCATCATCCCGGCGCTGGGCGGCTTCACGTCGATCTGCCGCAGCATGACGATCACCTGCCCCCGGTGGTACGACGAGTGGTCCACGGTGTGGAGAAACATCTGGCGGAAGGTGTGGGTGTAGGCTCCCCCGCCGGTGGGCTGGATCGTGATCCCGTCCTGCAGCCTGGCCGCGGTGAACCCGGCGAGGAACGTCGCCCGCTCCGCCTCCACCGCCTCCCAGCGCGCCCGGGCCTCGGGCAGGCCGGCGAGATCCTTCCCCTGCGGGCGTGGCCGGCGGCGGCTTGGCCACCCAGCGAGTTCAGCCAGAGCTGCTCGGCCCACACGATGTGGCACACCGTGCCGTGAATACTGCCGAAGCTGCTCTTCAGGTCCCGCGTGTACTGCTCGGCGGGGAGCGCCGTCAGCGCGTCAAAGATGCGGCGGTTGGCCCAGGCGTTGTACTCGAAGGACTCACGCACATCCTCTACGTTCACGCATCCTCCTCTGGTCTGAAGGGTCGTCCCCCTCGCCACACGGTGGAGAGGGGTCAGGGGGTGAGGTCAACGCGCCGCTGCGAGCTCGCCGGCATCGAGCACGCTGCGCTCCACGACCTTTCCCTCGATCACCTGGTTGTCGCCCACCAGCGAGCCGCGCACGGTGGCGCGGTTCACCCGCACGTTCTTGCCGAGGATGCTGTTTTCAATCGTGCTGTCGCGCACATCGCTGCCCGTTTCGATCGTGACGTTCGGTCCGATCGTCGCGTCGCGCAGCGTGACGCCATCCTCGATGTACACGGGGGGCCGGATCGTGACCCCGGGAACGGGCTGCGGCGCCCGCGCCCGGCCGTGCTCCAGCAGATGGTGATTGGTCTCGAGCACCGTGTCCACCTTGCCGCAATCGTACCAGCCGGTCACCTCGGCCACCTGCAGCTTGCGCCCATGGTCCACCATGTACTGAAACGCGTCGGTCAGGTAGAACTCGCCGCCGACCCCGGGCGGCCGGCGCATCACCTCCGCGATCCCATCGAACAACGTGCGCCAGTCGCGCATGTAGTACAACCCGATGTTCGCGAGCCGCGAAATCGGGGTGCTCGGCTTCTCGACGATGCGCGTCATCAACCCATTGGGGTCCGTCACCAGCACGCCGAACCGTTGATAGTCCTCCACGTGCTTCGCCCAGATGATTCCATCCGCGTCGCTCGTCTGCACCAGCGACATGTCGGCATCGAACAACGTGTCCACGAACACAATGAGCACGGGACCGTCCACGTACGGCCGCGCCAGGTTAATGGCGCCCGCGGTCCCATCCAACGTTTTCTGCTCGACGAATGTCGCCCGGACGGGGTAATGCTCGACGATGTGGTACTCGACGACCTCTTTCAGGTGACCCGTGATGACGATCAACTCCTCGACGTTGAGCCCCTTGAGCGTGTCCATCACGTAGTCCATCACGGGCCGCCCGGCGACCCGGATGAGCGGCTTGGGGACGCGCTTCGTGAGGGGCAGCAGCCGCGTGCCCTTCCCGGCCAGCGGCACGATGACTTTCACCTACACCCTCCCATAGCGGTCCTTCAACCGCACCACGTCGTCCAGGTGCGGCGTAGATGCCTCGAGCAGATCGCTGGTCACGACCGCCTGGAACTGGTGGACCACCTTGGGCTCGATGTGGAACGCCTCGCCCTCGCGCAGCGGGCGCTCGATCAGCGTCTCGCCCTGCTGGAAGCGCAGCACGATCTCGCCCTTCAGGACGTAGATCGATTCGTCCTTCTCCTTGTGATACTGCAGGCTGAGCACGTGTCCCGCCTCGATGTGGAGGATCTTGCCGACGTAGCGGTCGGTGCGCGCCCAGATGACCTCGTGGCCCCAGGGCTTGTCGACGCGATACGGCACCTCACTCATGCCACCTCCACAGGTTGAAGAATCAGGGACGACGGTGCCGTCACGCAGGCGGTAACACACACGCCGCACCCGACACATCCCTCCGGATGAAGCACCGGGTGGCCGCCCGCGTCCAGCGCGAGCGCCCGCTCGCCCACCGGACACACCCGTGCGCACACGCCACAGGCGACGCCCTGAAACGTGATGCACCGGGCCGGATCCAGCGTCAGACTGCCCATGTGGATCGAGGACCAGCCGTCCACCGGCACCACGAGGGCGCCGGTCTCGCACGCCCGGGCACACGGCATGTCCTCGCATACCACGCACGCCTGCACAGCCGGCTCGATCCACGGCGTGCCGACCGCCAGTCCCGCCTCGGCCGGAGCCTTGAGTATGGCGTGCACCGGACAGACGGCGATGCAATCTCCGCACCGCGTGCACGTCGCGAGGAACTCGAGCTCGGACGCCGCCCCGGGCGGGCGGAAACACCGCGCGGCGCCACGCGCCGCGCCGTACGGGCGGTCGCTTCCCGCAGCAGCTTCCCAAAGGCATCCCGGAAAAAGCTGCGCCGGTCGGTCGGGCGGCCGGACATCAGAAGCTCGGACTCAAGCTCACCACCCAGCGAAACGCGACCCGGCTGCCGGACGGGGGGTCGGCGGCGCTCAACGTCCACTCGTTCATCTCGATCGGGAACTCGAACCGCATCGTCCACGCAAGATCGCCTACTTGGTGCCGCGTGACCACTCCGATCCCGCTGTCGTGCAAATCCGCATAGGTCGCGTCGCTCCCGTTCGGGGTGGTGGCCACCGAATCTACCAGGCCGAAGTCGACAAACGCCTCGAGCGCCACGTCCCGCACAGCCCCCCGTTCGCGCCGCACGATCGAGCGGCTGATCTCCGCGTTCAGGGCCACCGCCCAGCGGCCGCCCAGGTCCGGTCGAAAGGCGCGCAGGCCGGCGCCACCCGGCGAGTGGTAGTAGACCCCCGGACGGACGAACAACGCCCCCTCGCTGCGCACGAATGGGTTCGTGAACGTCTGGTACGGGTCGGCGCCGGCCACCATGATGCGGCGCTGTTTCAACGGGTCCGATCCACTCAGGTACGCCCCGCCGAACAGCCGCAGCCCCACGCGCGTGCCGAGCCATGCCGGCGCGCGCACGCTGGCCTCCCCGGTGAGACGCGCAAACCCGGCCAGATCGTAGCTCTTGGAGGACTCCAGCCCGCGTCCGGGATTCCAGTACGCGACGCCGCCGTGGCCCCCCGCCGTCGCGTGAAACACCGTCGCGCCCCGCTCAATGGTCGTGGTGACGCTCGGCCCCGCCTCGATGGTTCCGCCGTTGTCCCACAACTGGTCGTCGAGGTACTGCTGGTTGGAGGTTGCCATCCACAGGGCGTCGAACCCGACGTGTGGGTCCGACCCGAAGCTCAGATGACGCCGCAGGGACCGGTCCAGATCCACCGCGACCCCCGCCCGGCCCTCCACGGCCCACGCTGCAAGCGTGCGGCGCAGGCGCGGGGCGGGCTGTCCCAGGGAGAGGGGGTCCGAGATGCGGAAGTACACGCCCAGGCGATCGGTCGCGTCGCCGGCCGTCGCCACCGAGCCGAGCAACACGCTGCGGTTGTAGGTCCCGAAGTAGTTGCTCCGTTGGCGGAGGCCCACCGTCACGCCGCCGAAATCGTTGGACCAGATCGTCGGCATCCAGGCGCTCACCAGCCGGTCGCGCCGCACCATCTCGCGGGTGGGGTTGTCGAGCCGCCATTCCCACGCCGCGCCTCCGGTGACGAACCGTGACTCGCGGTTGTTGAGCATGTTCCAGTCATGGGTCCGCCCGCGCGGGTCGAGCATCAGGCGGCCGGGCCGGCGCGCGGTGGTGAACTCGATCCGCTCGACCTGCGGCTGCCCAGTCGCGCGGGCATAGATCGTGTCGGGGTCGGCGATCTCGACCGGCATCCAGCCGTCGCCACGGCGCTCGATGGTCACTGTGGTGCGCCAGCGGCCATCTGGCAATTGCTTGCGCGCCACGCTGCGCAGGCGGTAGTCGATCAGCACGGTGCCATGCAGCCATTGCCCGAACAGCCACCCGAGGTCCTGCCCCGACACTTCCTCCGCCACGCTCCGAAACGCGGTTTCGTCCACGTGCTTGAGTTTCCAGCGGTCGAAGTACGTGCGCAGAATGCGGTGCATGCGCTCGTCGCCCACGACATAGCGCAGCTGCTCGTAGAACAGCTGCGCTTTCGAATAGGTCATCTCGCCGTACGTCGTGAAGTCGTTGAAGCGATCGCCCACCATCGCGACGGGCTCGCTCCAGCCGTGCAGATCGAACCAGAGCACATCCGCCTCGAGACCCGGGTACGACGACTCCCCACCCTGGTTCTCGACGAACCAGCCCGACTGAAAGCTCGTGAACCCTTCGTCGAGCCAGCCGTCGCGCCACTCGTTGTTGGCCAGCTGCCCCATGGTGTACTGATGCCCCGCCTCGTGTACGATCAGTCCCATCGAGGCGCTCCCGTCCATGAGCACCATGGGGAATTCGGTGCCGCCTCCCTCGATCCGATGAAGGTTGGTGAGCTGCGGCCATTGATAGCGGCCGAACAGCATGTCGAGCCAGGCCAGCGCGGTTTCCGTACGCCGGACCGCCACACCGTTGCCCCACGTCGTGCTGTCCCCGGGCAAATACAGCACGCGTACCACCGCGCCCCCGGCGCGTCCCTGCTCATAGACGTATCGCGGGTTGAGCGAAAAGGCGAAGTGATGCGTCTGCTCGGCGTAGAAGCGCACGCACTTGCGTCCGGGGCCGACCTCCCCGCACCGGCTGGAGGATGAATCACCCACCCGGCTGCCCGGCTGCCCGCCTGCCCGCCAGTACCAGTCCCGCTGATAGTCGATGACGAGCCCCGGATCCGCCTTGGCGCGCTCCCATCCGGGGTCACCCTCGACCGGCACGCCGGTGGCGCCGATGACTTGATCCTCGGCAAGGTCCAGCGTCACGTCGAACGTGGCGAACTCGCCGTAGAACTCGCCGGCCGGATAGAGCGGGTGATCCTGCCAACCGTATTTGTCGTAGACCACGACCTTGGGATACCACTGCGCAAAATCGAAGCGCCGCCCCTGGCGCCCCTGGCGACGCGGCAGCGTCGAGGGACGGGCCTGCCAGTCGATTTCCGCAACGAGCGAATCTCCGGGGAGGAGCGGCCGGGTGAGACGCCAGTGCGCGATGGTCGAATCGGGCGCATAGGGGTAGTCGGGCCGCGCCTCCTCGCCGCCGAGCCGCGCCGCCGTGATGCGCTCGAAGCCGTAGTCGGGATCCTCGCAGATGCTGAAAGCGATCCTTGCCCTTCGGCGCTGTCGGCCGCCGCCCAGCGGGAACCGGGCCGGAACGCGTTGAGGTACTGGTGCACGAAAAAGTCGTGCAGGGTATCGGGCGAGTGGTTGACGTAGAGGATGCGGGCGTGGCCGGTCAGCACCCCCGACGGCTCGTCCAGCCGCGCCGTGATTCCATAGGTGACCTGCTGCTGCCAGTACGCGCTCGTATCGCACGCGAGCAAATGAAGCAGGAGGGGAAGCATCGGAGTCGGGAAACTACACTCACGACAGCCGGACAGGCAGGCGTCCTCTAGTGCGCGCCCAATTCCTCAGGGCGAAACAATACGTCCACCCCCGCGAAGAGGTCCTTCCATATGCCCGTCCCCGCCCCCATGAGCGCGTACTTCGATATGCCGAACTGGTCGTACAGCATTGGCGCCGGGATGCGCAATTTGGCCAGTACCCGGGTTCCGCCGGCCTCCGGCCAGGCTCGGACAATGGCGCGCAGTGCGCCCTGCGATCCGTTGGCCTCGAACACGCCTATCGCTGTGGCGAAGAGCGTGTCGGCCTGCCGCGTGACGTCAACAACGCTGTCGATCGTGAACCGCAGGGATGGGTTACTGAACGTCCGCAGCAACTTTCGGGCGTAGAGATCACGCATGTCCTCGCCCGTGACCAGCGAGTCCGCTTGTACCGTCACCTCGCCGTGGACGCCACGCCACGTCACCGTGTCCGGGAGCACCGCCCGACCTGCCACTGCCTGGCGGCAGACGAAACTCACGAGGGGCCGCGGATAGAACGGCACGTTCACGGTGTCGGGGACATTTGCTTGCCCGGTCTTCGGAGCGCGGAGCGACGGATTGATGATCCAGCCGGAGCTTCGCCCCTCACCGGGCCGCCACGAGATCTCTTTGGGGCACGTCGTAGCCCACAGTTGGTTGAAGTGCGGGCTCACCTGCCACCAGGCAAGGCTGGCCTTCTGGTCCACGATCCAGACGACCTGCGCCTGCGCATTGACCGCGGCCGCGAACAACCCCGACAACACGACCGCGAAACCGAACAGCGGTAACCGACGCCACATGAAGCGAATGCTAGCGACCGCGGACACGATTGGGGCGCGCGAATTCTCTGAAGGTTCCTTTCAGGAACGCGCTATCGCCTGCTCGCGCCAATCGGGCACCGCACGCGTATTTCCGGCGACGGTCGCGCCACTGTTGTGCCGCAAGTTGGCCCGCCGGCGCGAGCCCCAACGCTCGGCCGGCCAACCCAACAAGGAGGCACAATGAGCCGGAAAACACTTTGGATCCATGCAGCGGTGGCGTCCCTGGTCGCGAGTGCGTGCAGCGACCGCCCCGTGGCGCTCGCCCCCGATGCATCGATGACCACCGCACCCATCGCCGGGGTGCCCAACGACCCCCGAGAAGCGCTGACTCGCAGCCTCGCGCTCGCGCTGCGCAGCCCCATCATGCGGGCCTACATGCGCGCCAAGCTCCAGACCTCGCCCTTCCGCGAGCAGAAGGTTCAGTTCCAACGCTTCCTCGAGGCCGACGGCCGGCACGCGCTGTTGCGAATCGCCGCCGAGACACGAACGCCCGCCGGAGCGGTCGCCCGCACCGCGGATGCAACGATGCCGCTCGAGGTCTATCTCCCCGTGCCGGCACACCGCAGGGCCTGGCTTGGCGACGGGAACGTCCTTGTGGCCACGGAGCTGAGGGACGGCGACACCCCGGTCGCGTACGATACCGCAGGGACCCGCTTTCTCCTCAGCCCCGACACCCCCCCGGCCATTCCCGTGCTCGCACTGGTGCCGGTCGAGACCGATTTCGCGACGCCCCCGAGCGCGATGATGTGCTTGAGCGAGTGTGGCGGGGGTGGGGACGGACCCAACCAGCCACCACCGCCCCCGTCGGGGCTCTACATGACGCAAGCTCATTTCACACAAACATTTGAGGGTTGGTTGAAGGGCAGTCCTGAATTTGAGGTGCACGTCCTCGGCCAAAAGGAGCAGACGGATTCGCTGACCGACTATCAGTGCGTGGGTGAGCACCAGGGGGCACCGTACTTCTACGATCAGAACGGCCTGGACTGGAGCCGGCAGCGTGCTGGTGTTCAGCCAATTCCAGCTGAATGACTATCACGCGAAGCACCCCGGCCAGAACGTCCGCGTCTACGTCGTGGAGGACGACGACACGGCGTGCCAGATCAAGACCGACGGCGTGCAATTCTCGGATGCGCTCGCGGTGCTCGACAGCATCCTGAGCGGGTTCGCGGGCGGGAAGGACACGGTCACCGGAGGCGGCAAGCGATTCCGCGCCGCCAACGTGGCGGCCAAGCTCTTGAGTACTGTGGCTTCGCTCATCAACACCAACGACGAGCTGGTCGGCAACGCCGTCGCCGACAGCATCGCCGGCGAATTCCACCCGAATGCCAACTGGATCGTGAGGGGAGCGAACAACGTCACCAACGGATGGATCAACCTCGAGATGCGCTGAAACTCTTTTGTGCGGGAGGTCAACGATGTGGCGCGCATACGGATTGGCCATATGGGTGTTCGCCGCGGCGCCGCTCGCGGCGCAGTGGAGCGCCGGCGTGGCGATCGGGTCTCTTGCGTTCGGCGGCACGTCGATCGACACCGCGACGCCGGGCGATCCCCGCAGGGCGCGCCCCTCCGCAAGCACGAGTTACGACATTCGTTTGGAGCGCTACTTCGGGACGATCGGCCTCGGGATCGAAGTGCTCTACAGCAAGAGCGGTGCAGGCGTTGAGTCCGCCGACATCGCAGTCGAGCAGAAGGGCGTGGCGAAGGTGTATGCGGTAGCGCCCGAGGTGTCACTGCTGGTCGCCAGGCCGGGCCCGGGCGGAGCGCTGCGGCTGCGCCTCGGGCCCTCCTTTGACCGTTGGGCACTCACCGGTGGCGACACAACCTGGCGGGTGGGTGCGCGCGCCGCGGTCTCTCTGGAGTGGCCGTTGGGCGGGCCGTGGATCGGAAGATTGCAGGCAGGGGCAGCGGTGAGTGCCGGCGTCTTCGACACGGAGGACCTGCCGCCCGAGTATGCGCGACAGGCAACCTGGCGGCGTGCATTGTCGGCTGGGGTCGCGCTGCGGCGCCCCGCCCCGCGCCTACTCCGCGGCGAGCATCCGCCGGCGCATCGCCGTGAGCCGGCGGCGCAGCGAGCCGTCGAACACCCGGTCGCCCACCCGAACGACGACCCCGCCCAGAATCGCGGCGTCCGCCTGGAAATGGGCCCGCACTTCCTTACCGAGCGCATGGGCCAGCCGGCGGACGATATCCTTCTCGAACGACTCGTCCCCCGCGGTCGCCACCGTTATGCCGGCATGGACGCGGTTGAGCTCCGTGTCCAGCAACCGCTGATACTCCACGGCGATCTCGCCGAGCAACCCTTGCCGCCCGCGCCGTACCACCGCCTCGAGAAACCGCACGAACTCGTCGGGCACCAGCCCGTCCAGGGCCCTGCGGAGGATCGCCCCCTTCTCGGCCTTGGCGACGCGCGGTGAATCGAGCACGACCGCGATCCGCGGGTCGGATGCAACGGCACCCGCCACCGCGTCGATGAATTCGCCGTAGCGCTCGGTCTTGCCTGCGTCGTCCGCGGCCTCGAACAGGGCCTCGGCGTAGTTACGGGCGATCGTGACGCTTTTCATCGCGCCTTCGCGTCATCCCCGAGCTGGTCGATGTACTGCGTGACCAACCGGCGGTTGGCATCGCTGTCGAGCTTGGCCTCGATCAGCTTGGAGGCGGCGGCGAGAGAGAGATCCACCGCTTCCTGCCGCACCGTGAGGAGCGCCTTGCGGGTTTCGCTGGCGATCTCCTGGCGCGCGCGCGCCAGGAGCGCCTCCTGCTCCTCGTGGGTCTTGGCGAGCAGCGCGTCCCGTTCTTTCTGCGCCGCCGCCTTGGCGCGCGCCACGATCTCCTGCCCTTCGGCACGCGCGGCCGTCAACAGCGCCTTCTGCTCCTCGAGCAGGCGCGCCGCCTCGGCCCTGCCGCGCTCGGCGTCCTCGAGCTGCTGCTGGATGCGCCGCTCCCGCTCCTCGACCGACTTGAGGATCATCGGCCACCCCAGCTTCCAGAGCAGGCCGAGGAGGATCAGGAAGATGAGGACGGTCCAGAAGGCCATCCCCGTATTGATCGAGAACGGCGAGAACCCTTCCGCCTCCCCGCCGTGGTGCGCGGCTTCCTGGAGCAGCAGCAGCAGCGCCGGCATTACAGCAGCTTGAAGAGCAGGGCGAACACGAGCGCCGCGAGGGCGACGCCTTCGATGAGCGCCGCGGTCAAGATCATTGCGCCGCGGATGTCACCCGACGCCTCCGGCTGGCGCGCGATCGCCTCGACCGCCTGGCCGCCGATTCGCCCGATGCCGAGCCCCGCGCCGATCACGGCGAGTCCGAGTCCGATGCCGGCGCCGAGCAGGGCGTTGGCGTTTTTCGCGGCCGCGACCATGTCGGCTCCCGCCGCCTGATTTTCCTGAAGCATCATCAGCAGATTGACCATGTCTCCCTCTCGTGAGTCGTAATACGTCAGTGGGCGTGCTGCATCATGCCGATGAACACCGACGTCAGCAGCGCAAAGATATAGGCCTGCAGGAACGCAACCAGCAGCTCGAGCACCATCATGAACACCACGAACGCCACCGACCCGGCGGCGACCGGCCAGCTTCCGAAGATGAACACCAGGCCCATCAGCGCGAGAATCACGAAGTGGCCGGCGGTCATATTGGCGAACAACCGCAGCGTGAGCGCGAACGGCTTCACGATCTTCCCGATGATCTCGATCGGCGTCATGATCGACGCCATCAGCACGGCGCCTATCCCCGTCATGCCCTCGGGGACAAACACAATGGTCTTCAAATACCCCTTGGGCCCGAGCGCGAGGAACCCCGAGACCTCGATCGTCACGAAGGCCGTGAGCGCGAGCGCGCCGGTCACGGCGAGGTTGCCGGTCGCGGTGGCGCCCCACGGAAGCAGCCCCAGCAGGTTGCAGTAGAGAATAAAGAAGAAGAGCGTGAGGATGTAGGGCGCGAACTTCTCCCCCCCGTGCCCGATGTTGGCGATGGCGACGTCGTTGCGGATGAACAGCACCAGCCCCTCGATCGCCGCGCCGAATCCCGCCGGCCCTTGGCCGCGCGCGTGGCGCCGGCGGAGCTGGAACCCGGCCACCCACACGGTGACCAGCACCAGAAACGCCGCGAGCAGCATGAACACGACGTGGCGTGTGGGCGAGACGTCGATCCCGAACAGCGACCAGCCGGTCGGCAGGTGATACTCCCATCCGAACGGCCCCTCCAGGACACGGCTGTCCGCCGTGTGGTGGAAGATCATTCCGCCGATGTCGGGGCCTTGCGCTGTCATCGTAAGAATTTCGTCTCCAAAAAAAGGAGCGGGAGCAACACGCCGAGGCAACCGAGCGACGCCGCCAACGGATCCAGTGCGGTGCGGTGCAGCGCGGCGTAGGCGATCAACGATCCTACGGCCAACGCGCGGACCGCCATCCCGCCGAGCCAGCGCGCGAGAAACCGATCCTGGGATGCAGTCATCGCCGGCCGGAGCAGCGCCACCGCTGCCGTCTGCGCGGCGAGGGCGACCACACCGCCGATCCCCGCCGCTTTCCCACCCAACGCTGCCGCCACCGCCACGAGCGCTCCGCCGAACAGCGCCAGCAGGAGGTAGGGCTTCACCCGCCCGGTCCCTTCCCCTCCGCTGCCTTGTCCGCCTTGTCCCGAGCGATGTCGCGCTGGACCCGGTAATAGATGCTCATGAACCCGCCGAATCCGCCCAGGAACCCGCCCGCGATTGCGAACGCAGGCCGGGTGTGAAGCCACCCGTCTACCAGCCAGCCGAGCGCGCCAAACAACAGGATGGCGAGTGCGAACGAGAAGCCGGCGCCGACGTACGAGTAGCCATCGCCCAGACCCCGGGCGAACCGATTGCGATCCTCGGTTGGCATGAACGGCCGATAACTTACCCGCTTGTGAAATATTTCGCAAGCAAACGGACCCACACGCAAACTTATGTGGCGCTTGCGAGTATGATTGAGTAACCTCAAGAACTGTTATGACGCCAGAGCCTTCCCCCTCCCCCCTTCCCTCGTCCCCGCCTTCGGGCGATGTCGAGCTACTGGAGCGGCTTGCGACCGCCCGGACCGACCTGCTCGCCCAGGTGGGGCGCCGGATCGTCGGCCAGCAAAGCGTGCTCGACGGGATCCTGACCGCCATTTTCTCGGGCGGGCACGCCCTGCTGCTCGGCGTGCCCGGGCTGGCCAAGACCCTGATGGTGCAGACGGTAGCGCAGGCGCTGGAGCTCAAGTTCTCCCGGATCCAGTTCACCCCCGACCTCATGCCCTCCGACATCACCGGCACGGAGATCATCGAGGAAGACACGACCACCGGGAAGCGCGCGTTCCGGTTCGTGCGCGGCCCGGTGTTCGCGAACATCGTCCTGGCCGACGAGGTCAATCGCACGCCGCCCAAGACCCAGGCCGCCCTGCTGCAAGCGATGCAGGAGCACCAGGTGAGCGCCGCGGGGCAGACGCACCTGCTGCCGGCACCGTTCTTCGTGCTGGCGACCCAAAACCCGATCGAGCAGGAGGGCACCTACCCGCTCCCCGAGGCACAGCTCGACCGTTTCATGTTCGAGCTGCGGGTGGGCTATCCCTCGAGGGAAGAGGAAGAACGCATCGTCGAGACCACGACGAGCGACCTGTCGGCGCACGTGCAGCCGGTGCTCACCGCTGAGGACGTATTGGCGCTGCAGCACCTCGTGCGCCGGGTGCCGGCGCCCAAGACGCTGGTCCGCGCGGCAGTAGCGTTGGCGCGCATGACGCGGCCCACCGACGCCGACGCGCCGGCCTTCATTAAGGAATACGTCGCGTGGGGTGCCGGCCCGCGCGCATCGCAGTATCTCGTGCTGGGCGCCAAGGCGCGCGCGGCCCTCGACGGCCGCCCGTTAGCCGACTACGACGATCTGCGGAGTGTGGCATCCGGGGTCCTGACCCATCGGTTGGTGATCAACTTTGCGGCCGAGGCTGCGGGACGCTCCGCGGCGGACATTGTTGAGGACCTGCTCAAGGAGGGCCGGTGGCTCGCCAAGTGAGGGCGGCCGCGCTGGCCCTGGCATTGGGCGCTCTGGCGGGATGCGACAATCCGTTCCCGCCTGGGGCGACGGTCCGTGGCACCTGGGGTGCCAACAACGCCGGTCTCCTGGCGGACGACACCAGCGCGCATGTCCATATCGGCTGCACCTACGGCGCCATTCATGAGCCGATCGTACTGGACATGAGCAGCCGGTTCGATGTCGCCGGCGAGCAAAACATCACCGCGCACCCCGTCGACCTGGGCATTCTCCATCCTGCTCGCTTCACCGGCTCGATCGATGGCCGCACCATGACCCTGACAGTCACGCTGACCGATACCGCCGTCACCCTGGGTCCGGTGGAATTGACGTTCGAGAAGGAACCGGTCATGGGCCCATGTCCGATCTGCTTCGGGAAGCGAGCTACTCGCGTTCGTCCGGTCCGTTGACACGGCTCTGAGCTGACCCGCCGAACGGCCGCTAACAGGCGGTCGCAGAAGGTGTTGACACCCCGTTGATACGCCTGCCTAATAGTGCCAGTCCGCAACATTGCGAGATGACCCTTTGGCTGCGCACCTCCTCCTGTCCACGCTCGGCGCGCCGCTTCTGTTCGCCAGCTCCGGCGAGCCCGTCAGGTTCCGCACCCGGAAGCATTTCGCGCTCTTGATCAGGCTCGGCCTCGAGAGCGGGCGTCGTTTCAGCCGCGACTACTTGACCGACCTGCTGTGGCCCGACGCGCCGGCCCGGCAGGCTCGCCACTCGCTCGCTCAGGCCCTGTCGGTGGTGAGGGCCAAGGTTGGGGCGGAGCATCTCCTCGTGCAGAAGGCCACGGTCGCGCTCGTCGCGGGCGCGGTGGACGTAGACGCGTGCCGCCTGGGCGACGGCCCGGCGGAGGTCCGGGGGCCCTTCCTTGAAGGGTTCGAGATTCCTGGTGCACCCTCGTTCGAGCAATGGAAGGACGAGTGGCGCGCCAAGCTCACGCCGCGGATCCGCGATGCCCTGGTGAGACAGATGGACGGAGGGCGGCGCATCGGGGATTTCGCAACCGTCGAGCGCTACGCCCAGGTGTTGTACGAGCTCGACCCGCTGTCGGAGGACGCGGTGCGAGGCCTGATGGAAGCACGCGCCTGGGCGGGAGACCGGCTCAACGCCTTGAAGATCTGCGCACGGTTCGCGGCCCAGCTCGAGGAGGACTTGGGAGCAAAGCCGAGTGCCGACCTCGCCCGCATGGCCGCGCTGCTGCGCGAGGGCCGCAGCTCGCTGCCGCGGCAGCCTGACGGCAACGGCGTTCAAACTGGGCCGGCCGGGCCGGCGCGCCACGAGCGGCGCTTCGAAGCAGAGACGCTGATCGGCCGCGAGACGGAGTTCGCGGTCCTGTACGACAATTGGCTCGAAGTGCGACAGCGCCGGCCGCGCGTGGTCGTCGTGACCGGGGATCCCGGGATCGGCAAGACCACGCTCACCAACGCATTCGTGTCGACCTGTCAGATGGAGGGGGCGGTGGTCGCGCGCGCTCAGGCGTATGACGCGGAGCGCGAGCTGCCCTTCGCCGTGCTGGCGGAGCTGGTGCGCCAGCTCGCCCTCCAGCGCGCCATCGGCAGCGCCGATCCGGACGCGTTGAGCGAGCTGGCGCGCATCGCGCCCGCCGTGTTCGACGCGTTCCCTGGCGTTCCCAAGCCGGTTGACTGGGCGGCCGAAGTGACTCCCCTGCGCCTGGCCGACGCCTTTCTCCGGACGCTCGCGGCGGCCGGCGACGAAAGTCCCGTCATCCTCGTGGTGGACGACATCCACGCCGCCGACAACGCGAGCGCCGCGATCCTGCACCTCGTGGCTCGGAAGCTCGAGGGCACGCGGCTGCTCCTGGTGCTGGCGGGCCGTTCGAGCGAGCTGCGGACCGCCACGGCACCGGGCGAGCTGGTCTCCGATTCCTCGACGCAAACCATACAGACGCTTGAGCTTGAGCCCTTGGCACCGGACGCGCTGGAGCGTCTCGCGGCCGCGATCGCGTCCAAGGCGGGAGGCACCATACAGGATCTCCCCACCCAACGCATCCTCCGGGCGGCGAACGGCAACCCGCTGGCGCTCGAGCTGCTCACGACGGAGTGGCTCGCGCACGGGTCGACGTCCTTGCTGGCCGATCTTGGAGGCGCTGAACACTCGCCCGGTGGCGAACATCGGAATCCCGCGCGCGATCGGCGCGGTGTTCGAGCGCCAGATCCGGCGGCTGCACGCGTCTGCGCGGGCGGCGCTCGATCTCGCGGCGGTGTTGGGCCGCCGGCTCGTCGACTTGCCGCTGTACGACATCGTGGGCCTGTCGCCCGCGGCCGCGGGGGAGATGCTGTCGCGATTGCGCGAGGAGGGTTTTCTCCGGGAGATCCACGGTGGGCTCGAGTTCCGGAATGAGCTGATACGGGCGCAGGCGTACTACGCGGTGGCCGGACCGGCGCGGCAACATCTGCACCGGCGCGTTGGCACGCTGTTGGCCGAGCGGCCGCCTGAGGATCGGCAGTCGCTCCAGCTGGAGATCGCGTGGCATTTCCTGAGGGGGGGTGATGGAGTCCTTGCGGTCGTCTACGGATTGGTAGCGGCCGAGGAAGCGATGAGGATTGGCGCTCCCTATGAAGCACAAGAGATTCTCCAGGCACTCATCCACGAGCCGAAAGCCGAGACACACACCCTACGAATTCAATTGTTGGCCGCGCAGGCCCTATTGGAGCAATCCAAGGCACAAGCAGCGCTCGACGCACTTAGTGGCCTGGAGAATGTGACCGGAATCACGCCGCCCGTATCAGCGGAGGTCGCCAGGATGCGCGCGACAGCGCGATATCTGATGAACGAAGGTCCCCCACAAGGGTACGTCGAGGCCGCTCAAAGGGCGCTGATCGCCGCAAGGGAGGTCGGCGATCCGGAAATACTCTCCCGAGCACTCTTCGAGTGTGCAAGAGCTGGAGCGGAGGCGGGAGACGAAGCTCTAGTCCTTGAGGCCCAAGCAGAGATCGAACATCTCCAGAGTCAACCCGAGGCCGCAAAACTGCCAACCCTGCACTATGCCCAAGCGTTTTGCAGTTCCTTCGTCTTTGAACCCGCGCGTGCGGCCGACTCAATGGAAGTTGCCCTGAAACTCCTGATTCCTGATGGTAACCCTAGCGAACTGTCATTCGCGTACAACGGATACGCAAACTGCAAGCTGCAACTCTGTGAGTTTGAATTGGCCCGCGAGGCGTACGGAAGGGGCCTTGAGTTGGCAAGGAAGGTAGGTGACGACTCTCGAGCGTCGGTGGTCGCGGGAAATTTGTGCGGTGTGCTCTCGATGATGGGGGACTATTCAGCCGCTGTGAGGGTGGGAGAAGATGGCGTTCGATTTGGTGTCCGATGTCCTAGCCAGCCAGTCCTGATAACATGCTTCACTAGTTTGGCTGAGGCCCACGCCCTCGCCGGTGACAAAATTCGCGCGATTGACAGTCTTAAGGAGGCACAGGAGTGGCTTCAAAGGAGGCAGAGCTGGTCAGCTAATGTTGAGTTCCTCTGTCAGAAAGCGCTCATCGCCCTGTTGATGGGTGACCTGGGCTTGGCTCTGGACACTACGGCCCTGGCGGAAAAGGCTGCGTGGCGCAGAGAACGAACGGTACCAAACCCTGGAATCCTGGCCAAGCTCCGGATCATGCGAGCGGCCCACGTTTCTGGCTTTGAGTCCGCCTTCGCTATCGCGCAGGACGCCATGGCGAGGTTCTGTGGTCACCACCCGTTACATTCTCTCGCGGTGTCGACAGCGATAGTGTGGGTGGAGAACAATGCCGGATGCTCGCATTCGACCGAAACCCAGAAAGCACTGCAACGTCTCGAAATGCCGGAGTTGCGAGGATATAGAGCCATGCTTACAGCCCAAGGGTTCTTGGCGCAGCGGGCTTGATCCCGTTCCAGGCCCCGTCACCCTTTTTGCCCCGCCCAAGGACCCGCCAATCCACACTACGGCCAAAGTCCCTCAAAGATTATGCGCGACGACTAGTGTTGGGCTGCTGGCGGGCAGGTCCGTCGCCTCTTCCTTTACGGAATAGGAACGCCTTGCTCCACTGTCGCCCGGGGTTGTCTAGAGGCAGTCGCCCGCTCGAATGCCGCGGGTCCCGATCGGAATGCGGAAGGAGACGCCTTCGCAACCACGCGACGGATTGCAATCGACCTATTCACTATGTCGGCAATTCTGGGGTCGAATTGCTTACCAGAGTACTTACGAATCTCCTCAAGCGCTCGGTCAAACGGAAGGGCTTTTCTATAAGGGCGGTCCGTTGTCATCGCATCGAGAGTGTCTGCCACCATTATGATACGTGCGCCCAGAGGAATTCCTTCGCCCGCGAGGCAGTCCGGATAACCCGTACCGTCAAAGTTCTCATGGTGGTGGCGAACCGCCTTCTCGATCGGGCCCCGCAAACTCGAAATCGTGGTGACGAGCTCAGCGGACCTCACCGGGTGGGTCTGAAGCAGCGCCTTCTCCTCAGGAGTTAGCCTACCCTCCTTGTGAAGGAGTGGAGCGTACTCCTCGTATACTTTGCCAACGTCATGTAGCAACGCAGCAGTGGCAATCTGCTCGACCTGTCGGACCCCAGCCCCAGCTTCCTTTGCGAGAATTCGCGCGTACTGCGACACGCGCTGCGAATGACCCGACGTGTAGGGATCGCGGGCTTCGATTTGCTTGACCATCAACTCAAGGAGTTCACGACTCGCCTGTTGTAGCCGAAGGTTCTGTACGTAGACATGTCGAACAATGAAGAGAGGAGCGGCGAGAGCAACCACACCACCAAGCTCCCACCGTACGTACATGTACGCCAACACGGCTGGCACTGGCGTGACAAAGAGGTCGTAGACCGCAGAACCGCCGAAGAGCCGGGCCCAAGCCCCAGTAAATCCTATGCCCTCAGCCAAAGAAACGACAAAGCTCACAGCGGTGGAACTCGCCACGGCGTACGCCAGGGCGCTCAGAAACACCGCGACAGGTACGAACTCGAACTCGTATAGGGAAGGGGTGCCTCCAAAAAATCGATAGACCGATGCCGCGAAGCCCAGGGACAGGATTTCCTTGGATGAGTTGAAAACAACCTTTATCCAGGGCTTCTTCCGAATCAACAGGTCTGCGGTGAAGAACGTTGCCCCACCTATCGCCATTGCCCAGAATGGGCCGAAGAGGAATATGGCAGCGAGGAACGGGATGAATGCGACCGACATGGTGGCAGTGCCAAGTTGAACGCTGACAAAGCTCATCTCAGCAGCCAAGGCAACTGCAACTATTGCAATAAGACCGTTTGAGAACTTGCTAGACCAATCCCAGACCTCGCCGTTGCCCGCCACAACCATTGCGACAACAGCGCCGCAAGCGATTGCGGACACGCAAAACTTTAGGAGACGTGATCTAGTAAGGACGTCCATCTACCAGCACCTCAAGAGTGCGAGAGAGGGTGGCCCCAAGCTGTCGTTACCAACCTACCGAGATGTTTGCCATCAGAACGCGGACGACCGCGCCCAACAGCAACGCGAGCAGCTTTAGCGCAAACATAGAGCGTCACCTCCTCACGGGGCCTACGAGACTTGCTCGATAGACTTGGAGTGGCACGCCTCGCTATGGCGTACCCGACGCTCCGCTCCTCAGCTTTTCGCTCGGCTTCGCTCGGGCAACTACAACCCGGGGCCCCTTCCCTCCTTCTCGTTCACAGTTCGCAACGTGTTTTGCCCAGCGTGCCAGCTTGCGCACGAGGGTGGGAGAAGAATCGTTGCTACGCCTACGCCGCCTTCCGCCTCCGCAACGCTTGGCGCACCGCGTCAATGACCGCCGAGACGCCGTCCGCCTTGTTGACGATTGTCCTGCACACCGAGTTTGCGCAGCCGCTCTTGATCCTCGACCTCGATGCCGCCGGTGATGACCAGCAGCTCGGCGGGGAGTTTGCGCCCCGGCTCGAGCAGTCGCTCGATGATCTGCAGGGCGTTCAAGTCCGGCAACCGGTAGTCCAACGCGATCAAGGCCGGGCGCACGCGACCGATGGCGATCAACGCGTCCACGCCGTTCGTCACCTTCACGACGTCCAGACCCAGATCCGCCTTCTCGATCAACCGCGACAGCGCCTCGAGGTACGTCCGATCGTCGTCCACCAGGACCATCACGTCCCGCGCGACGGCCTCGTGGAGATCCGACGGCACGCCCATGTCGTGCGCTCGGAGAAAATTCACGAGCTCGCTCACCTCGACCCGCCGCCGACCCGTGGGCGTCTTGTGACCGCTCAAGAGCCCCTGATCGATCCAGTTTGCAACCGTCGCCGGCGACACCTGACAGGCGCGGGCCACCCGCTGGGTGCCCCAATAGCGCTTCGTACGTGGCGTATTCACAGAACAGGAAATACCGCTAAAACAGGAAGTCCGCTAGTCCCTTCGGTCTAGACCCCCCGATCTGAGGGCGCTGCTGATCGGGAGAGAAACCTACTAACCTATTCTACTACAACGCATTACCTCCGAGCATCAGACCAGCGATTGGTGGCATCCAGGACCGCCAGCACGGCACTGCGCTCGGCGCTCTCCCGGATCTCGCAGGTCCCCGTCAACAACTGGGCCTCGCGGCCCCCCAACCCATGCACCGCCACCAGCACGAACTTCCGATCGAACGCTTCGATCAATTGGGCGCCTTCCAGGGCCACCGAGTTGTCGGGGAGCAGCTCGTCGAGGCACAGCGCGGCCGCCCGGGCCGCCGATTCCACCCGATTCCGCATCGTGTCGGTCCCCTGCTCCTCGGCCTCCGCCTCGCGATCCTCGAACCCCAATCGCACCCGCACCAACACGCGCTGCGGCCGCTCGGACGGACGCACCTCGAGACCGCGAAACACCACCACCCGCCGCTTGGCGCGCGTGGCGATCGCTTCCTGATGCAACGCCTCGATCGGACGGACGTCCGACGTTTGCGCCACGCTGATCTTGCGGTGATCGATCTTGAGCCCGAGCTGCGCCATGAGCGCCGACTCGATGTTGCGCACCACCTGCTTGGGCTGTACATCGCTCAACGTGAGCACGTGGACCTCGGTCACCTCGCCCTGGGGGCTGACGACGACGCGCGCCGACAGGATCCCCGTCAGGCTGGTGATCAGGTTCTCGGCTCGCTTCGTGCCCCACGGGTCCGTCGGCGCGAGTGGCAGCGGATCGGACTCGGCGTCCCCCGATAGATGCGACGGCTTGGAAAACGTCACGTCAGGTCTCCCCCGTTGCGACTCGATTCCGACCCAGTTGCTTGGCACGGTACAGTGCGCGGTCGGCTGCTATCAATACGTCCTCGTGCTCCGGCCCAAGCTGCGCCTCTGCGACTCCTATGCTAACGGTCACCAGCCCCTCCGGATAGCCCATGCGCCGCCCCAGCGCCTCCACCTGCGTCCGCACCTTTTGCGCCACGGCGGTAGCGCCGGGAAGGCCGGTGCGGACCAGTACCATGACGAACTCGTCGCCCCCGTAGCGCGCCGCGAGGTCGGTGGTGCGGATCAGCGCCTGGCACTCGCGCGCCGTGCCCCGGAGCACCTCGTTCCCAGCCTCATGGCCGAACCGGTCGTTGACCTGCTTGAAGTTGTCCAGATCGACGAACAAGACCACGAACGTCTCCCCCGACCGCGAGCTGCGGGCGGTCTCCGTGGCGAGCCGGTCGCGCAGCACGCGGAACGTGGCCAGCCCCGTGAGGGCGTCGATCGCGGCCTGCTGGTGCGCTTGGGTCGCCTCCTTGTCGAGATAGGGGGGGCACGCCTTGAGCGTCGTACGCCCCAGCGCCGCCGCTGCGGCGAACGCCCGACAGGTTGCGTATCCGCACGCGCCGCAGTCCCACGGCTTGCCGTTGGACGCCATCCCGATCTGCGACAGGATCTGATCGACCGCCTCTGCCGGAGCCCCGTGTCCGTTTTGATGGAACGGGAAAACGGCACCCACGCGCACGCCATCCGCGACCGACTCCTCGACGACCGGCAAGCGGGCCCGGGCAGGCTCCGTCGCCCCGACGATCTCGCGCCTCCAAAACAAACCTTCCGGCGGCCCGATCAACGGGTGGTCAAGGCAGCCATCGCATGGCAGGATGTCGACGAACCCCAGGTCGATCCGGTCCACCGCGACGGCACGCGCCAGGGCTTCCAGCTGGGTCAGACCACGCATCTTCCGGAACCGCCGGCTCGATTGGCGTTCCGCCATCAGCACCTCGAGCGGCAGTCCCCCCGCCGTGCTCCAATGGCGCCGCCGCTCTTCCGGCATCCGGCTGAAATGCAGCGGCTGCTCGAGGGGGCGCACCCCGGCCCGCTCGAGAATCGTCCCCAATTCCCCGAAGGTGATCGCAGCATCCACGTCCCCTCCCCCCTCAGTCACGCAGACGCCCGGCATAGACCACTGATGTGCCGGGGCCGTACATCTGCTTGAGGTAGCGCGCCTCAGCGGCGATCGGGGTTGCCACCGGCGCGAGGTACGGGATCAGCTCGGGGTACTTGGTCCGCACCGTCTCCACGATCACGGGACAGGTACTGCGGATCATCGTCCCCCAGCCAGTGTCGTTCCATGCCCGCAGGTACTCCCGGGCGACCAACTCGTCACCCAGGACCCCCCGGTGCACCGTACGGAAACCCGCCGCGTAACACGCGTTGACGACCTGTTCGGGGGTGGCTGGATAGAAATGGACGGCGGATTCGACACTCAGGATGATTGTGGCACGCCCGCCACACGCCAGCTGATACGCGCGCTCGAAGTCGCCCACGGCGATGATCGCCTCGTGGGGACAGGCGGGAAGGCACAGGCCGCACCGGGTGCACGACTCGTCGACGATCCGGACCTTCTCGGCCTCGACAGCGACGGCGTCAGCGGGGCAAACCCGCACACAGGCATGGCACGCCACGCAACTGTCGGGCTCGACTCTAAAATCCACAACTCGTCCGTTTGAAGGCCTGGGGACCGACGGCAGGGAGCCCTAACATGTTGTCTCGGTCGTACTCTCGCAATGGGCCGTGCCCACGCGACTTAGGCCGTCTGCGACGGACCTAAACGAGGGCGTACTCCTTCAGTTTGCGGTACAAGGTGCGCTCCCCAATTCCCAAGATCTCGGCCGCCTTGCGGCGGTTTCCTTTGGTCTCCCGGAGCGCCGCCTCGATGGTCGCCCGCTCAACATCGGCCATGCTCATGCCGCGCCGGTACAGCACGTTGGCATCGGAGGTCGTTTCGGCGTCAATCGACGTAACCGGGGCCCCCTGGCCAACTTCGATCACCTCGACCCGCTGGGGCCGATCCTCCAAACGACGGCGGAGGTCCTCAACCTGCAATTTCAGTTCCACCAAACTGCGGAAGATGAACTCCAGCTCCCGCCCCGGGACGTCCCGCCCCGGGCCCAACACCCGCACCGGGAGGCGGGTACCGTGCTCGCGAATGTCGGCCGGAATGTCGTCAGCGCGGATTTCCCCCTCGGGCGCCAACACCACCATCGATTCCACGAGGTTCCGCAGCTGCCGCACGTTCCCGGGCCACTCGGCGTTGACGAGGATCTGCAACGCTTCGGGGGTGATGCCGCGGAACTGACGCTCGTGCGCAGCCGCGAACTCGGCGATGAAGCGCCGCACCAGGATCGGGATGTCCCCCCGCCGCTCCCGCAGCGGCGGTAGATCCACGTGGAGCACATTGAGGCGATAGAAGAGGTCGTCGCGGAACTCGCCGACGCTGACCGCTTGCTTGAGCGGCTTGTTCGTCGCCGCGATCACGCGCACGTCCACCCGGATCGGCTGCACGCCGCCGACGCGGAAGAACGTGCGGTCCTCGAGCACGCGCAGCAGCTTCACCTGCGTCGCCGGCGGCATCTCGCCGACTTCGTCGAGCAGGATCGTCCCCGTGTCCGCGAGCTCGAACCGCCCCAGGCGCCGCTCGGTCGCGCCCGTGAACGATCCCTTTTCGTGCCCGAACAGCTCGCTCTCGAGCAGCGTATCGGGCAGCGCCGCGCAGTTCACCGCGATGAACGGCTTGCCGCGCCGCTGCGAGAGGTCGTGGATGCCGCGCGCCACCAGCTCCTTGCCGGTTCCCGACTCCCCCTCGATCAACACGGTGGCGGTGACGGGCGCCATCTGCTCGATCTTGACGAGCACTTCCTGGATGGCGGGGGATTCCCCGATGATCCCGGTGCGGTGCTGCAGCTTGCGCCGCTCGATCACGCGGCGAACGGTGGCGACGACTTCGTCCGGATCGGCGGGCTTGACGATCCACGCCGTGAGCCCGAGCCGGCGCGCGAGCCCGGTCGCATCCGGTTCGGTCGCCTCCACCATGCCGAGCGTCGAGACCGCGCGATCGTGCGCGAGCGCGATGAGATGGACGGCCGGGGCGTCGTGGAGCCCGCCGGTGAGAATGATGCAGTCCGGGTCCCGGCGCTGCACGGCGTGCCGCACGTCGTCCAGGGACGACGTCAGCGTCGTCTCGAAACCCGCCGCCTCGAGCTGTGCGTTGACCCGCACGGCGTGCTCGAGATCATCGGTCGTCAGGAGGATGCGATCGGCCATCAGTACGCGACCTCGGTCCGGCTCAGCCGGCGGCCACCGCCCGGTACGTGCGGCGCGGCACGAATGGGAGCGCCGCGACTTCGGCTGCCACGCGGTTCCCGCGGACGTCGATCGTGAAGCGCGTGCCGGCCCGGGCCTGCTCCACCGGGAGGTAGGTCATCCCGACGGAGCAGTTGGCGGTGGGCGTCACGGTGCCGCTGCGGACGACGTCCACTTTGCGGTCGTCCACGTACACGTCGTACCCGGGCCGCGCCACGGCGCGCGGCTCGACGACCTTGAAACCGACGAGCCGGCGCTTCACGCCGGCAGCCTTCTGCTGCCTGAGCGGAGCCGATCCCCACGAAATCGGCGCCCTTGTCGAGCTTGACGATCCAGCCGAGGCCGGCTTCGAGCGGCGTCACAGTGGCATCGATGTCGTGGCCGTACAAGGGATAGCCTGCCTCGAGCCGCAGCGTGTCGCGCGCGCCGAGTCCGCACGGCACGGCGCGCCCCTGGCCCACGAGCGCGTACCACAGCGTTTCCAGATCGCCCGCCCGGCAGTACAACTCGAAGCCGTCTTCCCCGGTGTAGCCGGTCCGCGAGATGAAGCACTCCTTGCCGGCGACCTTCCCCTCGACAAAGTGGTAGTAGGGGAGCAGCTCGATGCCGGCGGGCGTGAGCGGCGCGAGCAGCGCCTTCGCGCCGGGGCCCTGGACCGCGAGCAGCCCGGTCTCGTCCGAGATGTCGCGCAGGCGCACGTTGGCGCCGCGCTTGTGGGAGACCACCTGTTCCCAGTCGGTCGCGATGTTCGCGGCATTCACCACGAGCATCAGCTTGTCGTCGAACCGGTACACGACACAGTCGTCCACGAACGTGCCCTGGTCCGTCAGCAGCGCGGAGTACTGCGCCTGGCCGGGCTTGAGCGCGCCGACGTCGTTGCAGGTAACGCGCTGCACGAATGCGTTGCGATCGGGACCCGTGACCTCGAACTCGCCCATGTGCGAGATGTCGAACACCCCGACGCCTTCCCGCACCGCGCGGTGCTCGGCGGCGATGCCCTCCCGGTATTGCACCGGCATCTCGAATCCGCCGAACGGTACGAGTTTCGCCCCGAGGCTCGCGTGCAGGGCGTAGAGCGGCGTGCGCTTCAAGTCGGTGGTCAAGGTTCCCTCGCGTCCCGGTCAGCCCATCAACGTGGCAAGTAACGCCTTCTGAACGTGCAGTCGGTTCTCGGCTTCATCCCACACCCGCGACTGAGGCCCTTCGAACACGCTCGTGGTCACCTCTTCCCCCCGGTGCGCGGGCAGGCAATGCAGGAAGATGGCCCCGGGCTGGGCGAGCTTCATCAACTCCGCATCGACCGTGTACCCCCGGAAGGCGTCGCGGCGGACCGCAGCCTCGTCTTCCTGCCCCATGGACGCCCACACGTCGGTGTTCACGACGTCGGCGCCCTCGACCGCCTCCTCGGGCGTTTCCGTTATCGTGAGGCACGCACCGGCGCGGGCCCGCGCGCGCTCAAGCACCGCCCGGTCGGGTTCGAACCCCTTCGGACAGGCGAGCCGCAGCTCGACGCCCAGCACGCCCGCGGCGTCGATCCAGCTGTTCGCCATGTTGTTCCCGTCCCCGACCCACGCCACCCGCTTGCCTTCCCAGCCCCCCAGCGCCTCCTTGACCGTGAACAGGTCCGCCAACACCTGGCAGGGATGCAGCAGATCGGTCAACCCGTTGATCACGGGGACGAGGGCACAGCGCGCCAGCTCCTCGGCTTCGCCGTGGTCGAACGTCCGGATCATGATCCCGTCGACGTAGCGGGACAGGACGCGGGCGGTGTCGGAGATCGGCTCCCCACGGCCGAGCTGGATGTCCTTCGAGGACAGGAACAGCGCCTGACCGCCCAGCTGGTACGTCCCGACTTCGAACGACACCCGGGTGCGGGTGCTCGACTTGGCGAAGATCATGGCCAGCGTCTTGCCCGCGAGCGGCGTGTCGCGGTAGGCGCGCTTCTTCATGCGACCCGCCAGGTCCATCAGGCGCCCGATCTCCTCCCTCGTGAGGTCGGCAATCGCAAGAAAATCCCGCTTGGCCATGGATTCCCTAGAGGCAGGTCAAAATGACAGTCCCCGGGAGGATTTTAGCCCGCCCGGGGACCGGTGACAAGGCTGACGCTACAGGATGTAGCGTCGCAGGTCTTCGTCGCTGGCGATCTTGCCGAGGCGTTCGCGCACGACCGCGGCGTCGATCACGATGTGCTTGCTGGGATAGTCGGGCAGGGCAAACAGGATGTCCTCGAGCAGGGTGGTCATCACCGTGTGGAGCCGGCGGGCACCGATGTTCTCGAGCTGCTCGTTGACCTTGGCGGCGATCCGGGCCACCTCGCGGACGCCGTCCGCGGTGAACTCGAGCTTGGCGCCGTCCGAGGCGCACAGCGCGGCGTACTGCTTGGTGAGCGCGTTCTCGGGCTCCGTCATGATGCGCACGAAGTCGTCTTCCGTCAGGGGCAACAGCTCCACGCGGATCGGGAACCGGCCCTGCAGCTCCGGGATGAGATCGGACGGCTTGGAGACGTGGAACGCGCCGGCCGCGACGAACAGGATGTGATCGGTGCGGACGTAGCCGTAGCGCGTCTGGACCGTGGACCCTTCCACGATCGGCAGCAGGTCGCGCTGCACGCCTTCGCGCGACACGTCGGGGCCGACGGACCCCCGCTCGCCGGCGATCTTGTCGATTTCGTCGATGAAGACGAGGCCGTGATTCTCGACGCGATCCATCGCTTCGTTGACGACGTCGTCCATGTCGACGAGTTTTTTCAGCTCCTCGTCGATGAGAATGCGGCGCGCCTCATGCACGTGGACGGTGCGCCGCTTCTTTTTCTTCGGCATCAGCTCCTGGAGCATCTCCGTGAAGTTGACGTCGGGCCCCTCCATCCCCTGGGGCGGCTGCATCATCTCGAGGCCCGGGAAGCCTTGCTGCTGGACCTCGATCTCCACGTCGCGCTCCTCGAGCGCGCCTGCCTTGAGCTGCTGCCGCAGCTTGTCGCGGGTGCGGCGCCGCCGCTCCTGGGATTCGGTGTCGGCGTCGGTCGGCTTGGCCGTCACGTCGCCTTTCGACGAGACGACGAACAGGGGCCGGTTGTCGCTGCGCCCCTCGCCCTTCTCCGGCGGGGCGGCGGCGGCGGCGGCGGGAGCCGTTGCCGGCGTTGGGGGGAGCAGGATGTCGAGCAGCCGCTCCTCGGCGCGCGTCTCGGCGTCGGGGTACACCTCGTCCTCGCGCTCGGTGCGAACCATGTTGATGGCCACGTCCACCAGCTCGCGGATCATCGACTCGACGTCGCGTCCCACGTAGCCGACTTCGGTGAACTTGGACGCCTCCACCTTGATGAACGGAGCGCCGGCGAGGCGGGCGAGGCGCCGCGCGATTTCGGTTTTACCGACGCCGGTGGGGCCGATCATGATGATGTTGTTCGGCAGGATTTCGTCCCGGATCTCCTCGGGAGCCTGCGCGCGGCGCCAGCGGTTGCGGATCGCGATCGCTACAGCCTTCTTCGCCACCTCCTGACCGACGATGTAGCGGTCGAGCTCCGCCACGATTTTCCTGGGCGGGAGCTCCTCCAGCCAGGGCATCTGCTCTTCTTCGCGCGGCCCCTGCACGGGGGGCAGCTCGTCGGCGGCGGCTTGGGTCGGGTCGGCCATTACAGCTCCAGCACGGTGATGTGGGTGTTGGTGTACACGCAGATCTCCGCCGCGATCTCGAGGGAGCGCTGCACGATCTCCTTCGCCGACAGGGCCGACGCGCTCAGCATCGCGCGCGCCGCGGCCAGGGCGTAGGTCCCACCCGAGCCGATCGCGAGGACGCCGTCGTCGGGCTCGATCAGCTCGCCCGAGCCGCTGATGACATACCCGTGCTCGCGGTCCGCGACGACGAGCAGGGCCTCGAGCCGGCGCAGCACGCGGTCGGAACGCCAGTCCTTGGCCAGCTCGACCGCGGCGCGCGGCAGGTTGCCGGGGTAGCGCTCGAGTTTCTCCTCGAATTTCTCGAACAGCGTGAACGCATCCGCCGCCGCGCCCGCGAATCCGGCCAGGATCTTGCCTCCCTTGAGGGTGCGGACCTTGTTGGCGTTCGCCTTCATCACGGTGTCGCCGATCGTGACCTGACCGTCGCCCCCGAGGGCGACGTGCGAGTCCCGGCGAACGCACAGGATGGTCGTGCTGTGAATGCTTGGAAAGCTCACCCGCCAGGTCCTTTCGTTAGGCCCGCGGATGGGCCCGATGGTACACCTTCTTGAGTCGCTCCACAGAAGTATGAGTATACACCTGCGTGGTGCTCAATGAGGCGTGTCCCAACAGCTCCTGCACGGCGCGCAGGTCGGCCCCCGCATCGAGCAAATGCGTCGCGAAGGAGTGTCGCAGGGCGTGGACGTGAAGATCGCGGCCGCGCGCCAGCTCGCCGAACAACCCCTTCATCGCCAGCTGCACGCCGCGTGGCGTGAGACGGCGGCCGCGCTGGTTCAGAAAGATGGCGCGTCGATCGCCGGCCGTTACGCCGAGCAACGCGTCACGGTGGCGATAGTAGCGCCGTAGCGCGGCGCCGGCCGGACCTCCGATCGGCACGATGCGCTCCTTCCGGCCCTTGCCCCGCACCTTGACCTGGTCCGACACCAGATCGACGTCCGCTTCGTTCAAGCCGGCAAGCTCCGACAGGCGCACCCCGGCCGAGTAGAAAATTTCGAGCATCGCCAGGTCGCGGGCCTGTTTGAAACCTCCCGCCGCGGCGCGGTGCTCCGCCGCCGAGAACAGCATCGCGACTTCGGCCCGATCGAGATGGGTCGGCAGGGTGCGGGGCAGCTTGGGTGTGCGGGCGGCCTTCGCCGGGTTTACCTCGATGCCATGCGCGAGGTTCAGGAACCGATAAAACGTGCGCAGCGCCGACAGGGCGCGCGCGATGGAGCGCTTCCCCAGCCCCTGCTGCTGCAGCGCGCCGAGGTAGCCCCGGATCGCCAGCCGGTCAACGCCGGCCCAGCGCCACGGTCCCGCGTAGAAGCGCCCGCAGAACTCGGCGAAGTTCGTGACGTCCCGCGTGTAGGCCGTGACAGTGTGGGGCGAGTCGTTGCGCTCCTTGGTGAGGAATGCGACGAACTCGGCGATCTCCTGTGCGCCGGTCATGCTCTCCCCCGACCTCACCCCCTGACCCCCTCTCCACAACGTGGAGAGGGGGAACGACATCTACACGTTCGTCCCCCCTCTCCGCATTGGCGGAGAGGGGGTCAGGGGGTGAGGCCAGCCGCGTCGCGAACACGTCCATCTCCGCCACCGCCCGCTGGATCAGGAGATCCCGCCGTTTCGTCTTGTCCTTCACCGGCCGGTCCAGCGGTTCGAGCAGGCCGAAGTTGGCGTTCATCGGCTGGAAATGCGCCGGATCGGCTTCGCGCAGGTAGCGGTACAGGGCGCCCAACATGGTGGTGGGCGGCGGCACGAGCGGATCCTCGCCCGCGAGCAGGCGCGCCAGGTTCCTCCCGGCGAGCATGCCGGTGGCCGCGGACTCCGTGTACCCCTCGACCCCCGTGAGCTGACCCGCGAACAAGACCTGCGGGTCGTCCCGGGTCGAGAGATGGGGTGTGAGCGCCTGCGGCGCATTGATGTACGAGTTGCGGTGGATGCTGCCGTAGCGCAGGAACTCCGCGTGCGCGAGGCCCGGGATGAGACGCAGCACGCGCTGTTGCTCGGCGATCCGCATCCGCGTCTGAAATCCCACCAGGTTCCACATCTGCGCGGCCCGGTCTTCCTGGCGGAGCTGCACCACGGCGAACGGGATCCGGCCGGTGCGGGGGTCAGGGCAGGCCGACGGGCTTCATGGGCCCGAACCGCAGCGTGTCGCGGCCGCGACGCACCATTTCCTCGACCGGGAGGCAGCCTTCGAAGTAGGGTGCGCGATCGAAGTCGTGCTGCGGTTCGTACTGGTCGGCGCTGCCGAGCGCCGCGAGCAGTGCATCGTACTCGGGCTCGGTGAGCGGGGCGTTCAGATAGTCGTCGCCGCCGCCCTTCCCGTAGCGGGAGGCGCGGAACAGCAGCTCGTGGTCGAGCGAATCGGCCGCGACGATCGGCGCGATGGCGTCGAAGAAGGCGAGCGCCGCCACGCCCAGCCGCTGCGCCACCGCCTGGCCGAGGGCTTCGGAGGTCAGCGGACCGGTGGCGATGACGCCGGGCGACGGAAGGTCCGTCACTTCCCCGCGCACCAGCGTGATGAGGGGGTGCGCGGCGATGCGAGTCTGGACCGCTTCGGCAAACACCGCCCGGTCCACCGCAAGGGCGGAGCCGCCCGGAACGCGAGCCCGATCGGCGGCCTCCAGTACGACGCTCCCCAAACGCCGCATTTCGGCCTTGAGCAGGCCGTGCGCGGTCGTTAGCTCCTCGGACTTGAAAGAGTTGCTGCAGACGAGCTCGGCAAGACGATCGGTCTGGTGTGCAGCCGTCATGCGGACCGGTCGCATCTCGTGCAGCGTGACGTCGACGCCCCGCTCCGCCAGGGCCCACGCCGCTTCGCTCCCTGCGAGTCCGCCTCCGACGACTACGGCGGTCAGGTCGCGACCGACTCCGCCGGAGCGCCTTCCAGGAGCGGTTCTTCGTGCAGACACTTCAGACACTTGCGATACGCCCCCGTCGCCTTGGTTTTCTTGTGCTCCATTCCCAGGTAGCCGCAGTTGGGGCAGATCTCGGGCACGGGGCGATTCCAGACAGAGAAGTCACACTCGGGGTAGCGCAGGCACCCGAAAAAGTTGCGTCCTTTCTTCGTGCGCCGCTCGGCCAGATCGCCCACGGTGCACTTCGGACACTTGATGCCGAGCGGCACCGGGCGCGTGTGCTTGCACTTGGGATAGGTGGTGCACGCCAGGAATTCGCCGAATCGCCCGGTCTTGATCACCATGGGCGACCCGCACTCCTTGCAGATCTCGTCCGACGGCCGGTCGGGGACCCGGTCCTTCTTGAGTGACCTGGTGAAGGTGCACGGGTCGGGATAGTTGACGCACGCGATGAATGGACCGAAGCGGCCGCTCTTCAGAATCACGTGGCTCGCGCAGAGCGGACACCGCTCCTCATCCAGCTTGGACAGAGTCGTGCGTGTCCCGGATCAGCTGCGGCATGTCCACCGCCGCCAGCGCCGTCGAGAACGGGGTCCAGAACTCCGCGAGCACCTGCTGCCAGCCGACGTCGCCTTCTTCCACCTTGTCGAGCTCGGACTCCATCAGCGCGGTGAACCCCACGTTGAACGTGTCGGGGAACACGCGCAGCATGATGCGACACACGGTCTCGCCCAGATCCGTCGGCGTGAACCGGCGATCCTTGGTGGTGGCGTACCATCGTGCCTGCAGCGTCGAAATAATGGTCGCGTACGTTGACGGGCGTCCGATGCCGAGGCGCTCGAGCTCTTTCACCAGGCTCGCCTCGCTGAAACGCGGCGGCGGCTCCGTGAAGTGCTGGCTGGGCGTGATCTTTTGGACAGCGACCCGATCACCGGCAACCAGGACGGGGATCGGCGCCAGGTCCTCGAGGCTCTTGCCCTCCTCCGGCTCATGCGCCTCATGGTAGAGGACGTGGTAGCCGTCGAACAGCACGCGTGAGCCCGTGGCCCGGAACAGACAGCGGCCGAGATCGAAGTCCACGGTCGTCGTCTCGTACTGCGTCGGTGTCATTTGCGAGGCGACGAAGCGTCTCCAAATGAGCTGGTAGAGCTTGAACAGGTCCGCTTCCAGGTACTGCTGCACATCCTCGGGACGCCGCATCACCTCGGTGGGCCGGACCGCTTCATGCGCGTCCTGCACCCGCGACTGTGCCCCCTTGGTGCTGCCGTACACGTTCGGGATCTCGGGCAAGTATCGCTTGTCGAACTGCGCGCCGATGAACTCGCGTGCCTGGGTGATCGCGGAATCGGCCACGCGGACGGAATCGGTCCGCATGTAGGTGATCAAGCCGACCTGCCCTTCCGCGCCGACTTCCTGGCCCTCGTAGAGGCCCTGGGCGGCGCGCATGGTCCGCTTGGCGGAAAACCCGAGCTGCTTGGCGGCTTCCTGCTGCAGGGTGCTCGTCGTGAAGGGGGCGGACGGGCGCTTCTTGCGCTCCTTGCGCGCCACCTCCGTGACGACGAATGGGACCTTCAGCGCCTCGTCGACGATCGCCTGGGCGGTCGCGGCGTCCTTGATCTCGGGCTTGTGCCCGTCGAGCTTGTGGAGCCGCGCCTGGAATGTCTGGCCGTCCTTCTCGAGGTCGGCCTCGATGGTCCAGTACTCCTGCGCCACGAACTTCCGGATCGCATCCTCACGCTCGACGATGAGCCGCAGCGCCACGGTCTGCACCCGTCCGGCTGACAGCCCCGTCTTCAGACTCTTCCAGAGAATCGGCGACGCCTTGTAGCCCACTAAACGATCGAGCACGCGCCGCGCCTGCTGGGCATCGACCTTTTTCTGGTCGATGTCCACCGGATGGGCAAGCGCCAGGGCGACCGCGTCCTTGGTGATCTCGTGAAACAAGACGCGCCGTACGTTCGGGCCATTGCCGACCTGCTCGGCGACGTGCCAGGCGATGGCCTCACCTTCGCGGTCGGGGTCGGTCGCGATCAGTACGCGGTCCGATACCTTGGCGGCCTTCTTGATCTCCGCGAGCGTCTTGGTCTTGCCCTTGATCGTGACGTACTTCGGGACGAAGCCATGCTCCACGTCGACCCCAAGCTCGCGCTTGGGAAGGTCGCGCACATGGCCCACGGTGGCCTTCACCGTGTACCCCTGCCCGAGGTACTTCCCGATCGTCTTCGCTTTGGTGGGAGACTCGACGATGACCAGCGAGAGGCCGTGGCCCGCGCCATTCCCGCCGGTGGTCCCCTTGGCGCGGGACCGCCGCTTGGGCTTGGCGTCGGCCTCAGCCGGCGGGGCCTCCGCCTCGGTTGCATCCGCAACCTCGGGCGCAGGCTTGGCGCGAACGCGGCGCTTCGGCTTGGGCGTCGCTTCGACCGGCGGAGCAGAGGCTTCCGCCCCCGCCTTCGCGCGCGAACGGCGCTTGGGCTTGGTCTCGGCCGGGACCGGCGAGGCTTCTATGTCCGTGGCGTCGAGCTTCACGCCGTCTTCGTTAGCCATCACGCATCAACCTTTCATCAACAGACGCGATCGGCATCCTTACCATCCCGCCTTGGTTTGCGCAAGCCTGACCACATCCGCCGCGACCTGCGCCGCGGTCTTACGATCGGTGTCAAGTTTCTCGTGCGCCAAGGCATACGATGCGTCACGCTCCTTGAGCAGCTGCCGCATCCGCTCTGTGGGATCATCACCTCCCATTAACAACGGGCGGGTTCCCTCGGACCCGGCGCGGCGCGCCGCGGTGTCGGCCCGGGTGTGGAGATAGATCACCAGCGCCCGCAGTTTCGCAGCCGTCGATCGCGCCCGGCTGGGCGGCCCACCCGCCGCCGCTGGCGATGATGGCCGGGTCGTGCGTGAGCGTCGTCTCCATCTCCTGGCGCTCGAGGGTGCGGAACGCGGCTTCGCCTTTTTCGGCGAAGATCATCGTGATCGGCTTGCCTTCGCGCCGCACCAGCACCGCATCGATGTCCACGAACGTCGCCTGTAACCGCTCCGCGACCAGACCACCCACGGTGGTCTTCCCGGAGCCCGGGAGTCCCACCAGCACGACGTGCCGCTTCACGACGCTGCCCCTTGCGGCGCGCGCGTGCGCAGCTGAGCCTGGTATCCGTCGAAGTTGCGTTTCATCTCGCTCAATGAGTCTCCGCCGAACTTCTCGAGCATCGCCTCCGTGAGCATCAGCGCCACCATCGTTTCCGCGATGACGCCCATCGCGGCGACGGCGGTCACGTCGGACCGCTCCGACTGGGCCTGCGCCGGACCGCCCGTCTTGAGATCCACCGTGCGGAGCGGCGACATCAACGTGGAGATCGGCTTCATCGCCACGCGGGCCACCAGCGGCTCCCCGGTCGTCATGCCGCCTTCCGTCCCCCCGGCGCGGTTCGTGGCGCGGCTCAGGCCCGGCAGGATCTCGTCGTGCACCTCCGAGCCCTTGCGGCGGGCCGCTTCGAACCCGAGCCCGAGCTCGACGCCCTTGACCGCCGGGATGGACATGAGCGCCTGCGCCAGGCGTCCGTCGAGCTTGCGATCCCAGGAGATGTGGGACCCCAGACCGACCGGAAGGTTGAGGCCGACCACCTCCACGACGCCCCCCAGCGTATCCCCGGCCGCCTTGGCCGCGTCGATCAGCGCGATGATCTCGCGCTCGGCCTCGCGGTCGAGGCAACGAATGGGGCTCGCATCCGCGGCCTCGTTCAACGGGGTGGGGAGCGGAATGGGGACCTGCGCGCGCACGCCACCGAGCTCGATCACATGGCTTCCGATCTCGATGGCGAACTGCTCGAGCAGCAGCTTGCAGACGGCGCCGCATGCGACGCGCGACACCGTCTCGCGCGCGCTCGCACGCTCGAGAATATCCCGCGCGTCGCGGCGGTCGTACTTGAGCGCGCCGGCCAGGTCGGCGTGTCCCGGGCGCGGGCGGGTGACCTGGCGGCGCCGTTCCGCGCCCGGGGCGTCCGCCTCGGCCGCCATGACGTCCTGCCAGTGCTCCCAGTCGCGGTTCCACACCAGCATCGCGATCGGCGAGCCCAGCGTCTCGCCCGCGCGCACGCCGGCGAGCCACTCGATCTGGTCGGATTCGATTTTCATGCGCGCCCCGCGGCCATAGCCGCCCATGCGGCGCTTGAGCTCGACGTTGATGCGATCAGCGGAGACGGGCAGTCCCGCGGGGATCCCTTCGAGGACCGCCACCAGTCCCCGTCCGTGCGATTCCCCCGCGGTCGTAAAGCGAAAAGTCACCGTGTCTGCAAAGCCTCCGATAACACGCGAGCCCGACCTACCGTCGGGCTCGCACCTGTGCCGTTCCTTCTTACCCCGCAATTCGTCACGGGCTGTGGCGTACCTGGTTGAACCGCGGCGGCGCCGGGTTCGGGTTCGGGAAGACCGGCAGTCTCACCATGACGAGCCCGCGCCCTGTGACGCCGAACAGCAGCTGATTCCCCGCCAGGTCCCTCGCCACACGCAGCGGCCCGGTGATCGGGTCGCGCACCGGGATGGAGCCGATGAGGTTGTAGAAGAACGTGTCGAACACCAGGATGTTCCCGCTCGGGTCCGCCGCAAAGGCGACGCGGAGCGTGGAATCCCGCGTCCCGCCCAGGCCGGTGGTGCCGCCTTGCCCCGCCGCGAAATCGTGGAAGTAATTCATGTCCATGCCCGGCGCGCCCACCGGAGCCGGCGAGATTCCCTTCAACCGCAGGCCTTCGTCGAGGACGTAGATCGAATCGGCGCGGACCAGGTTCGTGCCGCCGTTGAAGTTCGTGGCGATCGCCGCGACGTGCACGCCGGTGTTGGAGATGAAGTCGCGCACGTCCACGGCCGGCGACATGCCCAGGTCCAGTTCGTTGAAGCCGTAGTCGGCGGGACCGTTGACCGTGTCGGGCGACGTGTAGCAAGCGCCCGGAATGCCGTAGGCGACGCTCGGATTCAACGTGCTGACGCCGTGCTTCAGGGAGTCCCTGGTCGTGTAGGACATCACGCGCCGGTACGCCTCGCCCGCATTGCCGCCCTCGCCCACGAATGCGTGAGTGAAGTTGCCGGAGTTGCGCGCAAAGGTGGAGTCCCCCATCCCGAAGGTCGAGAAGTTGATCGTCACCCCGGCGCACGCCGAGAGGATGACCTGCGTGTCGTTGTAGGGCCGGCCGCGGCGCATCACAATGCGCAGCGTGTCCGTCACGTCGCTCGCCCCCTGGCCCCCGATCTCCCAGAAGAAGTGCCCGAACAGCCGCCCGTTGTCCGCCGGGAACGTCAGGGCGTTCGTGTTGATCAACTTCTCCATCCGCAGCGTGCCCCGGCCATTGAAGGGCGAGCTCGAGCTCGCCGTCGGTGTCGTCGAGTAGACGGCGAATATCGAGTCGGCGTGGCACAACGGCGGCGTGGAGCCGGTGCTGCACACCGTGGCGAGGTACTGCGGCCGGTCCGACAGGTCGTGGATCAGGATGTGTGCGACGTAGACGCCGCCGGCGACCTGGACCACCTGGTACTTCTGAACCTCGTAGTTCGGCAAGTCCTGGCGCCAGCGCAGCCGCCGCGCGGCGACGTCGATGACCGAGAACTCGGTGCCGCCTGCGTCCGCCACGACGATCGAGTCCCCGTAGTTCCCGATCGTGTCGCGCGGCCACAGCGCGATACCCCAGGGCTGCGGGCCCGCAGTGGGGATGCCGCTGGCCACGAAGGAGGTGTTCGCGACCTGGAAGACTTCGACGCGCGACAGCGGCGTGTTGGTCAGATACAGCTCACCGCGGGTCGCGTTGAAGATGGCGTCCGCCATCTTGCCGCCCTGCGGGAAACCGCGCGACACACCGGCGACGACCTGGGCCGAGTCCGCGCGCGCCGTGCCATTCGACGATGCCATTGACCGTGGAGAACGCGCGGTTGACCGCCATCGATGCGTCGAAGGCGTACCCACCACCCGCACCGTCGGCGGGAAGGCAGTGATCGCACCAAGGTTCAGCGAGAACCTGCGCGACATGTCGGTCGGGTTGCCGGCGACGGGTACGGTGCCGAACGTGAGCACCGAGCTGTCGGACGCGAGGCGCACCAGGAACCCGATCCGCGTGATCGCGCTCGGATCGGTCGCGTGCACCGTGATCGTGTCGGTCGCCTCGACACGGAACGTGACAATTGTCGGTCACGGAGGGCGGCGTGACGTCGTTCGCCGCGGACAGGATGGAGACGACCACCGTCCCGCTGGTGGACCGCGGCGGTTCCGCGTCCTCGGCGAAACCGGTGATCGTAAACGTCCCGGTGGTCGCGATGACGACCACCGAGTCGATGAAGTCGACGGTCGGCGGGAACGGGATCGCGAACGAGATCGAGTCGCCGGCCGACGTCTGTTGACGCCGCCACCGGCCGACGATCCATCCCACGCGCTGGATCCCCCCGTCTGCTCCGCGTGATGTGGATCGGGACGTACCTGCCCTGGGACGCGAGCGCGCCGGGCGCCGGGGACAGCAGCACGACGCTCAGCGCGTTGACGTTGTCCAGGAAGATGACGAGCGTGTCTTCGGCGTAATTCCCGATACCGTCGGTCGCGCGGCCGACGATCGTGATGAGGCCGCCGGCGCCCGAGTTCGCCGGGAACACGAGGTTCACCGGCAGCGTCACGGCCGGCAGGGTCTGATTGAAGAAGATGGTGTCGGTGGTATCGATCAGGCCGCCCGAGAAAGATGAGGCGGATGTCATTGAGCGCCAGATTGTCGGTCGCGCTCACCGTGAAGTGCATGCCCGACGCGATCTTCTGCGTGTCGATCGCCGGCGGCGTCTTGCCGCTGGTGAGGCTGATCGTCGGTGGGATAAGGTCGGGCTGGAAGCCGCCGGGTGAGCGCGACGATTCGCACGCCCAACCGGCCAGCGCCAAGACGACGCCCACCCACGTTATCGCGACCGCTCGTCCGTGTAGCATATGCGCTCCCGGCGTCACTTCCCGGCGCTGGGCGTCACCAGGTCGTCGATGATGTGCGGCGTAATGAGGATCAGGAGGTCGCGCCGCGTTTCCTGCTGATTGGTGAATCCGAACAACTTGCCGACAATGGGCAGGTCTATAAGAAACGGTATTCCGGTCTTGGATACCGTGACCTCAGTCACGGTCAAGCCGCCAATAACGGCCGTTTCGCCGTCAGAAACGAGGATCTGGTTGTCCGCCTGCTGCGTCTGGAACGTGAACCCGATGTCCACCGATGCCGGCACCACGTTCGAGCGCTCGGCATGCACCTCCATCAGGATCTGCCGGTTCGCGGTGACGTGCGGCGTGACCCGCAGGTTGATACCGGTCTGCTCGAAGCTCACCGTGGCGGTCGGCGCGTTCGCGACGCCCGCGCCGCGCTGGCGTCGATCACGCGGATCGGCACGCGGTCGCCGACGAGGATCTGGGCCGGCCGGTTGTCGAGCGTGGTGATCGTCGGCTCGGCCTGGATGTCGTCCAGGGACAGCGACTGCAGCGCCTGGAGGAACGCCGTGAGATCGAAGTTCCCGATCGCGGTGGAGAAGATGAGGTTCAACGCGGGATTGATCACCGCCTGGCTCGCGTTGCCGGTCGCCGAGAGCGAGTTCCCGCCGAGGTCCACGATGGTCTGATCCGCCGAGTAGAACTGCGTCGGAACCGATCCGGTCGGCACGCCGTTGGGATTGGGGGCCCCCGGCGCGGCCGAGGACGGAATGGGACGCTGGACGAGCGAGTTGAAGAACTGCGTCTGCGAGCCCAGGTCGTACTTGACGCCCATCTGCTCGATGTCCGTCCGGTCGACGAAGATGATCTTCGCCTGGATCGATACCTGCGGCGTGCGGATGTCGAGGCCGCGGACGAACTGCTCGATGTCGTTGATGCGGTTGCGGGTGTCGGTGATGACGAGCGCGTTATGACTCGTGTCGGCCACCACCTTGCCGCGCCCGCTCGAGACGATCGACTGCACCGCCGGCACGCAGCGACGTCGCCTTCGCATAGTTGATGCGCACCAACCGGGTTTCGACCGGTACGGTCGAGTCGGCGCGTGCAAAGTCCGCCTTGTCGAGCACGTTGATGATGCCGCCTTCCAGAATCTGGTACGTGAGCCCCTGCGACTCGAGCACGGCCGCGAACGCGAGGTCCCACGGCTGATTCTTGATCTCGGCGGTCACCTTGCCCCGCACATCCTTGCCCACGACGATCGTGCGGCCGCTGAACGCCGCGAATCCCGCGACCACGTCTTCGATGTCTGCGCCGTCCCACCGGACCGTGATGCGCGGTGCGGGCGATTGGGCGCTCTCGATGGCGTGCGCCGCCAGATACTGGTTGACGACGATCGGGTCCGGGCTGAACTGCCGGCTGAGGACGGATTGGAACCCGCTCATGGGCGCGGGAGCGGACTCCGCGAGGACCATGACGCCTTCCTCCGGCTCCACAGGCGGTGACGAGGGCAAGGGCACGCTCGCCACCGCCTGACTCGACCACGGGTCGAACGCGGCGCGGTCCGTGCTGAGCTCGATCCGGACCTGCTTGTCACCGCGCTTGATCTGATAGTCCTTCAACGCGTCCAGCTCGATGACGATGCGGACGACATCGGGCCGGAACTGCGCATAGCGGACGTTCTTGATCCCGCCGCGATTCCGACCGTCGTACAACATCGTGCGCCCAGCAGACGCGCGCCCGTGAAATCGATCACGAGGCGGGCGGGATTGCTGAGCGTGAAGTCCTGGATCTCCACCGCGCCTTGAAGGTCGACGACGACCGCGACCTTGCCCGGCGCCGGAAGGACACTGACGGCCCGTACCCCACCGTCCTGTCCACCGCCTGCGACTGCGAGGGCTCCGGGGGCCGCGACGAACAGTCCGAGCGCGGCGATGGCAGCGATGTACTTCATGGCATCTCCTCTCGCTTCGCGAGCTGCAGACTCTCTTGCCGCTCGAAGCCGAATTCCTGCACCGTAAACACGATTTCCCGTGGCCGGATCTGCGTCACCTTGAGTCGTCCCATGACGTCGCCGGCCTTTGCCCGATACCGCTTCCCATTCGTGACGTCGCGCATGACCGCGACACTGCGTACCGGATAGCGCTGGTCATAGTAGATGCCCACCAGCTTGAGATCCGTCAGGAGCGGCCGGATGTCCCCCGACTTGAGCAGCGAGACGAACGGATCCCGCCCTCCGCCCTCGTACGCGAACACCTCGCGCACCAGCGCGACCGACGCGGAATCGCGGTGCGTCGTGTCCGGCGCCGCCGCCTGGGCCGCGAGCGCCCGCCGCCGCGAGCCAGGCGAGACCGAACGCCCCGAAGGACCACGTGGTCGTTCTCATTGCTTGGCGCCGGGCTTCGCCACCGGCCTGACCGGCGGCGGCGACTTGACGAAGGTCCGCACCGCCAGATTCACCTGGAGCAGCGTGCCCAGCGTGTCGTTCAACAGCCGCTGCGCGCCCTGCGAGGCCGGCTTCACCACCACGTCCTGCGGCACGACGATGCGTGGCAGGCTGGCGATGTCGGACAGGTACTCACCCAGCTGATCGTAGTGCCCCATGATCTCGAGCTTGTACCGGTACGTGTCGAACGGCGGTCCGGGCTCGACCGGCATGGGCTCGATCCTCCCGATCGTGACGCCGCGCACCTTGGCCCGCGTGGACATGTCGTCGATCATCGCCGGCACTTCGTTCTGCTCCGGCACCAGGCGCCGCATCAAGCCGAGCATCGAGCGGTAGCGCTCCACCTTCTGCCGCAGGTCTTCCATCGTGCCCGCGGCCAGGTCCTTCTTGGCCCGCTCGACGATGGTGCGCAGGCTGTCGATCTGCTGCGATGTGGCCGCGATCTGTTTGCTCGCCCCGTCGTAGTAGTAGTTCCAGAACAGGTAGCCACCCCCGAGCGCCATGAGGGTGAGCAGCATCATGACCTGGCTTCGTTGATCGCTGGGGAGCAGGGCCACGGGCTACCTCAGCGACTGGGAAAGGGGGGCCGTGTGGATGTACACGGAGTCGGCGACGCGATACCGCGCCGTCACGCTGAACGCGGTCACCGGCCGGTCCTGCTCCACCACGGTCTGGGAGCTCGCCGGAACCACCTCGGTGAACCAGGGCGACGCGGACAGCTGGCGCAGGAACGTCGTGTACGCCTGGATGTCCACGGTGCTCCCCGTGACGGTGAAGCGCACGGCCGGGGCTGCGGCAGCGGCGCTCGTGTCGGGCGGAGCATTCGGCGAAGCAGGCGCCGTCGCGACGGCGATGCCGGTCAGCCAGCTGTACGGTGGCAGCGCCTTGGTGATCTGGTCGAGAATGTGCGGCCACACGTAGCGGTCGCTGTCGATCCGGCGGATGACCGTGATCTCCGCCAGCAGCGAGTCGCGCATCTTCTCCGACTGGCGCTTCTGCGCGATCACGGCGTCGAACCGCTGCTTCTCCACCTGCACCTCCTGCAGCCGGGAATTCAGCACCGCGAGCCGCGCCTTGCTGGTGACGAACAGCGCCCCGGCGCCGACGAGCAGCAGCACCCACGACGCGCTGGCTGCGAGGAGCCAGGGGTTCGTGACGCTGGCCAGCAGCGCCCGGAAATCCGGAAGCTTGAGCTTGAAGCCGGCACCCGGCGCCGCGCGTTTCTTGCCGGGTAGGAGATTTATTTCAATCATGAAGTGCGCCTGAGCGCGAGGCCCACCGACAGCATCAGGAGCGGCGCCAGCTCATCGACCGACACGGCCTCGAACACCGAGTCCCGCACCTTGAGCCGCTGCAACGGACTCGCCAGCTCGACCGGTACCTTGAGCCGCTCGGCCAGCGCTTCGTTCAGCCCCGGGATCCGGGCGCCCCCACCGGTCGTAAACACCCCGCTCAACCCACCCGCCGAGCGCGAGGCAGTGGCCAGAAACGCCGCCGCCCGCTCGACGCCGACCGCGATTTCGTCGCCCCGAGCCTCGACATAGCCGGCCAGGTCCGCAGTTCGCCGTCCGGCCCTGCACCACCTGCTCGGACGCCTCCGCCGAGAGCCCCTTTTCCCGCTGCAGGTCCTCGCGGAACCGCCGCGTACCCACCGAGAGATCCCGCGTCAGGACCGGCACGCCGTCCTCGAGGACGTTCACGTTGGTCACTTCGTGGCCGATGTTGACGAGCCCCACCACCCCCTGCATGGCGTCGGGATGGTTCAGCTCGAAGGCGTTGTGGATGCCGAAGGCGTCCACGTCGATGATCGCCGGCTGCAACCCCGCTTCCTTGAGGAGGCCTACGCGGCCTTCCACCAGCTCCCGCTTGGCGGCGACCAGCAGCACGTTCATCTGAAGCCCGTCAGCATCCGGGTCGAGGATCTGGAAATCGAGCTCCACGTTGGCCATGTCGAAGGGCACATGCTGCTCGGCCTCCCAGCGGATCACTTCGCGTGCATCCGCTTCCTTCATACGGTCCATCTGGATCTTCTTGACGATGACGTCGCGCCCCCCGACCGCCGTGACTACGGACTTCTGCTTCACGCCCGCCGTGGAGAACAAACCCCGAACCGCCTCCGCCACGATGCCGGGGTCCATGACTTCCCCTTCGACGATGGCATCGGTCGCGACTTCCGTCGTGGCCACTTTGATGAGCTCGGGTTCGCTTCCGGAATGGTCGATGACGACCAGCTTGATGATCCCGGAGCCGATATCCAGCCCAACCGACGTTTTCTTGCCGCCCAGCAGGCCAAAGAGAGCCATTGCAGCCTAAAGTTAGAGACAGAGGGGGCGAGGGCAAACTACAGTAAGGCTGGGCCCTTATCCTGTCAAGCCTCGAACCTACACGAGATTGGATAGCGAAACTACCTTGGTGACAAACACTTAAGGCACATCAGGAAGGCCAACCCATCCGCGCGTCCGCAACATCTCTGCCGATGCCACCGTCTCCAACGCCTTTGAAATCGCGCACTTAGAGTACGTCACCTCAAGCAATCCCCCGGTAACACCCTGCAGCACGACACTGTCCTCGACGAGCACTGCTCCCATGAACGCGGTGGCTCGCAGCGGGTCTGCGATCACGGTGAGGCCACCGCGGATCAGCGCCACACCATACCACTCGAGGCCGCCGCGTACCACTAGGCTCCCGTCCACCAACAGAATCCCTTGCCCCGCGATTCCATTCACCGTGGCGTCACCAGTGACGGACACAACGGGGAAGTGATTGCCACATGGATAGTTAGGTCCCCTGCCGTCGCCCCAGTTCGTCACGACAGTTTCGTCGCACCGCCCAGCCACCACGACGGGCCCGATGTCACTGCCGAAGGTTCGCCCGGCGACCGTGTGGGTCGCCCACGCGGCGAGCTGGCTGTTGGTGATGCCTTCGAGGGTGGCCGCGCCACCTGGGGCCTGGACGCCGGCCTGTTGGCTGTCCGGCGGGCCACAGGGCCCCCATCCCGTCGGGACGTGATCGGCACCATCCACCCTAACCGGGCCCGAGAGCCGGACCCCTTTGCCAGCCGTTAGGGCCGCCTTGACCCCGGACGCTACCGGCCGAACGTGCGCCACCACGCCAACGTGCTGCCGTACCTCCCCGCCCCTGCCCCCGCCCCCACCGGGCTCCGGCATCGGCGACGACGAGTCACGCCCGACGATGGTGATGAGATACAGCTCGCCGTTCAGCTTGTAGACGTGGCCCCCGTAGGCTCCGGTCTTGAGTGCGGCGACTGTCCAGGCGCCAGGGTATCCGTCGGGCACGGCAACCGAGTCGAGGGGAAGCGCGGCACTGCGATTGTAGATCGTAGGATCCCAGGTGCGGATCACGGCAGCGGCGCCCTCCTCCGCCACGCCGAAGGCGCGCGGGACGCGGCGCATACTCTCCCCCATGCGCGCCTCCTGAACGCCGAGGAAGCTGACGGTGGCGGCGAGGACCCCCACTAGCACCAGCACCCAGAGTGCCATGGCCAGCGCCATGCCGCGCTCACCGCGAGCGGTGCCGGTCATCGCCGTGGGTTGTTCCGCAACGCGACCCGGGTCACCAGGCTGTCCGTCGCCAGCGTCGTGCGGCCACGCACCCGCAGCTCGACCGCCGCGACTGCAGTGGGTACGGTCGTCGGCGCCCCGGTGCGATCGAAGTAGGTGAGCGTCAAACCGCTTGGGCCAGCGAGTGGCCCGAGCAGCGGCTGAACGGTGCTGCCGGCGCGCTGCTGTCCCAGGTACCACTGCATGTCCGCCCCCGAGCGGTATGAGGCATAGGTCACCGTGGCGAAACCACGCAGCGGCGATCCGTTCGTGAAGCCAGCGCCGGCCCCGGCCAGCCGCAGCAGCAATTCATAGCCCGGTCGCGCGCGATCGGCGTCGGGACAATCCTGGTTCGTCGCTGCGAGGACAAGGCCGCGCAGCCAATCGTCGTCGCTCCGGACTGCTGGATCTCCTTCGTGGTAGAGCAGGACCGAGTCACCGGCCTCGAACGAGCCCCTAGTCCCGAAGAATGGCCGCTCCCGTACGCGCAGGGTGAGCAGACCGGCAGCGCCGCTGCTCGGGCACCGTGCAGAGAAACGCCACCTGCTCCGTCGCCCGCAGGGTGATCGACGTGGCCGACATGGCGGTGATATCGGAATCGGCCGCGTCGAGCTCCCGGAGCGCCGCCGGCAGGATGGCTACGCCGCGCGGAGGTTTTGTTGCACCGCGGCCCGCTCGGCCTGCGCGAGGTATGCACGCTGGCTCGTCCACAGACCGCGGAGCAACCCGGCGGCCACGACGCCCAGCAGGGCGAGCGACACGAGCAGCTCGATCAGCGTCAGTCCTCGCCGGTCTAGGGCAGGCACGAGATCTCGGTCTCGAGGCTGTCACGCCGCCACGCGCCCGTCGCGGTGCGGGACCTGGTTTGCAGTACGATCCACCAGTGCCCCTTCCCGGCGTCCACGAAGCGCCAGCTGAGCGAGTCGATCGGCACGCCGTTCGCGAGGTGAACCTCCAACCCCGGGACCTGAGAGGCGCAGGCGGTGACGCGCAGCCGCTCCAGGCGCTGCGTGGCGAGGGTGGCGGCCAGAGCAGCGTGGCGGCCGCGGGCGAGCATCCGGGTGACCGCGGCGGTCGTCGAAAGCAGGGCCAGGAGCCCCACCTCGAACAGGACGACCGCCACCATCAGCTCGACGAGGGTGAAGCCACGCTGGGAAGGGACTGTCGACATGCCGGGAGTATGCGGCGCTCGCGCCGGGACTCGGGTACCAAACGAGCGCAGCCCGTCACCGGGCGTTGCATGACAAGAGCGGCCTGAGCTTCGGCGTGACGCCGAAACCCAGGCCGCTCAGGTGTTACCGACCCCGCGGTGCTAGCAGGTCATGGACTCGGAGTGAGCAGCGGCCAATACGTGGCGATGTTGAACCCCGTCGGCTCGATCTCGTAGTAGTGCCCGGCCGCGAAGTGGCCCGTCGTCGGGAAATACGGCGGCGGGTTGGTCGCTGCGCACGCGTCGTAGGAATACCGCTTCATGTTACCCGTACCGCCACCGGTACCCACCGCGCCGCGCGTTTGCTGAATGACGCCACCCGTCAGGTACAGACAGCCGCGTCCCCAGGCGTTGGTTTGGCATGGCTCGGCCGTTTTCGTGCCCAGGTCGTGGTTCTCCACCGTGAAATTGCTCGAGGGCGAGCAAGACCCCCTGGATGAACTCGTCCGGAGAATCATCCCACGTGGCGTTGGTACCCCCGCCAATCGGGGGAAGGGGGTTGTTGATCAGATTGTCGGCGACAACGATGTCCGTGCCGCTGAACAGGCCCAGCATGTCCCGGTTGGCACTGGGACACGGGATGCCCAATCCGGGGCTCGAGGCGTAGAGGATGTCGTCCGCGATGATGATGTTGTCCGTCGCCGCCAACGTCATCTGGCCACGCAGCACGCCGCTGACCGCCACCTTGCCGGTCACGAAGATCACCCCCTTGAAGTTGGGGTTGAGCGTCCGGGTGATGGGCCACAGGTACGCCGCATCCCCGGGGCAGAGGCGGACTCTGGGGCAAACAATTCCGCTTGGTTGTAACGCTCGGGCTCACGGCGCCCGCCCAGGGCACCCACTTGCCGATGGAGTCGCACGGGGTCGTCAGCGCACGTGGCACCGGTCCCCGTGACGCCGAGGAGGAGCACGTTCTTCGTGGCGGTCCAGTCGTTCAGCATCTCCGACCCGCCCAGGTAGCAACGGAGGTTGGTGCCGTGCGTCAGGGCCCACGTCACGCTGTCCTGCGCAGTCGAGTTGCCGTACGGCGTGTGATGGGCGAACGTCTTGAAGTACGTGTGGGCGCCAGCTCCAGCGGCCGATATGTGACCGCAGTTCCGGGATTTCTTGATGCCCGCCCGCGCTATACGCTCCGTACGTTCCGCCGGTGTCCGCCACCACCCACCAGGCATAGTTCGCCGGAGTCGTCCTGGTCACCTGGTAGACCCTCATGAACCCTTCGTCGATGCCGTCGAGTTTTCCGTCGTTGTTCAGGTCCACCGCGACGAATTCGATCCGGGTCGTCGCCTGCCCGACGGCCCCCCCCGTCGTGCTGGTGATGTCGGTGCCGCCCGTCGTCGCCTGGACCTGGAGCTTGGTGAGATCGGCGGTCTGCGGGAACGCAATCAAGGGCGCATTCTCTTTGTATCCCTGCTTGAAGATCGTGGGCAGCGTCTTTTGCCCGCTGATGGTTCCATGGGTCGCCACCGGGCCCCAGAACGTGATGCCGCCCGAGTTGATCGAGATGTTGTCGTTCGTGAACACCGGCCCGAAGATCTGGTCGCCGGAACCGAACTGAATGCTCCCCTCGGAGTTGGTGAAATACGCGTACTTGGCGAAGCTCTCCTGGAAGATCTCGCCGCGGCGGATCACCCGGTCGCCCTGCGCGTTCTGCACCACCGACACCGCGCTGCCGAACACGCCGAACTGGCCGGTTGAAATACCGATCGGCCCGACGTACGTCCAGCGCTTGATGTTCGGGATCACGGCGCCGGCGGCATTGTAGACCGCCACACCGTTTTCCAGAACCTTGTACCCGGTGTCCGGGTAGTTCGTCTTCGCCGCGTTGACCATGGAGCGCGCTTCCTCCAGTCCCGCGTCGGCCGTCTCTTCCATGACGCTCATACGGGTGTGAAAGACGGAGATCAGGCTGGTGCTCGACCCGAGCAGGGCGGCGCCGGCCGCGATGGCCGCAATGGCCAGCACGACCAACAGCACAACCACCAGCGCGATGCCTCGCTCGTTACGCAATGCCGCATGGGACGTCATAGAAACTCTCCTCAAGGAGCTGTGGTGATGAGACTGGATGCCATCGGAGACAGCGACGGCGTGCAATCCTGCGCCGCCAGGGCGTAGTAGTACTGAAGTCCTGTCGCCACCCCGAAGTCCACGTACTGGTACGTGGCCTGTCCGGACGGGATAGCTGATGATCGGGTCGCCCCAATCGGGATTGATGGACTGGCGGCGCCAGAGCACGTAGCGCTCGATGTCCTTCTCGCCGCCGCTCTCGTCGGTCCCCTTGGCCCACGTGATCTTGATCGTCGCGGGCATGACGCCGGGCACGGACACCGGGGTGACGCCCAGGCTGCGGCGGGTCACCGCACGACCTGCTGTTCGCGAGCCCCGCGTTGGGGAGCAGGATCATGCGCGAGATGGTGCGCTTCCGCTCGGCGGTGCCGGTGCGGCCGTTCGAGGCCGTGAAGTTCACCCGCACCGCGCGCAGGCTGTCGATGAGCGCGATACGCCCCGGTGTCGCCCGGGGACAGATGGATCTTGACGCTGTGCATCAGCGGCAAGGCAGCCGCGGAGTGCAGCACGATCGACGCCGGCGATCCCAGCGGCGTGATCTGCCGGTAGTACTGCAGGAACGGGGTGGTCCCGGTCTGCAGGATGTTCCGCGCCACGACCTCGGGCGCGCTGACGTTGATCTTGCGGTACAGCAAGTAGTCGTCCGTGCGGGCGGTCGTCGTGTCCAGCGCGAAGTAGAAGATGATCGTCTCCGCCCCGCTGTTCAGGCCGCTGACCAGGTACGACGTGTCCGGGTACCCGAACGACGTCCCCGGCAGCGTGTACTTCTGCGACTGGGTCAACGCCAGGACGGTGCTGTCGGGCGCGTCGGGATTGTAGTAGACCGCGAACACGTCGCCCGCGGTGTTGGTCCAGTAGTTCGCGTTCATCGCGACGACGGTGTTGCTGGCGTAGATGAGCTGGGGCTGCGCATCCGTGGTCCCCGCCCCGGCCGTGCGCAGATCCTTCTCCATCTCGTTCAGGATGTAGCGCGTGTTCTGATACATCGACACGCGCTCGCTCCCCAGCGCAAAGCCGCGGCTCTGCGCCTTCAGGAAGGCCAGCGTCGCGCCCATGACGAACGAGAACACGAGCAAGGCCAGCATCATTTCGACGAGCGTCATGCCGCGCTCGCCGTCCCGCCGAATGTCGATCATGGCGCCGCCACCGTCACCGTCCGCGCGACCGAAGCCGTCAATCCCGGCCCGGTCACCGTCACGGTGATCTTTTTATAGTCGTTGGAGCCCGTCGTCGTGCGGATGATCTGCGTCACCCGCTGGAACCCGGGCAATGTTGGGAAACTCGTCTCCGTCGTCGCGTACAGACTGTCGAGCGTGACATAGTTCGGATCGGTCCGGATCTGATCGAGCCGGTCGTTCACGAGCTGCATGGCCGCTTCCTGGCGATCGCTGACCGCCGCGATGTTCGCCGTTTTCCCCGTCATCGTGACCAGCCCCACCATGACGACCAGCAGGATCGTCAAGGCCACCACGACTTCGATCAATGTGAATCCGCGTGAATTGGCCATTGTCAGAACGCCCTCACCCAGGTGGTGCCGTTGTACCGAGACCAGGAAGCCCGGCCGGTCGCGCGATCGAGCGTGATGGCGCGCGCATCTTTGGCGTACGACGCGTAGTTCGCTGCCGCGTTTCGAGATCAGGTAGAATCCCGCCGGCTCGCTCGCGCTGCCATCGCGGTGGAACACCAGGGCCTTGTAGCCCTGCACGGTCTTCGTGAACGACAGCGGACCGGCGCCGATCTGCGCCAGCGCCGTCGCTGAGCCTTTCCCGTACACGATCTTGTCGCCCAGCGGAATCGACCGGACCCGCTCACCGGCCTCCACCGTCCCGTTGTTGTTCCTGTCCTCGTGCACCCGCAGCGCCTGCTTGGCCGTGTCGAACATCACGATGATGTCGTGCTGCTTGGCGATCGACTGCCGCTCGAGGGCCAAGAGCTGCATTCCGGTGCCCTGCATGGCGCTCTCGACCTGGTACTTGGTCACGTCGATCTTCGGGGCCGCGAACGCGACGATCATCCCGAGAATGATGAAAACCACCAACAGCTCGATCAGTGTGACACCACGACGACCTAGGCGCATAAGAAATCCCCCATTTGCCTCGCCACGTAGGCAGGTCGCATGCCATGAATTAACATGCGTAGTGACAATGACTTGAGTGAATTGGACGCGCCGCTCGCGGGCGCAAGATCCCGCACTAGTGCAACTCGTTGCACTAGTCGAGCTGGTACTGCCTGAGCTTGTAGAAGAGCGTCCGCAGGCTGATCCCCAACCGCTGAGCCGCGTCGCGCCGGCTGCCGCCGGTCGCCGCCAGCGCGGCCGCGATGGTGCGGCGTTCCGCCGCCTCCACCGCCTCCTCCAGCGTTCCCGGCATTGCCATCGGACCGGGGCGCACGCCGGAGCGGCCGCGCGCGCCTCGGGCCGGAAATGGTCGGGCTCGAGCACGGTCGCGTCCGACAGTACCGCGGCCCGCTCGAGCGCGTGCTCGAGCTGGCGAATGTTGCCGGGCCATTCCTGCTGCTCCAACCACGCCAGGGCCGCCGGACTGATCGAGAGACGACGGCCGAAGCGGTGCGCCAGCCGCGCCACGAAGTGCCGCGCCAGCGGCGCGATGTCTTCACGCCGCGCGGCGAGCGGCGGCAGGTGAATCGCGACCACGTTCAGCCGATCGAACAGGTCCTCCCGGAACCGGCCGGCCGCGGCGTCGCCCGCCAGGTCGCGCGCGGTGGCCGCGAGCAGGCGCACATCCAGACGTCGCGTCCGCTGGTCGCCGACGCGGCGGATCTCCCCCTCCTGCAGGACGCGCAGCAGCTTCGCCTGGAGCGCCAGCGGCAGCTCGCCGATCTCGTCCAGCAGCAGGGTGCCGCCGTCGGCCTGCTCGAACAGGCCCGGCCGGTCTCCCGCCGCACCCGTGAATGCACCCTTCACGTGACCGAACAGCTCGGACTCGAGCAGCGCATCGGGAATGGCCGCGCAGTTCACGGCGACGAACGGCTGCGCGGCGCGCGGGCTGGCGCGGTGAATCGCCTGCGCGATGACCTCTTTCCCCGTCCCCCGCTCGCCGGTGATGAGCACGGTGGTGCGGTGCTCAGCCACGCGGGCCACGAGGGCGAGCGCCTGTTTCATCGCCGCGCTCTCGGCGATGAGGGCGCGGTTCACCGGACTGCTGTCGAGCTGTGCTTTGAGTGTCGCGACGGTGTGGCGAAGCCGCTCCCGCTCCTCCGCCTTGCGGAGGGTGAGGACCACCTCGTCGGGGCGGAACGGCTTGGGGATGTAGTCGTACGCCCCTTCCTTCATCGCGGCGAGGGCGGACTCTTCACCCCCGTATGCGCTCATCATGACGATCAGGGCTGCACCTCCCGCATCCTTGTACGCGCGCAGGAACTCGAGCCCGCCCATCTCCGGCATCCGTACGTCGCACAGGATCAGATCGAACGGCTCGGCCATTGCGCGCGCGAGCGCCTTGGCGCCGTCACTCTCCGACGTGACCGAGTACCCGGCGTCCGCCAGCAGCAGGCCGAGCGACTGGCGCAGGCCCGGCTCATCGTCCACCACCAGGACTCGACTCATGCGTCGTTACGCCTCGCGCGATCAGCGGCCGGAAAGAACATCTTGAATGCGGCTCCACCCTCCCGCGCGGTATCGACCCACACGACGCCCCCCATGTCGTCCACCGCTCGGGCGACGATCGCCAGGCCGAGCCCGGTGCCGCGGCCCGGCTCCTTGGTGGTGAAGAACGGATCGAAGATGCGCTCGCGATTCCCCGCGGCCACCCCCGGTCCCGAGTCGGCCACGAACAGCAGGGCCCCAGGCTCACCCAGCGCGAAATCCGCCCGTCCCGGGCGGCGCTCGAACCCGCGCTGGAAACCAACCGAACCGTGGTCGGTCTCGCGCCGCGGCGCGGCGCGGCGTTCGTACTCCCACCCCCGCGCACCCAGTACCACCACCCCTTGAGGAGTGGCGTCCACGGCGTTCAAGACGAGGTTCACGATCACCTGCTCCAGGAGATGGGCGCGTCCCAGAATCTGAGGCACGTCCGGGGTGACTTCCACCGCGGCCGAGACCGCCTTCAGAACCCCCTGAGCGCTGAGCAGGGCATGGGCGCCCTGTAAGATGGTCCCGGGGTCGAGGGGGACCAGAGCTTCCTCCTGCGGCCGCGCATAGTCCAGGAGGCTGCGGACGATCCGGTCGATCCGGTCGATCTCCCGGCCCAAGCCGGCCACCACCTCCGGATCCGCGCCACGGCGCCGCAGCACTTCGACGTAGGTGCCCATCGCGCCCAGCGGGTTTCCCACCTCGTGCGCGATCCCGGCGGCGAGCCGCCCCACGCTGGCGAGTTTTTCGGTGCGGACGAGCTGGCTCTGGGCGTCGAGCAGGTAGTCCGTCATGCGGTTCAAGCGCTTGGACAGCATTTCGAAGTCGCGGGTCTCCGCCTCTTCGGCGCGGGCTCCGAGATCTCCGCCGGCCACCGCATCGGCCACCGCGACGAGTCGCTCGACCGGGCGCAGCACCAGCCGGCCCACCAGGTAGCGCCCGAAGAAAATGAAGACGATCACGTCGAGAGGAACGACGGTGAGAACGAAGGGAAGCGCACGATTGGGGGCGAGGGCGGTGACCAGGACGACCGTCACAGCTCCGAGCAGCAGGGCGGTGGCGGCGAGGAACGCCAGGTTGAAGAGCAGCTCGGTACGCAGCGACGGCTTGGAAGCCATGACGCCACAATACAAGAAAAGAGCGGCGGGGAAAGCCCCGCCGCTCCCTGACTACCCAGCCGACCTGCTTACTGGCAGACCGGCGCGCCCTCAGGCGACGCGGCCGAAGCCGGAGCCGTCGGCGTCACGGCGCCGATGTAGATGCCGCAGCTCTTCGACGTGTTGGTGTTGGTGACGTTCACCGTCCAACCCGCCTGCGTACCCGTACCGGTCGTCACGGTGCCCAGCGTATTGCCGGTCGTCGTACAGAACGAGACCGAACCCGCCGGCGCCGGATTGGCGCACGACACGGCCGTGGTGTACTTGATCGAGTCGGCGAAATACGCCTCCTCGGCGGTCACCAGGTTGCGCATGTCGGACTTCATGGAGGCGATGTACGCCTTTTCCTTCGTGTTGGCGAACTTCGGGATCGCGATGGCGGCCAAGATGCCGATGATCACCACGACGATCAACAGCTCGATCAGTGTAAAGCCCTTGCGGTTCATCTCAGTACCCCATTGAACGTGTGGATCAACGGCTGTGGAGCAGGTGGCAGAGTGCCAACTCGTGATCCACGTGAAGCAAGGGCCATGCTCACGAGGTCGAATTTTGCTAAGGCGTTGCGGGTGGTCGCGATAGGATACTACGGCGGGGAAAAGCCCTACATCCTGGGCTCTCAAAAGCGGGGTCTTGTGCGACCGATTCCGCTAATTGCGGTACCGAAAGTCTCGGAGCGGCGGGGTTACCCCCGCCGCTCCGTGATGCGTCAGACTGAGAACCTTACTGGCAGACCGGCGCGCCTTCCGGCGACGCGGCCGAAGCCGGAGCAGTCGGCGTCACGGCGCCGATGTAGATGCCGCAGCTCTTCGACGTGTTGGTGTTGGTGACGTTCGTCGTCCAACCCGCCTGCGTACCAGTACCAGTCGTTACGGTGCCCAGCGTATTGCCGGTCGTCGTACAGAACGAGACCGAACCCGCCGGCGCCGGATTGGCGCACGAAATGGCCGTGGTGTACTTGATCGAGTCGGCGAAGTACGCCTCCTCGGCGGTCACCAGGTTGCGCAGATCCGACTTCATGGAGGCGATGTACGCCTTTTCCTTCGTGTTGGCGAACTTCGGGATCGCGATGGCGGCCAAGATGCCGATGATCACCACGACGATCAACAACTCGATCAGCGTAAAGCCCTTGCGGTTCATTTCAGTGCTCCTGGGAACGTGTGGTTTTCAACGGCGGTGAAACAGGTGGCAGGGCGCCAACTCGGGGCGAGGATACGCAAAGGACATACCTCAGGACGTCGAATTCGCTAAGCCGTTGCACGTGAGGGCTATGCGGCCCAAGGGTGGGGGAATGCCTTACGTCCCCGGTCTCCAGGACACGGGCCTTGTGCCATCTATCTTGCCAATTGCAATGGCTCAAAACGCGAGAGCGGCGGGGTTACCCCCGCCGCTCCGTGATGCGTCAGACTGAGAAGCTTACTGGCAGACCGGCGCGCCCTCAGGCGACGCGGCCGAAGCCGGAGCAGTCGGCGTCACGGCGCCGATGTAGATGCCGCAGCTCTTCGACGTGTTGGTGTTGGTGACGTTCACCGTCCAACCCGCCTGCGTACCAGTACCAGTCGTCACCGTGCCCAGCGTATTGCCGGTCGTCGTACAGAACGAGACCGAACCCGCCGGCGCCGGATTGGTGCACGACACGGCCGTGGTGTACTTGATCGAGTCGGCGAAATACGCCTCCTCGGCGGTCACCAGGTTGCGCAGATCCGACTTCATGGAGGCGATGTACGCCTTTTCCTTCGTGTTGGCGAACTTCGGGATCGCGATGGCGGCCAAGATGCCGATGATCACCACGACGATCAACAACTCGATCAGTGTAAAACCCTTGCGGTTCATTTCAGACGCTCCGGTTGACGGTGACTTCGTTGACCAGCCAAAAAGCGATTGCGATGGGGTCAGGGACGGGGCAAAGCTCATGCCCCGTCCGGAAAAGTCAGCTAAGTCACTGAATTACAATGTGTTAACGTGTGACCAGAAAGCTCTGGTCACATAGCAAGCCCTTGGCAATTTGCGGGTATCAGCGAGAAATTCGCGAGATTCTGGCGCCTGCAAAAAACTGCACTATTGCTGGTGCAAGTATTGATCGTACCACGATTTGTCCCACGGAAACCAGGTTCCGGCCGTGTCCGCCAGCGCGCGCGCTCGACCCCGGTCACCCCGCCTGAGCGCTACGACGAACTGAGCACGAAGCGCCACGTGCTCCCGCACGAGGAGGGCGCGAGCCTGCGCCGCCAGCGCGCGCGCCTGCGCGGTGTCCCCGAGGCCGGCGAGATAGAGGGCGTACGCGGCGTTGAGGTGCGGATCGCCGTTGAACAGTGAGACGGCCCGTGCATACTCGCGCCGGGCCGAAGCGGTATCTCGCATCCCGGCAAGGACCGCGGCGGCCGATGCGTGTGCGCGGTACGACTCCGGGTGATCGGCGAGCAGCGTGAGCAAGAACGCGCGGTTGTCGCGCCACGCTCCGAGGCGGATGAACGAACCTGCGCCGAGACCGATAGCGAGAATCGCGAACGCGATCCGCCGGTCCGGCGCGCGCCCCAGCGCACGATGGCCAGCGACCACCGCATATCCCGCCAGCACCGAGACCAGCAGCACCGCCATGTAGAGGTTGCGCTCCGCCAACACGACGCCGGATGCGAACAAGAGATTGGAGGTTGGCAGGCAGCACAGCGCAGTCGCGAGTGCGGCGAAACTGAGCGCCGGCCAGCGGCGCCGGCACGACCAGGCCAGACCCGGTACTCCGACCACGATCGCGGCGCCGGTGACGGCGGCGAGTGAAATGCCGGTGCGCATCGGGAGGACTTGAGGCCCATAATCCGTCGACAGCCCGATCGGCCACACCAGTAACCGAGCGGCGCGCGCGATCGCGGGGAACGCCAGCGCGAGGCGCTGGCCCACTCCCACCCCGAGGAACGGTGCGGCGACATCGACCGAGGCGGCGGCTCCAATCTTCGCCCACAGCGCGAGGAACCCGACGGTGACGACGGCCAGTGCCAGGTAGAGGCCCGCCGGGTAGCGGCGCGTGCCGGGGGGCCGCAGCCAGTCGTCGATCAAGACGACCATGCCGGCCACGACGCCGTGTTCCTTGCTGAGCATCGCGACACCCGCGCACGCGACGGCGACGGCCCACGAGCGGCGGCGGGCGCTCACCACGGCGCCCAGTATCCCCACGGCCGCGAGCAGCTCGGCGCGGCCTACGACTCCGGCAACCGCTTCGACATGGACCGGATGCAGCGCGAAGACGAGGCCCGCCGCGAGCGCTGCCGGCTCGGGTAGCCAGCGCGCGACGACCAGCACCACCAGGAGCGCGGCGACGCCGTGCCACAGCGCGTTCAGGAGATGGAACAGCCAGGGTCGGCCCCCGGCCAGCCACCAATCCACGGCGTAACTCAGAATCGTCAGCGGACGGTACAGGCCCCCGGCGTTGGGCGGCGGCCAGTAGGGACGGCTGAACCCGTGGACGGCCTGAGAGAGCGAGTGCACGGTGGGATTGTTCGCGACGATGAGACGGTCGTCCTCCACGAAATCGTGGCGCACCGTCGGCAGGTAGAGCGCAGCAGCAGCCGCGAAGATCAGCCAGCGCTTCACGGCTCGTCGAAACGCCTTCACCCGTGCGAGCAGCGAGTCGGCGGTCGCGGTGTCGCCCCGCGCCAGCGCGCCATTCGCTTCGTAGCGGTAGTAGTAGGCGCACCGATTGCAAAGCTCCTCCAGGCGACGGAGCATCGAATCGGCGAGGGCCGGACGCCGGAGCCCGAAGGCCGCATCGGCACCCCACACATACACCCAGGGGAACCGGTCGTAGATGGCGGTCGAAGCGCGGAATGCCTCAATCGCCTTCTCGTTCTGACCCTTGCTCAGGTAGACGCCCACCATGCGCGCCGGCCCGTCGTAGGAGCGGGGTGAATCTTCCAGCTCGCTCAAGATGACCGAGCTGGCATCGCGCCAGATCGGCACCCGGAGTCGCGGTGCGCACACCGCCGGCCAGTACCAACACCACCGCCACCAGTCGCAGGCGCGCCGGCGCCAGATCCTTGAGCCACGCCCCCGCCGCCAGCGCCAGCCCCGCCGACGGCAGATACAGCGTCCGCTCCGCCACGAGAATCCCCACCGGAAACACCAGATTCGCCACCGGCAAGAGCGCGATCGCGATCCACCCCAACCCGAACGCTTCCACCCGCCGGCCCCGCCGCCAGGCCAGCGCCAGCAGCCCACCCCACACCGCCACACACAACAAGCCCAGCGCAAACCGCGAATCGAACGGCGTGGTGACCAGGGTACGCTCGGCCGGGGAGTAATCCACCCGCAGCGTCAGGGGAAACACCAGCAGGCGCGCTACATCGGCGAATGCCGCCACCGCCGTCAGCCGGATCTGCCAGGGCGAGGCCCAGACGAACACCGGCGCGATATTCTCGATCCGGGCCAGGGGGTGAAGGATGGTGTGACGGGTCACCGCGTACACCGCGGCGACGGCGACCCAGCTGGCGGCGTAGGCGAGCATGCGGCGGCGAGACGGGCGCTGGAAGCCCAGCATCCAACCCCACACCACCAGCCCCGGCACCACCGCCGCGTTTTCCTTGCTCAACAGCCCCGCCACGAGCGCCGTCGCGCTCAACGCCACGCTGTCTCGCCCCAACGCCGCATACACCGCCAGCAGCGCGAACAGCGCCGCCATCAACTCGGCCCGGCCCACGATGTTCGCCACCGCCTCCACGTGCACCGGATGCACCGCGAACAGCAGCCCGCTCGACCAGCGCCGCGGTGTCGCCGCTCCAGCGCCGCACCAGCCCCGCCACCAGCACGCTGACGCCGGCGTGCCACACGATGTTCATCCCGTGGAACCAGCCCACGTGCCCGATGGACCAGTCCAGCGTGAAACTCGCGATCGCCAGCGGCCGGTACAGCTGTCCCCCGAGCTCGCGCGGCCAGTACGGCAACACGAACGCCCGCCACACGCCGCTCAGGTCGTGGACCAGCGGGTTGTAGTAGATGATCGGGATGTCGTCGAGCGCCCAGCGGTTCCAGATGGCCCCGAGGTAGACAACCACCGCGCAGGCGGCGACGGCGAGATACAGACGTCTAGCGGTCATGGCGTGCGGCGACACTCCTTTGGGCGCGCGCGAGCAGCGTATCGGCAAATGCGGTGTAGCCCCGCGCGAGGGCGGCCACCGCTTCGTACTGATAGTAGTGCTCGCAGCGCACGCATGCGCGCTCGAGGCGCTGCAATAGTGAGTCGGCTACGGCAGTCCGGCCGATGGCGAACGCGGCCTCTGCACCCGTCACGTACAGCCAGGGGAGCGTTTGATCGTAGATCGCCGTCGACCGCTCGAAAGCCTCGAGGGCGCGTTCGGGTTGATGGCTGTTGAGGTAGAGCGTCACCATCTTCGCGGGCCCGTCGTAGGAGCGGGGCGAATCCTCGAGCTCGCTCAGGACCACCGAGTTCACATCGCGCCACACCGGCACCCGGAGCGCGGTGCGCACACCGCCGGCCAGTACCAGCACCACCGCCACCAATCGCAGGCGCGCCGGTGCCAGATCCTTGAGCCACGCCCCCGCCGCCAGCGCCAGCCCCGCCGACGGCAGATACAGCGTCCGCTCCGCCACCAGGATCCCCACCGGAAACACCAGATTCGCCACCGGCAAGAGCGCGATCGCGATCCACCCCAACCCGAACGCCTCCACCCGCCGGCCCCGGCGCCAGGCCAGCGCCAGCAGCCCACCCCACACCGCCACACACAGCAGGCCCAGCGCAAACCGCGGATCGAACGGCGTGGTGACCAGGGTGCGCTCGGCCGGGGAGTAATCCACCCGCAACGTCAGGGGGAACACCAGCAGGCGCGCTACATCCGCGAACGCCGCCACCGCCGTCAGCCGGATCTGCCAGGGCGAGGCGCCGATGAACACGGGCGCGAGGTTGTAGATCAAAGCGTTGTCGCGCAGCACCGTGTGGCGCACCACGACGTAGGCCGCGGCGACGGCGACCCAGCTGGCGGCGTAGGCGAGCATGCGGCGGCGGGACGGGCGCTGGAAGCCCAGCATCCAACCCCACACCACCAGCCCCGGCACCACCGCCGCGTTCTCCTTGCTCAACAGCCCCGCCACGAGCGCCGCCGCGCTCAACGCCACGCTGTCCCGCCCCAAGCGCCGCGTACACCGCCAGCAGCGCGAACAGCGCCGCCATCAGCTCGGCCCGGCCCACGATGTTCGCCACCGCCTCCACGTGCACCGGATGCACCGCGAACAGCAGCCCGCTCACCAGCGCCGCGGTGTCTCCGCTCCAGCGCCGCACCAGCCCCGCCACCAGCACGCTGACGCCGGCGTGCCACACGATGTTCATCCCGTGGAACCAGCCCACGTGCCCGATGGACCAGTCCAGCGCGTAACTCGCAATCGCCAGCGGCCGGTACAGGCCACCGCCGACCTGTGGTGGCCAGTACGAGGTGAGGAACGCCCGCCACGTGGCGCCGGGAGCGTGGAACAGCGGGTTGAACAGGACGATGGGGTTGTCGTCGAGCGCGAAACGGTTCCACAGGGCGCCGACGTACACGATCGCGGCCGCGGCACCCACCGCGAGGTAGAGCCGCTTAGCGGTCACGGTTCACGGCGAATACGGTCCGGCCGCCCGGCCAGCGGCGGACGATGGTGAGCCACCCCGGGTAGGCGCCGAGCAGGGTATCGAGCTCCTTGGCGGAGCCGCCACCGAAACCCGCGAGCAGGACGTGCGTTACGCCCTGACGCTCGAGGTAGGCGCGATGCTCGGCAGGGGTCGGGTGGATCTCCGTGGAGCCGCGGTACCCATAGATATAGAAGGGGACGGCGGGCTGCCGCGTGTACAGCCAGACCAGCGCTTCGTCGTCGGTGGCGAGCACGCTGCCCGGTGGCAGGGTCCGCACCCAGGGCAGCAGCTCTCGAAAATTGGCGGAGATCTGCGACGCGGTGAGCCCCCACCAGCGTCCGGCGAAGCCGCGCGCCTCGCGCCACCCGTACCCCGCGACCATTGTCAACACCACGATCACCACGGGGAGGCGAAGCGCCGGGCGCTCGAGCAGCGCCAGCGCCCCCGCAGCCCACACGAGCACCAGCCACGGGAGCACGGCCCAGAGGAACCGGTCGGGAGGGAACGGCCAGATGGCGAGAATCGCGAAGTAGCAGATCAGGGTAAAGCCGATGGGTGAGCGGCGCACGATGCGGGTGAGGCCATACAGGCCGATGGCGAGCGCGACGGCGCCAAGCAGATAGTAGAGCGGCGCCGGCAGTCCGCCGAACACGAGATCGGCCAGGGGCCGCGGCAGGTCGCGCGCGCTGGCGCGAAACACGCCGAGGCCCGCCTGCTGGACGGTCTCGAAGTAGCTGCCGTAGTTCATCGCCAGGGCAGGATCGAGCCCGCCCGAATGCCGCACCACCCACGCCCCCCAGCCGGCAGCAGCCACCACCACGCCGGCCACCGCGGCAAGCACGTCCACCCATGGGGCCCGTCGCACCAGGACGAGATACAGGGCGATGCCGGCTCCCGCGGCTACACCCAGGGAGCGGGTGAGCAGCGCGAGCGCCGCGGCCAGTCCCGGCAAGCGCGGCGGAAGTGGTGGAAGACCAGCGCGGCGGAGGAGTCCCCGGCCAGGATCACGGCGGCGGCGAGCCAGACTCCGAAGAGCGGCTCGGCGAACAGGACACTCTGGATCGCGAGCACCGGCATCGACAGCGCGCTGGCCGCGACGAGGGCCGGGGCAAGCCAGGCGGGCGCGCGGTCGCCCAGCAGGTTCGCCCGGACGGCATACCAGGCCACGAGGCCGGCGCCGATGGCGCCGAGCAGCAGGTTGAGGATCTTGGCCGCGAACGCGGCCGTCTCGACCGACAACGTTGCGAACAGCGGGGCCAGGAGCAGCGGGTAGAGGGGCGGATAGTGGATTGCCGCCGGAGCGCCGGGGAGATGCGGATGCACGTAGCCCAGGCCTTCGCCGAGGGCGACGGCGAGCCCGGCATACAGGCCGTCGTCGTAGAAGACGCCGACCAGATCGTGATTGAGAGTGAGTGCACCGCCGGCGAGCACGACCATCCCGACGCCGAGTGCCGGCGCGGGCGGGGGTCAGCGCCTGCGCCAATCCCCGGCCGGCGGGAAGAGGTTGTAGCGCAGGATGTGAAAGAAGGCGGCGACTCCGTCCTTCCAGGTGATCTTCTTCCCTTCGGCGTAGGTGCGGCCGCTGTAGGAGATGGGCTGCTCCCAGATGCGCGCCCCGACCTGCGCCAGCCGCGCGGTGATCTCGACCTCGAATCCGAACCGGTTCGCCGTGAGCGGCAGACGCTTCATCAGGTCCGTGCGCACCAGCTTGTAGCACGTCTCCATGTCGGTGATGTTCAGGTTCGTGAACATGTTGGAGAGGAGGGTGAGAGCCTTGTTCCCGACGTAGTGCCAGAAGTACAGCACGCGGTGGGGCCCTCCCTGAAAGCGCGATCCGAACACCGCATCGGCCTTTCCGTCCAGGATCGGCTTCAAGCAGGCCCGGCAGGTCGGCCGGGTCGTACTCGAGGTCCGCGTCCTGGATGACGATCACGTCACCGGTGGCCCGCGCGATCCCCGAGCGGATGGCGGCCCCCTTGCCGCGGTTCACCGGGTGGCGCTCGAGGTGGTCGATGGTGCGGGCCTCGTGCAGCCGTTCCAGCACCGCCGCCGACCCGTCGCGCGACGCGTCATCGATCGCGATCACCTCGAGCGAAACCGGAATGGCGCGCACCCGCTGCCACCAGGTGCTCGAGCGTCGCCGCTTCGTTGTAGACGGGGATCAGGACCGAGAGCTTCACGCCTCCGCCCCCGGTTTGTCGGTCTTCTCACCGCCCTCGTAGCGGGTGAGCTTGCGATACAGGGTCGAGGGATCGATGCCGAGCACTTCGGCGGCCCTGGTCTTGTTCCCCCCCTCGCTCTGCAGCACCCACGTGATGTACGCCTGCTCCACGACGTCGAGGGTGGGATTCACGTGCGGGCGCTCCGCCACGAGCGGCTCGGCACGATGCTCCGTGATCTTCGCGGGCATCGCGGACAGCCCGATCGTGTCCCCTTTGGTGAGCACGCCGGCGCGCTCGAGCGCGTTCTCCAGCTCGCGCACGTTGCCGGGCCAGTCGTACTGCATGATGGCGTCGAACGCTTCGCGGTCGAGCCGCTTGGGCGGGTCGCCGCGCTCCTGACCGATGCGTTCGAGGAACGCCGTGACGAAGATTTCGATGTCGTCGCGGCGCTCGCGCAGCGGCGGCAGGTGGATCGCGATCACGTTCAGCCGGTAGTAGAGGTCGGTCCGGAACCGGCCGCGCTTGATGTCCTCTTCGAGGTCGCGATTGGTCGCGGCCACCACCCGCACGTCGACCGGGATCGCGGCGGTGCCGCCGACCGGGATGGCTTCCCGTTCCTGGAGCACGCGCAGCAGCTTGACCTGCGTGGCGGGCGACATCTCGCCGATTTCGTCCAGGAAGAACGTGCCGCCCCGCGCGGCGGCGAAGAGCCCCTGTTTGTCGCGCACCGCGCCGGTGAACGAGCCTTTCTCGTGGCCGAACAGCTCCGACTCGAGCAGGCTTTCGGGCAGCGCGCCGCAGTTGATGGACAGAAACTGGCCGTCGCTCCGCGCCGACAGCTCGTGGATGTAGCGCGCGATCACTTCCTTACCGGTGCCCGACTCGCCCTGGATCAGCACCGTGCTCTCGGTGGGGGCCACCTGCTCCACCAGGCGCAGCACTTCCTGGAACGCGCGCGCCTTGCCAAGCGGCTTGACGAGCCCGGAGCGCTCGCGGCGGCGAATCTCCTGCTTGAGCTGTTTGTTCTCGGCCTTGAGGCGGCGCACCTCGGCCGCCCGCCGGCAGAGCGCCACGATTTCGTCGTTGGAGAAGGGCTTCTGGACGTAGTGGAACGCCCCCTCGTTCACCGCCTGAATCGCGCTCTGCAGCGAGGCCTGCGCCGTCATGAGAATCACCGGCGTCTCCGGGTCCTGCGCCTTGACCGCGGCGAGAATCTCGATGCCGGTGACGCCCGGCATCTTGATGTCGGTCAGGACGATGTCGGGAGCCGACGCGGCCAGCTGCTCCAGTCCGGCCTTGCCTCCCTGGGCGGTTACGACCTCGAACCCCTCGTTCTTGAGAAGAATGCGGAGCGTGTCGAGGATACTTTGCTCGTCGTCAACGATCAGAATCGACGGCTGGGTGCTCAAGCGGCCTCCTCTTTGCGGCGGGCGGCGGGGAAGTGCACGATGAACGTGGTCCCCCGGCCCGCGGTAGTGTCCACCAAAACCAGGCCGCGGTGCGCCTCGACCGCGCGCTGCACGATGGCGAGCCCGAGGCCCGTCCCTCCCGTGCGACCGGTGACGAACGGCTCGAACAGCCGGGCCCGAACGGGCTCGGGGATCCCCGGCCCATTGTCGGTGACCCGCAACGAAACGGGATTGTCGATCCCCGCGCCCCCCGGCAGGTCCTGCAGCGACGAGCGACCGGTCCGCACCACCACCCGGGCGCCGGGGCCCGTCGCCTGAACGGCGTTCAGGAGCAGGTTCGACACGACCCGGTGCAGCAAGTCCTCGTCGCCCTCCATCGCGGTGACCTCCCCTTCCAGGGTGATCTGCGCGTCCGCGGGGCAGTCGGGATGCTCCCGCACCAGCCGGATGGCCGCGGCGGCCACCTGATGCAGATCGAGCGGGCGGCATTCGGTCACGCGCACCCGCGAGAAATCGAGGAACTCGGACAGCAGGCGCGACAGGCGATCGCTTTCCCGGACGATCAATCCCGCCAGGAATTTTTCGTCTGGATTGGTGCGCGTGGAGCGGGCGAGCTGCTCCACCGATGAGCGAATCGAAGCGAGCGGATTCTTGATCTCGTGCGCCAGGCTCGACGACAGCTCGGCGACCGCCTCGAGACGCTGCGCCCGCAGATGCAGCTCGGCGAGCCGTTTGGAATCCGAGATGTCGGTGAAGATCGCCGTCACGCGCGGCGGGCCGTCGGCGTCCAGATCCAGCGTGGTGGTGGTGACGCCGATCAGAAAGGTCCGGTCCGGCGCGCCGCACGGTCGCCTCGACCCGCATCGCGCGCACGCCGCGCCGCGCCGTTGCGGTGACGGCGGCCCAGAACTCCGGCGCGATGCGCGCGAATTCCGGCATGATCGGCCGGGAGCGCCAGTCGCGCTCCCGGAACCCAAAGATCTGCTCGGCCGCCGGATTGCAGTACAGCAGCACCCCGTCGCCGTCGATGGTCACGATGCCGGTGGGAATGTTGCGGAGCACGTCCGCCGCTTCGAGCCGCACCTGGCGCAGCTCGCCCGCCAACGCCTCGCGCTCGGCGCCCATGACGGACACGCGGCTCGCGAAATACGCCGTCACCGCTGCCACGGACGCGAACAGCGCCAGCTGGATGGCCGTGTCCGGGGTCGCGGTCGTGTGGTGGCCGAAGAACACGTCGGCGAAATACACGATGCCTGCGAGCAGCGTCACGAGGCCGGTGCTGGCCGGCGGCATCAGCACGGCGCTCACCGCGATCAGCGGCACATATAAGGAGGTGAAGTCGCTCTGCGGCCCCCCGGTGATGTGCACGACCGCGGTGATGAGCGCCGTGTCGAACAGCACCTGGCTGTACAGGAAGGTCAGACCCGGCCGGCGATTCCGGATATGGGTGTGCCAGTAGGAGGCGATGGTCACGACCACCGCCGCCACGAGCATGAAGGACGTGACCAGGATGTCCGACGGGGCGACGACTTTGAACTTGAGCGCGGCGCTGAGGTAGATCGCGACCGCGACACACATCCGCCCGACGTAGACGGCGCGGAGTAGCGTCTGGGGAGTCGGAATCGCCGACGAGGTTGAACGGGCGCCGAGCCAGCGCACGGACGCTCCTTCCCGGCCCGCCGGAGCTGGCGCTCGGCGAACCTAGCTAAACGAAAGCAATGTAATCAGTTATCTTGGCGACCGCGGACTGTTCGAGGCTGGACGCCGGGTAATTATTGGAGTTGGTGTGGCAAAGTGCAATAGCGGCGGCTCACGCCGACGGGGGGGTGGCGGGAGCGGAGGTCCCCTGCGCTTCGCGCTGCCGTTTCACGTGCTTGGCTTTGCCTTTCTTCCGAAGGCGGGTATTCCCGTACGTGCCGCGGTGGATCTTGCCGCGTTTGCTGCGGAGGTCGCCCTTGCCCATCGTGGTCCTCGTGTGAAGGTAAGTAGCGAGAAAGGTACTCCACGATCCATGGTGCAACCAGCCCGCCTACTCCGCACCCTCCGCGTCGCGATTAGATTGCCCTCCCTATGAACTGTCATGCCTGCGGTACTCAGCTCGCGCCCACGGCGCGGTTCTGCCACAAGTGCGGTGCGAAGTTGCGCGGCGATCAGGCGACCGGCTGGCGGGCCGGGCTGCCCTGGGCGCTGGCCGGTATGGCCCTGGGAGCGCTGATCGCCGTGGTCGGGCTCAAGTTCACCGGCAAGAGCGCGGCGGCGGGGGCTCCGGAGGCGACCATGCCCCCCAGGGCGAGTGCTCCGGGAATGGGCAGGCCCCCGGACATCAGCCGGATGACGCCGGAGGAGCGGGCGACCCGCCTGTACAACCGCGTCATGACCCTGCACGCAGCCGGCAAGGCGGACAGCGCCGAGTTCTTCCTCCCCATGGCCCTCCAGGCCTACGGGATGCTTCCCACGCTCGACGTTGACGCGCACTACCACATGGGCGTGTTGTACCTGGCGGGCGGTGACGGCGCCGGGGCCCTGGCCCAGGCGGACTCGATCGGACGCCGGGCAGCCACGCATCTGTTCGGGTTCGTGCTGCGCGCCCAGGCGTTCGAGCTGCAGCGCGATCCCAAGCGCGCGCAGCAAGCCTATCGCGAGTTCCTGAAGAACGAGAAGGCCGAGCGCGCGCGCGCCCTGCCGGAGTACGTGGACCACGCGCAGAACCTCGACTCGTTCCACCAGAAGGCCGCCGAGGTGGCTGGCGGAGGGTAGATAGCAAACAGGCCTCCCGATCGTTCCGGAGGCCTGCGCTCTACCCTTCCCTCTTCCCGCTTTATTGCACCGCGTTCACCATGTCGAAGATGGGCAGGTACATGGCCACCACCATGCCGCCCACGATCACGCCCAGCACCACGATCATGATCGGCTCCATGAGGGAGAGCAGTGTGCTCACCGCGGCGTCAACTTCCTCGTCATAGAAGTCGGCGATCTTGGACAGCATCTCGTCCAAGCCGCCCGTCTGCTCGCCCACCGCGATCATGGAAATGACCATGGGCGGGAACACCTTCGATTTTTGCAGCGGTGCGGCGATCGTCTCACCGCCCGCGATCGACGCGCGCGACTCCATCACGGCGTTGTGGATCACCTGGTTGCCGGCCGTGCGGGCGGTGATTTCGAGCCCATCGAGAATCGAGACGCCGGACGAAATGAGCGTACCGAGCGTGCGGGTGAACCGGGAGACGGCCGACTTGCGGATCACGTCGCCCAGCACCGGCACGTTGAGCATGAAGGTGTCGATCTGCAGCTTGCCGGGCTCCGTCTGGTAGTAGCGGTTGATCCCGAAGGCGGTACCCCCCATCGCGCCGAGAATGGCCCACCAATAGTGCTTCAACAGGTTGCTCAGCCCGATCACGATGCGGGTCGGCAGCGGCAGCTCGAGGTTCACCGACGCGAACATGGCCTGGAAGGTGGGAATCACGAAGATGAGCAGCACCGTGATGGCGATCGCGGCGACCGACAAGATCACCACGGGGTACACCATCGCCCCCTTCACCTTGCGGATGATGGCGTCGTTTTTCTCGAGGAATTGCGCCAGCCGGATCAGAATCGTGTCGAGAATACCGCCCGCCTCACCGGCGGCGACCATGTTGACGAACAGGTCGCTGAAGGCCTTGGGGTGCTTGCGGAGGGCGTCGGCCAGGGTGTGCCCGCTCTCGACGTCGTACACCACCTGGCGCGTGACGTCGGCCAGGATCTTGTTTTCGGTCTGGTCGGCGAGGATGCCGAGCGCCTGCACCAGGGGAAGTCCCGCATTGATCATCGTGGCGAACTGCCGCGTCATGATCACGACGTCGCGCGTCTTGACCCCGCCCCCGAACTTGAAGCTCAGCTTGAACTCGCGCGGCGCCTGCCGGACCTGCACCACCACCATGCGGTTCTTGCGCAGGTGCGCGATGACGTCGTCGCGGCTCGGCAGGTCGATCTTGTCGTTGACGAGATCGCCCTTCAGCGTGCGTGCCGTGTACTGGAAGACTGGCATAGCTGGCTCCGGCCGCGCCTAGCGGCGCGCGGCGACCTTGGATTGTGGAGGGTGAGTGCCGCCTGCGGCAGCGCCTCTCGCTCATCAACCGGTGGCTCGCCGATCATCTTCAGGAACTCGTTGGGATTGGACACGACCCGGAGGCACTCGTCCTTGGTCACTTCGTGGTTCATGTAGAGCTGGTAGAGCGAGTCGGCGAGCGTCTGCATGCCGTACTTCTTTCCCGCCTGCATGGCCGACTCGATCTGGTGGACCTTGTCGTCGCGAATGAGCGCGCGAATGGCCGGCGTGCACACCATGATCTCGGCCGCCATGACCCGCCCCCGCCCCTTCGCCTTCTGCAGCAGGGTCTGCGTGAGCACGCCCTCGAGCACGAAGGCCAGCTGCGCGCGGATCTGCGACTGCTGGTGCGCCGGGAAGATGTCGATGATGCGGTTGATCGTTTCCGCCGCGGAGTTGGTGTGCAGGGTGGCGAACGCGAGGTGCCCCGTTTCGGCGATCGTCAGCGCCGCCTGCGTCGTCTCCAGATCGCGCATTTCGCCCACCAGCACGACGTCGGGGTCCTGGCGCAGGGCGTACTTGAGCGCGGCCGCGAAGCTGTTGGTGTCGGTCCCCACCTCGCGCTGGTTGACGATGCAGCTCTGGTGGCGGTGGATGAATTCGATCGGGTCTTCGACCGTGATGATGTGACCCTTCATTTCCTTGTTGATCTTGTCGATCATCGCCGCCAGCGTCGTGCTCTTGCCCGAGCCCGTCGGCCCCGTCACCAGCACCAGGCCGCGCGGCCGCTCGGCGAGCTTGCGCCACGACGCCCGGGAGACCGAGGTCGTCGAACGTGCGGACGTTGAAGGGGATTTGCCGGATCACCAGCGACACGCAGCCGCGCTGCTTGAAGCAGTTGCCGCGGAACCGCGCCAGGTTCTGGATTCCGAACGAGAAGTCCAGCTCGTTCTCGGTCTCGAAGCGCTTTTTCTGCGTCTCCGTGAGAACCGAGTAGGCCAGGGACAGCGTGTCCTTGGGCGTCATCACCTCGTCCGTGGACGCGTTGCCCATGTCGCCGTCCACGCGCAGCTTGGGCCGCTCGCCCGCCACGATGTGCAAGTCGGACGCGTCTTTCTCGATCATTTCTTCGAGCAGCGCCCGCAGATTCACCGTCATCCGGCCGTCTCCTTCACGACTTCTTCGAGGGAAGTAATGCCCCGCTTGACCTTCAGCATCCCGTCCATGCGCAGGGTGAGCATGCCGTCTTTCACCGCCTGTTGCTGGAGCTCCTCGGTCGACCCGCCTTTCAGCACCAGGCGCCGGAGGTTACTCGTCATCGACATCACCTCATAGAGCCCCTGCCGGCCCTTGTAGCCGGTCCCGCCGCAGGTATCGCACCCCTGGCCCTTGAAGAAGGTAAGCTTGGCCGCGTCGGCGAGGGGAATCGAGAGCGCGTGCAGCTCGTCATCGGTGTATTTGTGCTCGGTTTTGCACCCCGAGCAGATGCGCCGCACCAGCCGCTGCGCCACGATCAGGTTCACCGCGCTCGCCACGTTGAACGGCTCGATCCCCATGTCGATCATGCGTGTCACGGTGGACGGCGCGTCGTTCGTATGCAGCGTGGAGAGCACCAGGTGGCCGGTGAGCGCGGCCTTGATCGCGATCGACCCCGTCTCCATGTCGCGGATCTCACCCACCATGATGATGTTCGGGTCCTGCCGCAGGAACGCCTTCAACGCGGCCGCGAACGTCATCCCGACGTCGTTCTTGACCAGGACCTGGTTGATGCCCATGAGGTTGTACTCAACCGGGTCCTCGGCGGTCATGATGTTGACTTCGATCGTGTTGATCGTCGACAACGCCGAATAGAGCGTCGTGGTCTTCCCGGAGCCGGTTGGACCGGTCACGAGCACCATCCCGTACGGATTCAGGATGGCCTTCAGCAGTTCTTGCTCGGCTTTCACCTCGAACCCGAACTTCTTCAGGTCGAGCGTCAGGTTGCCCTTGTCGAGAATCCGGAGCACGATCTTCTCGCCGAACAGCACGGGGAGCGTCGACACGCGGAAATCGATCACGCGCACGCCCATCTTCAGCTTGATGCGGCCGTCCTGCGGCACCCGCCGCTCGGCGATGTTCAAGGACGCCATGATCTTGACGCGCGAGGTCAGCGCGGCCCGCATCTTGATCGGCGGCTTCATGACCTCCTGCAGGGCACCGTCCACGCGGTAGCGCACGCGCATTTCGTGCTCGAACGGCTCGATATGGATATCGGAGGCGCCGCGCTTGACCGCGTCGGTGAGGAGCCCGTTGATCAGCTTGACCACCGGGGCGTCGTCCGCCAGGTCCTGCGCCTTGACGTCGTCATCCGTCGACTCCTCTACGACCTCAAGGTCCTCGGCGGCCTCCACGCTCCGCAGCAGGTTTTGCAGCTGCGCGTCCGACTGCTGGTAGTGGCGGTCGATGGCGTTGCGCAGCGTGTACTCCCCGGCGATCACCGGGAACACGTCGCACCGCGTGATGAACTTGATGTCCTCGATGGCGGCGACGTTGTTCGGATCGGCGATCGCGATCGTCAGCGTCCGGCCCTCGCGCTTGAGGGGGAGGACGGTGTGCTTGATGGCGATATCGGGGGGGAGCAGCTTCAAAATCTTGGGATCGACCTCGAACCGGGAGAGGTCGACGGCGGGCATGCGATACTGGCGGGCCAGCATCTTGGTGACCTCGGTCTCTTCGATGAACCCGAGCTTCACCAACGTGTAGCCCAAACGCATCCCCGAGCTCTTTTGGTCGAGGAGCGCTTTCTTCAGCTGGTCCTGGGTGATGAGGCCCTCGCGGACGAGGATATCACCCAGCTTGTCCGTGGTGGCCGCTGCGGTCGCCGTATGCAACTCGTTGAAATTGAACGACCTAAAATAGGAATCGGTGCTGGTGCGGTCAAGGCGGCGACGCTCTCGCCCCTGAAAATGTGACGAAAGGACGCACCGCCTCGAGGAGGCGGGGACCGACACCGGGCACGCTGTCCAGTCGCTCGAGTCGGCCGAACACACCGTGCTCGGTGCGCCAGGCGACGATCCGCTGCGCGACTGACGGGCCCACCCGCGGCAGCCGCGTGATCTCGGTCACGTCCGCTCGGTCCATGTCCACTAGGTCCCCCGGCGCGAGCGGCCGGGCGAGCCGCGCCGCGGTGCGCGCCACCTGTTGCAGACCGCTCGCGGATCCGTGCTGGGGCGTGTCGACTACGGCGACGAGCTGCACGTCGCCTGGTGCGGCGGCGCGCGGCGCGAGCATGTACCGCACGCCGGCACCAGTCAGCGCCAGGAGGCTGAGGAACAGCGCGGCACGGCGGTCGTCCATGGGGAGCGACGCTAGCACGGCGAACGGTGTGGCGGTGGGATCCGGAATTGCGCGGGAGGGGGCGAAAGACAGACGCTGACGAGTCGCTACGACGCCAGGTCGCCTAGCGCTAGCGCTAGCGCTTGGCGTCTAGCGTCTTAGCGTCTTAGCGTCTTAGCGTCCTAGCGTCTTAGCGTCTTCTACCGCACCAGCGCCACCGCCACATCCCCGACGATCTGCAACGACGCCGCTGACACCTTATCGATCGTATCGTCGGTCGTGTGCCAGTACGGGTAGTCGAAATCGACCACGTCGATCGCGTGCACGCCCGCGCGCTGCAGTGCGACGTGGTCGTCGATCAGCGTGTGCTTTACGCCAGGGAGGAACGACCGGCCGTACCCCAGCTCGCGCGCGATGCGCCACACGCGATCCACGACCTCGGGGGCGACGGCCTGCGAGTTGCCCTCGTAGTAGATCTCCAGGTTCTTGTCGGCCACCATGTCGAACAGCACGGCGAACAACGGTGGGTATCCGGGCGGCTGGTGCGCCGCGAAGTAGCGCGACCCAATCAGCGCCTCGGTCGAGTCGGAGAAGTTGCCGTAGTCCTCCCCGTCCACGAAGAGCAGGTCCACGCCGAGCCCTGGAGCCTTGGCCTTGAGCGCGTCCGCGACGCCGAGCAGGACGGCGACCCCGGAGGCACCGTCGTTGGCACCCGGCACCGGCAGGCGTTGGGCGGCACGGCTGGCGCTCTGGTCCGCGTGCGGCCGTGTGTCCCAGTGTGCCAGGAACAGGACGCGCTCGGCGGCCTGCGGGCGGAACCGCGCCAGGAAGTTCCGCAACCGCAACGTCTCGCCGCGGCGCGTCCGGTGGACGAACGGGGTGACGATGACCGTGTCCGCGGTGGCCTGCAGCCGGGTGAGGATCCAGTCGCCGGTTTGCTCGTGCGGCGGCGTATTGGGAATGCGGGGGCCGAAGGAGACCTGCTGCTGGAGGTAGGTGAACGCCCGCTCGCCGTCGAACTCGTGCCGGCGCGCTCCGGACCCCGCCTGGCATGCCAGCAACGGCAACAGGCAGGCGGCCCATCGAGCGCCGATCACCGGATCTGCCCCACGCTCGTCGAGAGATTCACGAACGCCGTGATCACGAGCTGCGCCGTCTTGTGGTTCGTCTGCCGGTCGTCGTTCACCACGTAGCCCATCTGGAACCCCGCGCTGAGGGAAGGGGGAAAGTCCGTGTCGAAAGTAACCTGGGTCTGGGTCTGACGGCTGTCCACGTAGGGAACGCACGTCGCCTGCCCGGCCGACTGGAGGCACACCGCGTTCCGGCTCGTCGTGTAGTGCGCCGTGGCGCGAATCATGTTCTTGAGCCGCGCAATGCGCGCGGGCGGGCGGAACTGAAAGTTGAGGCCGGCACCCGCCTGGTTGCGGGTCGTGCGGAACAGGTTGCCCGCGTTGATCGCGTCGCTCGTGATCTCGGTGAGGTCGAACGAGGTCAAGACCCCCGCCGGCCAGGTGACGGCGATCGACGGCGAGATGTTTCGCTCGGTCGTCTGCGATGACGCCGCCCCCGGGGTCCCGCTGAACACGAACTGCGCGCTGGTTGCCTCGCGACGCCGATAGGTGAAGCGGGCGGTGAACCCGCGGATCACCCGGCCGACCGACGTACGCGCCGGTGTCACGTTCCAGCTCGCGACCGCGGAAGGCCATTCCACGCTGTTCGTTTGCAGCGGGACCTGTTCGTCGGCGCGCAGCAACCAGGTCACGCCCCGGGTGTGCTGGTAGTTGGTACTCACGCGCAAATTCAGGGGGAGCAGCAGGGTGGCGGCGGCGTTGACGTTCAGGTTGTCGGACGCCGACCCGGCCGGGACACCGCTCTGGCTGAGAAAGCTCCCGAAGCCACCGGTGGCAAACTGGTAGCCGAGCGAAGGAACGAAGGGCGCGTCGAAGTAGGTCGAGCCGTAGGAGCGCCCGTACGAGACGTCGAGGTTCGCCAGGCGCCCGAACAACCGGGCGAGCGAGGCGCTGTCCCCGAACACGCGCTGACCGAGGCGGCGGGCGTCGAGCTGCGCACCCACGTCCACGCGCCGGGAATTGGTGAAGGCGACCGGCATCGCGAACCCGGCACTGTCCACGATGTCCGGGACGGGAGCACGCGCGTTCGGGTCCCGGTTGAACGTGAAGAAGGTTGCCAGGGTGAACCGCGGCCGCAGCCAGGTCACGAGGCGCGGGGTCGCGCCGAGGAACGTCGTCAGGTCCCGCTGCCGCTCGAACCCGGCGTCCCGCCCCAGGAAGCTGCCGCTCTCCTGCTGGATCAGCTGCCCCATGATCGTCGAGTCCCCGTAGTCGCGGAGATCGCGCAGCGACGCGAGCGACATGCGCAGCTGCAGGCCGGTGAGCGGCACGAGATCCACGTTGCCCGAGTTGCGCCACACTTTGCTCTGGGAGATCGCCGGGGCCACCAAGGTGTCGGAGTCCCGCGCGATCGGGACGGCGTAGGTGGAGCGCGACCCATCGGACCCCGCGAGGCTCGACTGGAGCCGCAGCGAGGTCGGGGTGATACGCACCGGCCCCAGGTACTTCTTGGCGGGCGCGAGCGCGTAGTCGATGTTGCCGACATAGCTCGAGGCATTCGCGAGCGACAGCTCCGTACGCCCGCTCCCGCTGGTGGCCCCTCCCGACAGGCTGACCGGGTCCACCAGGTGCCGCAGGAGGGGGTTGGAGGAGCGTCGGATGTGCCGCAGCGACAGCGCGTAGCTCGTCGCGGCGCTCTGGGGCGTGCGCAGCCCCTGCAGCTCGGCGGTCTCGATGTCGGTGCCCCCGAGGTAGAACGGCGCGCTGGACGTCGTCACGTGGCGCACCGATAGCGGCATCGCGATTCCCCAGCGCGTCGGGCAGGAACCGACTGAGCTGGACGGTCCCGGCCATCATGAGGGCGTTGTTCGTCGCGTAGCTCGGGTCTTCGGTGAGCTGGCGGAACTGGCCGTCCCGCCGTGAGTAGTTGAGCGTGAAGTCCCCGACGTTGGCTGCGGAGAGATTCAGATCGACGGCCTCGGCGGTCCCGACGTCCTGCACGACGTCGGTCAGGCGGATGTCGTCAATCCACAGCTCCGCCTGGTCGATCACCGTGCGCTCGTCCACGCGCCAGATCCCCCCCGCGAGCTCCTGGACCGCTGCGAGGTTGGGCGGCGCGGTGGCCGGGTCCCGCACGTGCACGATGTACTCCCCATCGCACATCACGTACGCGGAGTCACGCGGCACCAGCGTGGAGTCCGGGCACCCGGCGTACACCTGGGGCGGATCGCCCAGCAGCCATGCCTGCTCGATGCGCGCCCGCAGGGCAAGCCAGCGGCTGAAATCGACCACCACCTCGGGCTCCCAGGTGGTCGTGCGCGCCGGGACGTGATAGAAATAGAAATTGTCCTCGTTCTTCCCCACCTTCACGTAGAAATGCAGATCCTCCTCCTCCCACCCTGCACCGCGGCCCCGGGCCCACACGCGCAGCTGACGGTACTTGAGGAAATTCTTGTCACCCACGGTGGTAAACTGGTTGAACGCTTCGGCGCGCTGACCGCGCACCAGCCCGCTCGCCAGCAGGCGCAGCGAGCGCTCGTTGATCTGGGTGCTGCCGATCTGGACGTTCGCGTCCACGCGTGACGCCTCGTCGCCGACGCCGGGCGGCGAGGTGTAGCCCAGGTCGCGGTTTTCCGTGCTCACGACCGACGCGGTCACGTCGCCCACGCCCGTGCCCTCGCTGCCCGCGAGCCCGGGGATCGGCGTCGCGGCGCGCTTGAGCCAGGTCGCCCCCACCAGGCGCACCCGGGAGAGGCCGAAGAACACCTGGGGGTCCGGCTGGCCGGGCGGCGCGGTCTGCGGCGCGACGACGGTGATGCGCAGGGCCTGGACCTGGCGCGGCGAAGGCGTGCCCTGGAGCAGCGTATCGGCGCGGAACGGGATGCGGTACAGGCGCCACCCGGCCGACCCGTCGGGATTCCCCAGGCTGTCCAGCACGGGAACCATCCCGCCGTCGCGCACGTAGAGGGCATCGTCGCCGATCGGAAACACGTAGCGGACGAAGCTCTCCGCCGTGCGCACGCCCGCCGCGGAGTCGAGCTGGAAGTCGCCGTCCAGATCCTCGCTGTCGATGGCGTCGTTGTTGCGCCCGCAGCGTGATCGGAGGTCCCCGAAGGCATAACTCGTGAGCGCGCCGTTCGTGGCGGCGCTGCATAGCGGGAGGGTGTCGACGCCCGAGCCTTTCCCGGCGTCCCAGATCCCGTCCACGACGCGATCGCTGAGAATGCCCACGTCGTTGACGGCGGCGCTCCAGGAGCGGGTGAGCGCTTCGGATTCGGTGTTGAGGCCGCCGCGGCCCGCCTCGCGGCGGCCGGCGTAGGTCGTGTCCCCTGCGGGGCTGACGGTCAGGGTTTCGGGCACAAACGCCGCCGCGTCTTCGAACACCGATCCGAAATCGAGCAGCAGCGCGGTGTTGTTGGCCTTGGCCGTGCGATGGTTGTCCTCCCACACCCAGAGCTCGAGGTATTCCACGCGCGACAGATCGATTCCGGTGGGGGAGAGCACCTGCGTGATGGAACGCCAGCGGGGGCCGTCCCGGTGGGGACGCACCCAGTTGACCGCACCGGTGCGCGAATTGGCCAGCCCCAGCACCGTATCGGGCTTCATCATGATCCAGAGCGCAGGCTCAGCCGATTGCGTCTGCCCCACCGTGACGATCGTCGGATCGATCTGCTGAGCGTAGAACTGGATCGGCGTGCCGTTCCGGTTGAAGGGCAGGCTCTGCCACGTGAGCGCCGCGGCGTTGCCGGTGTCGAAGGGGACGGTCGCGAACCCGAACGGCTCGGCGCCGCGGGTGGTCGTCGGCTGGCTGCCCCAGTGCCAGCCGTTGTCCACGAGCGACACAAAGCGCCCGGCCTCCGCTTCGAAGTCGTCGACAGACGCTTCCCCCAGCCGGTTGGGGCGCGGTCGCGACAACGCCGCCTCGGCCGAGACGTTGAGGAACGAGGGCGCGTCGGTGTGGATGCCCGGGAGCGCGTCGAGCAGGCGCGTGATCCACGTGGGCTTGAAGTGCAGCTCGGTGGTGATCCCACCGATGAAACTGGACGACGGCTCCGAGCCGAGCGGCGGCCGGGTGAACGCACTCTGCTGCCTCTGGAACAGGCCGGTCAGGTTGACGTTCCCACGCTCGCCGAGATCGTAGCGGGCGGCGATGCCGTAGATGGCCGTGGGCGCCACGGCAAAGGCCGCGCGCTCCTCGAATTGGGCCCGCACCTGCGTGCTGCCCGCGGCGAACAGCGAATCGGCGCCGATGAACAGTACGGTGCCCGACGGATAGTCGATGGTGTAGTCGGTGCCGCGGGTGAGGAGCCGGGTGCCCACGTAGATCCGCTCGCTCCCCTCGCGAATCTGGACGCTGTTCAGCTCGAGCGTGCCGCGGTCTCCGGCCAGCGACACGTTCGCGTGCGCGCGCAGGCTGAAAACCGACGGCGGCGCCTGGGTGGCCAGCAACGTGACCGGTGTGCGGTACAGCGAATCGTTGCGCTCCGTGGGCCCCAGCAGGGTGGAGTCCGCGAACGGGGTGAGGTGCGGGAATACGACGAAATAGTCCCGTACCGGCGCGCCCTGCTGCGGGTCGCGCGCGCGCGGGAAGACCCGGTTGTACTCGTCCAGCACCGTGGCGTCGGACGCCAGCGCGAGCCCGAGCCGGGCCAGGTAGGTCTCGTCGGTCGACACCGTCCGCTCGCGCTGGTTGACCGTCAGCGCGAGGCGCACCGATTCCCGGATGATTTCGCTGCCACCGATCCGGTAGGCGCTGCGGATCTCGAACCGGAACGACGGCAGGGCCGTGGTGACGCCGGGACGGGGATCGTAGACGAGCCGCAGCGTGTCAACGACGGTCGGATCGGGGTTGGCCACGATCGGGAACGTCCCGACGCACGGGAGGGTCGCGCTGCACCCGGTCTGCCCGACCGGGACGTAGGACACGGCGAGGTAGTCGTTCAGGTCCAGACGGTTGGCGAGCGCGAACCATACGCCGCTCGGATCGACGTAGTAATCCTTGCCCTCCTGCAGCACCTCCCACTGAAACGGACCGGCGCGCTGCACCGAGCAGTCCACCGCTTGCGCCGGTCCCACGCCGCACGCCGCGGCCCGGACGCCGCCGATGTTCTGATTCGCTACCGAGGTGGGAGACACGGCCCGCAGGCGGTACACCCGCAGGCTGCCCACCCGGAGCGCCGGGGGAACCTGCACCGGCGACACGTTGAGCACGTCGACGGCTGGATAACCGGCGATGGCGGCCGGGTCCACCACGAAGAAGAACCGGCCGGGCTCGTAGTCGAGGTCGCGCGCCACGCGGTCGACGGGCTGCGTGTTGGTCTCGCCGATCGTGTAGGTGCGATCCTGCACGATGCTGCCCTTCTGCTGCGCGAAGATCCCGCGCAGCTCCAGCGGACCGATCTGCGCGACCCCCTGCACGCCGAAATTGTTCGCCGGGATCGCCGCCGTGATGAAGCGGGAGCGCGGCATCTGGAACGTCACATTGCCCACCTCCACACGGCGCACGACTTCGTCTTCGAGTCCTTCGTACCACACCTGAATGTTGTTGTTGGCGTCGAACTCGCGCTCGCTGTCGAAGTCCACGCTCACGTGCAGGCGCTGCGCCACGGTGCCGCCGGTGCGGATCGCGTATTGCGGGTTGGGCGTGATCGTCGGGAATCCTGCGTTGCAGCCGGACAGCGCTTGCTGTTGGTCGAACGCGGTGCACTGCAGGTTGCGGAACTGATCGGCCTTCATCTCGAACCGCAGGTTGAGCTGCATGCCGATGTCCGCGTATTGCCCGAGCGGTCCCGGGCGGCGCAGGGGCGGAGCGGGAAGCGGCGGTGCGGCCCCGGTGTCGGCAGCCAGCAGAACAACGGGCGCGGGGGTGAGGCCGCGCGACAGCGTCGCGCGCAGGCGCGTTTCCCACGCAGCCGCGACGAGGGCGGGTGTGGTCCGGGGTCCGAAACGTCCGCCGGGCGCGAGCGCGGCGTTGTGTGGGGCCCCGATGGGGGCAAAGCCGAACCCGGCGCTGAACCGCGGGACCGTGTCGTCCGCAGCTCGATCCTGCGCGTGGACCTGGGGTACGACGAGCAACAGGGCGAGAAAACCGGCCAGGGTGGGTCGCCGCATCCCTTGTAGAGACGTGGAGGTGCGAATATAATGGCGCGACCGACCGTGCGCATCCTCAGCCGCTACCTGTTGCGCCAGCACATCCCGCCGCTGGTGTTCGCGCTCGCCGCGCTCACGAGTTTTCTGCTGATTCAGCAAATCGCGAAGCAGCTCGGAAACCTGGTTGGCAAGGGTCTCCCCCCCGGCATCATCATTCAAGTGTTCGCGCTGTCGATTCCGTTCATCGTCGCCACCACGCTCCCCATGGCCGTGCTGGTGGCCGTCCTGTATGCGTTCACCAACCTCGCGGCCGGCAACGAAATCACGGCCATGAAGGCCGGCGGCGTCAGTGTCGGGAAGTTACTCGCGCCTGTGCTGGGTGGCGCGACCTTCGTGGCCTGCATCGCGTTCGTGTGGAACGACCAGGTCCTGCCCCGCTCGAATCATTCGCTTCGCGTGCTGCTGATGGACATCCAGCGCAAGAAGCCCTCGTTCACCCTGAGGGAGCAGATCATCAACGAGGTGGTCGGGGGCCAGTTCTTCCTGCGCGCCGCGCGCATCGATCCCGCGACCGATAAACTGAAGGACGTGACGATTTACGACCTGGAGGATGCCGAGCGCCGCCGCATCATCAGCGCCGACAGCGGGCAGATTGCGTACACCCCCGGCGGCAAGGACCTGTACCTGACGCTGCGCGACGGCGACATCCGGCAGGTCGATCGCACCGACCCGACCCACTTCAATCGCACATTTTACCGCGCGAATCGGATCCGCGTCGCCGGCATCGGTAACACGCTGGAACGCACCGAGCGTGACACGTACCGGTCCGATCGTGAGATGAGCGTGTGCGAGATGCAGACGGTCGTACGGGAGACGTCGCGACGATGTGAGGCACGCCAGGCGCGAGCTGACGCGCACGGTCCGCAACGATCTGCGGCGCCTCGCCGGGCTCTCGCCCCTGGAGATCCCGCCCGATCCAGGCGGGCGATGCGACGCCGCCCGGCGTATACTGCCGTCTGTTGCCCCACCTGACCCGCTGGCTCACGCCCGACTCCGCGCAGGCGCAGACGCCCGCGCGGCGCCCGTCACCACGGCACCAGGCACAGCAGCGCGCGTCACCACGGCACACGACACCGCGCCCCCGTCGCCGCAGGCGTCCACAGCGGTCACCGACACGCCGCCCGCTTTTCCGCGGGTACGCCCGGACATGATCACCTCGGGTGTCGTCGACCAGCGCGCGGGCCCGGATCGAGGTGGCGCAGGACCGGCGCGCGATGTACGAGATCGAAATCCACAAGAAGCTCGCGTTGGCCGTGGCCTGCATCGTGTTCGCTCTGCTCGGCGTGCCCATCGCGATCCACTTTCCCCGCGGCGGGATCGGGCTCGTGATCGGGATGAGCCTGGGCGTGTTCACGGTCTACTATGTCGGGTTGATCGGCGGGGAGGAGCTGGGCAATCGCCGCGTGGTGCCGCCGGTGCTCGCCATGTGGAGCGCGAACGTCCTGTTCACGATGGTCGGCCTGGCGGCGCTCGCGCTGACACGGCGTCCCGCTCACAGCATCGCGGGGCTGAGGTGGAGCGACCTGCTCGACGTGTGCTGCGCCCATACGCCGGCGCCGCCGATGAAGACGCTCGACCGCTACGTATTGCGCGAGTGGGTCAAGATCCTGGTGCTGGCGGAGGTGGGGTTCCCGCTGGTCGTGATCATCATCGATCTGACCGACAAGCTGGGACAGTATCTGAGCCGCGGGGTGGCGAAAGCAGGCGCTCGCCCTGTCCTACGTGTACTACCTGCCCGAAGTCATGTTCCTGGTGCTGCCCGCGGCCGTGTTGTTCGCCACCGTCTTCACCATCAGCCCCATGGGCCGGCACTCGGAGATCACGGCGGCGAAGGCGTCGGGGGTGTCGTTCTTCCGGCTGGCGCGACCCGTGTTCGCGGCCGCGGGCGCAGCGGTCGCACTGGGCATCCTGCTCGGGGAGATGGCCCCCGTCGGCACACTCCGCCGGGCCGAGCTGCTGGGCAATCGGCCGGTGCACTCGACGGCCACGCGGTCGAATTTCGTGTACCGCGCGGACGGCGGCTGGGTGTATGCCATACGGGCGCTCGATATCGGGTCGGGTCTGATGCAGGACCTGATCATGGAGCAAGAAGGAAGCGGACCCGAATTCCCCACCATCGACGTGGCCGCGTCGCGCGCCACGTACGACACCAGCAAGAAAGCCCGACGGTCGCGGCGGCTGGACGCTGCGGGGTGGCGCGGTGCGCTACCTGCTCGGGCCGACGCGGGAAGTGGCGTTCACCTTCGATTCGCTGCGGATTCGCGCGCTCAAGGAGCAGCCCGTCGATCTGCTCGCCGAACCCAAGGCTCCGGACGAGATGCGCTACGCCGAGCTGGGGCGTTACGTCGACGCGCTGGGCCGCACCGGGTCCGATACCAAGAAGCTGCGGGTCGAGCGCGCGCTCAAGCTCGCGGTCCCATTCACCTGCATCGTGGTGGCGCTGTTCGGGGCACCGCTGTCCATCGCCGGCCCCCGCTCCGGGACCGCCTGGGGCGTCGCGGTCGGGCTCGGCACCACCCTGGTGTTTCTCGTGCTGGTGCAGCTCACCAAGGCCATCGGCGCGGGAGGGGTGCTGCCGCCGCTGGTCGCGGCGTGGCTACCGAATGTCATGTTTGGGAGTGCCGCGCTTTGGCTCCTGAAAAAAACGCGCACGTAACCCGGGGCGTTACGCCCCGGGCTCACGCCTGGGGCGATGCCCCCATCGCCGCCACAGGTAGTAGACGGGAACCCCGCTCAACACCACCGCCACATCGAGTCCGAACAGCAGCGGCTCGGAGACGAGATAGTTGCCGAGCAGGAACAGCGACCCGATGAGAAACAGGATGGGGACCCACGGGTAGCCCCACGTCGAGTACGGGCGCACCAGCCCCGGGCGGCGCCGCAGCACGAACACCGCGGCGAGGGCCAGCGCATAGAACGGCCAGATCCCGATGATGAACTGGTCGGCGAGCTCGGTGAAGGTCCGCACCAACACGAACACGACGCCCAGCACGGCCGCGAGCAGCACCGCGTTCCCAGGCGCGCCGGTCCGCGGGTCCACGCGCGAGATCGCGCGCGGGAACAGAGCCGTCCTCGGACATCGCAAAGAAAATCCGCGGCGCGGTCATCATGGCGCCGTTGAGCGTGCCGAAGGTGCTCACCGCCACCGCGGCGGAGATCGCCACAGCGCCGGCCGGCCCGACGAGCAGGTTCGCGGCATCGGCGGCGACGAGCTCGGCGTGTTTCATCTGCTCGATCGGGAAGAGGTGCAGGTACACCAGGTTCGCGCTCAGGTACAGCACGACCACCGCCCCCGTGCCGAGCAGCAGCGCCAGCGGCAGGTTCCGCTCCGGGTTGCGGACCTCGCCGCCGACGAACGCCAGATCGGCCCAGCCGTCGTATGCCCACAGAATCGCCACCATCGCGACCAGGAACGGCGACAGTCCCACGGCGGCGCGCTGCGAGAACATGCCCCCCGCAGCGCCCGTATCGCCCCCGAGCGCGAAGCCCAGCGCTATGAGCAGGGCGAGCGCCGCGACCTTGAAGACCGTGCTGAGGTTCTGCAGCAGCGCGCCGCGCTGGATCCCGAAATAGTTCACGGCGGCCACGACAGCGACGTATGCCGCCCCGAGCAGCTGCTCGGCGCGCACGGGGAGCCCGCCCACGGGGGCCGCCGGATCGAGGCCGAGCACCCGCAGCGTGTAGGCGGAAGAAGTGATTGAAATGGCGCCGTAAGCGCCGGGCCGGAGGATGAGCAGCTCCGCCCAGCCGAACAGAAACGCGGGGAGCCGGCCGAACCCTTCACGAATGAAGACGTAGATCCCGCCGGAGCGGGGGAACAGCGCAGCCAGCTCGGCGTAGGTGAGCGCACCAGCCAGCGCGACGGCCGCCGCCTGCCACCCAGCCCAGCAGGAACAACGGCACGTCGTCGACGCGCTGGGCGATGGACGCCGGGGTGCGGAAGATGCCGCTGCCGATGGTCGAGCCGATCACGACGGCGACGGCGCTCCACAACCCGAGCCGCCGCGGCAGCCGGTCGCCCCAGCGGTCCGGTACAGTCATAGGGTGCCCGAATATACATTTCCCGACCTATGACGCGACGCTTTACTCAACTTGCCTGGGCCGCCGCGACGGCCACCTATCTCCTCATCATCCTCGGCGCCATCGTGCGCATCACCGGCTCGGGGATGGGGTGCGGCGACCACTGGCCGCTCTGCAACGGCAGCCTGCTGCCACCGCTCGACCTCCCGACCATGATCGAGTACGGCCACCGGCTCGCGGCGGCGGCGGTGAGCGTGCTGGTGGTCGCGCTGGCGATCTTGGCCTGGTGGGCGAGGAGAGGAGTCTCCGGAATCCCCGCCCTCACGGGCGGGGCCATCATGCCCAGGGTCAGTCAGCGCGCGGCGATGGTGAGCTACGGCGCGGTCGTGTTATTGGTGATTCAGATCCTGCTGGGTGCGATCACGGTGAAGCTCGAGCTGCCGGCGTGGACGATCATCCTGCACCTCGGGACGGCGATGCTGCTGCTCGCGGCGCTGCTGGTGGCAGCGCGCTCGACCCCGCTAGCCCCACCCTCACGGGTGGGGCCATCGCGCGCGACGCTCGGGGCCGCGGTGCTCGGGTTGGCGACGGTGCTGATGGGCGCCCTCACCGCCAACATGGCCGCGGCAACGGCGTGCCAGGGGTTCCCGCTCTGTAACGGCTCGTTCATGCCCACGAGTGGGCTGCAGCACATCCACTGGACGCACCGGCTGCTCGCGTACGCGCTGTTTGCTTATGTGATATGGTGGGCTGTGCGCTCGCGGGTCGCGTGGTGCGTGGTACGTGGTTGGGCTCGTGACGCTCCAAGTCGTGGTCGCCGCGGCGATGGTGCTGCTCGCGCTGCCCCCCGCGCTCCAGGCGGCGCACGTCGCCGTCGGAGCGGCGGTATGGGCGGCCCTCGTGCTCGCGGCGTTGTGAGCGTTCCCTCGCCGCGCGCGGTCGCGTGGCTGTGGCCGCGGGTGCGGCCGTATCGCTGGAAACTGGCGCTGGCGCTCGTGTGTCTGGTCGCGAGCGCGGCGGTCGGCCTCGCGTTCCCGCAGATCGTGCGACACCTGCTCGACGCCGCGTTCGTCCGTCACGACCGGGGCATGCTCGACCGGATCGCCCTGTTCTTGACGGGTCTGTTCACCCTCCAGGCGCTTTCCAACTTCGCGCAGACCTACCTGCTCACGGCCACGGGCGAGCGGGTGGTGGCGAAGCTGCGCGAGGACCTGTTCACCCACCTGGTGCACCTGTCGCCCGCGTTCTTCGCCGAGCGGCGCACCGGGGAGCTGGTCTCCCGACTCTCGGCCGACGTCGGCGCGATCCAGAGTCTCGTCAGCTCGCAAATCTCCGAGTTCGCGCGCCAGACGCTCTACCTGGCGGGCGGGATCACGCTGCTCACGATCACCAACCCGCACCTGATGGCCACGACGCTGGTCGTGGTGCCGTTCGTCGTGGGATCGGGGTGGTTCTTCGGCCGGCGGCTGCGGCGCGCCAGCACGCGAGTGCAGGACAGCGTGGCCAACGCGACCGCGGTGGCGGAGGAAGCGTTCAGCGAGATCCGCATCGTGCAGAGCTTTGCCCAGGAGACGTGGGAAGCGGCGCGCTACGGGGCAAGCATGGCGGAGGTGGTGCGGATCGCGGTGCGCCGCGCCGCGACGCGCGGTGCGTTCTTCGCCATCATCATGTTCGTCACCTTCGGCGGCACGGTGGCGGTGCTGTGGGAAGGCGGGCGTCTGGTGCTCGCCGGAGTGGTGACCGCCGGCACCCTCGTGTCGTTCCTGCTCTACACGGTGTTCATCGGGGCCGCGGTCGCCGCCCTCGTCAGCCTGTTCTCGAGCTACCAGGAAACGGTGGGCGCTGCGCGGCGCGTGTTCGAGCTGCTCGAGACGCCGCCCACGGTCGCGGATCCCCCTGCTCCCCGAGCGCTGGCGCGCGCCGGTGCGCGGCCTCGTGGCGCTCGAGCATGTCTCCTTCCGCTACAAGCCCGACCTGCCGCTCGCGGTGGACGACGTCTCGCTCCGCATCGCACCGGGAGAAGTCGTCGCGCTGGTCGGCCCGTCGGGCGCGGGGAAGACGACGCTCGCGAATCTGCTGCCGCGCTTCTGGGACGTGACGGCGGGGTGCATTACGCTCGACGGGAACGACATCCGTACGCTGCGCCTCGCGGAGCTGCGCGGCGCGATCGGCATCGTACCGCAGGAGCCGACGCTGTTCAGCGGCACCGTGACGGAGAACATCGCGTACGGCCGCACGGGGGCCACGGAGGCCGAGATCGTCGCCGCGGCGCGGGCGGCGCACGCGCACGAGTTCGTCGAGCGGTTACCGCAGGGCTATGCGACGCTCGTGGGGCAGCGGGGCGTGAAGCTCTCGGGAGGCCAGCGCCAGCGCGTGGCGATCGCGCGCGCGTTGTTGAAGGATCCTTCGGTGTTGATCCTCGACGAAGCGACCTCGAGCCTGGACGCCGAGAGCGAAGGGTTGATCGAGGAAGCGCTGGAGCGGCTGCTCAAGGGGCGCAGCACGCTGATCATCGCGCACCGCCTGTCCACGGTGCGCCGCGCGAATCGGCTCGTGGTGCTCGATCGTGGTCGGGTCGTGGAGGAAGGCAGCCACGTGGACCTGCTGGCGCTGAACGGGCTGTACGCGCGGCTGTATCAGCGGCAGTTCAAGGACGACTAAGGCCCGTCCGGCAGTCGCGACGTCCAGTGCCCCTTGCTGTCCACCTCGACGGTGTCCGCGGGTCCTGCGGTCAGGCCGAGGTTTCGCTCAAATGCGATGCTGCGATTGGACACCCATCGTACCCCGTGGGGATTCCACCGTCTCGACCCCACGCTCCATTCACGCCGCAGCGTATCGCCCTCGGCGATCCACACCACCAGCCCCGAGCTGTCGTTCACGGTGGAAAATGGGGTGATCAGACGACGGCCGTCCGGCGACGGAATCGGGATATCACTCACGGTCTTGCTCCATCCCCGAACCTCGTTGAGCAGGCCGATGGCGCTGCGTTCGTAGTACTGCACGAACAGCACGTAGTACCCGATCGGCTCGAGGATCCCGAGATAGTAGAACGCGACCCGCTCGGCGCCGCGGGAGATCGGCTCGAACTTCCGATAGGTGCCGCCCTGCAGCCGCAGCTCGAGTTGGCCTCCATCCCGTTTTACCCGGTTCCCGCTCAGCGCGATCTGTCGCGGCTCGAGGACCCGCGCACATTCCTCGGAGTTGAAAATCTCCTTGCATGGCCCCTCCTCGCCCGGAGCGACCGGCACCGGCACCTGTGCCGACACGCCGCTTACCAACTGCACCAAGGAGAGGAAGAGGACGAAACCGGGGGTGCAGCTAGAAATCCAACGCATCCGCATACGCGTCGTTCCCCAGCAGCTGGCGCCAGTTGGCCCGGCTTGGCTCTCTGGGATCGTTCGAATAGACCAGGACGTAGTTGCCGAACCCCGTGATATCGACAAAGCAGTACTTCCGGGGCCGCTTGTCCCCCTGCGTGTACTTCCAAACGGTGAAGGGGAGGTTGAGCCCCAGACCACGGCGGGTCAGGGTGATATCGGGGGGGCCGTACTCGAGGTAGATGCGCCCGCGGTCGGTGCGCCACCCCGGGACGTCGCCGGCGCCACCCTCGGAGAATTTCTTGTTGACCGCTCCGATGCGCGCCGTGTACTGCTCCAGCGCCTCGTTCTTGGGTGTGTTGGGGGTAGGGTCCCGCCGCGCCCAGAAGCGCCGCAGGTATTCCCGCTTTTCGGGCTCGGTCAGGCTCGGGTAGGTCCCCTGCTCGTCTTCAAACATGAGATAGACGACCGGCCCGTACAGGCTATCGAGCTGGATCTCCGACGCGGTCTCGAAGCGATCGCGCGCGCGCGCGGCGTTCGCCTGCGCCCAAGCGGCAGGCGCGGCAACGACCAGGGTCAAGAAAGCGAGGGTAAGGCGACGGACAATCACCAGCTAGAGACCCCAGGCAAGGAGGGAGGTTCCCAAAACACGCCGCGCCCGCTGCAGGAACACTGAGCCCCGGAGCAGGTTCCTCCGGGGCCAGGGCTCAACGCGGCCTCCCGCCGGAATCAGGGCCGCGAGATCGTCGTTATGTAGTTCTTTGAGGTCGCACCAGCGTAGTTTTCGATCACGAAATAGTGCGTTCCCGCCGTGTACTTATGGTTCGCGGTCGCCTGCGGCTTGGCGCCGGTCGCGCCGCCGCCGCCGTCTTCGAAACACGCTGCTCCAAAGTTGGCGAGGGTGCTGTCGGAGCAGGCATAGATGTCGATGTCGGCAGCGGTGGGCAGCGTCCCTTCCCAGTCCGTGGTGAACTTGTACGTCGCGGTGTCCGCCAGCGTGAACTTATACATCATGCATGGGCCGCTCGACCCAAATGCAAGCACGCCCTCCGGGCACACGGCCACATTGGCCGGCCCGGCCGTGGAGACCATGATCGCGCTCTTCCCCGCCGCGGGCAGCAGCGTCGTGATGTCCGGAGCGGTCTGCCACGACGCGTCGCCTGCCCACCGGTTACCCGTTTGGGTCACCGACACACTGGAGGGCAATGTCGACCTCGAGCCCCGGAATGAACGTCGTCACGACTCCCGCGATCGTCAGGGCACCGGGATCGGAGAATGGCGTGAGGACCTTGATGGAATCCGCGTTCACAAAGACGATGGTGCCCGGCACGTCCCCCCCGAAGGTGACGGTGACGCTGTGCCGGGTCGAACTTGAGCAGCGGGGTTGCGGAAATCTTCAGGGTGTCACCGCCCGCCGGGGTCGCACTGGACAGCGCGCCGTTGAACACGACCGGCACCACGTTCACGGTGACCGTACCCGTGAGTCCGCTGCCCGTCACCGTCAGCGTCGTCTGCCCCGGGGTCACCCCGGTGGCGATGAACGCTTGCGTAGCCCCATCCGGGAAATGCCGCGCCGTGTCCACTTCCACCGTGGCGACGGCGCTGTTGCCGGAGGTCGCGGTGATCGTGACGGGCACCGGGTTCAGCTGGTCGTCACGGGCCACGACCACGACCGCCACGGTCGCCGCCGGGTCGAGGAAGGCCACCGTCGGCGTGATCGAGAGAATAGTCGGTCCCGTCCGGAGCTCACTCGTCGGATCACTCGCGCACGCCAGGGTCGCCAACGCGAACGCCGCGCAGACTGCTCGCTTGTGCTGTCGCCTCATGGTCGCTCTCCACGCCGTTGTGGTGATCCGCATCTAGAAGGTCGATATGTCATGGACCGCGTCGGAACTCAACGTGCGAGCCCAATCCCCCGGGGTGCGTTCCAACCGGTCGTTGGAATAGATCAGCGAGTAGTGCCCCAAACGGGTCCGGTCGAGGAACACGAACTTGAGACTGCGTTCCCGCGTGTATTTCCAGGCCTCCCACGGGAAATCCGCCGCGCTCTGCGGCATCCGGCGGACGTCGTCGGGCTCGCCGTAGCGGATCAAGACCCGCCCCCGATCGGTCCGCCATCCCGGCACCTCCGCCCCGCCCCCTTCGCGGAACCGCCGGTCGGCCTGTTTGATCCGTTCGTAGAACCCGACCTGGGTCTCGTTCTCCGGTGTCCCCGGGCTCGGGTCGCGGCGGCGCCAGAATTCGCGCAGGAACCTCAACTTGCCTGGCACCGTGAGCCCCGGGTACACCTGCATCTCATTCCCCTCCGCAATGTAGACGAGCGGGGCGAATAGCGAATCGAGGCGCGCCTCTGTCGCGTCGCTGAACATGTCAGGCGGCGGCCCTTCGCCCGAAGTTGCTGCGGCGACGAGCCGCCCGGTTTCGAACCCGGTCATGCGGAACGTGGCCAGCCGTGTCACCGTGTCCCCGCCCGCACCGATCGCGAGCCCCAGCGAGTACGTCCCGGGCGGCAATCCTGACAGGTCGATCGAGGCGGCGATCCGGCCGCCGCCCGCGCTGACAGCCGAACCGGTAGCGGGCGTCGCCACGACCAGGCGGCCATCGGCCCCGATCACGCGTAACAGCCAGGGCACGGTTCCCGCGCTGTCGCGGTACACCTCGCAGTAGTACCACAGCACGGCCCGGTCGGGCGTGAGGGCCAGGTCGGGCGCACTCGCGATGAACAGGTTGCCCTTGCGCACCTCTGCCGGGCCCGCGGTTGTGTCCGCCCCGTTCGCGGGCCGGATCCCGTAGGCCAGCAACAGATCCGACGCTCCCGGCCGCCCGCCGAAGCCCGTGACCGGCAGGTCCACCGTGTCCCGCGCGCCCGAGGCTGAATCCTCCACGGCGATCTGCACGTCGTACCGCCCCGGCGCGACGGCGAAGGCGAACGGCTCGACGCTTTCCGCACCCGGCGTCCCGGTTTCCTGCAGCGGCACACGCCGGGTCCACGCATCGCGCACCAGGGTCGTCCCGCGTTCATCGGTAACGCGCAACTCGATCCGGTACGCGGCGAACCCGCCGAGACCGCGCGTCACGCTGTTCAACATCCGGTGCGGCACTCGTACGAAGCCGTTGACCAGCGTCCGGTCGCCCCGGAAGAACCGGGTGACTTCACCCACCACTCGGGCCTGTGGTGCCGGCTGTTGCGGCGAGCCGGCCAGGACGGCGCTCAACAGCATCCAGAAGAGCAAGCGACCCTACCAGTTCACCGTGAAGCTCAGAAAGTTGGTGTTTCCCAACGGACCCATGTTGCGCCAGGCGTAGTCGAACCCCAGGCCAAATCCGCCGCGCTGGTACCCCACGCCGAAGCCGAACGCGATGCCCTGCTGGTTCTCCTTGCTGCTCAACGCCGTGGCGAACCCGGCTTCTGTGCCGGGATCGATGTTGTTGGCCGGCTGGTAGGTCCAGCTCCCTCGTCCGGCCACCAGGAACCCCGACTTGCCGATATCCGACAACGCGAACTCCCCGCCGACCTCGAACCCGGCCTTGTTGTTGTTAGGCTGGTTGAACTCCGACAGCAGGGTGAAGCGCGTCTGCTCGGTGGACACCGCGTCGACCGCCAGCGCGACCCGGAACAGCACCGGCAACCCGAAGTCCTTCACCTTGTACTCGGCCGGCTGCGGCTCCTGTGGCACGTCCTCCTGTCCGGGCACCGGATCCCGCGTCACGCCCACGGCAAGCGGCGGCCCGTTGTACCTCAGAGTCGTGCCGAGGTTTTGAATCACGAACGAGGCGCGGATTGGCCGGCCGGCGGTCGTGGCGTGAAAGCTCGTGCCGAAGTCCAACGCGAAGGCGGTGGCTTTCACGTCGCCGAGCTTGTCGGAGATGAACTTCGTCGTCGCCCCCACCGAGAACCGATCGCTGAAATTCTGCGCGTAGGTCGCGCCGACGAACGTTTGCGCGACGCCGTAGGTGCCGCCGGTGCCGTCCGGCTGCTCGACGGTGTATACGGGCTGGTCTGAGAACCCGAAGTTACCGAGCTGGATGCCGAAGGCGCGCGCCCCACCCGACACCGGAAACGCCAGGCCGGCCCAGGTATAGCGGGTGTTGTCGACATAGTTGTACGTGGACACCATCGCCCCGGAGTGGTCGAGCTGGGCGGTCCCCGCCGGGTTGTAGTACATGGCGCTGATATCCGTGACCAGCGCTGCGTACGCTCCCCCCAGGGCGGTGCCACGCGCGCTGGCTCCGAGCAGCAGGAACTCAGCCGACGTCGTACCGTACGCCGTGTTGTCGATCGGGACGCTGACCTGCCCGGCCAGCCTCCCGGCCAACGGCAGCGCCGCGAGGGCGATGGAGCAGATTCGCAAAATACGCGTCATGGGAACGCTCCCTCTCCAGCGCTATTGCGCGAAGTTGACGATGGTGAACCGGCCGATTTTCTTCTTCCCGTCGGGCGTCTCGACGTGATAGAAGTACACTCCCGACGCCACGAACTGGTTGTTGCGGTTGCGCAGGTCCCACTGCAGCTCGGCTCCGCCCGTCACGTCGTTCGCCGTCAGCATCTGCACGAGTATGCCGGACAATGAATAGATCCGGATGATGCACTGGCTCGGCAGGTTCACGAATCTCAATATCTTGCTGCTGGTGGTCTGCTCGAAGGCGTTGGTGACGTAGTATGGGTCGGGTACGGTATGGATCGTGGCCAGCGCCGAGTCGGACGTGACCGCGGCATCGACCGTCGTGCTGGTAAAGCTGGCCCGGACGGTGAGCCCCGGCACGGCAGGCGGCCGGACCTCGCCAGGCTCGAACTTGTAGCTGCCGACCGTCCCCGTGATGTTGCCGGCGTAGAACCGCGCGTTCCACACGGTGGACGACGGCAGGGTCGCGAGCTGCATCAGGAACCAGTGGCCGTTCAAGTAGAAGATGAACCCGTTCCCTGTTGGCGCAGTCGCCCCCAACACCGCCGCATTGGCGTAGGTGGCCGACTGGAACACGACGGGCTCGAGCTTCGCGTGGTTCATCAGTGGCGCCGATACGGTGCACCCCGGGAAACCGCCCAGAAATGCGGGCGCCGGATCAACACACAAGATGTCGGTCCACGTCAGCGTCCCGGTGTTCTGGTCGGGGGTGCTCGCCGCGGCGAGCCCGGTGAACGACGAATCGTTCAGAAACCCCCAGGACGCGCGGATATTCGACTTGAACGGCACCTTCACATGGTGCGTCACATCTACCACCGAGTCCACCGTTCCTGCCGTCGCTCCCCAGTAGACCTTGAAGTCTGCGGCTCGGACCACACCGGCGGTGATCCCCTCCATCTGGCGCATCGGCTGGCTGTTCACCGTGCTGTAGCTCGACGGGTGGAAGATCCCGACGCCTGCAATGGCCCCCGCGTTGCGGGCCAGGTTGGGCTGGACGCAAGCGGCCGCCACCGGTGAACAGACCAACCCGTTGGGGTCCGCCGTGTTCTCGTTCGCGGCGCCCGCCCACCACCGCGGGCCGTTGAAATCCGAGAGTTCGGGATCACTATTGATGCTGGCGCGGCCGTACGAGGTGACACGGTAATTGCCCGTCGACCTGAGCGTGAGCCTGCGGCAGCAGCGCGTACGTCGTGTCGCCTCCGTACGTGCCGGAGAGCGCCTGATCGAATTTGATGGGAGGAAGCAGCTGGCTCGCCGAGTTGGTCGCGGAGAACTGATCCCCCGCGATTGGAATGGCATAGGAAACCGTCGGGAAGGGACCGAGCGCCCGTACGTAATACGTAGCGGGGGTGCCACCAAAAACGTCGCCGGGGCCAACCGAGTCGATGATGAGGCGGAGGCTGTCAGCCTTCACGACCGCGGGGATGAACGCCGGGAATCCAAGCCCGATCCCGTTCGTGGGCGGCATCGGACCGGAGAAGATTCCGGTCGCGTCGAGCGACGGAAGCGCCGCTTGCGGATTCAGGACGCTGCCGTCGCCGCCCACCAGGGCGAGCGTCAACTGGCCCTGGTCGACCTGCGCTGAGTTCTTGCGGGGCACGACCGTTTGCGCCGGCAATTTGCCTTCCAGGGATGCCGCACCAACACCAGTCGATTTGACCGAGTTCACGTCGAACGCAGACACTGTGTAGTAATACGTGAATCCATTCTTGACACCGTGGTCCACGAAGGCGAACGGGATGCCCGTGTCGGTCAGCGGCTTGCAGGTCTTCTTGATCGCGCAGGTTGTCGCGGTGGAGCTTCCGGTGACGGCAGTGTCGGCCTGGATCACGAGAATGTCGTTGGTCACGAGCCGGACACGCCCCCCGGGGGGGATCTGCACGAAGGGACTCACCAGCTGGGACGTGTCCGACACGGTGAACGGATACGCGGTGTCGAACGTCTTCGGGACCTGCAAGGTGTCGTCGACGGCGGGTCGATCGGCGGGCAGCCGGTCTGCACACCCAACTCGGGCGCGCAGTTGGGATGCGAGACCGCTCCCGTCCAGTCGATAAACGTGGTGCCGGTCCTGTCGAACTGGGCGACCAGCTCGAGGTCCTGCGACGTCCGGCCGCGGTAGATGCGGTATCCCTCGACGTCGAACTGCCGGTAGTTCGGGTCGTACAGCGCCGGGTTGAGAGGATCAAAGGTACTCGCGACAGCGAAGTACGGGTCGCCTGTCAGTTCAGTCGCCGATGCCTTCCACACGACGGTGACCTCGTTGTCCCCCGGAATCAGGAAGAACGGCGGCGCGTCGGGTGGGAACGGGAGCAGGAACTTCGCGTCGAATACGGCTTGCGCCACGAGACCCTTCCCGAGCAGCGAGCGCGGCACGACCGCGATCTCGTTCTGCGAGATCTTGCCGTCCGTCGGCGCGGTGTCGGCGAACGACAGCGCGCCAAAGATGCTGTCCAGCGGCGTGAGCGTCGCGAGTCCCGCCGCAAGCGATTCCGGCTGCGCGGCGTCGGGACCGGCCGGCGGATAGATGAACGTGGGCCCGCGGGCCGCGATCGCCGGGTGGTCCACCGGCGCCGCGCCGATGTAGGCGACCGCGATCGTCTGCGACTCTCCCGGCTTCAGCGTGAACGGCCCCGACGACTGGAAGAACCGTACATCGTCGTGCGCCGTGGCGATGTAGCAGACGTGGTAGTCCTTCGGCAGTTGTCCCGGCGCCTTGTGGGTGTAGGTGCAGGGCGCGTCTCCCAACGCGGTGTTGAGCGTGCCGGACAGGTAGCGGTACAGCTGCGCCGCGTTGCCGGCGTCGCCGAACGCACCGGCGTTCACCGTGGCGCTGTACAGCACCAGCCCGATCTCCCCGAGCCCGGGATTGGACGGGTTCTTGAGCGGGCTCTTCAGGTATTTCACGCCCACCTCACCCGACGTGGGCGCGAACGGCGGAGCGAAGATCGTGCTGGGGTAGACGAAAGTAGACGCGAACCAGTTGCTCTTGAACGCGATTCCCATGTTGAAGGGAAGGAATACTGTGGTGAAGTTGGACTTCGCGTCGCTGGCCTCGACGTCCGCGTCCATCGCGAACGCGAAATACCCATCGGTGATCGTGTAGCCGGTGTCCGGGATCGACACGGCGAACGCGGGGTCGTTTGCCGCCTTGAACCGGGCGCCCAGGATGGCGAGCGAGTCGGCGTCGGGTCGCCCGGCGTACACGCTCGCCTTGCTGGCCGTGATGTTGGTGACGGTGAAAATCCAGTAGGTGATGTCTTCATTGCCGCTCGGGAAATTCCACGCCAGCCCCCGCTGGTCCACCAACACGCCGAGCGGATGCGGGCGGCCGGCGTTCTTGGTCGGGTTCCCGTCCCAGTAGCGGGCCCAGGCATCTGCCTGGGACGCCGCCTTGGTGCCGATCAGCACGGGGGCGTAGAGCGACGTATCGTTCGGGACGTAGGCGTCGCGCGGCCAGTTGCCGAGATCGCTGGCGTCGTTGGATTGCCAAATGAGCGACAGTTGTTCGCCGTTCTCGTGGGAGCCGCTCGGGTCCTCGAAGAACGCGGCGGTGGTGTCGCCGGCCCAGGCGAACCCGCTGGCCGGGTCGACGACGCCCGCGATCTGGACGCCCGACCCGAAGACATATTGGTCGGGTGTCCCGCCCGGCCAGAAGCCGCCGCCCACCGTCGTGGAGCCGTTCGGGTCTACGCACACGTGCCCGGTGGCATCAAGTCCGCAGTCCCAGCGGTTGACGTTCATCCGCCCGAGGAAGCCGGCGAACAGCGCGTAGGCCCGCCGTCGCGCCGCGCCCGGGACCGGCACGCCCGTCGCGGCGGGGGCCGTCACGATCACTCCCAGCGCAACCAGCAGCGCGCACCGCAGTCCGTGCGTCAACCAAGCTTTGGACATGACCCCACTCCTCCGTGAAAAAGAGCGCCGCGTCATCAGAACGACAGCTCCGCCCCGATGCGGATCCTCCGGCCCGGCCCGTAGAACCGGCTTTCCGCATTCTGCAGGTTGTAGTACGCGGTGAAGGCCGCCGTGTATTCGGTGGGCGTGAACTTCCCGTCTCCGTCGCCGAAGCGTGCTTCGGCCCGCTCGAGCAGCACGCAGTCCACCGGGCCGCTGCCGAAGTTGCCGCTGTTGCTGCCCTGCCAGTTGTTGCAGCCGCCGACGCCGAGCGACGTGAAATCCACCGTGTTATCCGGCTTGAGGATGCCGGCGCCGTTCGCCTCGTTGATCAGGATCCCTACTTGCTCGTCAACGACCTTCTTACGGAATGTCCCGTAGTTGATGCCACCGGTCTCGAGGAACGCATTGACGACGTTCTTGAAATTGATGATGTTGGTCCCCTCAGCGAACAGGGTCCAATCGCTCCGGCCCACCTTCAACCCCTTGGTGATCCGCAGGTCCAGGTTCTTGAACCACGGCAGCGTCGAGGTGTTCAGCTCGCCGTTCGGTACCAAAAACTGGCACGAAAGCCCGCACCGGCTGTCCAGGGTGTAGCCCTGATCCTGCGCCACCAGCAACGTGTACGGCAGACCGCTGACCACGCGGAATGTCGCGAAGGCCCCCAGGTTCCGCAGCACGCCGCCGAGTAAGCTGCCCTTCATCCAGTCGTCGGGGAACTGCAGTGAGGCGGACCCGCTGATGTTGTGCGTGCGGTTGTCATCCGTCGCCTGGATCGCCTGCGCCGGGTCGCTCGTCTGCCCGGTGAACGCATTGATCGACCGTCCCGCCAGCGTGGTGTAGCTGAACGGGTCGGAGCCGGTGTTCTTCGCCACCTGGAAGGTGTAGGAGACCGCGCCGCGGAACAGGTTCGAGAAGCGGCGGTCGAGCCGGACGTCGATGCCCCGCACGTTCCCGAAGTCCGCGTTGGTCGCCGCGCGCCAATCGCCGTTCTCGTAGGTACCCGGCACAGACGAGGGTGACAGCGGGTCCGGCAGGTGTACCAGTCGCACGCTCATGTCCGACAGCTTGTCCTTGTTGTAGGCCGCCACGTCCAGCACCATGTCTCGGCTGAACGCGTGCCGGACCGCGAACTCGAAGATGATGGTCTTGCCGAAGTTCAGATCCCGGCCGTAGGTCTGATTGCGGTTGGTCACGCTCAAGTCGGTGTTGAGCCCGCGGAACATCAGGTCGAAGTCCGGCACCTGCACCTGGTGGGCGTAGGAAAGCCGGAAGTTCGTGTTCTCGGTGACCGGAAACGATACCTGGACCCGTGGACTCCAGGCCGAGTGGACCGGCGCCGGTATGAACTTCGCCGTGGGATTGTAGGGATCGAACGGCGTGGGGTCCACCGGAATTCCCGACGCTCCCTCCTCCGTGATCGGAGGCATGGACGAGATGCGCCCGGGAGTGTAGGGGAAGCTCGCCCGCGTGTCGTAGCGGTCGTACCGCAAGCCACCGACGATGACCACGTCGCCCAAATCCAGCCGGTCTTCCAGGTACCCCCCCCAGCGTACGGGCTTTTCGTGGTACGCGTTGAGCCCGAACGACGAGTTCATGCCGTTGGTCGCGTTATAGCGCGCCGTGTCGAAGAAGTGGAATTCGCCGCCCAGCTTGACCCGGTTGAACCGGTCCGCTTGCCAATCGAAGTTGGCGCGTCCCTCCATGCGCGACTCGAGCGACATGTCGAGGGCGTTGTCCAACCCGCTGGTCCACAACGACAACCGATTGCTTTGCGACACGCCGTACGGGTTCATCCGGTAGGGCTGCACGGAGTTCATGTCATTGTTGTTCAAGTACGGCACGTCGTCCTGGCACGCCCCTTCGCCCGCCGCGACACACTGAATCTGGCGGTCGTCCAGGAACCGCACGTCCGTATAGGTCGAATCCTTGATGCGGACGGTATGGGTGGTGTTGAAGTCCACCACGTAGTCGAACGGATGAAGGATGAAGCCGCCAAAGGGGTCGCGCGACGAGGCCTCCGATTCGCGCGTCAGGGGAGCCGCGATCCGGCGGTCCTTTTGATAGGACAGGTTCACGTCCAGCGCCATCGCCCGCTCGGTGGACCGTGCGAGGTTCTGCGTCCAGTTCAGGATCGTGGCGTAGCTCGTGGCGCTCGTCCCGGTGTAATTCGCCGGGTTGTAGAGGCTGCTGGCCGCACCGCTCACGATGACCTGGCCCAACCCCAGGTTCCGATTCATCTCGTTGCTCGCGAGCCCGAGGAGACTGATGCGCGACCCCGATCCGTAGGTGTATTGCAGCTTGGCGGTGGCCGTGTTGGCGCCCCAGGCTGAGATCGGCGTTCGCAGCCCTTGGCAGTCGTAGCCGTAGTTGTCGCGGATTTGCGTCGCGGTCGCACTGGTCGCCGCTCCCGGAGCGGCGCCGTACTCGCCGCAGGTGCCGTTGTACTGCACGAAGCGCGGGACTACAATGGCGGCCGTATCGGTGAGCGCTTCTCCCCAGGTCCCGGGCTGGTGCACCACCGTATCGACGCCGCTCATGATCCAGATCGGCCGATCGTTCTGCGTGCCGGCCGGGATGTCCATCGGCACATTCACCTGCCCGGTCCCGCCCAGGTCCGTGGTCGTCATCGACGCCTTCTGTCCCTGCATCGTGCCGGCGACGAAGAACGTCAACCGGCCGATGATCGGTCCACCAAAACTCGCCTCGAGGCGGTTGAAGCCGACGGCGTCCCACATGCCGACGTCGTCCGTCTGGTAGGACAAGGCCCCCTGAAACTTGGATCCGCCGGCTCTGGTCGTGTAGGCGAGCACGCCCGACTGGGCGTCGCCAAACGCCGCAGACAGCGCGCCGGTCGTGACCGATGCCTCTTCCACCGCGTTCGTACCGACCGTGAGCGGGCTGGAGCCGCGCTGCGTGTTGCGGACCAGCACGCCGTCCACGTACACCGCCGCCTCGCCCGGGCGACCGCCGCGCACCGACACGCCCTTGGTCTTGTCGCTCTCCACGACGCCGGGTTGGAGGCTCAGAACTTTGCGGAGGTCATCGACGGGGAGGTTTTGCAGATCGGCGGAGGTGATGGTCGTCTTGGAGGTCACCTGGTCGCGCGGGACAATCGGGTTGGCGGCAGCCTCGACAGTCACCGCGCCGATCGCCACGGCGGATGCCGTGAGCTTGATGTTGGTGGTCAGCGTCTGACCGCCCAGCACGCGAATGCCCGTCACCTCGGATGCGGTGTACCCGATAAACTTCGCCCGGACAGTGTAGACACCGGCCGGGACGTTGTTCATGAAGTAGTAGCCGCGTTCGCTCGTCAGGGATCCGAATGCTGTCCCGACGAGCGTGACTTGCACGCTCCCGATGGGCGCCCCCGACTGATCGGTGACGGTGCCCTCGATCTTCCCTGTGGCCTCTTGAGCAGCGAGCGCGGTGATGGCGCACCCGAGCACCACCGCCGACGCGACGCCGATCGCGGATAGGCGCGCGAAAGCGCGACGCACACGATGCGTCATGGGTCTACCCTCCGAATACGTGAAAGCGCTTGGACGACCGACCAACCATTGACGCAACGACGGCACGGCGCTCCTCCATCTAGACGGCCCAGATCGGAGTGCTAACGGCGGACGGCCCCAAATTCGGGCACCGCACTTTTGCGAAGATGACACCCGTTTGGGGGGTCCGCAAGACCCCATGTTGGGTTGGGACTTTAGGTCAATCCGGCGCGAAAAACTCTGAGACTTTCAGGGCGCCCCTAGCAAGACGGGTGCCTCCCTGATTCCGCAACCCGCGAGCGCGAGCAGGACTCGGCGTGGGACTATAGGATCGTGATGTGTGTCGTGGCGGAGTGTCGCGGCAACACGCTCGATCAGACGAGGAAGAGCTCCTGTTGCGGGGCCGGTGGCGTCACCTCGGGTCCGGTCTCGCCGAGATAAACGTTCATCTCGCTGCGCATCCCGAACCTGCCGGGAAGGTATATCCCGGGCTCCACCGAGAACCCCACCCCCGGGATCAACGTGCGCGTGTCGGCGGTCTCGAAGTTGTCGAGGTGCGGCCCGGACCCGTGCAGGTCCCGGTCGATCGAATGCCCGGTGCGATGCACGAAGATACTGACCGTAGCCCGCATCGCGAATCACCCCCCGGGCGACGTCGTCCAGATCCGCCCCGCTGACCCCGAGATCCCCGTCCTTGACCCCGCCCTTGCCGTAGCGCCCGCGCAACACGGCGACCACGGCGTCGCGCGCACGCTGGACGGCGCTCCATACCCGGAGCACCTCGGCATCGGGGGCGCGCCCGGCGAACGCCATCCACGTCTGGTCGGCGAACACGCTCCCCTTGGCCGGCCCCGCCCATAGATCGAGCAGCAGGATCTGGCCCATCTCCAGCCGCAAGTCCGCCCCCGCGAGCGGCTCGTAGTGCGGCAGCGCGGAGTTGCGCTGGAACGCGACGACCGGAGGATGGTCGGTGACGAGCCCGGCCCGCGCGATGGCGTCGAGTACGCGGCGCTGCACCGTCGTCTCGCGGACCTCGGCGCCACGGGCTGTTTCCGCCCCGGCCCACCGCAGCGCCTCGCCCGCGATCTCCGCCAGCGCGCCGGCGGCGCGGCGGTGTCCCGTCAGCTCCTCGGGGCTCCACCGCGCCGCGAACCGCGTCACCAGCCGGCCGGACGAGACGACGCGCGCCCCGAGCGATTCCAGCAGCTCGATGACGCCGTGGGGCACGCGATCGAGATACGGCACGGCGTCGGCGGGGGAGACTTCCATCGCGAGGGTCTTGCCCGCGACGAGCGATCGCACCTCGGCGTGCAGCTCGCGCCAGGTGGAGTAGGGCCGGATGTCCCCGGGGAATCCCGCGAGCGCGTGCTCCTCGATCCGATGCGCCACGGCGACCGGCCGCCCGGTGCGGGGCAGGAACACGAACAGGCGCCGCGTCCCCATTCCCACGCCGGCGTCGCCGAGCACCCGCCCGACGACGGGATTGACTCCCCGAAAGTCGAACAGCATCCAGGCGTCGGCGCCCATGTCGCCGAGCGAGGCGGCGAGCGCTTTGAGATCGAGACCGTCGAGGGGCTTCGCCGTCATTGGTGGCGGGGATCGGGTGAGGCGGCTCGCCACTCGCAGCGAACCGCACCGGACGCACGACACGACGCATGCACCATGGTTCCCTCGAACCCCATCAGCAGGCGGAGCAGCTCGGAGAACGCGGAGGCGTACAGGGTGCACGCGGCTCCGTCCGGCGTCGCGTTGACCGCAAAGTTTTCTCGGATCGCCGCGACGGGGACATGTCCTTCGCGGCGCAGCTCGATTCCCAGCACCGCCCGGGCGGCTCGTCGGGCGGCGCCAAACCCGAGCAGGCGGGGCGCAAGGCGCGCGGCGAGGCGCGAGGTGATGAACAGCCGTTTCACCGCGCGGCGCGCGACGCGCCGGCCCGCGTCGGCGAACACCAGATCGGCGTCCGGGCGGCGTCCTACCAGGCGCAGCAACGCTTCGACGTGCGCCCGTTCAACACGGGCGTCGCGCCGCACCAGCGCCTCGTACTGCGCCAGTTGCAGGGTAACAGTCGCGGACAGGCCCAGGCGTTTGCTCAGCAACTCGTCGGCAAACTCGGTCAGCCCGTCTTCGACCGGCGTGTCGAGGTTGCGAACGGCTTCCAGGACGGCCAGCGGCACGATGCTATGGACCACGGAGCGCGAAACCTAGCACCCCGTTGCGGAACTCGGGAGGCCAAGTCCAAGTTTCGACACCCTATGACCACCCCGCCGCAAAGTCCTCCGCCGGTTGATGAAAAGCGCGCCGGCTTTGAGCGGGAGGCCTTGGTCCATCTCGACGCCTTGTACCGCGTCGCGCTGCGCCTCACCGGTAACCCCGCCGACGCAGACGACCTCGTTCAGGAAACCATGCTCAAGGCGTACCGCGCCTGGCACCAGTACCAGCCGGGGACCAACGCCAAGGGGTGGCTCCTCACGATCCTGCGGCACGCCTTCATTAATGAATACCGCCGCCGCACCCGGCACCCCGAAACGGTGGACCTGGACGCCATCGAGCCCTTTGCCGTGCTCGATGACGAACGCCAGGACGACGACCCGCAGGGACAGTTCTTCGACCAGATCGTGGACGACGAGGTCCTGCGGGCGATCGACGCTCTCCCGGAACAATTCCGTGAAGCGGTGGTGTTGAGCGACGTAGAAGGAATGAGCTACGAGGAGGTCGCGAACATCCTCGGCGTCCCGATCGGGACGGTCAAGTCCCGCCTGTTCCGGGGTAGAAAGCTGCTCCAAGCGAAGCTCTACGAGTACGCCGTCAGCATGGGCTACATCAAGGGAAACCGTACATGAACTGTCGCGAAGCACTGGACCACGTGTACGAATTCCTCGACAAGGAGCTCACGCCCGACATCGAGCGGGAAGTGCGTGAGCATCTCCAAGCCTGTAAACCGTGCGGGCACCACTTCAATGCCGAAGAGGCGTTCCTCAAGTTCCTCCAAGCCCGCTGCCGTACCGGCTCCGCCCCCCCTGACTTGAAGCGTCGCATCCTGAACGATCTGTTTGGCGAGTGAGATGGTTGACCCCTGACGGCTGGGTGGCAGCCCTCGGCGTGGGTGTCGGGGTGACCTGGGGCCTGGGATGGCGGGGAGCAACACTGCTTCTCGCTTTTTTCATTTCGGGGAGCCTGTGGACACGGATCGCCACTGGGCGCGGCGAACCCCGCAGCGCGCGGCAGGTGATCGCCAACGGCGGCGCCGCGGCGCTCGCTGCCCTGCTCGGCTCCTGGCCCGCCGCGGCCGGCGCCCTCGCCGCCGCCGCCGCCGACACGTGGGCCACGGAAATCGGCTCGTTTTCTCCGATCCCGCCCCGTCGCATCACCGACTGGACCCCGGTGACCCGCGGCACGTCGGGGGGTATCACCGCGCTGGGCACGGCGGGCGGCGTCGCCGGAGCACTCACGATTGCCGCGCTCGCACACGTCATTCCGCCCCCCGGTACAGCATCGGGTATCATGGCGGTCGCCGCTGCCGGAATCGGTGGCATGCTGTTCGATTCCCTGCTCGGGGCCACCGGACAAGGCGTGTATGAATGCCCGGGATGCGCCGCGCGCACGGAGCGCGCCGGCACGGTCTGCCACGAGCCTGTGCGGCTGATTCGAGGATGGCGGTGGCTCGACAACGACGCGGTCAACCTGGCGGCAACCGTGATGGGCGCCGGAGCCGGCCTGCTCGGCGCTCACCTGGCTTCCTAGCCGCTCTCACGATGCGTATGGGTTCCGCATGACGCAGTGGGACGCGGTGATCGTGGGCGCCGGCCCAGCCGGGGCAGCCACCGCATGTCACCTCGCGGGCGCCGGCGCCCGCGTGCTCGTGATCGACCGTACCTCCTTCCCGCGCCACAAACCCTGCTCGGAGTACCTGAGCCCGGAAGCGACCCGCTTGCTCGAGCGGCTGGGCAGCGACGTGTTGGGGGCGGTCGAGCGTGCCGCCCCGGCCAGGCTCTACGGAATGAAGGTGATCGCGCCGAATGGCGGCGAGATGTGCGGGCGGTTCGCGGCCGACCATGGCTACCCGAGTCCCCGGCCGTACAGCTTCGCGCTTCCCCGGATCACGTTTGACTTGATTCTCCGCCAGGCGGCGGAACGCGCCGGAGCGGTCGTGTGGGAGGACGCCGCCGTCGAGGAGCTGCACAGCGAACGCGGCGCGATCGACGGAGTGCGGGTCCGCACCCGGGGCGGCAAGCGCGACGTCGTCGATGCGCGTGTGGTGGTCGCGGCCGATGGGCTGCATTCACTCGTGGCGCGTCGCCTCCGGCTGGCCCGCCGCTCCGCTCCCACCCGCATCGCGTTCACCGCCCACGTGGCCGACGTCGCCGGCCTGGACGGCATGGGCGAGCTGCATGTGGGTGACTGCGGCTACGTCGGCATGGGCCCGATCGGCGCCGACGTGACCACCGTTGCACTCGTCCTGCCGCTCGCGGACCTGCGCCGCCACCCACGCGATGTGCGCGCCAACTTCTTCGCCGAGCTGGAGCGGTTCCCGGGACTGCGCGGACGGTTCGATCCGCGGCGGCAGGTGCGGGAGGTACTGGTGACGGGCCCGTTCGCACGCTGGTCCCGCCGCTCGGTGGCGGACGCGGGTGGGGCGCTGCTGGTCGGCGACGCCGCTGACTTCTTCGATCCGTTCACGGGCCAGGGGATCTACAGTGCGTTGCGCGGCGCGGAGCTGGCCGCGAGTGTCCTGGTCCCCGCGCTCCAAAGCAACGCCCCGTTGACCCGTGCGGTGCTCGCGCCGTACGGAGCGGCCCGCCGGGCGGCCTTCGGCGGCAAGTGGGTGCTGGAGCGACTGATCTGCCTCGGCGTGGGATGGCCGGCGCTCACCAATCGTGTCGTCTCCCGGCTGGCGCGCCGGCCCCACCTCGCGGATCTTGTGGTGGGCGCGACGGGGAATTTTGTCCCCGCAGGGCGCGTCCTATCCCCCGGTGTCCTAGCCCAACTGCTCTGGTAACCCATGCACGGCGTTGAGTCCCCGCAATTCCGCCAGCTGCTCGGCCGGTTTGCCACCGGCGTCACCGTCCTCACCACCCAGGCCCCGGATGGCCGCCCGATCGGCATGACCGCGAGCTCTGTCGCGTCTGTCTCACTCGTGCCGCCGCTGCTCCTGGTGTCGGTCAGCCACGAGCACGACATGCACGCCGCGCTGCTGTCGGCCCAGCACTTCGCCCTCAACGTGCTCGCCGCCGATCAAGAGGAGGTCGCGCGCCGCTTCGCCATCGATCACCCCGACCGCTTCAGCGGCATTGGGTATCGGCTCAGCAAGCACGGCGTCGCTATTCTCGACGGCGTCCTGGCGAGCATCGAGTGCGAGAAGCACGCGGAGGTCCCGGGGGGCGATCACACGGTGGTGTTCGGCCTGGTCGTCGGCGGCGATGTCAGCGATCGCAGCCCGCTGCTGTACTATCGCGGCGGCTACGCCAGCATGCACGGCGCATGATCGGCACCGAGCTGCTGGATGACCCGCAGGCCGATCCGGCCGCGGTGCGACAAGAGCTGCGCGAAATCGCCCGGCTCAACACCCTGTTCGGCGGCACGCGCGCGGTCGTGGGCGCGCTCGAGCCGATCTTCCGAAAGGCGGCGTCGGGCAACGGGCAACGGGCAACGGGTACTTGGACGTTGCTGGATGTTGGCACGGGCCTCGGCGACATCCCGCGGGCAGCCGCGGCCGCGGCCCGGCGGCACGGCATCACGCTCCGCCTGGTGGGCGTGGAGCTCAATCGCGCCGCCGCGGCCGCGGCGGGCGATGTCGAGAGCCGCGATCCGCTGGCGTTGGTGCTCGCCGACGGGGGCGCGCTTCCGCTCCGCCCCCGCTCGGTGGATATCGTGATCGCGAGCCAGGTGCTCCATCACCTTCCCAGTGAGGTCGCGGTGCGGTGGATCGCGGCCTTTGGTGCGTTGGCGCGGCGAGCCGTCGTGCTCGCCGACCTGCGGCGTTCACGGCTCGCGATGGCGGCGCTCTGGCTCGCGTCGTATCCGCTCGGGTTCAGCGACTTCACGCGGCGTGATGGTGTTCTGTCGTTACGGCGTGGCTACACGCGCGGCGAGTTCAACGAGTTGCTGCGCGCCGCGGGTGTGCCTGCCGTCGCTCGCTACCGACCCGGGTTTCGAGTAGTGGCCGCGTGGCAACCATCAGACCTGACACCTGACACCTGACACCTTGCTCGTCGTAGACCGAATCTCTATCCGTGCGCCGATCGCCCGCGTGTTCAGCGCAGCTCGCGATGTGGAGCAATGGCCGCGCATCCTGGCGCACTACCGCTGGGTCCGGGTGCTCGAGCGGCGGACCGCCACCGAGGCGGTCGTCGAAATGGCGGCGTGGCGGCCCTTCGGGCCGGTCGGATATCCCACCTGGTGGGTGTCGCACATGACCGTCGATCGCGTCGACGCGAGAGGTCCACTACCGGCACATCCGGGGTATTACGCGCGGCATGGACGTGGTCTGGAGCATGGTCCCGGGCGGCAGGCGGGGTCGACGTGGCGGTCGAGCACCGCTGGTCCGGCCCCGCATGGCCGCTGGTGGGCGGCGTGATCGCGCGCGCGGTGATCGGGCCGGTATTCATTCACGGAATTGCGTCCCGCACGCTCTCGGGGCTAAAACGGTACACGGAGGAGGCGGTGTGATGGAAAGGCGGCGCGTAGTCATCACCGGGGTCGGGGCGGTGACGCCGATCGGCACTGCGGCAGCCGGGATGTGGGACGGGCTGACGGCACGCCGTTCGGCGGTCCGGGAGATCACCCGCTTCGACCCCACGCCGTACAAGAGCCGGATCGCGGCCGAGATCCCCGACTTTCGGCCGCAGGATCATCTCGATGCGAAGCGCTCGAAGCGGCTGGACCGGTTCTCACTCCTGGCGGTCACGAGCGCGCAACTGGCTCTCGACGATGCCGGGATTCGTCCGGAGCGTGAGGACACGGACCGGGTGGGGGTCATGATGGGATCGGCACTGGGCGGCGTCGCGCTGGCCGAGTCCCAGGTGCCCGATTTCGTTCAACACGGTCCCCGCGGACTCAACCCTGCCCTCGCCCTCGGTGTTTTCCCGGGTGCGGCGAGCTGCAACATCGCGATCGAATTCGGGGTCACCGGCCCCAACATGACCAACGCGATGAGCTGCGCGTCCGGCACGATCGCCGTCGGTGAAGGGTTCCGCACCATCCGGGACGGGCGCGCCGACGTGATGCTGGCGGGCGGCGCCGAGGCGCCGCTCGCGCCGATGACCTTTGCGGCGTTCAGCATCATCCGCGCGATGAGCACCCGCAACGACGACCCCGCGCGGGCGTCGCGGCCGTTCGACGAGGCGCGCGACGGATTCGTCATGGGCGAGGGCGCGGCGGTGCTGGTGCTGGAAGAGCGCGGCCGCGCGCTCGCGCGCGGCGCCAAGATCTACGCCGAGCTCATCGGCTACGCTTTCACCAACGACGCGTACCACATGGCGGCGCCCCGCCCCGACGGACGCCAGGCGGCGCGGGCGATGCGCGAGGCGCTCGCGGACGGCGACGTGGCTCCGGCGGAAGTCGGGTACGTCAACGCGCACGGGTCCTCCACGCCGCTGAACGACAGCACCGAGACGGGCGCCATCAAGCAAGTGTTCGGGGATCACGCCTATCGCCTGATGGTGAGCGGCACCAAGGGCTACTACGGCCACGCGCTCGGCGCGAGCGGTGCGATCGAAGCAGCGATCTGCGCGCTCGCCATGGATCGCCGCTGGCTCCCGCCCACCATCAATCTCGAGCACGCCGATCCTGCGTGCGACCTCGACTGCATGCCGCACGACGGACGCGCCGCCGCCCCCGAGATCGTGCTCTCCAACTCGTTCGGGTTCGGCGGGATCAACGCATCGCTGGTGTTGCGGCGGGGCTAGCGGCGCCCGTAGATTGGCGCCGTTCTCTCACTAGGAGGTCGTCGCCATGGCCAAGCTCGTGCGGCCGCTCACGGCTGAATTGATCGGCACGCTGCTGCTTGTCTTCCTGGGTGCCGGCAGCGTAGTGATGAATGCCGCGACTTCCGGGGGCCTTGGGGCAGTCGGTATTGCGCTGGCTCACGGCGTCGCGATGGCCATCATCGTTTCCGCGACGATGAACATCTCCGGCGGACACATCAACCCGGCCGTTACGTTCGCTCTGTGGGTCGCCGGAAAGATTGACGCGAGGACCGCGGGCGCCTACGTGGCAGCGCAGCTGGTAGGCGCCCTGCTCGGCGCCCTGCTCATCCGGGCGCTCTTCCCCAGCGGCACCGTGCAAGTAACCCTTGGCGGCACCCCTCAGCTCGGGCTCAGCATCACTCTGATCCAGGGAATCTGGATCGAGTGCGCGTTGACATTCTTCCTGGTCAGCGCCGTCTTCGGGACCGTGGTGTCGCCCGACGCGCCTAAGATCGGGGGCTTCGGCATCGGCCTGGCGATCTCGGTGGACGCTCTGGTCGGAGGCAGCCTGACTGGCGCGATGATGAATCCTGCGCGCGCGTTCGGTCCGGCGCTCCTGGCTGGTGAGATGCACGGTCAGGCGGTGTACTGGATCGGGCCGCTGCTTGGGGCCGCGCTGGCGGCGGCGTTGTGGCGGTGGGTGTTGTTACCTAGACCGTAGCCGGCATGTACGTGGGGGCACGGCATGTCGTGCCCCTACCGAAATGCCCGCCTTACAACAATTCCGCAGCGGTGGGCGCGAAATAACTGAGCACGATGTCCGCACCCGCGCGACGGATCGCGTACAGCGATTCCCACATCGCCCGTGCTTCGTCCAGCATCCCCCGCTCCGCCGCGGCCTTGATCATCGCGTACTCGCCGCTCACCTGATATGCGGCGAGCGGGAGATCGAACTCCTGCTTGGCCCGCCGGATCAGATCGAGGCACGGCATCGCCGGCTTGACCATCACGATATCCGCCCCTTCCTCCACGTCGAGCCGGATCTCCCGCATCGCCTCGTCGGCATTGGTCCCCTGCATCTGATACGTTTGCCGGTCGCCGAACTGGGGCGTGGAGCCCGCGGCCTCACGGAATGGGCCGTAGAACGCGGAGGCCATCTTGGCCGCATATGACATGATGGGCACCCGCGAATGGCCCGCGGCATCGAGCGCTTTGCGGATTCCCGCTACGCGTCCGTCCATCATGTCGCTCGGGGCCACGATGTCCACGCCGGCGCGCGCCTGCACGACGGCCACTTTGCCGAGCAGGTAGACGCTCGAGTCGTTGTCGACGTCCCCGTCCGAGATGACGCCGCAATGGCCGTGATCGGTGTACTCACACAGGCAGACATCGCCGATCACCAGCAGCTTCGGCACCGCCCGTTTCACCGCGCGGATCGCCTGCTGCACGATTCCCTGCTCGTCGTACGCCTCGGAGCCGGTGCCGTCCTTGGCATCGGGAAGTCCGAACAGGATGACGCCGCCTAACCCCAGGCGCGCCGCCCGCTCGGCGTCCTTCACCAGCTCGTCCACGGATGTTTGAAACACCCCGGGCAAGGCGGAGACTTCATTGCGCACGCCGTCGCCATGGCGCACGAATAGCGGCCACACGAGCTGTGAGGGGACGAGGTGCGTCTCCTGCACCAGCCGCCGCAGCTCCGGCGTGCGGCGCAGCCGGCGCAGCCGGCGGATAGGGAAGGAACTCATCGCGCGAGTAACTCTAGTGCGCCCTGCGCTCGGAGCAAGTCCGCGACCGCGACGCCCGTCGCATCCGGGTTCTCGGAGTCGAACTCGGCGGATGCCGTGATCTGAATCGAGCCATCGGTTGCCGTTACGCGACCGTAGAGCCGACCCCGCCCCCTTCCCCCGTCCCCCTTCCCCGCCTCTACATATGCCGCGACCGGCGCCTGGCACCCGCCTCCCAGGGCCGCAAGCACGCGGCGCTCCGCTGCGGCGTGGCTCGCGGTGTCCCGGTGATTGAGCGGCTGGAGCGCGGCCAGCGCGCGCGAATCCCCAACGCGGATTTCGATCCCGAGCGCACCCTGGCCGGGCGCCGGCATCACTTCGAAGGGGTCGAGGCGTACGGCAATCGCCTCGGAGAGGCCGAGCCGCTCGAGGCCGGCGCATGCGAGCAAGGCGGCGTCGAGGTCGGAGCCTTCCTTCACTTTCCGCACCCGTGTCGGCACGTTGCCGCGCAGCGACACGACCTCGAGGTCGTTCCGGAGATAGCGCACCTGCGCCACACGCCGCAGGCTCGACGTGCCCACCCGCGCGCCGGGAGCGAGCTGCGCGATGGATGTCACGTTGCCGTCGCGCGCCACCAGCACGTCGCGGGAATCGGCACGCTCCGGAACGGCGCCAAGCATCAAACCCGGCGCAAAAGTGGTGGGCAGGTCCTTCAGGGAGTGGACGGCGATATCGACCCGGCCGTCCAGCAGCGCGTCCTCGATGGCCTTCGTGAAGAACCCAGTCCCTTCGAGCTCCTGGAGGGGACGGCCGACGTCAGCGTCGCCCTGGGTGGTGATGATGACCACTTCGGTCTGGACGGCGTGACGGGCGAGGCGCTCGCGGACCCACTCCGTCTGCCAGCGAGCCAGATCGCTCCCCCGCGTGCCGATCCTGAGGGCGCCGCTCACGCACCCGCCGGCGGTGTGAAGTGGCTCGCCAGGGCCTGCAGCAGCCCGGCAGTGGTGTGCTCCACGGCTTCGATGGCGACCGGCAGACCGTACTCGCGCGCCGTAGCGCCGGTGATGGGTCCGATCACTGCAGCCCGGTAACGATCACTCCTCGCCGCCTCGGCGCCGACACTCTGCACGAAGGAATGCACCGTTGACGACGAGGTGAACGTGATCGCATCGATCCGTCCCGCCAGAATCTCCCGTGCGAGGGCCGCGCCGTCCTCGAGCGCCGGCACGGTGCGGTACACGGGGATCACGTCCACCTGCGCCCCCGCCTTCCGCAGCCCCTCGGCCAGGGTGTCGCGGGCGATTTCCGCCTGAGGGATCAGCACGCGGGCACCGTGCAGGTCACCCTGCGACGCGACCGCCTCGACCAACGATTCCGCCACGTACCCCTCGGGGAGAAGATCCACGTGCACGCCGCGCGCCGTGAGCGCCTGGCCCGTTGCCGGACCGATGGCCGCGACGCGCGCCGTCGCAAAACTGCCCGCCGGCGGCATCTGGTCGAAGACGACGGCGACCGCGTTCTGGCTGGTGAAAACGACCCACCGGTACTGCTCGATGCGGGCGAGCGCGGTGCGCAGCGGCTCGAGGTCCGCCACCGGTTCGATGCGAATGGCAGGGGCCGTGACGACCACCGCGCCCAGCGCCGCGAGACCCTGCACCAGCTCCCCCGCCTGCTCGCGCGCGCGGGTGATGACGATTCGCCGTCCCGCGAGCGGCTGCGACGCGTGCGTCATGGCTGGTTGCAATTTCACCGTCCCAAAACCCATTATCAACCATGCTCCGATCCATTCGCACCGTGCTGGCCCGTTTTGCCCTCGCGTCGTGCGGCGGCCTGCCAGCGACACGCCCCACGCCGGGCCGCCCGCTGGCTGCAGCTAGGCTGCTGGCTGTCGCCCGTGTTTGCCGAGCCGTTCCCCGCGCTGGTGCACCTGTATCGCGCCCTGGAAGATCGCCTGGCAGCGCTGGCCGTCGCGCAAACCGCCGTCAGCCGCTTCTCCGGGAACCCCGACGCGTGGATGCTGCTGGGCGAGGCCAGTCAGATGGCGTTTCGCCAGCGTGAGGCGCTCATTGCTTACGAGCAGGCAATCGCGATCGAAGAGCGGCCCGACGCATGCATGGCCGCTGGGGAGCTGTATCTGCGCGCCGGCGAAGCCCAGCCACGCCGCCGCCCGGTTCGCCCGCGCGTACGCCGCGGGGGGCGGCGCCGCGGCGCTGCGGGCCAACGCCGGCGCCCTGTTCCAGGCCGGCGACCTGCGGGCAGCGGACGAAGCGCTCAGCCTGTGGGCGACGCAGGTCCCGGACGGTTTGGAGCGATTGGCTGGTGAGCGCGCCGAGCTGCGCGGCCGCGGCGCGTAGCGCCTCAGCGGTTCCGCGACCGGCCGTAGAGGTTGAACGCGTACCCGACCAAGATGGCGGCCGCCACGATGTAGGCGGCCACCATGTAACCCTCGTTGTGAGGCATCCGTCAGGCCTCTCCCAACGCGTCCTGCTCGGTTGCAACCCCGTACACCTGCATCACGAACCCGATGTACAACACCGTGAACACGACGAATGATGCCAGGAGCGTGATGAGCATCTCCTCGGGCAACGACGGTGCGCTGGGCTTCAGCACCACCGGCTGGGGATGCAACGTGCGAAACAGGTACACGCTGAGATGAATGAAGGGAAGCAGCACGAGACCGCAAATCCCCAGCACCGCGGAGTACCGCGCGCGCAAGGACGTCTCGAGCACCGCGCCCCGCAACAGCAGATAGCCGACGAACAAGAAGAAGAGAAATAAGGTGAGCGTGAGGCGCGCGTCCCAGGTCCACCACGTGCCCCAGATCGGCTTCGCCCAGATCGGACCGGTGGTCAGCATCACCAGCGAAAACGCGGTGCCCACTTCGGCGGAAGCGGCGGCGAAGCGGTCGTAGCGGTAGTCGCGCATCAGGAGGAACAGGATGCTCGCGATGCCTACCAGCCCCATCGCCAGCATCGCGGACCATGCCGCGGGGACGTGCACGTAGAAGATCTTCTGGGCGGGCCCTTGGCTGCTCTCGAGCGGGGTGAACGCCAACGCGCGCACGTACACCCCGGCGAGCAGCACCAGCCCTACGAGGGTCACCCACCGGCCGCGCTGCGCTGTCGTCATTCGTTCACCGTCGCGGGAAACAGCATCGTCGCAAGCGCCAGGAACACAATGTCGTACGCGGCGAGCAACCTAAGCCAGCCCGCCACCTCGCTCAAGGGGCGCGCCGCGAGCAGAGCGGCGGTCACCTGCACCGCCCCCACCAGGGGCGGGATCAAGAACGGCAGCAGCAGCACCGGCAGCATCAGCTCGGCGAACCGGGTGCGGATCACCATCGCGCTGAACAGCGTGCCCACGGCCACGAACCCCACGGTCGCGAGCGCGATCACGCCGGCCAGCGGTCCGAGAATGCTCCAGACCGAAACGTCGAAGAAGAGCACGAACAACGGCAGCCCAACGCACTCCACCACGCCCACGAACACGCAGTTCGCGACGAATTTTGCCAGGTACAGACTCCCGCGGCTGATCGGCGTGGCGAGCAGGGCGTCGAGCGCGTCGTTTTCGAGCTCGAGCTGAAACGCACGGTTGAGCCCCAGCATCGCGGCGAACGTGAATGTGACCCAGAGAATGCTGGGCGCGAGGTCGATGGTCGGCACCGAGGTGGGGTCGCGCCCGAAGTTGAACACCGTCAGCACCAGGGCCGTGAACACGACCGCCGAGAGGAATGCGGTTCGCGTACGGAACTCGAGGACGAGGTCCTTGCGTGCGATCACCCAGGCGTGCCGCAGCAGGTCACTCATTGCCCACCGCCTGGCGATACGCCGCCGCGATTTCACCCGCGCCGCGCGTGCCGCGCGGCGCAAAGTGCACGAACCGGCCCCGTGCCTGGAACGCCACGTCGGTCGCGAGCTCTACGCCTTCGTCCACGTTGTGCGTCGCGAGGACGACGATGCGGCCCGCCCCGGTCAGCTCGGCCAGCAAGGCGCGCGAACTGTCCGGCGGCGGCGAGGTCGAGCCCCGTGAACGGCTCGTCCAGGAGCAGGACGCGGGGGTCGTGCATCAGGGCGCGCGCGATCGTCACCCGCTGCGTCAGGCCGCGCGACAGCACGCGGACCGGCACGTCGGCCCGGTCGGCGACCCCGAGGCGCCGCAGCAGCTGATCCGCGCGGTCCGCGCGCTGCCCGGCCGGCACGTCGTACAGCGCCGCCCAGAACAGCAGGTTCTCCCGGACGGTCAGGTGGCCGTACAGATGCGATTGATGCCCGATCCACCCCACCGCGCGCTTGCCCCCCTCGACCTCCGCGCGCCCCTCCAGGGGCCGGATCAACCCGGCGAGCACACGCAGCAGCGTCGTCTTCCCGGACCCGTTCGGACCGAACAGCACGAGCGTCTGCCCTGCGGACAGGCTGAAGGAGATGCCGTCGAGGGCCCGCACGGGCCCGAAGGTGTGCCGCAGTCCTTCAGCGCGCAGCATCGATGCGTGCGGCGAGGTCATCCATGGCGAAAGGCTTGACCAGATATCCGCTGTGCCCGAGGTCGAGCACGCCCATGAGCGGTTCCATGCTGACGTAGGCAGTCGTCACAACCACCGGGAGATCGGGGTGAGTGACGCGGATTTTCTGGAGTAGCGCGACACCGTCGGTATCGGGCAGCCGCATGTCGAGCACCAGCACGTCGGGATTGAATGTCTGGAGCTGTGACAGCGCTTCGCTGCCGCTGCCGGCAAACGCCATTTCGTAGGTGGTCGCGAAACAGCGGACGTAGGTTGACCGGATCGCGGGTTCGTCTTCGACAAACAGAACCCTGCGCCGTGCCGTCACGCGCTCCATGGGGGCGCAATATACGCCGGACTCGGGCGTCCGGCGCAACGCTTCATGAGAGGCGACGCGCCGCCATGGCGGCGACGCGTGCTACAGCGCGCTCTCCAGCTCGAAGAGGTCATCGAGTTTCGTCAGCACCAGCAGGAACCGCAGCTCCTCGTTGGCTCCACGCAGACGCACGCTGAGGCGCCGCTCGGCCGCTTTGCGCTGGATCAGCATCAGTGCCCCAAGACCCGCCGAGTCCACCGCGCGCGTGCCCGACAGATCGATCACCAGACGGCCTGCGCCCTCCGGCAACTGATCCACCAGCTCGCCCGCCGCGCGCCGAAACGCAGTCCGTGAATCGAGACCGAGTTCCGCTGGCGCTGCCAGGACTTTCTCCGTCGGGTGAGGCGTCATCGCCATAAGCTCCTCCACAACACCATCTCCACTGAGAGTTGCCGCCTCCCAGTGCGACTCCGGTGCCAGCCAGCTAACCTGCGTCGAGTCAATCAGTTGTCAAAGCGACGTGAGCCCCCTCACCAGCTCCCTTTGCCGCAGAGCGAGCGCCCGCACGCAGTTTGCAAGGTGCGGCACCGTGCTTGACCATCACCTCAGAGGCGTGCATACGTACACCCATGACTGAGCGTCGCCTCGAGACCCTGCTCGACGAGCAACGTACCTTCCCGCCCCCCGAGGCGTTCCGCGCCTCGGCGCACGTCAAGAATCAGGAACCTTACGAACGCGCGAAGCGTGACCGCGAAGCTTACTGGGCCGACTGGGCACGCCAGCTCGAGTGGATCAAGCCGTGGGACCGGGTGCTCGAATGGAACCCGCCCCACGCGAAATGGTTCGTCGGCGGCCGTCTGAACGCGTCGGCCAACTGCCTCGACCGCCACCTGCGCGCCGGCAAGGGCGACACCGTCGCGCTCATCTGGGAAGGCGAACCTGGCGAGGTTCGGCGGCTGACGTACCGCGACCTGCACGCGCAGGTCAGCCGCTTCGCCAACGTCCTGAAGGATCTGGGCGTGCACAAAGGCGACCGCGTCGCGATCTACATGCCCATGGTCCCCGAGGTCGCGGTGGCGATGCTGGCATGCGCCCGGATCGGCGCCGTGCACACGGTTGTGTTCGGCGGATTTTCCTCCGAATCGCTGCGCGACCGGATCAACGACGCCCAGGCGAGTGTGGTCGTCACCGCCGACGGTGGATACCGGCGCGGCACGACGGTCCCCCTCAAGCTCAACGTGGACGATGCGCGTGCGCGCGACGCCGAGCGTGCGTCACGTCGTCGTGCTCGAGCGCACCAAGCAGAGCGTCCCGATGCAGCAAGGTCGCGATGCCTGGTGGCACGACCTGATGGCCGGCGCGGCGGCAGCGTGCGATCCCGAGCCGATGGACGCGGAGGATCCGCTGTACATCCTCTATACGTCCGGAACCACCGGGAAAGCCAAAAGGCATCCTGCACACCACGGGGGGCTACCTCACGCAGGTGTACGCGACCACCAAGTGGGTGTTCGACCTCAAGCCCCAGGATGTCTTCTGGTGCACCGCCGACGTGGGTTGGGTTACGGGCCACTCCTACGTCGTGTACGGCCCGCTCGCGCTCGGCGTCACGGAGGTGATGTACGAAGGCGCGCCCGACACGCCCACCAAGGACCGCTTCTGGGCGATCTGCGCGCGTCACGGCGTGACGGTGTTTTATACGGCGCCGACGGCGATCCGCACGTTCATGAAATGGGGCACGGAGCTCCCCGCCCGCCACGATCTCTCCCGCCTTCGCCTGCTCGGCTCGGTTGGCGAGCCCATCAACCCCGAGGCGTGGATCTGGTATCACGAGCACATCGGCGGCAAGCGCTGCCCCATCGTCGACACCTGGTGGCAGACGGAGACGGGGGGAATCATGATCACGCCCCTCCCCGGCGTTACGCGGACCAAACCCGGATCCGGAACGGTGGCGTTCCCGGGCATCGATGCCGACCTCCTGGACGCCGAGGGCAAGCGGGTCGAGGTCGGGGGCGGATACCTCGCGATCACCAGCCCCTGGCCGGGGATGCTGCGCACGATCTGGGGCGACGATGAGCGCTACCGGCAGGTCTACTGGAGCAAGTGGAGCGACCGCTACTTCCCGGGTGACGGCGCCAAGCGTGATGAGGACGGGTTCTTCTGGATCCTGGGGCGCGTCGATGACGTGCTGAACGTGGCGGGCCACCGCATCGGGACCATGGAGGTGGAGAGCGCGCTGGTCGATCATCCGGCGGTCGCCGAGGCGGCGGTCGTCGGTCGCGCCCACGATCTCAAAGGACAGGCTCTCGCCGCATTCGTCACGCTCAAGGAGGGACATGCCGCGACCGACGCGCTGCGTGACGAGCTCAAGGCGCACGTCGTCAAGAAGATCGGCGCCCTGGCCCGTCCCGACGACATCTTGTTTACCGCCGACCTGCCCAAGACCCGTAGCGGCAAGATCATGCGGCGGTTGCTCAAGGACATCGCGGAAGGCCGGGCCCTCGGTGACACGACCACGCTCGCCGACCCGGCCGTGGTGGATCGGCTCAAGGTCCAGTACGAAGCGACGGAGTCCTAGGGGATCCGCGCGCTACGGCCGGCTCGCAGCTCGAGCAGCGCCAGCGCGGTGATGGCCGTGATGAGGACCGCCGAGCCCGACGCACCAGCGGCAAATGGCGTGGATCACGAACAGCTCGAGCGCGGTGAGGTAGAGCGTGAAGGCGAACCCCAGGCGACGCCAGGACCGCGACCGCGATGTCGAGCCCGCGGCGCGGCACGCGGGCTGGCTGCACCGCCACGAGGCTCAGCGCCGAACAAGACGGCGTACCCCGCCACCCCGTAGAGCGCTACCGGAAGGCCCAGGAAGTCGGAGTACGCGGCTGGCCTGGACGGTGTCGCACCCGCCCGTGCCGCATTGCAGCACCCCGATCACGCCGAGCTTGTGCAGCCAGAGGTACAGCGAAACGAATACGCCGGCCAGCGCCAGAACCGCGATCGCCTGGCGGCGGCGCACTAGTGCTTGCGGGCTTTGATCATGCTGTCCACCACGGCTTTGAAGACGTCCGACGTGGGGAAGCCGTTGAACTTGCCGCCGTTAAAATAGAACTTGGGTGTGGCGTCCACTCCCAGCCGCGATGCCTTCCTGAAGGCTCTCCGCGATGCGGGCGGCATATCGCTTGCTGTCCATACACGCGTCGTAGCGCTCGGTGTCGAGCCCGACCGTCTTGGCGAACTCGCGAAACTTCCCGCTCGGATTCCTGCTCTGTGACCACTGGCTCTGATTGAAAAACAGCTGATCATGCATGTCCCAGAACTTCCCCTGCTCGCCTGCGCACTCTGCGGCGAGCGCCGCGATTTTCGAGTGCTGGTGGCTCTCCAGCGGGAATGGGCGGAACCGCAGCTGGACCTTGCCGGTGTTGATGAGCTGCGCGCGCACTTCAGGCATCTGGACGGTCACAAACGAGGCGCAGTAGGGGCACTGGAAGTCCGAGTACACGGTGATGTGAACCGGCGCCGAGTCGCTGCCCAGCGTGTACCCCTTGAACCCGCTGGCCGCCACCGGTGCCGGGCCGGAGGACACCGGCGACTCCGCCGGCTTGTGCTGGGCTGAATACACCAGCCACGCCGCGCCGCCGACGCCGACCACTGCCAGCAAGACGTAGAAGCCCTTCATGCCGATCCTCCTCGCCAGGGTTGCGCGTCGTCGTCCCCGTCACCAGTGCCGAAATCCAGGTCGCGCGCCCGCCGCTCCGCCTCCTCGACGATCCGCCGGCGTTCCGCGACTTCGGGCGTGTCGTACGTGAGTCGCACCTCGTAGTGGAACAGCTCGCTGCGCGCGTCGCCGAGCAGCGTCTGCAGCTCGGGAGCCGCATCGAGCAACTGGCCGGTCCGGTCGAGGTCCTGGATACGCCGGGCCAGCGCCTGGAGCAGCGCCACGAGGTGCTGCGCGCGCTCGGGGCCGTACACTTGATCTTGATCGCGATCGTCGATCATGTTACCGCCCTTCGGTGAACCGCGTTCAGCCAGCCGTCATGTGATTATAGCACGGTTCGGCAACCTCAGGCCTTGGAAAAGCCTACTGGCGTGAGTACATTGTGGCGCTCGTTCACCCGCATACCGATCTGAATCGCGAGGAGATGCCTCTGCATGGGTAAAAAGCGTCCGGAAGCCCGCAGGCCGACCAACCCCACCGCCTTCGAACAAGCGCGCGACGAACTGTTCTCCCATATCCTGCGGTGCGGGGTCCTCGAAGCGGCACTTGAGCATCAGAACGAGTGGTTCGACGATACGATCTCCTATCTGCAGGATCGCTACCCGGACCTGGACGACGAGCAGGTAACCGAGCTTCGGGTGCTGGGCGAGCGTTATTGCCGGCCGGTGGTGGCCCGTACGATGCCTGTGGGCGCGGCGAGCTGATCGACGGGCCGCAGGTCGGAACGGAGACGGACAGGGCGCTCGAGCGAGCGCCCTTCGTGTTTCTGAGTGCGACGGGCTGGTGAGAGCCGCCAGCACAGGCCTGCCGCCAGATGCACCCCTCCCTCGACCCCCGCCTCCACGAACCAGCCCCGAGCTCGCCCTGGCTTCCCCTCCACGCCAAGCATCACGGCCAGGTAACCCGCGCTGCGCGCTCCCTCCGCCCCGGCGTACGTCACGCCGACGCCGCCGTAGGGGCGCACCGCGACCCCCACCGCCATCGAGCACGAACTGCACTGCGGCGGTGGCCCGCACCGCGGGCGCCCCTCCGGCCTCCCCGACGGCGACGCTGAGCGCTTCGCGGCGGCCACCGGGATGCCGCCGTGCGACACCCAGGTCCGCCCCCCAAAAGTCCTGGTCGCGACCACGCCGCGGGCGCCGCCCCGCAGCTCCGTCACCGTGACGCGCTGGGCGGCCGCGCCGCACGGGGCTGTGGCGGCGGCTGAGCGCCAACGCCCAACGGGTGAGCGCGTCAGCGCAGCGTGACGTCGTAGGTGACGGGAATGTCGGGGGCGAGTGATGCCACGACCGAGCAGTACTTGTCGAGCGACAGATCGATGGCGCGCCGCGCCTTGGCCTCGTCGGCACCCGCGCCCGCGATGGTGAAGTGCATGCGCACCGCGGTGAAGCGCCGGGGTTGTTCGTCGCGCCGGGTGCCCTGTACGGCCACCTCGAGAGACTCGAGCGCGACGCGCTGTTTGACAAGAATCGACACCACGTCGGCGGCCGTGCAGGTGGCGGCGGCGAGCAGCAACAGCTCGACCGGCGACGTGGCGGCCTTGCTGTCGCCGTCCACCACGATCGCCGGCCGGCCGGGGGCGCCGCCTTCGAACACCATTTTCTCGCGCCACCGCACCTGAATGTCGGACCCGCCCGCCGCCATCGTCAGTTCCCCCGCCGTGTGGTCAGGCCCAGGTACACGCGGTTCCGATGGAACGCGTCCAGCGCGTGATACTCGATGAGCCAGTTGAACGTCGAGCGATAGCGCACTTCGATTCCGAGCACCGTGTTGACCCACACCCCGGGACAGCCGGGGTCTGCGCTGCACTCCTTGTGCCCGGCGACGCCGACACCGCCGCCGAGGTACGGGATCACGACCTCGTTGTCTCCGGCGAGACGGTACACCGCTTCAAAACTTCCTACGTACGAGTCGCTGGTACCGAGGAATCCGATTTCTGCCGACGGCCTGAGGCGCAGGCGATTGACGAACAGATTCCCGACGTCCAGTGCGATCCCGAACACGGCTTCTCCATCCCCCGCGAAGTCGGCCCCGCCGCGGACGCCGAACCCCAGCAGTCCGATCCGCGTGCCGCCCCGCACCTGGCGCTGCACCGGCGGTGGGGGGAATTCCTGTGCGGACAGCGGGACCGTCAGAGTCACGCCGGCCACCAGCAACATGCCGACGGCGCCGAGCCGCCACGGTTTCACTTGCTCCCCCCTTCCAGGACACGTACTTTCACGCCGTGGACCTCAATCTGCTCAAGCATGCGGCCATCTTCAAAGACCTCGACGAAGGTGAGCTGGCTCGAGTGTCCGAGGTATGCCGCGAGCAGCGGTTCTCCCTGGGACAGCACATCTTCAAAGAGGGCGAGGCCGGCAACCGCCTCTTCATTATTGCGTCTGGGGAAGTACGGATCTCCCGGACGATCCCGGGCTCCGGTGAGGAGGCGCTCGCGGTGCTCAAGCCCGGCGCCTGCTTCGGCGAGATGTCCATTTTCGACCGCTCGGAGCGCTCCACCGACGCGATCGCCAACACCGCCTGCATCCTGACCACCATCTCCCGCTCCGATTTCGAGCTGCTCCTCGACTTCAATCGCGACATCGCGTACAAGATCCTCTGGTGCGTCGTGCGGCTGCTCTCCGCCCGGTTGCGGGTGACGAACGACAACCTGCGATCGTTCCTCGCGATGTCCATGTTCTAGGATGGAGTGCCCATGAACGGGTTGGCCCCGTATGCCGCGTTCATCATGCGTCTCGCCGTCGGGGGCGTCTTCCTGACCCACGGGATCGCCAAGTTCCACGACCGGCCTCCCCGCGGTCGCGGGATCCCTGCACGGGATGCATGTCCCGTTCGCGTCGCTCTTCGCGCTCGTGATCACCGCGGTCGAGACGCTGGGCGCGGCCTGCGTCCTGCTCGGGATCTTCACACGGTTCTGGGCGGCGTGCATGGCGGTCGAGATGATAGTCGCTGTGGCGGCGGTGAAGTTCCCGCAGAGGGGCAACATCGAGCTCGAAGCGCTGCTGCTGGCGGGCGCCGTCGCGCTGGTCGCCCTGGGGGACGGACCGCTCAGCATCGCGATCGGTTTGAAGCGCCGCGGCTAGGCGGCGCGGGATCAGTTCAGGATGCGCAGCAGCCCGGCCTCGGCGCTTCCCTTGATGAAGCTTTCCGGATCGGTGGCGGGGATCGCGATCCCCGTTTGCCGCCGCCCGCGGCGCGCGCTGGCGGCCATGTAGTCCTCGAGTGAGCCGTCGGCCCACTCGGCAGCGTCGTCTTTCATCTGCCACACGATTTCTTCCCACGTGCCGACATACGTCACGCCGGTCGGTGTGCTCACCCGGTGGATCTCTCCCGCCCCGGAGCGCGTGCGCATCCCTTTGAGCTCGGTGAGCAGCGTGCCGAACAGCTCGAGCTGGCGGGGATCGCGAACCTGGCCGTCGGGCCCTGTGGCCTCGATTTCCGCCAGCATCAGCTCGTCCGGGTCGTCGACGGCGGCCAGATCTTCGAGACGCCGGTGCCACGGGACCAGCTCGGGGTCATTCTCCGCCAGGCGGTAGACCGTCTTTTTCAGCTCGATCAGGCGCCAGATCGCCAGTCCGTCGAAGTGGTCGTCCGGCTCGGTACGCTCCAGGTGGAACAGCGCCGCCTCGTACTCCCCACGGTCGTAGAGCAGGTTGGCCAGATAGACGCGTGACTCCCCGTGACTCGCATCGAGCTCGAGCGCCTTGCGCAGTGAAGCGAGCGCCCCCGGCTCGTCCCCCAGCCGGTGCGCCGCGTATCCCACGCAGGCGGCCCCGTCCGCCGACTCCGGGTGCGCGGCGGCGGCCACCTCGAAGAAACGGCGCGCGTGGTCGAGCACCCCTTCCCGGAACAATGCCCGTCCCACCTGAAGCATCAGATCGTGATCGTCGTGGAATCCCAGCTCCAGGATGCGGTCGAAACAACCCACCGCCGCGGTGCGCTCGCCGAGCTTGAGCAGCACCTCGCCGTAGACCGGCGATCACATCTTCGTGGTCAGGGTCGAGTCCGAGCGCGTCGCCGAATGCCCTGCGCGCCCACGCGTATTCCTCGCGGGCGAGGCGCGCGTATCCCATGCCGACGTGGAGCTCGATGGCGTTCGGGTAGAGCGCCAGTCCCTCCCGCAGTGCCTCGATCGCTTCGTCGTAGCGTGCTTCGTTGTAAAGCTGATGTGCTCGTTCGTCGTATTCGTCGGAACTGAGGAACGGGTCCGACATCGAACGGCCTCCCGGGAAGGTTGTGCTATCATACGAAACGGCGAGCGGTTACACAAGCGATGACCGGTTGCTATGTTGTTCGCTCATGACCACCACGCTCGTCGCGCTCGCCGACGGCTCCGTGACATCCCCACGCGGCTTCACCGCCGCCGCCGCGTCGGCCGGCCTCAAGGCCGACGGCGCGCTCGACGTTGCACTGCTCGTCAGCGCGACGAGCTGTGCCACCGCCGGCGTCTTCACTCGAAACGCCGTGCGGGCGGCGCCCGTCACGTACGACGCCGACTTGCTGACCGAACGGCCCGGACGGATCCGGGCCGTCGCGATGAACGCGCGCGTCGCCAACGCGTGCACCGGCGCACCGGGGCTCGAAGCCGCGCGCGCCATGGCGCAGGCGGCGGAGCAGGCGGCCGCGTTGCCGCCGCGCACCGCCCTGGTGCTCTCCACCGGAGTCATCGGCGTGCCGCTCCCGGTCGCACAGGTGACCGACGGGCTGCGCCAGGCCGCCGGCCGGCTCTCGGCAACCGGGGGCATCGACGCAGCCCGCGCGATCATGACCACCGACACGCGGGTGAAGCACTGCGCCGTCCGCCTCGACACGCCCCACGGTCCGATCATCGTCGGCGGGATCGCCAAGGGCGCCGGCATGATCCACCCCGACCTTGCGACGCTGCTCGCGGTGTTGACCACCGATGCGGTCGCCGAACCCGCGGCGCTGGCGCCGCTGTTCCATCGCGTGGTCGACCGGACGTTCAATGCGATTTCGGTGGACGGCGACACCAGCACGAACGACACCGTGTTGCTGCTCGCCGGCGGCGCGTCGGGCGTGGACCCGGCGCGCGACGGCGCCCTCTGGGTCCAGTTCGAGGAAGCGGTCCTGCTCGTGGCACGGACGCTGGCGCTGGCGATCGTGGCCGACGGGGAGGGTGCGACCAAGATGCTGGAAATCCAGATCGTGGGAGCGGCCAGCGAGCGGGCGGCGCGCGAGGTCGGGCGGGCGATCGCGCGCTCGGCGCTGGTCAAAACGGCGATCTTTGGCGCCGATCCCAACTGGGGGCGGGTGCTCGCCGCGGCCGGCGCCGCCGGGGTCCCGCTGGCGGCGGATCGCCTGAGCCTCCAGGCAGCTGGGAACGGTGAATGGATCACCCTCGCCACCGGCGGCGCCACCGCCCACCCGGATCCCGTCCAAGCCCGCGCCGTGTTCGAGCAAAAAGCCATCCGCCTCCGACTCGACCTTGGCGTCGGTCGAGCGGAGGCGGTGGTGTGGACCTGCGACTTGACCCCGGACTACATCAGGATCAACGCCGACTATACGTCGTAGCCCTACTTGCCGCTGTCATGCGGTGCAGCCTTGGGCGCCGCCGGTTTGGCGGTCTTCTCGGGGTGCGAGCTTTTCTTGTTCGAGTGCTTCTTGGTCTTCGCCGAGTCGGGGTGCTGCGTAATAACCGTGGTGTGTGACGGCTCGGCTGCCACGAGCGCCGGAACAGCGACCAGGGCAGCGACCAGCATGATGCGATAGAGCATGGTGTGGTACCTCCCGAGGAAATTGTGAATGGGAGACCCGAATTAGCTCGCCGCCGTCACGCTCGGTCCCGCGTTGGAACACGCGACCTACGGTTTGTGCGCGCTCACCGGGGGCCGTCGCGCACCCTCGACCGCTGACTGCGCGGGCGGCGGCGGTGCCGGCACATTCGGCAGCTCCGCCCGCACCCGCGCCAGCGCCTCCGTGTGGGTGCGCCCCCGCTGCAGCTCCTGGATGGCAGCACCCGATACATCGAGCAGCCGCAAGCCGTGCACACCCTCCCCGACCGCCCCGAGGATCAGGTCCGCCGCGGAGTCCGGGGTGAATCCGTGGGCTACCAGATCGGCGAGCGCGTGGAACGCGGAGCTCCGCGGCTGGCCCGGGAGGGCGGAGACCACGCGCTCGACCATGGCGGGTGTCAGCCCGCGCTTGAGCGCCCACGTCACGGCGGTCACTTCGACGGTCGTGACCGGCGGGGCGTCGCCGGCCCGGACCAGCAGGGCGCGCGCGCTGCGCAGTTGCTCGATGTCGAGCGCCACCGCCTTGGCGATCAAGTCGGCCGGGATTTGCTTCGTGCCTCCCTCGATCGCCTTCTGAATGAGCGGCTCCGTTGGAAGACTCTCCGCGGCGGCAACTCCGATAGCCGAGTCGAGGAAGGGGATGCTCGCCGCCGGCACGCGCCCTTCGAGGCGTGACCGGACGGACTGCCCCATGAGGGGCGACGCAACGCAGAGCAGCACCAGCGCCAGCCTCATTGCGAGAGCGGCCGTACGATCAACAGGGAGTTCTGACGGCCAAAACCATCCGCGACGAATCGCCCGGCGAGTGGATCGACCACCCATCGTTCGCCATCGACCACGAACATGTACTCGTGGGTCCCTTCCGGGAGGACGACCGCCGCGCGCCACACGCCGTCGTGGTCCCGGTCTTCGAGCGGGAGTGAGGCGGGGCCCCAATCGTTGAACGAGCCCACAACGTGCACCGACCGGGCGCCGGGGAACCGCCCGACAAATTGGGCGACCCCTTCCGCGTCGCCGAGGTGGAGGCCCGACTCGGTGGTGGGCAGAACGGCAAGCAACAGGATGGCCGCGACGAGACCCAGGCTCCACACCGGCCGCATCCGAAGCACCACCGCGTGGGGCCTGACCGCCCAGCGCAGCAGCCGCTGGCCCGCGGACGTTGCGGGGCGCTGGATCGCGGCCATCACGCGCTGCTCGACGCTTCCCGCCACGCGCGTGGCGAGTAGCTCCGCCGCCCGGCCCAGCTGGTCGGCGTCGTGGCGATGCTCCGCGGCCAGCATGGCCGGCGGAATTTCGCCGTCCAACACCTTGTGGATCGTCGGATCGATCGGATTCACTCGTACTCCTTCAGCGCTTCGAGCAGCGCTTCGCGCGCGCGATGCACGCGCATCTTGAGCGTGGGGATCCGCTCCCCGGTCGCCGCAGCCATTTCTTCGTAACTCAGTCCCTCGACGTGTTTGAGGAGGAACGCTTCGCGTTTCTCCGGTGACAGCGTCATCAGCGCCCGCTCGACCAGGGCCAGCTCCTCCGCCCGCTCGAGCGCCGCCTCGGTGTCCGCCGGGTCCGCCACCGGTGGCGCGTCATCGAGCGGTATGTCGCCCGTCGGCCGCAGCGCCAAGTGACTCTTGCACCGGTTCGCCACGATCCGGTAGAGCCACGTTCTGAGGCGCGCGGGATCACGGCAGCTGGCAAGGTGGCGATAGGCCCGGACGAGACCCTCCGCGACGGCATCCTCCGCGGCGTCCTGGCTGCCGAGCATCCGCGTGGCGTAGCGCAACAAGCCCGGCTCGTAGCGGCGAATCAGCAGGCCGAACGCCTCCTGCTCACCGCTCAGAACCCTCGCCACGATCTCGGCGTCCGACGGCCCTTCACTTACGTCCATGAGACCTGCATCGGGAGCAAGGCGTCACGCTACATCCCCGTCGCGGTACCGCGCCAGGGCGGGCGCCTCATGCGCGCACAGGTCCGCGCGTTGCCGGGGGGAACAGTGGGACCTTAGGGAAGGGGCAAGACCGATTGCGCCACGGCGAGGTAGCTCGAGGCCCGGATCTCATCCCCGGCTCGCATCCCCGCGAACGCTTCCAGGGTGGCTTCGGCCCGGCGACGATACGCGGGCTCCCCTGTCGCGTCGGCGAGCTGGAGCAGCATGCGCGCCGCCCACGCGTTCGCGCCCGGGAGCAGGTCGTCCCAGATCGGCTTGAGCCGGTCGGCGAGTGCCGGCGCCGCCACAGCGGTTTGCGGCGTGTCGAAGTAGCCGCCCGTAGGGTCGGCGAAATCGCGCGCGAGAATCATGGCCAGGTCTTCGGCCACCGCGAGGTAGCGCACCGACCCCGTCGCCCCGTACGCGGCGAGGGAGGCGCTGGCAACATGCACCTGATCCTGGAGCAGTGCCCCGGCCGCGCCGTCCCCGCCGACCACGTGCCGCACGCCCCGTCCGCGCACGTACGCATGCCGGAGCAGCGTGTCGAGCGCGCCGAGAGCGTGCGCCGGCGCCACCGAGTCGTCTACCGCGAGCGACGCCTCGAGCACCGCCTCGATCACGTACGCTTCGCGGTCGGCGAACACGGGTTGGTCCTTGGCACGGCCCACCTTCGGCTCGAGCGAGTGCAGCATGCGGCGCGCCGCGTCGCGATAGCGCGGCTCCCCGGCGAACACCCAGCCGACGGCCAGATTCCGCAGCATCCCCGCGCGGGCCACGCCCTGCGGCTCGTGGCGCTCACTCGTGGCGGCGACCGCCGCGCCCGAATCCGCAAGGAAGTCGAGCACGCCGCGCGCTACCGCCAGGCCGCTCGTGTCCCCTCCGCGCGCGGCCGCGGCAAACAGCAGCACAGCCGCGGGGCTGTCCAGTAGCCCGCTGAGCGACGCGCGCCCCGCCAGGGCCTCCGCCAGGGCGACGCGTACCCGCTCAATTCCCGCCCCGACCGCGCGCGGCTGCGAGCACTCCGTGCGCCCCGACCTCACCCTGGTACGCCAACTGTTGCACCAGGGCCGCCTGGCGCACGACGAAGAGCCGGTTCTGCGCGAAGCTCCGAGCCACCTCGGGGAGGATCTGCTTGATGCCGCGGCCGGTGAGGGGATCGTCCGCAGGAAAGTAGGTACCGCCAAAGAACGCCAAACCCTCCGGCGTGAGAAACACCGTGAGGGGGTAGCCGCGCAAACCCGTCAGCAGAGTTACCGCGTTCTGGTAGCGGCGGGCGATCTCGGGGTGCTCGTCGCGATCGAGGCGAACCGGCACGAAGAGCGAATCGATCACCGCGGCGAGCGTGGCGTTGGCAAAGGTCTCGCGATCCATCGCGGCGCACCAGCGGCAATCCTCGGCGGCGATATACAGCAGAATGGGTCGATCCAGGCGGGCCGCCAATGAGAAGACTTCCCGGCCCCACGCCTGCCAGCTCACCGGCTCGCGCGCCGCGCGGGCCAGGTAGCGGGTGTTCGACTGCGCCATCTGGTTTGTGAGCTTACCGCGCTCGGCCACGCAGGCGAGCGCACATGGCAGCAGCGCGAGAACGGCTAGCGGGCGCATGGTAGCGGAGGTTCACATACCCGAGCGATCGACAGCCCGTTCCGTCTCGCGTTCATTTCTGCTCTTGGTCCTTGGGGCGCCCAAGTAGTACTTTCCCCCCCATGAGCGAATCTCCCCTGATTATCACCGTGAAGCCGAACGGCCCCCTGGTCGTCCAGGGCATAGTCCCGGTCATGACCCTCGACGGCCGGGATCTGCCGGTCCCCCCCCGAAAGGACGGTCGGCCGGCGGAAGTCGTTGTCCTGTGCCGATGTGGAGGGTCTGCCATCAAGCCGTTTTGTGACGGAACTCACAAACGGAACGGGTTTTCCGACGCCCCTGCCGTTGACCCGGCTCCCACAGGCTGAGCACGGCGTATTATGTTGTGACCGTCTTTGGGGGGGGCGGTTACCGCGGAGCGAGGCAACCCCCGACTCGCCCTGCCCCCTGCCCCCTGCCCCTAACGGAGGAGTGATATGGCGAAGGCTGGAAAGACTCCGATGGCTGCGGATGAGGGCTATTGCGTCAAATGCAAGGCAAAGCGCACCGTCTCGAATGGGCAGGTCGTGAAGATGGCGAACGGCCGGCCAGCACTGAAGGGCGTATGCCCCGTGTGCGGCACCGGCATGTTTAAGATCCTGCCGCCGAAGTAAGGCTCCGACCCAACTGCGTCGTCGAAGCCCCCGGCCGTTTCGCGCCGGGGGCTTCGTCATTTCACCCGGCGGCTCCCATCTCCCTGATAGGCATAGCGGAACGTCAGGCACGCGGTGCCCCCATCCTTGCAGTAGTAGGCGAGGAGCTCGAGCTTGGCGTACTTGCCCTGCGGCGTGCGCAGCCCATAGACGTGATGCTTGGACATCAGCAGATGGCTGAGCATGCTGTACTCATACCACTTCCCCACGGCGGGATTGGTCGAGTCCCCTACCACGGGGTTGGGTACGTAGCCCAGCCTCCGGAAGCTCGACTACCGAGTCGAAGGGCACCATGCCCAGATCGACCATGCCCCCGCCCGGTCCGGTAATCACGTGAAACCGCCGAAAGGCAACGTCCCAGGGTCCGAGTCTCACGACGGCGGACCGCTCGAAGTCGAAGTGGCGCCACCGATCGGTCGCGGCCGCGTCGAGCGTGTACGTAGCCGGGCCCACCAGCGTGTCGCCCACGACGACCTCGGTGGCGGACGCTCAGCGTGTAGGGCGGCAGCTCGGGCTTCACGAACGAGCCGATGATGAGGGCGCCGACCAGGAGCAGGAACGCCGCCGCCATCGCGAGAACCAGGATCGGGGGGCGCCGGCTCACGGCTCCGCCATGAAGGGGTACGTCCACTGCGTTGGGGGCACGAGGGTCTCCTTGACGGCCCGGGGACTGGTCCAGCGGATCAGGTTCAGGAGGCTGCCGGCCTTGTCGTTGGTGCCGCTCGCACGCGCGCCCCCGAACGGCTGCTGGCCCACGACGGCGCCCGTGGGCTTGTCGTTGATGTAGAAATTGCCGGCCGCGTGGCGCAGCGCACCCTGGGCCTCGGCGATGGCCCGCGGGTCCCGGGCGAAGACTCCGCCTGTCAGGGCATAGGGAGAGGTCCGGTCTACGAGGGCCAGCGTGTCGGCCCAGCGGGCTTCGGGATAGGCGTAGACCGAGAGCACCGGGCCGAAGATCTCCTCGCGCATCGAGCGGTATGAGGGATCACTCACCTCGATCACCGTGGGCTCGATGAAGTAGCCTGTCGTGTCGTCGCTGCGCCCTCCGCACAGGATCCGCGCATCGGCCGCGGCGCGGGCGGCCGTGACGTAGCCCGCGACCCGCTCGAACGCCTTACGATCGATCACCGCCCCCATGAAGTTCTGGAAATCTGCCGGGTCGCCCATGCGAAGCTGCGAGAGCGCGCCGACCACGCGCTCGCGCACACGCGGCCACAGGCTGTCCGGCATGTAGGCACGCGACACCGCGCTGCACTTCTGGCCCTGGTACTCGAACGCTCCCCGCACCAGGGCGACGGCGAGCGCGTCCACGTCCGCGCTCGGGTGCGCCACGATGAAATCCTTGCCGCCCGTTTCGCCTATCAGGCGTGGGTATCCCGCGTAGTTGCCCAGGTTCTCCGCGACCTTCGCCCACAGGGACCGGAACACCTCGGTCGAGCCGGTGAAATGAATACCCGCCAGACCCCGCTCGGCGAGCACGATGTCGGAAACCAGGGTCGCCGGGCCAGGCACGAAATTGATCACGCCCGGCGGCAGGCCCGCCTCGACGAGCGCCTGCAGGATCACGTAGTTCGAGTAGGCCGCTGTGGCCGCCGGCTTCCACACGACGGTGTTCCCCATGATCGCGGGAGCGGTCGGCAAGTTGCCGCCGATGGACGTGAAGTTGAACGGCGTGATTGCGTACACGAATCCCTCGAGCGACCGATAGTCCATCGAATTCCTGGCTTCGGGCGTTGAGAGCGGCTGTTCACCACGCAACCGGTCGGCGAAGTGAACGTTGAAACGCAGGAAGTCGATCATCTCGCAGGCTGCGTCGATCTCCGCCTGATGCGCGGTCTTGGACTGGCCCAGCATGGTGGCCGCGTTCACGCTCGCCCGCCGCGTGGTCGCCAGCAGGTCGGCTGCCTTCAGGAACACCTGAGCGCGACGCTCGAGAGCCCACGTGGACCACTCCCGCCAGGCGTCTCCCGCCGCAGCAACGGCGTTGCGGACCTCGGCGGCCCCGGCTTGGTGCACCCGCGCCACCACGTGGGCGTGGCAGTGGGGCATGACGACGTCGGCAGTTTTCCCGGTCCGCACCTCTCTTCCGCCGATCACCAGCGGAATCTCCACCACGCGCGCGGAGAGCTCTTTCAGCGTCTCCTTGAGTCTCGCCCGTTCGGGCGTACCCGGCGCATAGGAAAGGACCGGTTCATTGACGGGGACGGGGATTTGGCGCGCGGACTCCATACGCGTGCAATCTTAATCGTTCCAGGCCGCCGGCGTACGGTACGGAACCCGACATTGTTCAGGGAGTGATGACCATCGACCCCAAGACCCGCATCGGGCATGTGCACCTCACCGTGTCCGACCTCGAGCGCGCGCTGGTGTTCTATCGCGATGCACTCGGGTTCGAGGTAACCTCGCGCTACGGACCGGACGCTGTATTCCTCTCGGCGGGCGGCTATCACCACCACATCGGCCTGAACACCTGGGCCGGCCGCGGTGCCCCTCAACCGGCCCGAGGAACGACGGGCCTGTATCACTTCGCGGTCCTCTATCCGGACCGGGGCGCGCTCGCGCGCGCGGTGCGCCGCGCGCTGGACCATGGGGTGCGGCTGGAGGGCGCTGCCGATCACGGCGTGAGCGAAGCGGTGTACCTCAGGGATCCCGACGGAAATGGCGTGGAGTTGTATCGCGACCGTCCCGACCGCGAGTGGCCGCGTGCGCCCGATGGCAGCCTCACCATGCACACGCTCCCACTCGATCTGCAGGCGCTGCTGTCGGAGGTGTAGACGGGACCGGGGCCTCAGGCGGGGGCGCCGGACGGCGGCTGCCGTCCGGATGGGCCCTCTGGTGAGCGCTGGGCGGGGATCGGCAGCGTGACGGTAACGGTGGTGCCCACGTCCACGACCGATTCCACGTTAATCGTCCCGCCGAACATGTTCTGCACCACATCCTGCACCAGCGTCAGCCCCATCCCGGCGCCCTCGCCGAAGCCCTTCGTGGTGAATCCGGACTCGAACAGCCGCTCGAGGCTCATCGCCGATATTCCGTGGCCTTCGTCCCGCACGGTGAGTCGCAGCGACAGACCCGCGCGCTCCAGACCGACGCGCACGCCCCCCGGGCGGCCGGCTGACGCGTCGGCGGCGTTCCGGATCAGGTTCACCAGCGCGTCGTACAGCGCATTCGGATCGCCCAACAGAAACAGGGGCTCGAGCGCGCCGTCGAGCACGAGCGACACGCGATCTTTGAGCACGCGCCCTTCGAGCGTGCAGCAGGACTGTACGACGCGGGTGGCGTCGAACCGCTCCCAGCGGGCGAGCGCGCCGCGCGCTCGATCCCTCACCGCGCGCAGGAACTGCATGCCACGGTCGAGGTCTTCCAGCACGTCACCCAGATCGTCCAGCAGCTCAACGCGCCGGCCGACACCCACGTCGCTGAAGCCGGCAATCGCCTCCATCATGAGCTGCAGCGTCGCGCGCACGGTCGTGAGGCGATTGCCCAGCTCGTGCGCGATGATGCCGGGGAGATTCGTCAGGTCGCGCAGCGGGTTGACGCCGGCGGGGACCGGCGCCCCGGTCGTGTGCGAGTCGACCAGGCCGACGCACAAGGCGGCGAGCTCGAGGGTCAGGCGCTCCGGACCCCGCCGCTCGTGCCCACCCGGAGGCGGGGCGGGAGGGCGAACCCGCACGGGCGCGATCACCCAGGCATCGGCACCGTCGGCGCGGCAGCCCACCCAGCGGCTCCCCTGGAAGATCGGGACGTTCCAGCGCCGCAAGGCGGTGCGTACCTCGTGCGAGCTCACCGGCAGCGCCGGGGAGGTCCCCCACGAGAGGCGCGGCTCAAGCTCCGCCCGGGCGGACACTTCCCACAACGTCACAGCCCGGCCGCCGAGCGCTACGCTCGCCTGGCGGAGGATCTCCTGTCTGCCCTGGTCAACAGTTTGCTGTCCGGTCACGCGCACTCCGGTCGGTGCGACAGTCCCGCCCGTGGGCCGCGTGCACGTCGTCCGTGGCCTGTGACCATCTATCCCGATTGTCAGGGGGCGCGCCTACATATTGGGGGATTCCAGGTGGGCGTCAAGCAACGGGTTGCGCCGCGACCACGCCGGCGCAGTGCGCGTTGACACATTCTCGGGGTACGTCTAGGTTCGGGGACCGAAGCTCAAACCGGCACGCGGGACGGCCCAGCGTGACCGTGCAGGCGAGGCCCGTGATCGGCGCGGGCCCTTTTTTGCTACCGGGAGGCACCATGGGATCGCGCGACGTCGACGTCCGCGCTGCCTCGCGCCGGATGATCACTACCAGCGAGCGCGAGCTCCAGCGCATCGTACTCGACATGCACGATGGGCCGGTGCAGGACATTTTCGCCGCCCTGTCGCAGCTGCAGGTGCTGGAGCGCGCGCTCGTGGCCGATCCTGAGTCGCACGAGCGGGCACAGCAGGCCGTCGGCTTGCTGGAGCGGGCGCTCGCGGAGATCCGCAACTTTATCGGCGCCTTCCGGCCCCCGGGGTTCGAGCGACGGCCGCTCGAGGCCATCATCGAAGGCCTGACGGTTCAGCACGAGACGCTCACGGACCAGACCGTGGAGCTCACGGTGCCGGAGGAGCTCTTTGACTGTGCCCTGTCGACCAAGATCGCGATCTACCGGATCCTCCAGGAGGCGCTGGCGAACGGGCACCGCCACAGCGGAGCACCGCGCCAGCGCGTCAAGGTGGCGCAATACGGTCAGACCATCACGCTCGTCGTGTCGGACGATGGGCGGGGGTTCGATCCCAAACGGGTACTGGCGCTCGAAGCGGATGTCGGGGTGGAAGGCGGGCATTTCGGCTTGCGGGGCATCCAGGATCGCGTCGCGATGCTGGGTGGAACGTTTGCGATCGAGAGCGCTCCAGGCGAGGGCACCGCGCTGACCGTTACGTTGCCAGCCGAGTGACCTCGGTTCGCATGATCCGTGTGCTGCTCGCGGACGATCACGCGATCGTCCTCGAGGGCCTGCGCGCCCTGCTCGATGGCGAGCCGGGCCTGAAGGTCGTGGCAGCGACAACGGACGGCGCGGAAGTGGTCAAGCTGGTCGAGCAGCACAAACCCGACGTGGTGGTGCTCGACTTGGAGTTGGCCGGCATGAAGGGCACTGCGGTGCTCGCGGCGCTACGCGAGCGGCCCGACCCTCCCAAGGTCCTCGTGCTCACGGCGTACAACGACGGGGACGCGCTTCGCTCGGCGCTCGACGCCGGCGCCGACGGCCTGGCGCTCAAGACCGAATCGCCACAGCAAACCCTCACGGCCATCCGTCAGGTCTACAGTGGACAGCTCGTCTTCCCGCAGGCCGCCCGGCGGTGGATCGAAGGTCGCGGGGCCGGCGCGCCGGGGGAATTGACTCCGCGCGAACGCGAAGTCTGGGCGCTGATGGCGGCAGGGTTGAGCAATCCGCAGATCGCCGAGCGGCTGGGGCTCTCGGAAAACACCGTCAAGTTCCACGTGCAGCATCTCTTCTCGAAACTCGGCGTGAAGAACCGCACCGAGGCGGCACTCAGGTTCGCGCGCGGCCGGTAGCTGAGTAGATCAGGGTGGCCCAGCACCACCGGCTGCCCCGTTTTTCCACGCGAATCGACCCTTCCGCGGCCAGCGTTTCCACCAGCGGGAAGTGCGCCAGGATCCCCTCGGTGAGCGGGTACCACTGCTCCTCCACCAATTCCACGGTCGCGAACCGGGCGCGGGCCGCGTCGAGCACCGCTGCCTCGCGCGACAGCGTGAGCACCGGGAAAATGAACCGACCCCCCGGGGTCAGGTAGTCCGGCGCTTGGGCGAGCACGTCGAGAATCCACCGCGTGCCGTCGCGGCCGGCGTCGCTCGGTACCCCCTCCGGGTACCAACCCGAAACGCTCGCCAACGGCTCCGCCACCCCCGCCACGTCGTCGACGATCAGGTCGAAAGACGCTCCGGACCACGGCTCAAACAAACTCCCCCGGCGGCAGTCCACCTGCACGGCGTGACGGGACGCGTTCTGGCCGGCGAGGCGGACGGCCGATGCGCTCAGGTCGGATGCGCATACCTTCGCGCCCGGGAGGCCCTTGGCCAGGACCACCGCGACGATGCCGCAGCCGCAGCCCAGATCGAGCACGGAGCGGGGGTGGTGCGCGAGGGCGCGCCGGGCCGCTCGCAGCAACAGCACGGTGGTGGACGTAGGATAGAAGACGTCCGGGGCGGTGGCCACGCTGACGGCCTCGTGTGTCCCCGAGCTTCTTGTCGCGGTATGTGAATTCGCGCGACGACGCCGGCGGTCATGAGCCTCCGGACCACCGGCGTGAGGCGCCGGCATCGAGAGCGCCCGGTGCGCTACAGCCTGCAGTGGTGTGGCGGAATAGGCGCAGGTTTGGTTTCATCCCATTTCAGTCGCCGGATCGATCGGATGGCGTGAACCTGCCACGCGACGTCGTTGCCTGCGCAGCAGCGTGGGAATCTACGCCAAGCAATTCACAATTGCTGCACCCGGCCGGTCGCGCACCTCAGCGGGGTGCACGGATGTGCAACTTGACAGGTTCCCCTGGCGGCCATACCGTCTCTCGGCTTTTTGCAGGCGCGACCGGACCACTCTCCGGACCGAGCGTTTTGCCGCTCTTCGCTTCTCTCGTCGTCGCCCTAGGAGGCTCAAGCGTATGAACATGTTGCTGGCGTTGGCCCTTAGTGTCGGAGTACTGGTCGCGGTGTTTTACAAGGTCGCGTTCATGCTGAGCATGTTGTGGTACGTCGGCCTGATCGGTTGGGCCTGCTTCATGGCCGCCGGTGGGAAACTGAACGGCTTGAAAAAAGCAGCCGTGGCGGGCTCGGAGGCATGTTCTGGGTGGCGGTCGCCGAAATGACCTCGCTCATGAGCGGCCAGATGCAGATGGAGTGGCTCTTCCTCGCCATTGCGGCATTCATGATCGTCCTCCAGTCGAGATTGTCCTGGTTCTCGTTCATACCGGCCGGCCTGGCCGGGGCAGCGGTCATCGCGGCGGGTGGGCCCGTGGGAATTTTCGACGCGGTCACCAATTTCAGACTCGGCGTGGTGTTCGTGCTCGGGACCATCATCGGGTTTATCGCCGAGTTGGCGACGGGGATGCTGGCGAAGAAGGCGTAACCGACCGGGCGCTGGGCGCCGCGGGGTCACCGCGCGCCCAGACCCTAGGTCCATCTCGACGAAGCAACTCCCACCTCGATCCAGCAGGCGTCGCCGCCTGAGCGATCACTCCCGAGCGACGGGTGTAGGTTGTAGGGAACCCCAGGATTCATGAATCTCCGAGTTACGGCTTGCAAGGAGCCACGATGGCCGTAGTCGCCGCCGCTCGCGTGGGCGCCGAGCCACACCCCGCACCAGCTCCCTACTACCTCGTCGCCAGCGCCTTCGCCGCGTTCAGCGTCGTGGTGGGCGTGGTCTGGGACATTTCCTGGCACCGCTCGATCGGCCGGGACACGTTCTGGACGCCCGCCCACATGGCCATCTACCTGGGAGGCGTCGTCGCCGGCGCATCGTGCGGCTGGCTCGTGCTGCGTACGACGTTTGCGCCGGCGCCGGGAGAAGACGCGACCGGCGTGCGCTTCTGGGGGTTCCGCGGGCCGCTGGGTGCGTGGGTGTGCATCTGGGGCGCGATCGCGATGATCACGTCCGCTCCGCTCGACAACTGGTGGCACAACGCGTACGGCCTCGACGTTCAGGTGCTGTCACCCCCGCACACGGTGCTCGCCCTCGGGATATTCGGAATCCAGTTCGGCGCGCTGCTCCTCGCGCTGGCGGAGCAGAATCGCAACGCACGTGAGCCGGGGCGTTCATACGGCGTGCTGGTCGCCTGCCTCGCGGGGGTGGTCATCCAGAACGCCTCGATCCTCGGGCTCGAGCAAATCGGTTTCGCGAATGCCGCCCACAGGTCGCTCTACTACAAGGTCGGCGCTGCTGTATTTACGACCGCGCTCGTCGCGGCCGGACGAGCCGCGCGGATCCGCTGGGCGGCGACCACGGCGGCAGCGGCATACATGGCGATTTCGCTCATCATGATCTGGATCCTGCAGCTCTTCCCCGCCACCCCGATGCTCGCACCGGTGTTCAACCCGATCTCGCACATGGTCTCGCCCCCGTTCCCGCTGCTGCTCGTGATCCCCGCGATGGCGATCGACTTGCTGTTCGAGCATGCGCGGCAAGGTCGGCGACTGGTGGCTGGCCGTTCTCACCGGTTTCGGGTTCCTGGCGGCGTTCGTCGTCACACAGTGGTTCTTCGCCGACTTCCTGCTCTCGGAACACGCGCGGAACTTCTTTTTCGGCGTGGACCAGTGGGACTATTCCAGCCACCTCGGGCCATGGCGCTACCGGTTCTGGCGGGTCGACGCTGATCCCGCCACGCCCCGTGGCTTCGCCTGGGCGGCGTTGATCGCGGTCCTGGCGGCGCGCGTGGGGCTGTGGTGCGGAACGTGGATGGCCAGGATCAAACGATGAGGCCTCGCGGCCGCCAGCTGCTCCTCGTCGTGGCGGTCGTGCTGTTCAGCTCGGCCCACGTGGGCAGCCCCGATACGTATTTCGAGGGCACCGCAGGACCCTACCCGGTACGGGTCATCATACGCAGTCCGGGAGTGGTGCCCGGGCTGGCGCAGATCAGCGTGCGACTGCTGGGGCGGGGCCCGGTCCGCCGCGTCCTCGTGCTCCCGGTCTTCTGGGACCCCAAGACCGCAGCGCCGCCGCCGCCTGATGTCGCGAAACCCGTTCCCGGAGACTCCTCGCTCTACAGCGCATCGCTGTGGCTGATGCGCGAAGGAGCCTACAGCGTGGAGGTGACCGTCGAAGGGGCGCAGGGGTCGGGCAGCACCCTGGTTCCCCTGACGGCGGTCGCGACCCAGCGGCTCGAGCTGCGAGCTCCGCTCGGCGCGCTGCTGGTTGGCCTCGGCGCCCTGCTGTTCGCGGGCGCGGTCACCCTGATCGCGGCGGCCGCGCGCGAAAGCACGCTCGACCCGGGCACTACGCCCACAGGCAAGGACAGGCGTCGCGCGCGCTTCGCGGCAGCGGGGGGCACGGTGCTGTTGGCGCTCGCCCTGCTGGGTGGAAAGGCCTGGTGGAACGCGGTGGATGCGGAGCACCGCAGCGGGTTGTTTCGCCCGATGCATGCGACCGCCACGCTCCGCACCGGTGGCGAGAATCCGGGCCTCTGGCTCGCCATCGACGATCCCGCCTGGCTTGATCCCCGACGCCAGCAGGCACCCCTCATCCCGGACCACGGTCACCTGATGCATCTCTTCCTGGTGCGGGACTCGGGGCTGGCGGCGTTCGCCCACCTGCATCCGTTGCCCCGCGGCGTCGCTCTGTTCGCGACCGCGCCGCCACCGCTCCCGGCAGGCCGGTACCGTGTCTATGCGGACATCGTCCACGAGAGTGGGTTCACGCAAACGCTGGTCAGCACGGTGGAACTCCCGGCGCCGAGCACGTGGCGTGCGGCGGACCCGGATGATTCGTGGATCGTCCTGGGGACGGGGGACGGGGGACGGGGGACGGGTACTGACGCGCGGCCCTAGCCGACGGATCGACGATGACCTGGCGGCGCGGTGCGGGCCCAATCGTCGTGAACCAGGATGCGCAGCTCGCATTCGCCGTCTCGACCCCAAACGGCGCACCCGCGACGCTCGAGCCGTACATGGGAATGGCCGGACATCTCGTGCTCACGCGGGACGACGGGGCGGTCTTCGTGCACCTCCATCCCGCGGGCACGATCTCGCTCGCGGCACAGGAGACCTTCGAGTTGCGCCAGCCCGGTGACACGATCCCCGGGGCGCTCGCGAAGCGACTGACGGAGCGCGAGCACGGTGACGCGATGCACCGGGCCATGCCCCCCTCCCCCGGCGTGGTCTCGTTTCCGTACGCATTTCCGCAACCCGGCAACTATCGGATGTGGGTGCAGGTCAAGCGCGGCGGCAGGATCCTGACAGGCGTGTTCGACGTGGTGGTGCAGAAGACGGGGAGCTGACCAGGCGCTACCGAATGATAGTAGGGCGCCGGATGACGCAGGCCGCCCTCGGGCGTCCTGATCGCCAGGTCGAGCGAATCGGCGTCCCACACGACGATCGTCACGAGGTCGCTCCCCGGCCGCGAACGTCCTGAGGTCCAATCCGGAGAGCGCCCGCTCTTTGATGGCGCGGCCTTCGAAACCGAGACGATACGGGTGCGTGTGCCACACCCCGATGACACCTGGGACCTGGCTGCAATCCCCGGTTGACCGAGTTTTCCCGACGCCTCACACCGGCCGCCGGCGCGAGGTGGCGCACCCGGAGCGTGTCACCGGCATGTCGCCGGTCAGGCAGCCGAGGTACGCGCGAGTCGGCCTGACCGGCGTTCAACCGTGACGTCGAGCTCCACGTCGCGTCGTTCCAGTTGAGGTTGCTCTGTCGACCAGATGGCGGACATCGAGTCCCAAATCGCGCTGGGGAGCAGGACGACGGTGACCGGCCGCGCCGGTTCCTGCGCGGCCGCCGCGCTCCACACCAGGAGCAGGGCTGCCGCCGCCCTCATCGCCGCAGCCGCGCATACGTGCCCATCACCTGGGCCGTGGCGAGCACGTCGGCTGCCCATGGCCTGCTCGACCTCCCCCTTGGACGCGCCGGGCTTGAGCCCGAGCGGCGCGGCGAGCGCGTACAGCTTGAAGAAGTAGCGGTGCGCCGGCCCGGGGGCGGGCAGGGGCCGCCATAGCCGAGTTTGCGGAAGTCGTTCTTCCCCTGCACCGCGCCGCCGAGCTCCCGCGGCGCTTCCACCTTGGAAACGTTCTCCGGGATACCGTCGAGCGATGCGGGCACGTCGTAGAGCACCCAGTGAACCCACGTGCGCCCGGGGGCGTCAGGATCGTCAGCGATCAGCACGAGCGCGCCGGCGTCAGCGGGCACGCCCTTCCAGCTGAGCGGTGGAGAATGGTCGGCGCCGTCGCACGTGTAGACCACGGGGATCGGCGCGCCCTCCTTGAAGGCGGTGCTCGTCAGCGAGAGCCCCACGCGTCCCTCCCGGGTTGCGGCGAGCAAAAAAATAACCAGGCGACGCGCGGAGAGACGGTGGGATGCGCCCGCACACGGTTCGTTGTAGTCTTGACCCCATGAACGATCGGCAGCATCCGGCGATCTACAAGATCGGGTTGGTCCAGATGGCGATGTCCCCCGATCCGGAGCAGAACCTCCGCACGGCCGTGGCCCGCGTGGGAGAAGCCGGCGCGGCGGGTGCGCGCCTCGTTTGCCTCCCTGAATTATTCCGGTCGCAGTACTTCGCGCAGCGGGAGGACGCGGCGCTGTTCGATCTCGCCGAGCCCGTTCCCGGTCCCAGCACCGAGGCCCTGGGCCGCGCCGCGAAGCAAGCCGGCGTCGTCGTGATCGCCCCCGTGTTCGAGCGACGCGCGCCCGGGCTCTATCACAACAGCGCGGCCGTGATCGACGCCGACGGCAGCCTCGTGGGCCTGTATCGCAAGATGCACATCCCCGACGACCCGGCCTACTACGAGAAGTTCTACTTCACGCCGGGCGATCTCGGGTTTCGCGTGTTCGACACCCGCGTCGGACGTATCGGCACGCTGGTCTGCTGGGATCAATGGTATCCCGAGGGCGCGCGCCTCACCGCGCTTCAGGGGGCTCACATCCTCCTCTATCCGACCGCCATCGGATGGCATCCTGCCGAGAAAGCGACTCACGGCGCCGCACAGCTCGACGCGTGGCGCACGATCCAGCGCAGCCACGCCATCGCCAACGGGGTGTACGTGGCGGCGGTAAACCGGGTGGGCCACGAGCGCCCGGCGACCGGGGCCGACGGGATTGAGTTCTGGGGCAATTCGTTTCTCGCCGATCCGTTCGGCAGCCGTGGTAGCGCAAGCGCCGGCGGATCGGGAGGCGGTCGTGGTGCACGAGGTGAATCTCGCGCGCATCGAGGAGGTCCGCCGCGGCTGGCCGTTCCTGCGGGACCGGCGGATCGATGCGTATGGCGGGATCGTGGAGCGGTTCCTCGATGCGAGACGCCTGCCGTGAAACTGACGCTGACGTCTGATGTCTGACGGCTTCGTCATGCCCGCCGAGTGGGAGCCGCACCACGCCACCTGGATCGGCTGGCCGCACAACGCGACCGACTGGCCGGGGAAGATCGCCGTGATCCCGTTCGTGTACGGCGAGATCGTACGGCGGCTCGCGCCCGGCGAGGTGGTCCGGATCCTCGTCAACTCCGCCCAACACGAAGGCCAGGCACGCCGCCTGCTGGCGCGTGTCGGCGTCGCGCTCGATCGGGTCGACTTTCTGCGGTTCCCCACCAACCGCGGCTGGACGCGCGACTTCGGGCCATGCTTCGTGCGGCGCGCGGGGCCGCCCGCCGAGCTCGCGATTGCGCGCTTCCGCTTCAACGGCTGGGCCAAGTACCGCAACTGGGCCAAGGACGACCGCATCCCCGAGCGCGCGGCGCGGCACCTCAAACTGCCCTTGCTCCGCGCCCGGGCCGGGGACCGCGACGTGGTGCTCGAGGGCGGGAGCATCGATGTGAACGGCCGCGGCACGTTGCTCACCACCGAGGAGTGCCTGCTCGATCGCGCCGTCCAGGTCCGCAACCCCGGGCTCGGCCGCAAGGAGCTCGAGCAGGTACTGCATGCGTCGCTGGGCGTGACCAACGTCCTCTGGCTTGGGGCCGGCATCGCTGGTGACGACACCCATGGACACGTGGACGATCTGTGCCGCTTTGTGGATCCGCACACCGTCGTCCTATGCCGTGAAGCCGATCCCAAGGACGCGAACTACCGGCCGCTCGAGGAAAACCGCGAGCGGCTCGAAGGGATGCATCTCCAGGATGGGACGAAGGTCGAAGTGGTTTCCATCCCCATGCCCGCCCCGGTGTACTTCGAGGGTCAACGACTGCCGGCGAGCTATGCGAATTTCTACATCGGCAACGCGGCCGTGTTGGTGCCGACCTTCAACGACCCCAACGACCGTGTGGCACTCGGGATTCTCGCTGAGTTGTTCACCGATCGGCCAGTGATCGGCATCCATGCCGTTGATCTGGTGTGGGGACTCGGCACGATTCACTGCCTCACGCAGCAGGAGCCGGAACTCTAGGCGACGGCCGTCGGTGGCAACTCGACGATCTCCAGCCAGTAGCGGCCCAGCACGTTCATGGCTTCCACGAACCCCGCGAACGTAACCGGCTTCGTAATGAAGGAGTTCACGCCCAGCTGGTAGCTTCGGACGATGTCCTCGTCGAGCCGTGACGTGGAGAGCACGACGACCGGAATGTCGTGCAGGGTCTTGTCTCCCTTGATCACCTTCAGGGCCTCGCGCCCATCCATCTTCGGCATGTTGAGATCGAGCAGGATCAATCCGGGGCGCGGGGCTTTGCCCGTCTCGCCCGCGTACTCGCCGCGCTGGTAGAGGTAGTCGAGCAACTGTTCGCCGTCCTCGACGAATTGCACGTTGTTCGATATGTGTGCGTCGTCGAGAGCGCGCTGCGTGAGCAGCCGGTCGTCCTCATCGTCGTCGCAGATGAGAATCGTGATCGGGATCGTGTTCTTCGTTTGCATCATGCCAGATACCTTGTGGCCGCCTGCGTGACCGGCAGCGTGACTGTGAACGTCGCACCGTTGCCGACGGTGCTGGTCGCGGCGATCGTGCCGCCGTGCCGCTCGACGATCCTTCGGCAAAGCGCCAGACCAATGCCCGAGCCTTCATACTGCGCCCGGCCGTGGAGTCGCACGAACATTCCAAAGATCTTTCCCGCGTGCTTCTCGTCGAACCCGATCCCGTTGTCCGTCACGGTGATCGCACGGTACTGGGCGTCGGGGCTCGAACAGCTGAGCCGGACGACCAGCGGCGTGTCCTTCCGGCGGTACTTGAGCGAATTGCCGAGCAGGTTCTGCAGCAGCTGGCGCATCTGGAGCGGATCGGCAGCGATCACCGGCAGCGCCCCAACCTCCACGCGGCCGCCCGACTCCGCGATGGCCGTCTCGAGGTCGGCGATAACCTCTCGGGCAATTCGGGCAAGGTCTGTGGAGACGAACGGCTGGACTCGAGTGCTCACCTGCGAATACAGGAGCAGGTCGCTGATCAGGGTTCGCATGCGGGCGGCTGCGCTGAGCATGCGTGCGAGGTACTCCTTAGCATTGCCTTCGAGCGCCGGCCCCGCGGACGTGCTCAGCAGGTCCCCGAACGACAGGATCTTGCGCAGGGGTTCCTGCAGATCATGCGACGCGACAGACGCGAACTCGTCCAGCGCCGCGTTCGAGCGCTGCAGCTCGCGGTGCTGCTCCGCCAGGCGCCATTCCGTGAGGCGGCGTTCCGTGACGTCTTCAATCGCCAGCAGGATGATACGCGGAACGTTCGGTCCTTGGGACACGAGCCGGGCGTTGAGCAGCATGATCTTGCGGCCGATACCGGGAAACTCGTGAATCGACGTCGAAATCGTTCAGGTGCGGTTCCACCGCGAGCTTGTCGCGCAGCAGCTCGCGGAGGGGCGCAATGTCCCATTGGCCGTCGCCGAGCGTGAAGAGGACCTCGCCGATCGTGTCCTGGGGCTCCACGCGAAAGGTGCGAAAGAACGCGCGATTCGCCTGGGTGACGCGAAATTCGGCGTCCAGGACGATGAGGGGCTCCCGGACCGTGTCGATGATATCGAGCAGCAGGCGCTGGGCGGCGGGCACATCGCGCGCCGCCGCGTCGGAGTAGGTCGGTGTTAAGGTCTCGATGTCCGGCACAGCCGTCCCCCTCGATCAGCCCGGGACGTAGGGTACCGTAACCAGAGGACGGGAGCCATCGCCCATTGGAGTTAATCGTGCTCAACCACCTGCAGCCTCAGGGCTTATGCCCCGATACGATCACCGGGACCCGGAACGATCCACGTCCTCACGCTGCAGGCCGGGGCACTAGGCAGTACGCGCTGTTATCCACTCCCGCGCCGCGTCGATCTCGCCTTCGGTCACCCCATGACCGCCGGGCTCCCAGTGGAGCGTGACGGCGGCCCCCGCCTGGCGGAGCAACTCCGCGAGCCGCTCCGCTTGCGCGACGGGAACCATCGGGTCTGTACGCCCTGCCCCGATGAACACGGCGGTGCCCGCGAGCCCGGGCAGCGGATCCGGCTCGAACGGCACCATAGGACTCAAGAGCACCGCGCGGCGCAGTAGCCCGGGGCGCCGCAGCAGTAGACTCGCGGCGATGTTCGCGCCGTTCGAGAACCCCACCGCTACAATGCCGTCGCGATCGAGCGTGTACGTCTTGGCGGCGCCCGCGATGAACTCCGCCAGCTCCTCGGTGCGGCGCGCCAGATCCTCCTGGTCGAACACGCCCTCGGCGATGCGCCGGAAGAACCGCGGCGCGCCACGCTCGAGCACCTTGCCGCGGGGGCTCAATAGCCCGGCCCCCGGGAGCAGCGCCCGCCCCAGCGGGATGAGGTCTTCCTCGTCGCCGCCAGTCCCGTGCAAGAGCAGCAGGGTGGTCCGGCCCGCACGCTCGGCCCTCGCGGTGGGTGGGAGGTAGCGATGGATGAACCCGAGCGCATCAGCGCTCACGTCCTCGGGGCCCGTCGCGCTGTTCAGGAGCGCGGCGGCGGATTCGGGAGCGGGAAGGTGAATCGACGGCAGGATGGCCTCGATCTCCGGGCGGTGCGCCTCGTACTGGGGCGGCAGCATCAGCCGCTCCCCCAAGCGCTCGACCGGCTCGTCGATTGCGAAGCCGGGCGGGTCGGTCGCGACCTCGAACAACACGCCCCCTGGCTCCCGGAAATAGACGGAGTGGAAGTACTGCCGGTCGATCACGGGCGTAGGGCTCATGCCCGCCTTCACGACCTGCTCCCGCACAGCGAGCTGCCCGGCGTCATCAGCCACGCGCCAGGCCACGTGGTGCACCGTCCCCGCCCCGCCCGCGCCGCGCACAAAGCCGCCGACGGAGCGCACGTCCACGATCGTTCCCGGCCCGCCATCGCCGACCGCAAAGCGGCGGGTGGTGCCGTCTTCGCTCACCTGGCGGAAACCGAGCGTATCTACCAGGACCTGTTCCGTGTCGGTCGCCTCGCTCGACCCACAGGGTCACACCGTGAAACCCGTGGATCGCGTGCTCACGCGCAATGCCGGCGTGCGTCGCCCCAGGCGGACCTGGCTTCGGCGCCGGAATGGCCCACGATCTCGAGCATCGACCCGTCAGGGTCTGCGAAGGAGATGACCTGCTTGGTCGGCCCCTGGTACTTGATCCCATGGCGCAGCAACCGCTCGACCCAGAATCCCAGCGCGCGCGGGAGCACGGCGAACGATGTGACGGCGACCTGCCCCGTCCCGTGGCGCCCGCGCCGGGCGCCGGGCCACGGAAAGAAGGTCATGATGCTGCCTGGGTGGCCGACGTCGTCGCCGAAGTAGAAGTGGTAGGTCTCGGGATCGTCGAAGTTCACCGTGCGCTTGACGAGGCGTAGGCCGAGTACGCCCACGTAGAAATCGAGGTTGCGCTGCGGGTCGCTCGCGATCGCGGTGACGTGATGGATGCCGAGGACGCTGGTCACGGGCGCTACGGTGTCGCTTCAGCTCCCGCGTGGCGCCCGCCGCGCCACGCGGCATACGTCCAGATGAGCCCTCCCACGAGCACCGCGACCGGGATGATCAAGACCGCCTCAGTGAGGGACGTCCGGTCCGAGAGGATCCCCAGTAAGGCAGGCGAGGGCACGTCGCCGAGCGCGTGAATCGCGAAGATGCTCGCGGCGATGGCGGTGGCGCGCATCTCGGGGGAGACGAGGTTGATGATGGCGGAGTTGATCGGGCCCGTGGTAGCGAACAACAGCAGCTCGGCTGCGACGATACCACCCCAATATGCCAACGGATCGGGCGAGCTGAGCGCGACCAGGGCGCAGGGTGCGGCCAGGAGCGTCACCACGCCCGACACCCAGAGGTACGACTGCTTGGTGAATCGCAGCAGATAGTCACCTACCCAGCCGCCCACAAACGTCCCGACGAACCCGGTCCCGACGAGGATCGAGACCGAACCACGTGGTCGCCGCACCTTCGGGGATGCCCCGCACCCGGATGAGGAACTTCGGCATGAACGCGGCCATGCCGCCCAGCGCGAACGTGTAGGCGGCGTACCCGAGCACGGTCAGGAGGTATGGACGATTGCGGCGCAGCACCGCGTAGGCCGTGCGCACGCCAGCCCAGGCGGTGGAGGCGAGCGGCGCTACGGCAGGCCGGGGATCGTTGACGCCGCGCGGCGGGTCGTACAGCCGCAGCGCCAGGAATGCGAGCACGATACCTGGGAGCCCCGCCACGAAGAACGCGTTCCGCCACCCGAAGTGGACGTCGATCTGGCCGCTGACGATGTAGCCCAGGGCCGACCCGATCGGGATCGCCGCGAAGAATATCGAGAAGATTCGCCCGCGATGCGACCGCGGGTAGTAGTCGGAGATCAGCGTCGGCGCGATGGTCCCGTAGGCCGCTTCGCCGATGCCGACGGCGGCACGCGCCACGAGCAGGCTCGCGAAGCTCCACGCGATTCCGCCCGCCACCGTGGCGAGGCTCCAGAGCAACACGCCGAGCGCAATGAGCCGCGGACGCGATCGCGTGTCGCCCAGCGCCCCGAAGATCGGCGCCGCGACCATGTAGACGATGATGAAACCGCTGATCAGCAGGCCGAACTGGGTGTCGCTGATCCCGAGCGACGAGTGCCGGAGGCTCTCGCTCAGACGCCGCGGGCACGTAGCGATCCAGGTAGTTGAGCAGGTTGATCGCCGTGAGGATCACGAGACCACGGCGCGCGAGGCGCCCGGAATCGGTCACGACGGCGGGCCCGCTCATCGAGCGATAGGGGAGGTCCCGGCTACAGGTTCTTTTGCAGCCACTCGGTGAGCAACCCGAAGACGTTTTCGCTCGTGTTGCCGCCGGAGATGGAATGGGTCTTGTTCGGGTAGATGCGCAGATCGAACTGCTTGTTGGCGCGCTCCAGGCGCTGCACCATCTGGATGGTGTTCTGGAAGTGCACGTTGTCGTCCCCCGTGCCGTGGACCAGCAACAGACGGCCCTTCAAGCTGTCGGCGTACGCCATCGAGGAGCCTTCGTCGTAGCCATCGGGATTCTCCGCCGGCGTCAGCATGTAGCGCTCGGTGTAGATCGTGTCGTACAGGCGCCAGTCGGCGACCGGGGCGACCGCGATCGCCGCCCTGAACACGCCGCCCCCCACGAACAGGGTGCGCGACGCGACGTACCCGCCGTAGCTCCAGCCCCACAGTCCGATGCGAGCCGGATCGACGTAGGGAAGTGCGCCGAAGTAGCGCGCCGCGGCGATCTGGTCCGCGGATTCGAAGCGACCGAGATGGAGGTACACCTGGCGCTTGAAGCGCGCGCCGCGCCCGCCCGTGCCCCGGTTGTCGACGCTCGCGACCAGGTAGCCGTCGCGCGCCAGCTTCTGGAACCACAGGTAGTACGCCCCGCCCCACGCGTCCAGCACGGTTTGGGATCCCGGCCCTCCGTACGCCCACATGAGCAGCGGGTAGCGCTTCGCGGGATCGAAGTTCCGCGGCTTGATCACCGACGCGTTCAACACGGTCCCGTCCGACAGACGAATCTTCGTGAACTCCGGGGGTGCCAGGCCGAGCGCGGCAACCTTCGCCAGCGCCGCGCGGTTGTCGGCGAGGGTCCGCACGACGCTGCCATCCGCGCGGCGCAGCACCTGCACCGGCGGCACACCCGCCCGCGAGTAGGTGTCCAGGTACCACCGGCAGGTGAGATCGAGCTCGATGTTGTGGGTTCCCGAATCGGTCGAGATCCGCGTGAGGCCCCGGCCGTCGAGCCCGATCCGGAGAAACGGACGGGTGAGCGGACCGTCGATCGTGCTGCTGAAGTACAGGGTCCGCGCTTTCTCATCCACGCCGTGCACGGTCGTGACATCCCAGTCGCCGGGGGTCACGCGGCGGACCAGCGCTCCGGCGCGCGTATAGAGGTAGACGTGCGAGTACCCGTCGCGATCGCTTTCGAACAGGAACTGCTTGCCGCCGTCGATCCAGAGCGGCCGATGTCCGTACTCCACCCACGCCGAATCGGTGTCGGTCATGATGACGCGTGACGGAGCCGGTCTTCGCGTCGGCCAGGATCAGGTCCAGGCGGTTCTGATGGCGGTTGAGCCGGGTGAGCCAGACCTCGGCCGGCGCGTCGGCGAAATCCATCGCCGGCACGTAGATGTCGGTTTCGGCGCCGAGGTCGATCCAGGTCGTGCGGCCGGTTGCGAGCTCCACCACGCCGATCTGCACCTTGGAGTTCGGCGTCCCCGTCTTGGGATACCGCACCGGCATGAGCACCGGGTAGAGCGAGTCGGCATTGAGCAGGAAGAACGGCCGCACCGCCGTCTGGTCTAACCGCCAGAACGCGATCCGCTGGCCATCCGGACTCCAGCGAAAGGCGTCGCGCAGGTCGAGCTCCTCCTCGTACGCCCAGTCGGTCGTGCCGTTGATGATGTTCTCGTCCCCATCGGTCGTGAGTGCGGTCTCCGCGCCCGTGGCGAGGTCGGTCACGAATACGTTGTTGTCACGCACGAAGCCGACCTGTCGCCCGTCCGGGGACAGCTTCGCGAACATCTGGTAGCCGGGCTTGGTGCTGATGGGCAGGAGGCGCTTGGCGGTGAAATCCCAGACGAAGAAGGTGCCCTTGGTGCGCTGCCGCCAGACGCGCGCCGAATTGGTGAAGATGAGAAGCTTCGTGGCGTCCTTCGAGAACTGGTAACTCTCGACGTCGATCGCGTCCCGTCCGCCCGCGGGAACGAGGTCCTCCCCGCGCACCAGGAGCGTGCGGCCGCCGCTCGCCGCATCGACCCGGTACAGGTTGGTCTGTCCGGCGCTGTCGTCGAGGACGGTGTACGCCGAGCCGTCCCGCATCCACTGGATGTCGACGAGATCGTTCGCAAACTCCCGTGAGGCGAAAATCGAGCGGACCGATAGCTCCGGCGCCTGGCCCGCGAGCGGCGACGCCAGCTGCACCAGCAAACCAAAGACGAGGCCGCGTACCGGCCGTCGGCGACTCGGCGCGAAGGTCATGAGAACCACCAATCAACAAGGATATGGGAACGCCAAACTTAGCCGCCCAACGGGCGCGCGAGCGAGTCCTGGTGCCCTTGACGGGCTTCGAAACGGGCGGGTATATTTATCCCGCACAATGCATAATCATACGTTCTAACTAATACCGTGAGGCTGGGGCTCAACGTCGCTGTGCATACACCACAGGTTGCTGATACGTCGACTCCGAAGCCGGACATTTCCCCCAGTGGGAGCGACCGGGTGGTGTAGCACGCAGTCAAGGTAAATCCCCGGCCCGCTCCCAACGGAGCGGGTCTTTTTTTGTTTCGCGCGGACTGTAAGGAGCGGGCATGAGCGAGGTGGACGAACCGCAAGGACTCTACGCCCCCGGCGACGAGCACGACGCCTGCGGTGTCGGTTTCGTCGTCCACACCAAGGGGGAGAAGTCCCACGACATCGTCGTGAAGGCGCTGCAGGTTCTCATCAACCTGGAGCATCGGGGAGCATGCGGCTGTGAGGCGAACACCGGCGACGGCGCGGGCATTCTCGTCCAAGTCCCGGATGGCTTCCTGCGCGCGGTGCTCCCGTTCGAGCTGCCGCCGCTCGGCCAGTACGGCGCGGGCCTCGTGTTCCTGCCGCACGACGCGCGCAGCCGCAACACCGTCAAGGCGCTCCTCGAGAAGATCGCCGCCGAGGAAGGTCAGCAGGTGCTCGGCTGGCGGGCCGTTCCGACCGACGACCGGCTGGTTGGCGACAGCGCCAGGGCGGCGGAGCCGATGTTCGAGCAGGTCTTCATCGCGGCGGGCCCGTCTCTCCGCACCGCCGGATCGCGCGCCAGCTTCGAGCGGAAGCTCTACGTCATCCGCAAGCGGGTCGAGCACGCCGTCGACGCGCTGGAGATGAACGCGCTCTCGCGGCGCTCGTTCTACATCGTCAGCCTGTCGTCGAACACGCTGATCTACAAGGGCATGCTCCAGGCCAAGCAGCTGAGCCCCATGTTCCCGGACCTGGCCGACCCGCGCGTGACGTCCGCGCTCGCACTGGTCCACCAGCGGTTCAGCACCAACACGTTCCCGTCGTGGCCCCTGGCGCATCCCTATCGGCTGATCGCCCACAACGGCGAGATCAACACGCTCCGCGGCAACATCAACTGGATGCGGGCGCGCGAGAGTCTGCTCCAGAGCGACGTCCTCGGCGACGACCTGAAGAAGCTGCTGCCGATCATCCGCGAGGGGAACAGCGACACGGCCACGTTCGACAACGTGCTCGAGCTGCTCGTGATGTCGGGGCGGTCGCTCCCGCACGCGCTGCTGATGATGATTCCCGAGCCGTGGAGCGGGAACCCCGCCATGAGCCCCGAGCGGCGTGCCTTTTACGAGTACCACTCGGCGCTGATGGAGCCGTGGGACGGGCCGGCGTCGATTGCGTTCAGCGACGGCACGGTCATTGGCGCGGTGCTCGACCGGAACGGGCTCCGTCCGTCGCGCTACTACGTGACGAAGAACGATCTCGTGATCATGGCCTCGGAGGCCGGCGTGCTCGACGTGCCGCCCGAGGAGATCCTGGTCAAGGGGCGGCTCAGCCCGGGCAAGATCTTCCTCGTCGACACGGCGCAGGGACGCATCGTCGACGATGAGGAGATCAAGGGGACGCTCGCGGCCGAGCATCCGTACGGTGAGTGGCTGAAGACTCAGATGGTCGACATCGACGACTTCCCACCCGCGCGGGCAGAGCGGCCGGAGCACGCGACCGTATTCAGCCGGCAGCAGGCCTTCGGGTACACCCAGGAGGATCTGCGTCTGATCATTGGGGCGATGGCGCTGACCGGCGAGGAGCCGATCGGCTCGATGGGGACCGACTCGGCCCTGGCCGTGCTGTCCGACAGGCCTCGGGTGCTGTACGACTACTTCAAGCAGATTTTCGCGCAGGTGACCAACCCCCCGCTCGACGCGATCCGGGAAGAGCTGGTCACGTCGATGGGGTCGACGATCGGGCCGGAGCGGAATCTGCTCAAGGCCGAGCCGGAGTCGTGCCGGCAGATCCACATCAAGTACCCGATCATCCACAACGAGGAGGTCGCGAAGCTGCGGCATCTGCCGCCGGACGTGCCGTTCCGCTCGACGACGCTCTCGATGCTATTCGACCCGTCGGGCGACGGCCCCGGCCTCGAGCAGGCGATGGCGGAGCTCTGCCGCCGGGCGAGTGAGGCAGTCGCCGCCGGGTTCGACATTCTCATCCTGTCCGACCGCGGCGTGGGTCCGCGCCTCGCGCCCATCCCGAGCCTGCTGGCGACGGCCGGCGTGCACCACCACCTCGTGCGCGAGGGGACGCGGACGAAGTGCGGGCTCGTCATCGAGTCGGGCGATGCGCGCGAGGTGCACCACGTCTCGCTGCTGCTCGGCTACGGGGCGGGCGTGGTCAACCCGTACGTGGCGTTCGAGACGATCGACGACATGATCCGGCAGGGCATGTTGCCGGGCATCGACCACGAGAAGGCGGTTCAGCACTACATCAAGGCGCTCAACAAGGGCGTTCTCAAGGTGATGTCGAAGATGGGGATCTCGACGCTGCAGAGCTACTGCGGCGCGCAGATCTTTGAAGCGATCGGGCTCCACCAGGGGTTGATCGACCAGTACTTCACGCACACGACGTCACGCGTGGGCGGCGTGAAGATCGACGTCATCGCCGAGGAGGCGCGGCGCCGGCACGAGCGGGCGTTCGGCGGTCAGCCGCCTCGGCCGGCGGAGCTCGAGCCGGGCGGCGAGTACCAGTGGCGCCGGGACGGGGAGTATCACCTCTTCAACCCCGAGACCGTGTTCAAGCTGCAGCACGCGACCCGGTCGGGGCAGTACGACATCTTCAAGCAGTACACGCAGGCCGTGAACGTGCAGACCGAGCATCGGGCCACGTTGCGGGGGCTGTTCCGGCTGAAGCCGGCCGGGCCGGCCATCCCGATCGACGACGTCGAGCCGGTCGAGACGATCGTCAAGCGTTTCGCGACCGGTGCGATGTCGTACGGGTCGATTAGCGCCGAAGCGCACGAGACGCTCGCCATCGCGATGAACCGCCTGGGCGGCAAGTCGAACACCGGCGAGGGCGGCGAGGACGCCGAGCGGTATGTGCCGCTCCCGAACGGCGATTCCAAACGCAGCGCGATCAAGCAGGTGGCATCGGGGCGTTTCGGCGTCACGAGCGAGTACCTCGTCAACGCCGACGAGCTGCAGATCAAGATGGCGCAGGGAGCCAAGCCCGGCGAAGGCGGGCAGCTGCCCGGGCACAAGGTGTATCCGTGGATCGCGAAAACACGGCACTCCACGCCCGGCGTGGGCCTCATCTCGCCGCCGCCGCACCACGACATCTACTCGATCGAGGACCTGGCACAGCTGATCTTTGACCTGAAGAACTCGAACCCGACGGCACGGATCGCCGTCAAGCTCGTGTCGGAGGGGGGCGTCGGAACCGTGGCGGCGGGTGTGGCCAAGGCGCACGCGGACGTGGTGCTCATTTCCGGCCACGACGGCGGCACGGGGGCGTCCCCGCAGACGAGCTTGAAACACGCCGGGCTCCCCTGGGAGCTCGGCCTGGCCGAGACGCAGCAGGTGCTCGTGCTCAACAAGCTGCGGGATCGGATCACCGTCCAGGTCGACGGCCAGATGAAGACCGGTCGAGACGTGGTGATTGGCGCGCTCCTCGGAGCCGAGGAGTACGGGTTCGCCACGGCGCCGCTGGTCGTCATGGGCTGCATCATGATGCGCGTGTGCCACCTGAACACCTGCCCGGTGGGCATCGCGACGCAGGATCCCGAGCTGCGCCGGAAGTTCACCGGGAAACCCGAGTTCGTCGAGAACTTCTTCCGCTTCATCGCCCAAGAAGTGCGCGAGCTTATGGCGCAGCTCGGCTTCCGCACCATCGACGAGATGATCGGCAGGGCCGACTGTCTCGACATCGAACGGGCCGTGGGGCACTGGAAAGCCAAGGGCCTGGCGCTCGAGCCGCTCCTGTACCAGCCGGACCAGCCGGCGTCGGTGGCGCGCCGCAAAGTGGTCGAGCAGGACCATGGTCTCGCGGGCCAGCTCGACCTCGAGCTGATTCGCGCGGCGGCCCCTGCGCTCGAGCACCGGTCACCCGTCGAGCTGAATGCCCGCATTCGCAACTCCGACCGCACCGTCGGCACGAGGCTGGGCTACGAGCTCACGAAGCGCTACGGCGGAGCCGGGCTCCCCGACGACACGATCCGGATCACGTTCACCGGGTCGGCCGGCCAGAGCTTCGGGGCGTTCATCCCGCGCGGGATGACGCTCACCCTGGTCGGTGACGCCAACGATGGTCTCGGCAAGGGGCTGTCGGGCGGGAAGGTCGTCGTATATCCGCCCGCGCGCTCGACGTTCAAGGCGGAGGAGAACATCATCGTTGGCAACGTCGCGTTCTACGGCGCGACGGGCGGCGAGGGCTACGTCCGCGGCGTGGCCGGCGAGCGGTTCTGCGTGCGCAACAGCGGCGCGACCGTGGTCGTCGAGGGCATCGGCGATCACGGCTGCGAGTACATGACCGGGGGTCGCGTGGTCGTGCTGGGGCGGACCGGGCGCAACTTTGCCGCAGGCATGAGCGGCGGCATCGGCTACGTGCTCGACGCCGATGGCGGCTTCGAGGGACGCTGCAATCGCGAGATGGTCGATCTGGAGCCGCTGATCGAGAGCGACGACGTCGATTTCCTCCGGGCCGCGATCAAGACGCACGTCAACCTCACCGGCAGCCCGCTTGCCGAGCGCGTGCTCGCCGAATGGGAGACGATGCACCGGCGGTTCGTGAAGGTGATGCCGCGCGATTACAAGCGCGCGCTCGCCGAGCTGGCGACGCGGGAGCTGAACGCGCAGGTATTGGATGTCGCGGCGTCTCGCGTCACGCCGGCGGGCAGTCGGCTGGAGCCCGTGGGCGCGGAGCCAACGCGTGGGTAAGGCTACCGGTTTCATCGAAATCCGGCGCAAGAAGCACCCCACCCGACCGGTGGAGGAACGCGTGCAGGACTGGCAGGAGGTGTATCTGCCGGTTGCGCAGGCCGATCTTGAGGCCCAGGGCGCCCGCTGCATGGACTGCGGCGTGCCCTTCTGTCATCAGGGTTGCCCGCTCGGCAACCTGATCCCCGACTGGAACGATCTCGTCTACCGCGATCGCTGGCGCGCGGCGATCGACCGCCTGCACGCCACGAACAACTTCCCGGAGTTCACCGGGAGGCTGTGCCCGGCTCCGTGTGAGGGGTCGTGCGTCCTCGCGATCAACGACGACCCAGTGACGATCAAGTCCATCGAGGTCTCCATCATCGACCGGGCGTTCGCCGAGGGGTGGGTGACGGCCAGCGCGCCGACGAACCGCACGTGGAAGAACGTGGCGATTGTGGGATCGGGCCCGGCGGGTCTTGCCGCGGCCGAACAGCTGAACCGCGCCGGGCATACGGTGACGGTGTTCGAGAAGTCCGACCGCATCGGGGGACTGCTCCGCTACGGCATCCCCGAATTCAAGATGGAGAAGCGGATCCTCGATCGGCGGCTCGCCCTGCTCGAGGCCGACGGAGTGGCGTTTCGTCCGGGCGTGAATGTCGGCGTCGACGTCACGGCCGACTGGCTGCGTGCGAATCACGACGCCGTTCTCCTGGCGGGAGGAGCGGGCCAGCCCCGGGACCTGCAGGTGCCCGGGCGCGATCTGCAGGGCATCCATTTCGCGATGGAGTACCTGACGCTGCAGAATCGCCGCTGCGAGGGCGACACGATCCCCGACGCCGATTTCATCACCGCGGCGGGCAAGCACGTCATCATCATCGGCGGCGGCGACACGGGCGCCGATTGCCTCGGCACCGCGCATCGGCAGGGTGCGCGCTCCGTGCACCAGCTCGAGTTGCTGCCCAAGCCGCCTCAGACGCGCGCACCGAACAACCCGTGGCCGGAATGGCCGAACGTCTTCCGCGTGTCGACGGCGCACGAGGAGGGGGGCGAGCGCCTCTATGCCATCTCCACCGAGCGCTTCAGCGGCGACGCGAGCGGGCGCGTGACGACGCTCCACGGCATGAAGGTGGAGATGGTTCGCGAGGGCGGACAGACGCGCTTCGTGGCGCAGCCGGGGAGCGACTTCGAGCTGAAGGCCGACCTCGTGCTGCTCGCGATGGGCTTCGTCGGCCCGGAGCCGGGACCGCTCCTGAGCGAGCTCGGCGTGCGCAAGAGCGACCGCGGCAACGTCGCGCGCGACGCCCGCTGGATGACGAACGTGCCCGGCGTATTCACCGCCGGCGACATGCAACGCGGCCAGTCACTCGTCGTGTGGGCGATTGCCGAAGGCCGCAGCGCGGCCCGCGCCATCGACGAGCACTTGATGGGCGCGTCGCAATTGGCGGCGCCACTCGGCACACGCTAGAATCCTGCACCCCCTGAGCGAGGCGCGCACCATGTCCGAAATGATTCGCAAGGTCGACTACTACTACGCCACCACGTCGGACAAGCCGGGCGAGGGAACTCGTCTGCTCACAATCCTGAAGCAGGCCGGCGTCGGCCTGCTGGCGCTGCACGGGTTCCCGAGCGCCCGCAAGGCCCAGATCGATTTCGTACCGACCGACCCCGCCGCGTTCGTCGCGGCCGCCAAGGGCGCCAAGATCAAGCTGAGCAAGGCGAAGACGGCGTTCCTGGTCGAGGGAGACGACCGGGTGGGAGCGGTGGAGGGCGTGATGTCCCGGCTCAGCTCGGCCAAGATCAACATCACGGCGATCACCGGCGTGTGCGCCGGCATGGGGCGGTATGGCGCGATTCTCTGGGTGCAGCCGAAGGACGTGAAGAAAGCCGCCGCAGCGCTCGGCGCGATGTAGTCTAGGCGATCGAGACCGCCTTGATGTTCACGAACTCTCGGAGACCGTACTCCGAGAGCTCGCGACCGTAACCCGACCGCTTCACGCCGCCGAACGGCAGCCGCGGATCGGACTTCACGACGGCGTTGACGAACACGCACCCCGAATCGATCTCTCCGGCCAGTCGCTCCGCTCGTTCCCGGTCCCGCGTCCACAGAGAAGCACCCAGCCCGTACACGGAGGCGTTCGCCACCCGCACCGCGTCGCTCTCGTCGCGTACGCGAATCACCGCCGCCACGGGGCCGAACGTCTCCTCGTCGAACGCCGGCATCCCTGGGTTGACCGCGGCGAGCAGTGTGGGCGGATAGAACGCGCCCGGACCCTCGGGTACCCGGCCGCCGAACACGAGGCGCGCCCCGCGCGCCACCGACTGCTCCACCTGACGGTGCAGCGAGGCCCGCAAATCGATCCTGGCCTGGGGCCCGACATCGGTGCCCGGCTGCAGCGGATCACCCACCGTCCGCTGCCTGAGCGCGGCGCCAAACGCATCGAGAAACTGGTCTGCCACCGCTTCGACCACGATGAACCGCTTGGCGGCGATGCAGCTTTGGCCGCTGTTTATCAGGCGCGCTTCGGCGGCCGCGCGAGCGGCAGCGTGGACGTCGGCGTCCGCCAGCACGATGAACGGATCGCTCCCGCCCAGCTCGAGGACGCTCTTCTTGAGGTGACGCCCCGCCTGCTCCGCCACGCTGGCGCCGGCGCGCGGGCTGCCGGTCAGGGTGACAGCGCGAACGCGATCGTCCGCAATCACCCGTGCGACGACGTCGGGCTCGACGAGGATCGTCTGGAACACGCCTGCGGGATAGCCCGCGTCGCGGAACAGCGCCTCGATCTCGAGGGCGCAGCGTGACACATTGGGCGCGTGCTTGAGAATTCCGACATTCCCCGCCATGAGCGCCGGGGCCGCGAACCGGAAGACCTGCCAGAAGGGATAGTTCCAGGGCATCACGGCCAGAACGGGGCCCAGCGGATCGAACCGGACATAGCTCCGCGACGCGTCGGTGCGACGCTCCTCGGGCGCCAGCATCGCGTCGGCGTGCTCGGCATAGTACTCGCAGGCGAGTGCACACTTTTCGGACTCCGCCTCCCCCTGCGGCAGCGGCTTCCCCATTTCGAGCGCCATGGTCTTCGCGTACCGGCTCTTGCGCTCGCGCAGCAGGCGGCCGGCCTCCCGCAGCAGCGCCGCGCGTATCGCGTAGGGCTGCCGCCGCCAGGCTCGCGACGCTGCATCGGCGCGCGCCAGCACTCCCTCGAGGGCGGCCGGTGTGGTTGGCTCGAACGTCTCCAGCACGGCGCCGGTGGTGGGATTGATCGACTGGAAAGCCATCGCGTCAGTCGCGCCGGACGCGGCCGCGTGCCACTGCGTCTGGCCCGAACCGCCCCCGGACGTCGTCCATCACGCGCGCGATCGTGCGATCGCGGTCGGTCTCGACGCTCGCGCTCGCCTCGGTCTCGAACAGGCTCAGCTGGGTCTTGGCGTCCGCGGGAACGAGCCGTGAGAGCGATACACCAAGCAGACGCGCAGGTACGCGCCGTGCCGCTCGTAGCTTGGCAAGCAGCTCGCAGGCCACGGCGTACACCGCCCGGTCTGACTGCACCGGGGCGCCGACCGTATGGCTCGCCTGGCGGGTGGTGAAATCCCAGTCGCGCAACTTGACCGTCACCGTACGGGCAACCAGGCCTCCGTCCCGCAGGTCGGCAGTTGCGCGGTCTGCCAGGCGCAGCAGGTGCGCAGTGAGATCTGCGTCGTCTACGATGTCCTTGGGGAACGTTTCGTCCCGGCTGAGCGATTGCGGGACTTCCCGCGACTGCACCGGCGACGCATCGAGACCTCGGACCCTGGAGTAAAGCCACGCGCCTTCGCGCTCCCCCAACCACTTCATGAGCGAGTGTTGCTCGTGAGCGAGGACGTCCTCCACCGAGTGCAGGCCAAGCAGGGCAAGGCGCTCTTGAAACTTGGGGCCGACGAGCGGCAGGTCGGCGAGCGTGAACCGTCGCATGAAGGCCAGTTCCGCGCCCGGCTGGACCACAAAGACGCCGTCGCCCTGGGTCCCCGGCCGGGGCTTCGCGACCCCGGCAGCGAGTTTCGCGACGAGCTTCGACGTGCCGCCGCCGATCGAAACGGACAGCTTCGTCGCCGCATGGACGGCCTCGCGGATGCGGCGCGCCGTGACGGCGAGCGGCTCCTCGTGGTACAAACGCTCCGTGCCCGACAGGTCGAGGTAGAACTCATCGCTCGAGGCGCGCTCGACGGCGGGCGTGAAGGCCGCGAGCGCGGCGCCGATCTGCGCACTCTTCTCCGCACACGCCTCCCAGGGAACGGGCACCACGGTGGCGTCGGGGCAGAGGCGCATCGCGCGGGCCATGGGCATCGCGGACGTGACGCCGTAGGCGCGGGCTTCGTACGACGCGGACGTCACGACGCCGCGATGGTCCGCGGCGCCGCCGACGATCAGGAGGGTGGCGCGGCCGGCACCTTCGGGGTCCGCGAGGCGCGCCACGGCGACGTAGAACGCGTCCGCGTCCGCGAGCAGAATGCGACGGTCCAACGAGGTCATCAATGTTGAAAGGTAGGCGGCGGCGAAACGACCGGCATGAAGGACCCCACAGACTGAGTTCCATCTCCCCTCATGGACGCCGTGCTTACTTCCAATTGCCGGTTCCAGGGGCGAGTCAAGGTCATTGCAGGAAGGAGGACACCATGGGCGGGGGCATGAGCATTGAGATGTGGCTGCGCGGAAGACGACAACGCTCTCTTCCGGAGCGAGTTGCAGCAGAAGTGTGTTCGACGAGTTCGAATGGGAGGCCACGCTCGACGTCGCCGATATCGGCGTTTCGGTTGACGATCACATCGTGACGCTCTCGGGCGCCGTGAAGAGCTATCCGGACAAGCTCAAAGCGGAGCGCGCGGCCAGGCGGGTTCGGGGCGTGCAGGCGGTGCGGAACCACCTGGCGGTGGTGCCCCCGGCCTGCGACCAGCGGAGCGACAGGGAGATCGCCAAGGCTGCCGGCCAGGTCCTCGGATTCGAACGTTCTGGTTCCTCGCGACGCGGTCCGTGCGACAGTCGGCGGCGGATGGGTCCACCTCGTCGGTGAGGTGAGCTTGGATGCCGAGCGCCGGGCGGCGGTTGCGGCCGTGGCGCGGCTGCTCGGCGTGAAGGGGGTCGCGGACGACATCACGGTCAGCGCCGACTCCAGCGCCCAGGGACCTGAAGGCAAGCCTCGCGACGGCGCTCCAGCGCTGCGCCAGTCTGCACGGCGACAACATTGAGGTCACGACGGACGGCGGCGCCGTGGTGCTGCGGGGTAGTGTGCGCACCCTGGCAGAACGGGACGAAGCCGAGTCAGCGGCGTGGGCACTGCCGGGAGTGGCGAGCGTGCGGGTCGAGCTGCAGGTCGAGCGCTAGAGCAGTTCAGCGCGCCGGCTTGCCGCCAAGCTGGAGCAGGCGTTTCCACTGCTCCGCGGTCGCCGGCGCGACCGACAGGCGGCCCATCTTCACCAGGGCCATGTCGGCAAACGCCCGTCGGACTTGATTGCCGCGAGCGGTACGGGGTTGGGGAGCCGCCCGGCGGCCTTGAGATCGACGACGACAAGCTTCGGGTCATTCTTCTTCGGGTCGGGATACGGCACCGACACGACGTCCGCCATACCCACGACGGCCTTCTCGTCGCCGGTATGGTAGATCAGGACCCGATCGCCCGGCGTCATCTGGCGAATGTGCTTGAGCGCGAGGTTGTTCTTGACACCGTCCCAGACGGCGGTCTTTTCCCGCTCGAGCTGGTCGAAGCTGTAGGTGGACGGCTCGGTCTTCAGAATCCAGTAGTTCGGCACCGGTTCCCCTTGTGAACTGAGTCGTCGGGGGCTCCCGAAGCGACTGCGTATGTTCTGTCGCGCAGGGAGTCCCCGGCGACTCATTCGTAGCTTGCGCGACTCGCCCCGTCCCGGCAAGTCCGACTGCACAGGTGGGGTTCAAATGGACCCTTGAGGGTCGTACACTTGGAGCCGGGCACATCCCCTTGAGGAGGACGCTTGAAGATCGGACTGGTGGGCTTTGCAGGCTCGGGGAAGACAACGGTCTTCAATACTCTGACGGGGCTCCACGTGCCGGTCGGGTTCGGTGGCGAGGTCCGTCTCGGGACGGTGAAGGTCCCGGACGAGCGGATCGCCGCGCTCAGCAAGATCTTTTCGCCCAAGAAGACCACGTACGCCGAGATCGTGTTCTGCGACATTCCCGGCGAGCACGGTGCCGAGAAGAAGGGGTTGTCGAACAAAGCGCTGGTGCAGATTCGCGACCAGGAAGTCGTTTGCCTCGTGCTCCGGGCGTTTGCCAATCCGGCCCTCGAAGCAGACCCGGACCCCGGCGCCGACCTCGAAGCATTCCACGCCGAATGCATTCTCGCCGATCTCGATCTCGTCGAGCGGCGGCTCAATCGCGCCAAGAAGGACAAGCCCGATCCGCTCGAGTTGGCCGCCTTCGAGCGGATGAAAGCGACCCTGGAGCACGAATGGCCGCTCCGGTCCCTGGCGCCCGAGGTGCTGAACCGCAACTACCTCAAGGGCTATGAATTTCTCACCGACCGGCCGTTGCTGGTCGTGCTGAATCGCAGCGAGGAGGAGGCCGCCGCGCCCATGCCCGAGCAGTTGACGGCGCGCATCACGGAGCTGCACGGCGCGGGGCTGGTGCTATCGGCGAGCGTGGAGGCAGAGATAGCGGGAATGGACGTGGCCGATCAGGCGGCGTTCCTCGCGGATCTGGGACTCACCGAATCGGCCGTGGCGCGGTTCATCCGCACCGCCTACGGCTTGCTCGACTTGATCTCGTTCTTCACGGTGGGTGAGGACGAGGTACGAGCCTGGACGATCCGGCGGGGCACCACGGCACGCCAGGCCGCGGGACGGATCCACTCGGATCTGGAGCGAGGGTTCATCCGCGCCGAGGTGACCCCTTACGCGGTGTTCAAGCAGTTCGGATCGGAGCAGGCCGTCCGCGATGCGGGCCGCTTACAAGTCGAGGGAAAGGACTACGTGGTTTCGGACGGCGACATCCTGCACATACGATTCAACGTCTAGCAGCCGCCAGGGCTCCGAGTTTCAGGACGGTATTCCAGTTGCGGCCGGTGGCGCGGGTACGGAGCTTCTTCTCGATCAGCGCATTCGTCAGGCGCGAGCGGCCGACTCCGTTCGGATAGACGATGTAGGCGTATCTGCCATCGGCACGCAGCACCTCCGGGCCCGTGATCGCGCTCTCGAAGGGCGGAGAGGTCCTTCGCCTCGGGTGCGGCTTTCAGCACCATCACCAGCAGGCGCCCGGGATCGCGCGCGGCTTCCTTGGAAAAGGGATTGCGCGCGATCACCGCCTCCCAGTCCCGCGCCGTGCATACGAAGAAGTCCGTGTCCAAACCGAGATGGGCAGTGGCCTTCGCCTCGAACGCGCGCTCGAGCCGCGCCACGGATCGCGTGGGTCCGCGAAATACCAGGTTGCCGCTTTGGAGCAGTGATTGGGGTTCTTCGAAACCCATCTCGCGAGAGCATCGCGCGCAGGTCGGCCATCGCGACCGGCTGATGGCCGGCGACGTTGATCGCCCGGAGGAACGCGAGGTAGGTGGTCATCCCCTCGGTGGGCGGACCCGCCGCCCGGTTTTAGCCGACGGAGACTCCGTCGCGCCGACAAGGAAGCCGCATTGCGGCCGTGCGCTGTGCTCGCACTGCTCCGTCACCGGTTGCTCGGTGATCCCTTCGAAGAGCGCCTTGCCAAGAGCGCAGACTTCCGGATGCTTGGTGGTCACCGCCGAGAGCGGGCATCCATACGCCTGGACGCGCCACCCCTGGCCCGTGCTGGTGACCTCGACATCGCTTCCAAGGCTGCGCATCGCGGCCGCGGCCACGGCCACTCGGCCTCCAACGTCCGAAGGGACCGCGAAGCCCTTTGACATCTCTTCCCCGACGGCGCGGAGCAGATCGACCACGCGGCCCCGGCCGTACCGCCGGTCGATTTCCTCGATCAGGCCGCCGAGTACGCTCCCGTAAGCTTTCGGGAACAGCTCCTCAGCCCCTTCCGTCAGGGCGTACAGACGCGCCGGCTTCCCCCCGGTGTCACGCTCGACCCCCACCTGCTCCACCATCCCGTCGCGTCCCAGGGCGGCGATATGCGTGCGCACCGCGGTATCGGTCAAGCCGAGGGCGTCGGCGAGGCCGGCCATGGTGCGCTGCGATCGGCGCAGCAGGTGCAGCATTTTCGACTGTGTTTCGCCCAACAGCCGTTCCAACCATGGCGTCATGCGTTCGTCCCGTGGGGGCGGAAGTCCAACATACTCGTTGGGATACCTGTTTAGCTAGTATTCACATAAATAGCTTGACAAAGTGTTAAAAGCGACCCACCTTCCCGTGCCTGGACGTTCGAGACCAACCCCCCTCTCGGAGGCACCGATGCAGCATCCCGCGATCCGTTCCCTGCCGTCCCTGTTCTTCATGCTGGCGGCGGCCACAGGCCTCACCGCTCAGGCACCCGCGCCTGACCTGTCCGACCCCGAGGTGGCGCACGTGGCGGTGACCGCCAACAGTATCGACATCGACCTCGCCCGGTTTGCCCAATCCCAGACCAAGACGCCCGAGGTGCGTCAGTTCGCGGCGACGATGATCACCGACCACACGGCGGTCAACGAGCAGGCGGCGGCTCTGGCGGGCCGGCTGGGCGTCACCCCCAAGGACAACGCCGTGAGCCAGTCGTTGCTCGCCGGGGCCGCGGATGCGCGCAAGGCCCTCGAGCACCTGCAGGGCGCCGCGTTCGACCGTGCGTATATCGAACGCGAGGTCGGGTACCACCAGGCCGTGCTCGACGCACTGGACGGCTTGCTCATTCCCACCACGACGAACGCCGATCTCAAGAAACTCCTGGTGAGTGTGCGTCCCGCCATCGCGGCCCACCTGGACCACGCGAAGATTCTCAAGGGTTCGCTCGTCACGACGAAGTAACGCGGGTTAGCGTCGCAGCGCCCGAATTCCTACGATCAGCGCCGTCAGCGAGACGATCCAGAGTACGGGATACAGCAAGAGGAGGTCGACGCGAATGTTGCACTCGCCGGTGCACAACCACCGGCGGTGCATCGCGTACTCGTAGGGCGTGTACAGGATCCACAGAACGGCGGCGGCCGCGACCACCCGGCGGCCCGATGCGCGATACAGCACCGCGAACGCGGCCGCGGGTAACAGCGCCAGCAGCGGCTGGGCGATAAACACGCTCAGGGGCTGAAACACCAGCGCGACCAGGTTCATCGCACCGTCAGCCCCTCAGGGGCATCGGGCCCCGAACGGGCCAGTCGGGACCTCGATCGCCGGCGCGCCGGTCCGTGGGTGCGCAAAGTCGAGCGCGTCAGCGAGGTTGTTCGCCTGTGCGTCCCGGACGGTGAGCGGTGACAGGCCCCAGCGCCATTCGATCAGGCGGAGAATCGAGGCGTGATCGTAGACCGCGCTGGAGACGTGGCCTCGGCGCGCGAAGGGAGAGATGAGCAGCGTGGGAACGCGAAACCCCCGCAGCCCGTCGACATTACCCACTGCGTACTCCCCCGGCGGAATCGGCGCCGGCGGCGGTGGCACGTGATCGAAGAACCCCCCCCACTCGTCGAACGTGATGATCAACAGGGTCGACGGCCACGCCTCACTCGTGGTCACCGCCTGGTAGATGCTGCTAAGAAACGCCTCGCCGTCCCGCATGTCATTGTGCGGGTGATCGTCGGCGGTGTGGCTCGGGTCGATGAAGGTGACGTGAGGCAGCGTGCCAGCCGCCGCCGAGGGGAAGAAGGTGTCAACTGTCTGGATCCACGACTGGTACCGGGTCCCAAAGATCGTTGCGAAGGGGCGCGGAGAGCCATAGTTCCGTCCAGTCAGTCCCTTGTCCGCGAGCCGATCCCAGATGGTGGGGAGTGTGCTGACCGTGGAGAGGTTCGAGAGCCTGTCGGTTTGCGCCGCGTGTATGATCAACCGGTTCGGATACGTGGGCCCGAGCACTGGCGAGAAATATCGATCCAGCACCGTCCATTCCCGTGCTGCCTGCCCGAGGAACGCGAGGTCCTCGGCCTCGTAGTATCCGATCGCGTACAGGTCATTGGCTCCAGTCCGCAGCCATCCGTCGCACGCTCCTGCGTTGTATTCCGCCCGCCCACCATCGAAGGAGTGATCGGGGTCCGCGAACCCACACCCCTGGAAATCCGTGAGATGATGCGTTTGGTGGGGAGTCCCGGCGCGATCGGTATAGGTGAGACCCACCTGCCTGCCATCGGCTCCCGGAAGCCAGCCAAGCAGATGGTCGTAGGAGCGGTTCTCCATCATCACGACGATCACGTGCTCCAGACCGCTCTCCTCCGGAAGCGGGAGCCCCGACGATCCATAGTCGAGGCATCCCAGCGCACCGGCGCCGGCACCGATCGCCACGCGGGCGACGAATTCCCGCCGTGAGAGCGTGTTTCGCGCAGTCGCGGGAACTAGCGCCTCAGGGGCAGCGACCGAGGAACGGGCCCGTGGGAACGTCGATCATCGGCGGCGCGCTGGTCTTCGGGTGCGCAAAGTCGAGAACGTCGGCGAGGTTGTTGGCCTGTTCGTCCCGGACCGTGAGCGGGGTCAGACCCCAGCGCCACTCGATAAGGCGGAGGATCGAGGCGTGGTCGAAGACGGCGCTCGAGACGTAACGCCGGCGCGCGAACGGAGAGATGAGCAGGGTGGGAATGCGAAATCCGCGCAGTCCATCGACGTTGCCCGCAGCGTACTCCATCGGCGGGATCGGGGCAGTCGGGGGGGCCACGTGATCGAAGAATCCTCCCCACTCATCGAACGTGATGATCAACAGCGTCGACCCCCATGCCGGACTCGTGGTGACAGCGTGGTAAATGCTCGCGAGAAAGGCCTCCCCGCGCCGGATGTCGGCCAGGGGGTGATACGAATCGGTGTACGACCGGCCGAAATCGGGATCGACGTAGGCGACGTGCGGCAATTGACCGGTCGCCGCGTCCGTGAAGAACGACGTGAGAGGTTGGATCAGGGAGACGTATCGATTGCCGAACATCGAGGCGGAGACAATCGGGTAGCCGTAGTTCTTGGTGGTGAGACCCGCCTCAAGGAGACGATCCCAAATTGTGGGCATCGTGCTGGCCGCTGGTCCGTTGGCAATCCGGTCGGTCTGCCCTGAGACCAGGATCAGACGATTGGGATTCGTGGGACCCATGAACGGCGTGAAGTAGCGATCGAGTACGGTCCATTCCGGTGCGGCACGCCCGAGGAATGCGAGGTCTGCCGCCTCGTAGTAACCAATCGAGAACATGTCGTTGTACTGGGTCCGGAGCCATCCGTCAGCAGCGCCGGCGTTGTGTTCCGTCCGCCCGCCCTCGAACGAGTGGTTGGGATCCGTGATGGCCGCACCCTTGAGGGTCGGTCAGGTGATGGGTGGCGTGCGGGGTTCCGGTACTGTCGAAATACGTCAGTCCGGCCTGCTTCCCGTCGGCGCCCGGAAGCCAGCCGAGCAGATGGTCGAATGAGCGGTTTTCCATCGTGACGATAATGACGTGCTCCAGGCCGCTGCTCTCTGGAAGCACGGAACCCGACGACCCGGAGTCGAGACAGCCCAGAGCCCCGGCGCCCACGCAAAGCGCTAACCCCGCGAGCACGCCTCGTCGCGAAGGACGCACTACTACTGTTCCGGCGTTTGCGGCCGGACGGACGTTTGCATCGACTCGCATAGGTATTGTCCCCAGACAGTGGATGTTACCGCTCATCCCTGTGGAGCGCCACGGGTCACCACGAACGTCCCATGAAGCGACCGTGACCACCGACACTCACGCCTGCCAGCGATGCACGCGCTCGAGGATCTCCGCGCCGCCGATCTCGCCGCACAGCGCAGCCAGCTGGGGACGTGAGGCGCCGCGCCACTCGAGGTCCTCGACTCCTTCCCGCAACGGCACGTCGGTCCTCAGCGTAGCCAGCCGGCGGTACAAGAGGGCGGCGTCCCGGTGTTCCCGCAGGCTCGTCGCGAGGGCAGCGGCACCACGCACCGCGACCTTCCACCCTCGCGCGTCGTCAGGAATCGCCTCGAGGTGCTCATAGTGAGCAAGCACCGTCGCGGCGGATCGTTCGCCCCAGCGGGGCACACCAGGGAAGCCATCCGCATTGTCCCCGACCAGGGCCAGCCAATCAGGGATCGACCCGGGCCCGACGCCGAACGTCGTCGCGCACGGCCGCTTCGTCGCGCGTGCGGCGCCGCATCCGGTCGAGGCATACAACGCGGTACCGCGCACGCATTGGGTCAGATCCTTGTCGGGCGAGCAGATGACGACCTGCTCGACCTTGGGGCTTAGCGGCCGCTTGGGCCGCCGCGCTGGCCAATGCGTCGTCAGCCTCGAACTCGACCATCGGCCACACTACCACACCCAGGGCTCCCGACGGCGCGCTCGGCGAGGGCGAATTGCGCGAGCAGCTCCGGCGGCACGCCCTCGCTGGTCTTGTATCCCTCGAATAGCTCGTTGCGAAACGACTCGATGACGTGGTCGAATGCGCAGGCGACGTGGGTTACGCCGTCCTCGCGCAACAGGGAGAGCAACGACCGCATCAACCCGAGGGTCGCCCCGACCGGAGTGCCGTCGGGAGCCTCCGTCGCGGGGGCGCCGAAATGGGCGCGGAACAGCTCGTACGTCCCGTCCACCAGGTGCACACGCATCGATCGAGTCCGCTACACCTCCGCCGGCTCGACATTGTTTACCCGCCGCGTCCGCATCACCGTGACGACGGCGAGGATCAAGACGACGATCGGCGCAGATGCATGCGACGAGGCGAAACGCGTCGAGAAACGCAAGTTTGGCCGGGTTCAGCAGCTCCACCCCAAGGTGTCCAGGGAGACGCTCGGCCACGGCGACGGCGCCGCCGAGCGTGGCCCGCGCCGCCTCCGCCGCTTCCGGGGGAACGCCGGCGGGAATACCGGCCGCCATGCGGCCGCGATAGAGCGCGGTGCCGATGCTTCCGAGCACCGCGATGCCGAGCGCGCCTCCCAGCTCCGAACTAGTCTCCGAGATGGCTGACGCCGCGCCGGCCCGCTCGACGGGAGCGCTCCCGACGATCAGGTCGGTCGCGAGAATGACAACGGGAGAAATGCCCAGAGAGTAGATGATGGACCCGACGATGAGCACCGCGAGTCCGGCTTCATCCACCTGTGTGAGTATTCCGAACCCTGCGGCCGCGACCACCAATCCCCCCGCGATGGCGTGCCCCGGTCCCACGCGGCGCGCAAGCACCGGAACCACGAAGGAGCCCGCGACGAACGCCAGCATCGAAGGCACCGTCGCGAGCCCCGCTTGGAACGGCGTCAGACCGAGCACGAGCTGGAGGTATTGTGCGATGAAGATGTAGATCCCAAACGCCACGAGCGTCCCAACCAAAAACACCGCCAATGCCCCGCTGAAGCCGGGAGCCCGAAACAGCCTCAGGTCGATCAGCGGGTCGGCCAGCCGTTGCTGGCGCCGTGCGAAGGCGGCCCCCGTGGCGACACCGGCCACGATCGACAGCGCCGGCATCCATGCCAACCCGTCTTCGGCAATTCGCTTGAGCCCGTAGATCACCAACAGCACGGCGGCGAGGGACATGGCTGCGCTCGCCAGATCCGGCCGGCCTGCTTCGGGGTCGCGAAACTCCGGTAGCAGTACGGGCCCCACCACCAGCAGCAGCAGCATCACCGGCACCCCCAACAGGAACACCGCGCCCCACCAGAAGTACTGCAGCACGATCCCGCCCAGTAGCGGCCCGATCGCGCCACCGATCGAGTAGCTCGTGACCCACACACCAATCGCGAACGTCCGCTGCCGCGGGTCGAGAAACATGTTGCGAATCAGGGATAGCGTGGATGGTGCGAGCGTGGCGCCGGCGAGGCCGAGCACGGCGCGGGTCGCGATCAGCATCGCGGCGCTGGTCGAGAATGCGGCGACGACCGAGGCGACACCGAACGCGGCGGCGCCGATCAACAGGAGCCGCCGCCGGCCGATCCGGTCCCCCAACGTTCCCATGGTGATGAGCGAACCGGCCACGAGGAAGCCGTAGATATCGATGATCCAGAGCAGCTGGGCGCTGCTCGGCTGGAGATCGGCGCTGAGCCGGGGGACAGCGAGGTTCAGCACCGTGAGGTCCATGGAATAGAGGACGCACGGCAGCGCGATAACGGCGAGGCCGATCCACTCCCGCTGCCCGGCCCGGGGCGGGGTGTCGGGCGGTGCGTCGACCTGCACTAGGCGCCGGGCTCCACGCAGGCTGCCGCGCGCTCGAGCAGCAGTGCGCGCTCGCGGGTGTTGCGGGTCAGGGCCGCCGCGCGCTCGAACTCGACCCGCGCCTCAGCCGCACGGCCCACCTTCAGCAGCAGATCGGCGCGCACGCTCGGCAGCAGGTGGTAGCCCGCAAGCTGCGGCTCGGCTGTCAACGCGTCGACCAGCTCGAGACCCGCCGCGGGGCCGAACGCCATGCCAACCGCAACCGCACGATTGAGCTCCACCACGGGCGACGGTGCCAGCTGTGCAAGCACCGCGTACAGGGCAGCGATACGCACCCAATCAGTTTCCGCCGCCGTGCGCGCCCGGGCGTGGCAGGCGGCGATGGCGGCCTGCATCGTGTAAGGCCCAGCGGCCCCGCCGAGGGCCTCGGCGCGCTCGAGCGCCGCAAGCCCGCGATGCATGAGGACGCGATCCCAGCGCGCGCGATCCTGGTCGAGCAGCAGCACCGGCTCCCCCGACGCGCCGACCCGGGCTCGCAGTCGCGACGCCTGAATCTCCATCAGGGCCACCAAGCCATGCACCTCCCCCTCCTCGGGAGCGAGCTCGGCGAGAATGCGGCCGAGGCGGAGTGCCTCCTCGCACAGCTGGGGCCGTATCCAGTCGTCACCGGCCGTCGCCGAGTAGCCCTCGTTGAAAATCAGATAAATCACCTGGAGTACGGACGCGAGGCGGGTGGCGAGCTCCGGCCCGCGCGGAACCTCGAACGGGACACCAGCCGCCGCGAGCGTCCGCTTGGCCCGGACGATCCGTTGGGCGACCGTCGGCTCGGAGGCGAGGAACGCACGCGCGATCTCATCGGTGGTGAGGCCACCGAGCAGGCGGAGGGTGAGCGCGACCCGCGCCTCGGTCGGGAGCACCGGATGGCAGGCCGTGAAGATGAGCCGCAGGAGGTCGTCGCCGACGGTGTCGTCGATTGCGGCGGCGAGGTCTTGCTCGGGGCTCGCCTGCCGGCTCTCGAGCTCCCGGCCGAGCTCTTCGTGCTTGCGGTCGAGGAGCTTGCCGCGGCGCAGGACGTCCAGGGCCCGGTGTTTCGCCGTGGCCATGAGCCAGGCGCCCGGATTGTCCGGGATTCCCGAGGTGGGCCAGCGCTCCAGCGCCGCGAGCAGCGCATCCTGTGCGAGATCCTCGGCCAAACCGACATCACGCACCATCCGCGCGAGACCCGCAATCAACTTCGCCGACTCGATCCGCCAGACGGCGTCGATCGTGCGATGGGTGTCGGTAGCCGTCACGGCTACCAATCACATCATCTTCCCCCGCTCCTGCAAGAGGACTTCGTTCGCGACGCTTACCGCTTACCCTCCGACTGTTGGCGAAGGCGCTCCTCCTGTGCCTTGAGCTCCGGCGTCAAGTTGGCGCCGAAGTCGTCCGCCTCGAACACCTGGCGTATCTCGATCTCGGCACCGGGTCCGAACGGCGCCCGCTTGAGCCATTCGACCGCTTCTTCCTTCGACTTCACCTGCCACAGCCAGAAGCCGGCGACCAGTTCCTTCGTCTCCGCGAACGGCCCATCGATCACCGTCGGCTTCCCGGTCGTGAAACGCACCCGCGCCCCTTTCACGCTCGGATGGAGCCCCTCTCCCGCCAGCATCACCCCGGCCTTCACCAGCTGTTCATTGAACCGGGTCATCTCGGTCAACTCCTTCGTGCTGGGCAGGACGCCCGCCTCGGTGTCCTTGTTGGCCTTCACCAGGACCATGAATCGCATTGTCGCATCTCCCAGGAGTTTGGTTAGCCGAAGCCCGGGCTGATCCCTGGCTCCACATCTACGACGAACGAGCGCACCCAGAATCGACATGGCGGGATGGCGCCCCTTGACATGCTTGCCGAGCCGGGCATAGCCTCAAGGGCCAAATTCACCTCTTTCGCAGCGTCGCGTCGCCAGGAGACTGCAAATGCGGCAGGTCAGAGCCCGTCACGCTTTCCTTTTACCCGTCGCGACAGTGTTACTCGCGGTCTTCTCAACGCAGGGGTGCACCAGGTGGAATGAAGTCAACGGGACGAAGAGTCTGGCCGCCGAGCCCCACGGGACGGTCCGCCTCACGCTGACGGGGGACGCCAAGAAGGTGGTCGTGAAGCACCCGACCGTCGTCGGCGACAGCGTCGTTTGGAAGTCCCCCGAGCCGGGCAGTGTACACGTGAGTCAGGTGGCGTGGATCGAGGCACGCGGATTGGATCCGATTGCGACGGGCTTCTTCGCCCTGGCGGGCGTCACGTTCATCCTGGTTAAGACCCTCCGCGACTAGCGGGGTTCTACCACCCGCGCCCCCCAGCTGACGATCGCCTCGACGATCGTCTGCACCACGTCGGCGTCGGTCGTTCCCGATCGTTTCAGCACCTTGAACGAGTGATCCCCGCCTTCTATTAGATAGAGCGTCGCGCGCGCGCCGAGGCGTTGCACCACCGGCCGCAGCAGCTCCAACCCAGCGAACTCATCCCGCGTACCCTGTAGAAAGAGCATCGGCACGGCGACGCGCTCGAGGTGGTCGGCCCGCGTGGTCCCCGGCCGGCCGGGCGGATGGAGTGGGAAGCCGAGGAATGCGAGCCCGCCGACGCCGGGCAACGGAGCTTCCGCCTGCGCCGACGACGTCATGCGTCCGCCGAACGATTTCCCTCCGGCCAGGAGCGGCAGCCCGGGCGCCACGCGCGCCGCTTCGGCCACCGCGGCTCGCACGGCGGCCGTCGCTACAGCGGGGGTGTCGGGTCGTCTGGAGCGCCGCTCCATGTAGGGAAACTGATACCGCAGCGTCGCAACTCCACGCTCCGCCAGGCGGTACGCGAGCACCTCCAGAAACGCATGCCGCATGCCGGCGCCCGCGCCGTGCGCGAGCACGTACAGCAGCCGCGCATCACTGGGCCGGACGAGCAATCCCGAAACTGCGCCGGCCTCGCCCACCGTGAAGGTCAACTCTTGCACCGATGTACTCATTACTCCACGCGGGCTTGGAGCCGCTCGAGTGCGCTCACGAGATCGGGCTTCACCTGGAGCACCGGGAGGAGCGGGTCATCCTTGACCTTCTTCATCCGAGCGGGCGCGTTCGCGATCGTGAACTTGCGGATGTCGAGCTTCGGGGTGATTTCGCTCCATTGCAGCGGCATGGATACCGGCGCGCCGGGGAGCGGGCGCACGCTGAATGGCGCTACCAACAACCGGCCGTGACCGTTCTGGATCCAGTCGAGATACACGCGCGGGCCGCGTTTGCCGACCTGGCGCGTAATCGTGGCGATGTCCGGGAGCTGCGCGGCGATGACGCGGGCCAGCAGGCCGCCGAGCGCGCGGGTTTGCTCGTAGGTGCACTGCCGCCCGAGGGGCAGCAGGACGTGCAGGCCGGTGGAGCCACTGCTCTTGATGAAGCAGGGGAGCTCGATTTCGTCGCACAGCGCGTGAATCGCCCGGGCGACGGTGACGACGTGGCTGAACGGCGCCTCTTTCGGATCGAGGTCGAGAATACACCAGTCGGGGAGCTCGAGCGTCGCGACCCGGCTCCCCCACACATGCAGCGGGATCGTGCCCAGGTTCGCCAGATAGAGCAGCGACGCTTCGTCGTCGCATACGAAGTAGTCGATGTCGCGCTTGGTCTCCTCGCTCCACATCCGCTCGGTGCGCAGCCATTCCGGCGCGAACGGCGGCGCATCCTTCTGAAAGAATGACTTTCCCTGAATGCCGTCGGGGAACCGGGTGAGCACCACCGGCCGGTCTTTGAGATAGGGGAGCAGCCAGGGTGAGATCGCGCGGTAGTACGCGACGAGATCGCCCTTGGTGTACTTGTCCTCGGGCCAGAAGACCTTGTCGAGATTCGAGAACTTCACCTCTCGGGGAAGTGGGGAGTGGGACGAGGGACGGGTGGGTACCTCGGGCTCCGTCCGTCCCGTTCCCCTTCCCCCGTCCCCCTTCCCGGCATTTCACACTCCGCCACCGGCTTGTCATCCCGAAACCTGAGGAACACCGGCTGGCGGAGCAGCCCTTCGTCGGTCCACTCCTTGTAGCGCACCTCGACGACGAGCTCGGGCTCGACCCAGGAGTGCGCGTCGTCCTTGGGCGCGGGCCCGGCGAACGCCGGTGTCGTCGCGGCGCGCGCCTCGAGCTTCGCCGCCACCTCTTTGAGCTGGGCCGCATTGAAGCCGCTCCCCACACGGCCCGCGTACATCAGTTTCCCGTCCGCGAACCCGCCGAGGTGGAGCGCACCGAAACCGCCGCGCGATCCCTTGGGGCGCGTGAAGCCGACCACCACGAAGTCGCCGGTGCGGTCCGCGCGGATCTTGAGCCAGTCGGCCGAGCGGCCGGCGCGGTAGGTCGAGTCGGCGCGCTTCGCGACGATCCCCTCGAGGCCGAGCTGGACCACCTGCTCGTAGAGCGCTTCGCCTTTCGTCTCGAAGTGTTCGAGGTAGCGGAGCGCGCCTGTGGGCGGGATGATTTTTTCGAGGATGCCCTTGCGCTTGACGAGCGGCAGCGGCCGGAGGTCCCAGCCGTCGAACGCCAGGAGATCGAAGAGGTACAGGGTGGCCGGGTTCTCCACGGCGGCGCGGCGGATCTCGGGCACACGGCTCAACCGGGCGCGATTCTGGAGGCGCTGAAAGCTCGGATGGCCCGCGTCGTCCAACACGACCACTTCCCCGTCCAGGACTAGCCGCTCGTACGGGAGCGCCGCCAGCGCGCGGGTGATTTCCGGGAACGCTGCCGAGAGGTCGTGACCGTTGCGGGAAATAAGGAGTGCGCCGTCGTTCGCACGCGCAGCACGCAGCCGATACCCATCGAGCTTGAGCTCGAAGATCCATCCCGCCTTGCTAAATGGCTGTTCGCGCGTCTCCGCCAGCATCAGCTCGGCTTCACGCACCGGCAGCGCGCGGCGCGGCGCTTTGAGCCGGGTGAGCTCCTGCTTGATCTTGGGAACGAGCGTCTGACCGTCGCGCAGGGCCTCGACGGTGAGCCCTGACAGGACGGATTCCTCTGGAAACGTTGCCCCGGTCGCGACGTAGCCGTCGCGCTCCTTGATGAGGAGCCACTCCTTGTCACCCTTCTTGAGCTTCACCAGGGTCCACTTCCCGTGGAGCTTGTAGCCCTTGAGGTCGAAGAGGAGCTTCCCCTTCTTCATCCCCTCATGCGGGTCCTCGAGGGGCACCCAGGCGCCGCGGTCCCACACGATCACGCCGCCGGCCCCGTAGTTGCCTTCCGGGATGATGCCTTCGAAGTCGCCGTATTCGATGGGGTGGTCCTCGACTTTGACGGCGAGGCGCTTGTCCTTGGGGTCGGCGGAAGGTCCCCTGGGGACGGCCCACGACTTGAGCACGCCGTCCATTTCCAGGCGCAGATCGAAATGCAGGTTGCGGGCGGCGTGCTTGTGGACCACGAACAGGCCGCCCTCGAGCGCGCCCGTGGTCGCGGCCGCCGCTACCTTCGCGCCGGGCTCCGGTGTACGATCAAGGGAACGCTTGGCGCGGTAGGCGCTTAGCGCATCCGGCGCGGACTTCTTGTTTGCGCCCATGGAACGGGAATCTTATCATAGGCGCCCTATGCCTGCACACTCGATCGGATCCGCCACGCTCTCGTTCGGCCTCGTCTCGGTGCCGGTCAAGATGTTCTCCACCGGCGAGTCCTCCGCCGCCGTCTCCTTCAACTGGCTCCACAAGAAGGACGGCGCACGCCTGAAGCAGCAGTACGTCTGCTCGAAGGACGGGGAGAAGGTCGAGAAAGACGAGATGATCAAGGGCTACGAGTTTGAGAAGGGGCGGTACGTCCAATTCACCACGGACGAGCTCAAGACGTTGGACGAAAAGGGCACGGGAGCGATCGACGTCCAGGAGTTCGTTCCGGCCAAAGAGGTGGACCGCCTATACCTCGAGAAGTGCTACTTCCTGGGACCTGAGAAGGGCGGTGAGCGAGCCTACCGGCTGCTCTCCGAGGCCTTGAAGCAGACCGGTCGCGTGGCCGTCGGGCAGTACGCCGCGCGCGGCAAGCAGTACGTCATTTCAATTCGCCCGCACGAAGGCGGCCTCGTGATGGAGCAGCTGCGCTACGCCGATGAAGTCCGTTCGATGGCCGAATTGCAGATTCCAAAGATCGATGTGAAGAAGCCCGAGCTCCAGCTCGCGGTGCAGCTGCTCGACCAGGCGGCGTCGGAGACGTTTCACCCCGAGAAGTACGAGGACAATCAGCGGAAGCGGGTGCTCGAACAAATCCAGCGCAAGGTCGATGGACAGGAGATCACGGAGGAGCCGACCGAGGCTCCCAAGACCCAGATCCTCGACTTGATGGAGGCGCTCAAGGCAAGCCTGGGGAAGGGAAAAGGGGCCGCCGGCGATCGCAAGCCCGCCAAACGGGTCGAAGACAAAGCTGCCGCGAAGACGATCCCGCTGAAGCGCAAGGCGGCTTCGCGCTGACGGCAGTCGTTTGAAAGGCTACTCATCCAAAGACGTCGCTAAGCTGTTGGGACTGACCGTCGCGCAGGTGCGGGCCTTCGCGCGCGACGGTTTTTTGACGCCGCGACGCGGGACACGCGGCGATGTGCGGTTTTCCTTCCAGGACCTGGTCATCCTGCGCGCGGCGAAGGGACTCGTGGCCGCGCGCATCCCCACCGGCCGCATCCATCGCGCTCTGAAAAAGCTGCGGCACGAGCTGCCGCGCGGCCGCTCGCTCGCCGAGCTGCGCATCGTGGCCGAGGGCGACCGCATCGTGGTGAGCGACGGGCTTGCCGCGTGGAACCCGGAATCGGGGCAGCTCAGTCTCGACTTCGCGGTCTCGGACCTGGCGACCAAGGCCGCACCCATCGCGCGGCGGACGGCGCAGGCGGCGCGGCGCGCCGAGGGTGATTTCGACGCCGCCGGCTGGTACGAGCTGGGGTACGAGCTCGAGGCGGTGGCCCCGGTGGAGGCGCGCGACGCCTATCGGCGCGCGCTCGAGCTCGACGCGCATCACGCCGACGCGCACGTCAACCTGGGCCGGCTACTGCACGAGCAGGGGTTGGTAGAGGAAGCGGAGCGGCACTACCGGGAGGCGCTGCGCGAAAGTCCCGATCACACCACCGCCGCCTTCAACCTCGCGATCGCCCTCGAGGACCTACACCGCCCGGCGGATGCGATCGAGGCGTACCGGGCGGCACTCGCAACGGACCCGCGGCTCGCCGACGCGCACTACAACGTGGCGCGGCTGTACGACAAGGTGGGCAAGAAGGCGGCGGCGCTCCGGCACCTGTCGATCTATCGACGGCTCACCGCAGACCCGTAGCCGCGCTGCGTTACTCCGTGTACCAGGTCGGCCGCATGTCGCGGGTCACGTAGTCGACCAGGTCGTAGACGAGGCCCGCGTACTCCTTGTTGGGGTCCTTCGCGGAGAAGGACGGCTCACCGCCCACGATCTTCAGCCCACCGATCTTCCGGCTCGCCGTCCCGCTCGACCGCCACAGCGTGCCTCCCGTCTCGGTGCGCATACAATGCGACGGTCAGCTCGGCGGATACCGTGGCCTGCACGCTGCGGCAGCGACAGACCGTGCAGGCCGCCACTCGGCGTCACGTTGGACATCTTGAGGTGCCCGACAAACACCACCGGCGCGCGGCGTGACGCGCCCAGCGCCTGCGCCGTCGCTGCACCCATTTCCTTCTCGCCCAGGCGTTTCCGTACCGAGTCGGCCGAGCCGAACTCAATCACTTCAACACCAGGTTGCGCATCGAGCAGGTTTTCCGAGAAGCGCATGGTGGCGGCCTGGTCCAGGTCCCCCTTGGCATTCCGGATGGTGAAGCGGATGAGACCAACCCGGCCGTATTGCTTGAGGTCGAGCCGCGGCGGCACCTGGACCTGGCGCGGCGGGGGGGTGTGACCGCCGCCGCAGGCCATGGCCAAGAGCAGGGCACACAAGCGACAGGCGCACCGGTACGGGGCGACACGCGGATGTGCTTGCTCATAGCGGCGGACCTCGCGAAAAGGTTGTGGGACGCCGCACAACTTAATGCTTTCGCGCCGGGAAATCGTCGGGAATCCGCTCCTCTTGACATATCAAATGTCGTTGATATATTGTTTCGCACTGTGACCTCCAGCACACTTCCGACCACCAGACCGCGCCGCGCGCTGGTTCCATGCGCTCTCGGACGAAACGCGCCTCGAGATCGTCGAGATGCTGTCGCATGGGGAGCGCTGCGTCTGCGAGCTGCAGAACTCGCTCGACGCGGCCCAGTCCCGGCTCTCCTTCCACCTCAGGACGCTCAAAGACGCCGGCCTGGTCACCGATCGCCGCGAGGGACGGTGGGTCTACTACACGCTCAACCGCGACGCGTTGGACGAGGTCGCGGCGTTCGCTCAGGCGGTTAAGCCGGGAAAACACGCGGGGAGCTGCGCCCGGGCATGTTGCCCCTGATTTCTTGTCGCATACACATCAACATTTGTTGATTAAGGAGGGCACATGAGCGATGCGCAGATCAGAGATACGGTGAGGGAGCGGTACGCGCAGGCAGCGTTACGGGTGGTTGCTGGTGAGCGCGGCAGCTGTTGCGGCACCGGCACGGGGACCTGCGGGTGCGATCCCGTCAGCTCGGATCTCTACGATGCCGGTGAGACCGTCACGCTTCCCGAGGGTGCGGTCCTCGCCTCCCTCGGCTGCGGCAATCCGACGGCTCTGGCGGAGCTCCACGAAGGCGAAACGGTGCTCGACCTGGGGTCGGGGGGTGGGATCGACGTACTGCTCTCCGCCCAGCGCGTGGGCCCAACCGGGAAGGCCTACGGCCTGGACATGACCGATGAAATGCTGGCGCTCGCCCGCGAGCACCAGCGTCAGGCGGGCGCCACGAACGTCGAGTTCCTGAAGGGAGAGATCGAGCGCATCCCGCTGCCCGATGCCTCGGTGGACGTCATTATCTCCAACTGCGTCATCAACCTCTCGGCCGACAAGAGCCAAGTGCTGCGGGAAGCGTTTCGCGTTCTCAAACCGGGCGGCCGGTTCGCCGTGTCGGACGTCGTGGTACGCGGTGAGGTTCCGGCCAGCGTGCGGAGCAGCATGGAGCTATGGGTCGGGTGCATCGCGGGCGCCCTGCCTGAGGAGGAATATGTACGCCTGCTCAGAGCGGCCGGCTTCGAGGACGTCGGGATCGAGCCGACGCGCGTCTACGCATTCGAAGATGCGCGCGCCTTCCTGGCCGGGGCCGGCCTTGACGCCGAGGTGCTGGCGCGGGAGGTCAGCGGCCGGATCATGGGCGCGTTCATCCGCGCTCGGAGGCCGGCATGAGAGGGCCGCGGGTAGCCGCCGAGGTGGTCGGCACGTTCATGCTGGTATTCATAGGAGGCGGGGCGGCAGCCGTCGACAACTGGTCGCACGGCTCTGTGACCTCGGTCGGGATCAGTTTGGCGTTTGGGTTCGTCATCGTCGCGGGGGTGTACGGGTTGGGCCACATCTCCGGAGCGCATTTCAACCCGGCCGTGACAGCAGGCTTTTGGCTCAGTGGCAAGTTTCCGCGCGCCGAAGTGCTCCCCTACGTGTCCGCCCAGATTGTTGGATCGCTGAGCGCCTCCTTGCTGCTGCGGGCGCTGCTCGGCGCGTCCGCCCAGGCCGCCTCCACGATCCCCGCAATCGGTGTAGGGCGAGGGTTGGTGGTCGAGGTTGTCCTCAGTTTCTTTTTGATGCTCGTGATCATGGCGGTCGCCACGGACGCACGTGTTGCTGGAACGGTGGCGGGCCTGGCCGTGGGCCTCACTGTGGCGTTCGAGGCGCTGATGGGTGGGCCGTTGAGCGGCGCGAGCATGAACCCCGCGCGGTCGTTCGGCCCCGCGCTCGCGACCGGGACGTGGATGGGGCACTGGATCTATTGGATTGGGCCACTGGTTGGCGCAGCCCTCGCCGTGGGCGCATACGACTATTTGCGAAAAGGCACGTCCCATGACTACCGCGCCGGATCGTAGGTTCCGCCTGCTGTTCCTGTGCACCGGCAATTCCGCCCGGAGCCAGATGGCGGAGGCTCTACTGAATATGAAAGGGAAAGGACGGTTTGAGGCGGCGAGCGCCGGGTCGCGTCCGGCCGCCCGGGTGAATCCTTACGCGATCGACACGTTGCGCGACTACGGCATCCCGTGGGCCGGCCATCCGCCGCGCAGCGTCGACGGGCTCGAACGCGAGCCGTGGGACTTTGTGATCACGGTGTGCGATCGGGCGAAGGAGTCATGCCCGATCTTCCCCGGCCAGCCGGTCCTGGCGCACTGGGGTATGCCCGACCCCGCGGAAGTGGAGGGGGACGACGCGGCAAAACGGGCCGCGTTCCGAGACGCGTTCGTGCTCATCAGCCGCCGGATCGACCTGCTCCTGGAGCTCCCCCTCAGCAAGCTCAGTCGCCTGGCGCTCGAAGCGCGGCTACGCGCCATCGGAGGCACGGTCACCCAATCAGCTCCTTGAACTGTAGCGCCAGCTTCGCGCCGATTCCCGATTCCTCGTGTTTAAAGAACACGAACGCATCGGTCCATCCCTGCCCCAGCTCCCGCACCTTCGCTACCCAGCGCTCCACGTCCTTCTTCTTATAGCCTTCGTCCCGCAGCCGGAAATACCCGAAGTCCGCGGTCACCACGAGGGCGGTGGTGGCCTCCTCAGTGTCGGCGATGCATAAGGCGGCATTGTGAGCGCGCAGTAGCTCGTACACGTCGGCCGAGAACCACGACGGGTGGCGGAACTCGAACGCGCAGCGCACCCCGGCCGGGATGAGCGGCAGGAAGTAGCGTAGCCGGTCGATGTCCTTCTTGAAGTTGGGTGGCAGCTGGAACAGCAGCGGTCCGAGCTTCGGGCCCAGGCTGGCCGCCGTTTCGCAGAAGAACGCCAGCGGCTTGTCCACGAACTTGAGCCGGGAGTCGTGCGTGATGCGTTTTGGTGCCTTCAGCACGAACATGAATTCGGGAGGCGTGGACTCCGCCCACACTGCGACCGTCTTGGCGCTCGGCGTCCGGTAGAAGGTGTAGTTAATTTCCACCACGGGTAGCTGCGTCGCGTAGTACGCCAGCATTTTCCCAGCGGGCAGCTTGTCGGGGTAGAACGTACCTTTCCACTCGGGATAGTTGTAGCCGGACGTACCGACCAGAGTGCGCATCGACACAATGTGCAGGCTACTGACCGGCGGCGGCAAGCAACCTTCGAGACAGGGGGAGCCCATGCGGGTAAAGCATCTTGTGATCGTCGCGGCAGTGGCCCTCGCTGCAGCCTGCGAAGACGGGGGGATTGGGACGACGGGCATCAGCGCCTTCGGCGGAACGGGAGGCGCCACCCATCTCGTGTTTACGGTCCAGCCGAGCACCACTGTCGCGGGCGTGGGGATTGTGCCGGCCGTCAAGGTGACCGCCGCCACGAGCAGCGGGAGCGCCGATCCGACGTTCGTCAGCGCCATCGTTGTGACGCTCGGGACAAATCCCGGCGGGGGGAGCCTCTCGGGAACAAGAACGGTCACGGCGAACGCCGGCGTCGCGACTTTCAGCAACCTGAGTATCAGCGCCCCGGGGAATGGCTACACGCTCACAGCCAACGCTACGAATCTCGGCTCCGTGACCAGCGTCGCTTTCAGCGTCACTCCTTAACAACACGGCGGTGGAGGGGCATGTTACTGTTAGACCAATGCCGGCCGACCAGAGTGGTCCCCGCCTCTCGAAATCCCGTTTCATGGCCGGCCTCCAGTGTCACAAGCTGCTGTGGTGGAAGGTGCGCGAGCCCTGGGCTCCCGAGCTCGAGCAGACCCCCGACCACGAGGCCCGGTCAGAGGCGGGAAAACGCGTCGGTGAGGTAGCGCGCGAGTACGTGCCCGGCGGTGAGTTGGTCCCCTTCAAGCCCTACGAAATCGAGAACAAACTCGCCGCCACGCAGCGGCGCTCGGGACCCGCCACGCCGGGTGCTCTACGAGCCGGGTGTGGCCGCGAGCGACGCGTACGCCGTGGTGGACATTCTCGAGCGGCGTGAGCGGGGCTTCGGGCTGATCGAGGTGAAATCGAGCATCGACGTGAAGGCCGAGCACATCCCCGACGTCGCGATGCAGACCTACACCCTGCGTCAGAGCGGCATGACGGTCGAGCGGGTCGAAGTGATGCACTTGAACCGCGAGTGCCGCTATCCCGACCTGTCGAACCTGTTCGTGCGGCGGGACGTCACCCCGGAGGTCGAGGCGTACCTCCCCGACGGTGCCCGACGCGATCGCCGCGCAGGTCGCGGCCCTCGAGGGTCCCCTCCCCCAGGTACCGATCGGCGACCACTGCTTCGAGCCGCACGAATGTCCGTTCATGAAGCGCTGCTGGCCCGAGTGGCCGGCCGACCACGTCAGCACGTTGTACGTGATGCGGCGCCGTGCGCTCGACCTCGAGGCCAAGGGTTATCGCACGCTGCACGATCTCCCCGGCGACCTGAAACTCAACGCCATCCAGGTGCGGCAGGTGCGCGCCGTGCAAGCCGGCACGCTCGTCGTGGAAGAGTCGCTCGCCGAAGCACTCGTCCCGTTTCAGGGGCCGCTGGCGTTTCTCGATTTCGAGACGGTCAGTCCCGCGATCCCGGTGTGGAACGGGTGCCGCCCGTGGGACCAGGTGCCGGTCCAGTTCAGCGTGCACGTGCAGCAGCGCGGCGGCGGCTACGCGCATCATGAGTGGCTGGCCGAGGGCGGGGCGGACCCGCGCCCGGCGCAGGCCGAGCGGCTGGTGGCGGCTTGCGCGGAAGCGCACGCCATCGTGGCGTACAACTCCTCGTTCGAGCGCAGCTGCGTCCGGCTACTCGCGGCGGCAGCTCCCGGGCTGGCGCGGGAGCTCGGCCTGATCGAGCTCAAGCTCGTGGATCTGCTTCCGGTGGTCCGGAACCACGTGTACCACCCGCAGTTCGCCGGGAGCTTCTCCCTCAAGAGCGTCATCCCGGCGCTGGTGCCGGAGGTGACCTACGACGATTTGGAGATCAGGGATGGCGCCGCTGCCACGCTGGCCCTGTGGCGGCTGGTGTTCGAACCCGAGGGTCAGAGCCCGCGAGAGCGCGTCGCTAAGCGGAGGGCGCTGCTCGCCTACTGCGAGCGGGACAGCTGGGCCACCGTGAAGTTGTTGGAGCGGCTACGCGTGCTGGCCGGCGGCCTGCCGGTCGCCGCTCCGCGCCCCACTGCGACGCCGCCGGGGCGGGCGGCAGCTGGATCTGGGATTGTAGGGAGGCTATTTCGCCCGTTCCAGGTACACACCCTGCCGCGGGTCAACCCGCACCCGGTCACCTTCGGCGACGAAATCCGGAACCTGCACGGTGACGCCATTGGACAGCTTGGCGGGCTTGGTGCTCGCGGTTTTCGTGGCACTGCGCATGACGGGCGACGTTTCGACCACATCGAGCTCGACCACCGAGGGCAGCTCGATCGCGATCGGGCGACCATCGAGCCATTCGACCTTCACGACCATCTCCGGCTGGAGCCAGGGGCCCGCGTCCAGCACCGTGTCGTCGTCGAGCGTATGCTGGTCGTAGTTCTCCCGGTCCATCACATGGACGCCGCCGGCGTCGCGGTACAGGACCTGGAACTCCTTGGTGTCGAGCCGGGCTTCCTCCATAAAGTCGGAGGCGTTGAGGCGCGTGTCGAAGGTGTTCCCGTTGAGCAGATTGCGGAACCGCACCTGGACGAACGCGCGCAGATTGCCGGGGGTGCGGTGGGTGAAGTCCATCACCCGGCAAGGCTGGCCGTCGATGATGAGGACGTGCCCCTTGCGGACATCGGTTGCCTTCATGGGCGCTGACCGTTCCACTGGGTGAACATCGAGTGTCGTCTCGGCGAATTGGAACGCAGAGAAACAACGGCGCGGGCCCAACCGAAGCGTCGGGCTCGCGCGGACGAAGAAGATAACCGCACCCGAACCGGGGTAACAGGGGGATGCTTGACGCCGCCGCCGGTCCCGTACATGGTACGCGCCGCCCGTCTCGACCTGCACGCCGAGGATCCCTGATGACCCAGATCGCCGGTCTCACATGCGCCGCCCTCGTCGCCTGCGCGGCGGTGCTTGCCGGCCAGACCCGAAGCACGCCCACCGACTCGGCGCGACGAGCTCGGACGGCGGCGGTTACCGATACCAGAAACTCCATCATCGTGGACGCGGCCGCGCGGGTCGCCCCCGCGGTGGTGAGCGTCAACGTGCTGCGGCGCCAGCGACAGGTCCCGGAAGACCCTTTCGCCATGTTCTTCATGCCGCGCGGGGTTGATAGGCAGGTCGAAGGGTATGGCTCGGGGGTCATCATCTCGGCGGATGGTGTGGTGATCACCAATCAACATGTGACCAACGGCGCCACCCAGATCGTCGTCACCACGCGCGAGGGCACCGACTACCCGGCGAAGCTGCTCGGCGAGGACCCACTGACCGACATCGCGGTCCTCAAGATCGAGGCCACCGGCCTGCCCACCGCAACGCTCGGCCGCAGCACGGACCTGGCCGTGGGCGAGTGGGTCGTCGCCATCGGGAATCCGTTCGCCTACATGCTGGGGAACTCCGAGCCGAGCGTCACGGCCGGCGTCGTCAGCGCAGTCGGGCGAAACCTCTTGCCCTCGGGCGACCAGGCCGGCGTGTACGTCGGGATGATCCAGACGGACGCCGCCATCAATCCGGGCAACTCCGGCGGTCCACTGGTGGACGTGCAGGGTGAAGTGGTGGGCGTGAATAGCTCGATTTTTTCTCCCTCGGGCGGGTCGGTGGGAATCGGCTTCGCGATCCCGATCGAGCGGGCGCAGCGGGTCGCGACGGAGCTGCGGCGGTTCGGCCACGTACGGCGCCCATGGGTCGGATTGGACGTCGTGGGGGGCGGGGACCTGCGCGAGTGGAAGCGCACCGGCGGCTTGCGCGTCACCGCGGTCGCCGGCGGCGGCCCGGCGGTACGGGCGGGCCTCGCCGCCGGCGACATCCTGCTCAACGTGCGCGGCCGGCGGCTCCGCACCTTCCTCGACTGGGAGGCCGTGCTGCTCGACACCGGTCCGGGCGACACGCTCACGGTGGCGTACCGGCGCGAGGGACGCACCCAGACCGCGCGGCTGGGCGTGACCGATCTGCCGAGCACCGTGGCCGAGAAGGTGCCGATCCTGGGAGACCTGCAGGCGGTGACCCTCACCCCGGCGATCCGCCAGGAGCGCAGCATCCAGACCGAACGCGGCGCGCTGATCTACAACATGGGCGTCGCTGCGCAGCGCTCCACCGGGCTCCAGGTGGGGGACGTGATCTTCCAGGTCAACCGGCAGGGGGTGGGGAGCGCGGAGGATCTCAAACGGGTGCTCTCCGCCGCGGCCAATTCGGGACCGGTGACGGTTTGGTTCGAGCGCGGCGGCCAGGTGGGCCGCACCACGTTTTACGTCCAATGACGGTCACCCGCTGCGCCTGGGCCGAGTCCGGGCCGCTGATGACCGCCTACCACGACACCGAGTGGGGTGTTCCGGTCCACGACGACCGCAAGCACTTCGAATTCCTCATTCTCGATGCGTTTCAAGCCGGCCTGTCGTGGGCGATCGTACTCGCCAAACGGGAGAACTTCCGGCGCGCCTTTGACGGCTTCGATGCGGAGAAGATCGCGCGCTATCGCGCCCCCAAGCTCCGGAAGCTCGCGGCCGACGCCAGCATCATCCGCAACCGCCAGAAGATCGCCGGGACGGTGCAGAACGCTCGCGCGTTCCTCGCGTTACAGGAGGAGCGCGGGTCGTTCGACGCGTTCGTCTGGGAAGTCGTCGGCGGCGCAACCCGCCACAATGCCTGGAAGACGATGCGCCAGGTCCCCGCGACGACCAAGGAATCGGACCGGCTGAGCAAGGCGCTCAAGGAGCGTGGGTTCACGTTCGTCGGCTCGACAATCTGCTACGCCTACATGCAGGCCGCCGGTTTGGTCAATGATCACCTCGTGTCCTGCTTCCGTCGCGTATCATTGCCGCGGGGTTGAACCGGACGCGCGCCACGGTGTAGGAACGCGCGTATGGATGCTGCGCCCCGAGAAGTCGAAATGAACGGACAACCCGAACCCGCGTGACGCAGGTCACGCCCTTCCTGGCACGAGGGCCTTCAGGCCCAGGAGTCATGCACATGGTCAGTCAGAGTCGTATCGTCGCAACCCGCGCGGGCCTGGTGCTCGCGCTTCTCGCCGGGGCCGCATGCCAGCAGAAGCCCTCGGCGGAAACCCAGGGCAAGCTCTCCGAGCTGAGCAAGGTGTCGGCCGAACGGGACAAGCTGCTCGCGGAAATGGCCGAGAACGCGAGGATGATGAGCCAGATCAGTGCCGACCTGGCCCGGGTCCGGATTCCGTCCAAGCAGCTCAAGGTCTCGAGCGAGTCGCCCCTCGGGGCGCAGCGCGACAGCACCGTGCGGAAGATCCGCTACATCACGGCGCGCGTGAAGGAGACCGAGCAGAAGCTGGATCAGAGCCAGGAGCGGATCAAAGAGCTCTCGACGCTGTCGGACAGCCTGCGCGGCACCCTCCAGGTGACGATGGACAACTATCGCGTCGTCGTCGAGGAGCAGAAGGCGACGATCGTCGCCTTGACGGACCAGGTCTCCCAGCTGACCGACACCGTGAACCTGCTCAAGGAGCAGAACAACACGGTGTACTACATCATCGGCACCAAGGACGAGCTGTTGCAGAAGGGCATCGTGATTCAAAGCGGTGGCAGCCGATTCCCGCTGCTGTTCGCCAAGGTGGGGCAGACGATCGTCCCGGCCCGCGAGCTCGACCCGTCGGTGTTCACCAAGATCAACAAGCGCGAAGTGACCGAGATCGCCTTGCCGGGCTCGGATTCGTACCGCATCGCGTCACGGCAGGACCTCCAAGGACTGGCCGAACCTCCGACCAACGGAGGCCACGTCGCCGGCTCGCTGAAGATCGCGAACCCCGACAGGTTCTGGCTCGGTTCGCGGTTCCTGATCCTCATTCAAGGCTAAGGGCTGTCCGAGGGCCCGCGCCAAACGGCGCGGGCCCTCTTGTTTCAGTCCCACGCATCGTTCGCAACCCTTGACCGAACCAGCCTCGAGCGCGAAGTTCGCCCCCCTGACCCATGACCCGCGAGGTGTTGCTATGAAAGCGAAGTTCGCCGTACTACTGGCCATGTTGCCGTTGTCGGCCGCCGCGGTGCATTGGCGCGCACCGGGGGAGGCATCGGATGAATCGGTGTTCGTACGTAACCTTCAGCCCGGCCAGCACGAGTCCCTGCTCTACGTGTGGACGAGCGACGCCGACGGGAAGAACCCCGACTTCGTGACCGTGATCGACGCTGAGCCCGCCTCGTCGACCTACGCGACGGTGGTCGCCACCGCGCCGACCGACTCTCTGGCCAACGAGGCGCACCACTTCGGCTACACCGCCGACGCCGATCGCATCTTTGCCGGCGGATTGTTCACCAATCGGTTGTTCATTTACGACGTCAAGACCGATCCCCGGCAACCGAAGCTGATCCGCACCGTGCCGGACCTCGCGAAGACAACCGGCTACTCGGGTCCGCACACCTTCTACGCGGTCCCAAGCGGCGTCATGATCGCGATGCTCGGCGGCAAGAACGGGGGCGCACCCGGCGGCCTGGTCACGCTCGACAACGATGGCAAGTTCCTGCGGGCGCTGGCCGCGCCCAAGTACATGTACGACGTAGGCGTGAAACCGGGCCTCAATCTCATGATCACGTCGAGCTGGGCGCACCCGCACGACATCACGCACGGCATGGCGCCGATGGATTCGGTCGGCGATGCCGTCGTCGTCTGGAATTTCGCCACCGGAGAGGTGCTCCAGGAGGAGCATCTCGACAAGGCGCCGCTCGAGATCCGCTGGTTGCACGCCCCCCGCGCGCGCGGCGGATTCGTCAACTGCACCTTCGGCAACAGCGTGTGGTACTGGGAGGTTGGCAAGGATGGCAAGGTCGCCTTCACGAAGGCGATCCAGCTCGCCGACGGCTCGCTCCCGGCCGACATGCGGATTTCCTACGACGACAAGTTCCTGTTCGTCTCGCTGTTCGGCGGTAACGCCGTGCACCAGTACGACATCTCGAAACCGCTCACGCCCACGCTGGTGAGCAAGATCGACGTACCGCAGGCACAGATGATGAAGCTGACCCCCGACAACCAGCGGCTCTACATCAGCAACTCGCTGTTGTCCAACCTCGATGGCAAGGTGCCGTATCGGGTCCGCTTGATCAACGTTGGACCGACCGGCATGTCGCTCGATCCCAAGTTCGACGTGGATTTCGAAAGCCTGCCGACGGGTCAGGGCCGCCCGCACGACATGTTGTTGAAGTAGCGCTTATCAACGGTGGCGGGGGCCCTCGGGCCCCCGCCGCTCATCCGAACGCCCGCCGCTCGAAGGCCCGCAGCCCCCACAGCCAGAACGCGATGGTCATCACCGCCAGCGCCAGGAACACGAACGCCAGCGGCATGTGCGGCAGTCCCGGCGTCAGGGCCCCGCGCATCCCCTCCGACACATAGACCAGTGGATTGATCAACACCGCGTACTTGAACGCCGGGACCGCGCTCAACCCCTGCCAGGGATAGTAGGCGCACCCGAAGAAGATCATCGGCGCAACGATGACGGAAAACATGAGCCCGATCTGCTGCGGTTGAATGGCGGTGCCCATCAACAGGCCCAGCGCCGAAAAGGCGCTTGCCCCGAGCAACGTGACGGCGATGACCGCGCCGACATCCGTCACCGTCAACCCGGCGATCGGGCCCATGATGAGCCGTGCGATCGGCAAAACGAACACCGCCGCGACCAGGCCCTGCAGCACACCGGCCACCATTTTCTCGAACGCGATCAGGCGTGCCGACGCGGGTGCCAGCAGCCGGTCTTCGATCTCCCTCGTCCATCCAAAGTCCTGCACCATGGGCAGGGCCACCGATTGGATACTCGAGAACGCGAGACTGATCGCCAGGATCCCCGGCAACAGCGCGGTACCGTAGTCGCGCTGCACGAAGTGCATCTGGGGCAGCAGGTAGCCGAAGACGACGACGAACAGGATCGGCTGGAGGGTGGTGCGCACGAGAAAGTACGGCAGCTCCCGCTGCGCCACGCGAAGGTCGCGGCGGAGCAGCGCCCAGAATACGCGTGCGACGGGTACCGGCGGACGGTGGGTCACGGCGGTCAATCGAGTCTCCTCCCGGTGAGCGAAATGAACAACGTCTCGAGCGACGGCGGAGACAGCGCGACGTTGGTCACAGCCCGCCCCGCCTGCTCGGCCACTCTGATCAGGCCCGCGACCGCCTCCCCGGGGCGCTCCACATAGGCGCGCAGCACTGCTCCCTCGACGTCCGCGCGGAGCACGCCCGGCACACTACGGGCGGGCGCCGACACCGGCCCCGGGTCGCCGTCGAGCGTGAGCTCGATGAGCGTCCCTCCGGGCGCGCGGGCCTTGAGCGCGGCGGGGCGGTCCAGCGCCAGCAGCCGACCGTGGTCCACGATCGCGACGCGCTGGCAGAGCCGGTCGGCTTCCTCCATGTAGTGGGTGGTCATCACGATCGTGCGACCCTCCGCGTGCAACCCCAGGAGGATCTCCCACAACGCGAGCCGTGCCTGCGGATCGAGACCCACAGTGGGCTCATCGAGGAACAGTACGTGCGGCTCGTGGATCAGCGCGCGGGCGATCATGAGGCGCTGCTGCTGGCCCCCCGAGATCTCATCCACTTTGGCCGCACCACGGTCGCCCAGTCCGAGCGATGCCAGCAGCTCGTTCGCGCGGGCGGCGGCGGCGCGGCGCGGAATTCCGAAGTACGCCGCATGGTAGACGAGATTCTCGAGCACCGTGAGACTGCGGTCGGGGTTGGGCCGTTGCGGGACCACGCCAATCCGCTGCTTGACCGCCACCGGCTCCCGCACCACATCCGCCCCCGCCACGGAGGCGGTGCCGGACGTCGGCCGCACGCGGGTCGTGAGAATCCCGATAGTCGTCGTCTTCCCGGCACCGTTGGGTCCGAGCAGCCCGAAGAACTCGCCGGTCTGAACCTCGAGGTCGAGACCTTCGAGCGCGATGACGCCCGGCCCCTTGCCACCGGGTCCGGGATACACTTTGCGGAGCGTGCGCGTGTGGATAGCAGCTTCAGCGGTCACGAACGAGTCCTTGGCGTGTTCGAGTGATTAACTTTAACAGCATGTCAGAGCTGCGCAGCCGCACAATCACCCAGGGCGTTCAACGCGCTCCCAACCGGGCCATGCTGCGGGCGGTGGGATTCGGCGACCGTGATTTCGACAAGCCGATCGTCGGCATCGCCAACGCCTACAGCACGATCACTCCGTGCAACCTTGGGCTCGATGGTCTCACCCGGCGCGCCGAGGCGGCGATCAGGGCCGCCGGCGCCATGCCGCAGACATTCGGTACGATCACCGTCAGCGACGGCATCTCCATGGGCACGGAAGGGATGAAGTACTCCCTCGTGTCGCGCGAGGTGATCGCCGACTCGATAGAGACCGCCTGCAGCGCGCAGTCCATGGACGGCGTCCTCACGATTGGTGGATGCGACAAGAACATGCCCGGTGCGATGATCGCGATCGCCCGCATGAACATCCCCGCCCTGTTCGTCTACGGCGGAACGATCAAGCCCGGTCACTTCGATGGGCGCGATCTCACCATCGTGAGCGTGTTCGAGGCGGTGGGAGAGTTCAGCGCCAAGAAGATCGATGCCGCCGAGCTGCTGGAAGTCGAGCGCCGCGCTTGCCCGGGCGCCGGCTCGTGCGGTGGGATGTACACCGCGAATACGATGTCCTCGGTGTTCGAAGCGATGGGGATGAGCCTCCCCTACTCGTCCACGATGGCCGCCGAAGACGACGAAAAGGGGGCCAGCGCCGTACGCTCGGCCCAGGTGTTGGTCGACGCGATCCGCCGCGACCTGCGCCCGCGCCAGATGCTGACCCGCCAGGCGTTCGAGAACGCCATCGCGGTGGCCCTGGCGATCGGCGGCTCGACCAACGCCGTACTGCACCTGCTCGCCATCGCGCATGCGGCGCAGGTACCGCTCACACTCGATGACTTCGAAGCGATGCGGTCGCGAGTGCCGGTGCTGTGTGACCTGAAGCCCTCGGGGCGCTTCGTCGCAACCGACCTGCACCGGGCGGGGGGCATCCCGCAGGTGATGAAGATCCTGCTGGTGCATGGCGTGCTACACGGCGACGCGTTGTCCGTCACCGGGCAGACGATCGCTGAGGTGCTGCGCGACGTCCCAGTGGAGCCTCGCAAGGATCAAGAGGTGATTCGCCCCTGGGATCGGCCGCTCTACGCGCAGGGCCACCTCGCCATCCTGCGCGGCAATCTGGCCACGGAAGGGGCAGTAGCGAAGATCAGCGGGGTGAAGAAGCCCCGCGTGACAGGCCCCGCGCGCGTGTTCGACACCGAGGAGGCGTGTCTCGACGGGATCCTGGCCGGCCGCATCAAGGCGGGCGATGTGATCGTGATCCGCTACGAGGGACCCAAAGGCGGCCCCGGGATGCGGGAGATGCTGTCTCCCACGGCCGCGCTCATCGGCGCAGGCCTCGGCGACTCGGTCGGGCTGATTACGGACGGGCGGTTTTCAGGCGGGACATACGGAATGGTGGTGGGCCACGTAGCGCCGGAAGCCGCGGTCGGGGGGACGCTGGCGCTGGTGGAAGAGGGCGACCCGATCACGATTGATGCCGAGCGCCGGCTGCTGCAGCTCGATGTACCGGAGGCGGAGATCCAGCGGCGTCGCGCCAAGTGGCGCCCGCCTGCTCCACGCTACACGACGGGAGTGTTGGCCAAGTACGCGAAGCTCGTGTCCAGCGCGAGCGTGGGTGCGGTAACCGACCTCAGCCTCTGACCCCCTGAAGGGTCGAGCTTTTCACCAGCTCCGCGATTCGTTCACCCATCTGTGTCGTTCCCAACACCGCGTCACCCGGGCCCCGCGATGTCCTTGGTCCTCGCACCTCCGTCGAGCGCCAGGCGGATGCAATCGTCAACCGCGTCGGCCGCCTCGGTCAGTTTGAGTCCGTAGCGCAGCAGCATCGCCGCCGAGGCGATCGCCCCGATGGGGTTCGCGATCCCCTGCCCCGCGATATTCGGGGCCGAGCCGTGGATCGGCTCGAAGAGTCCGGGGCCGTTCCCGAGTGAGGCCGACGGGAGCAAGCCGAGCGACCCGACCAGCACCGCGGCCTCGTCGCTCAAGATGTCGCCGAACATGTTCTCGGTGAGCACCACGTCGAGCGTCGCCGGATCGGCGACGAGCCGCATCGCCGCGTAGTCCACGTACAGATGCTCGAGACGCACATCGGGGTACTCGCGGCCCAGTCGCGTCACGGTCTCACGCCATAGCTGCGACACCTCGAGCACGTTGGCCTTGTCCACCGAGGTCACGAGCTTGCGCCGGCGCCGCGCCGATTCGAACGCCACCCGCGTCACCCGCTCGATCTCGCTCACCGAATACCTCAGGGTGTTCACCGCCTCGACCGCCGTCTTCCCCCGCGGCTCGCCGTAATAGAGGCCGCCGGTCAGCTCGCGCACGATCAGCAGGTCCACGCCCTTCAACCGCTCGGCGCGGAGCGGCGAGCGGTCGGCTAGACCCTGAGTGGATGGAAACGGGACGAAGGTTGGCGAACACGCCCAGGAGCGCCCGCAGGGCCAGGAGACCCGTCTCGGGCTTGAGCTCGCGCGGCGCCTGGTCGAGTGAGGGATCGCCCACGGCCCCGAGCAGGACCGCGTCCGCTTTGACGACCGCTGCGCGCGTCTCGGGTGGCAGCGGGCTCCCCACCGACGCAACCGCCGTGGCACCGACGGGATAGTGCGTCATCGCGAGGCGGACCTCGAAGCGCTCCGCCACCGCTCGCAGGACCCGCTCCGCCTCGGCCGTCACCTCGGGACCGATGCCGTCGCCGCCGAGGACGGCGATGGTGAACTGCTTCACCGGCGACGCTCGAACGCCGCGATCAGCGGCTCGTCGAGCAGCGTCCGTCCGATCTCGTCGATCCCCCGGAGCAGCATCTCGCGGCGATAGGGCTCCAGCTCGAACCGCGTGCGGAATCCGTTCCCGTCCTCCACCTGCTGCTCCTGCAGGTCGATCGTGAGCGAGTACCCGTTACTCGCGGCCTCACTGCGCCGCTGCAGGTCGTCGACTTCCTGCGGCTCCAGGCGGACCGGCAGGATGCCGTTCTGGCAACAGTTGGCGAAGAAGATGTCGGCGAACGACGGCGCGACGACCGCGCGGAACCCGTAGTCGGCGAGCGCCCACGCGGCGTGCTCGCGCGACGAGCCACACCCGAAGTTGGCTCCCGCCACCAGGATGCTGGCCCCCTGGGCCGCCGGCCGGTTGAGCTCGAACTTCGGGTCGGGCGTCTTGCCGTCGCCCAAATAGCGCCAATCGTAGAACAGCGCCGGCCCCAGGCCGGTGCGCGAGAGCCCCTTCAGAAACTGCTTCGGGATGATCTGATCGGTGTCGACGTTGGCGCGGGGGAGTACCACTGCACGCCCAGTGTGACGGACAAACGGCTCCATTAGGCACGCGCAGCCCCCTCTCCACAACGTGAGACCAGGGGTGGCGAAGTCGGCGAGAGTCCAGCTGCGCACATCCACGAGGCAGCCGGCGACTGCGGCGGCGGCGGCCATCGCGGGGCTGACGAGGTGCGTGCGCCCGCCTTTTCCCTGGCGCCCTTCGAAGTTCCGGTTGGAGGTCGAGGCGCACCGCTCGCCGCTCTGTAAGATGTCGGGGTTCATGCCCAGGCACATCGAGCAGCCCGCGTTGCGCCACTCGAAGCCCGCCTCGCGGAACACACGGTCGAGCCCCTCCCGCTCGGCTTGCGCTTTGACGGTCATCGAGCCGGGCACCACCATCGCGCGGACCGTCGATGCGACGCGCTTGCCCCGCACGACGCGCGCGGCCGCGCGCAGGTCCTCGATCCGCCCGTTGGTGCACGAGCCGAGGAACACGCGATCGATCGGGAGACCCTCGAGGGGTGTCCCGCCGGTGAGGCCCATATACGCGAGCGCCTGCGCCGCTGCGCGACGATCGGCGTCGGTGGCGAACTCCTCCGGCTTCGGGACCCGCCCCGTGATCGCGGTGACCATCCCCGGGCTCGTGCCCCACGTCACCTGCGGCGCCAGCTGCGCGGCGTCGATGACTACGCGCGTGTCGTAGGTGGCGCCGGGGTCGCTGGCGAGCCCGCGCCAGGTCTCGATGGCGCGCGTCCACGCCGCGCCCGACGGCGCGCGCGGCCGGCCTGCGAGATAGGCGAAGGTCGTCTCGTCGGGGGCGATCATGCCGGCCCGTGCGCCGGCCTCAATCGACATGTTGCAGACCGTCATCCGCTCTTCCATCGAAAACCCGCGGATCGCCTCTCCCGTGTATTCGATCACGTGCGCCGTGGCACCGGCGGTGCCGATGCGCCCGATGAACCCCAGCACCAGGTCCTTTGCCGTCACGCCGGGCGCGAGGCGCCCGGTGAAGTGGGCCTCGAGCGTCTTCGGCTTGGACATGACGAGGCACTGCGTCGCGAGGACGTGCTCCACCTCGCTCGTGCCGATCCCGAACGCCAGCGCCCCAAAAGCGCCGTGCGTGGATGTATGTGAGTCGCCGCACACGATGATCATGCCGGGCTGCGTCAGGCCCAGCTCGGGCCCGATGACGTGCACGATGCCCTGCTGCGGCGAGGCAAGATCGAACAGCTCGATCCCCCACTCGCGTGCGTTCGTCCCCAGGGTATCGATCTGGCGCGCCGCGATCGCATCGACGATCGGCAGCGTGCGGTCGCTGGTGGGGACGTTGTGGTCCACCGTCGCCACGGTGAGATCGGGCCGGCGGACCTTCCTGCCCGCCGCGCGCAAGCCGGCGAACGCCTGGGGCGACGTCACCTCGTGCACCAGGTGCAGATCCACGTACACCAGCGCCGGCCCCTCAGGGAGCCGGTGGACGATGTGCGCGTCCCACACCTTCTCGAACAGAGTCCGAGCGGTCATCGCGCCGCGGCGGCCTTCCCTGTGGAGGGACGGTCGGCAGCACCAGCGGGCTTCGCGGCGGCCCGTGCCTTGCCTTCTTCCGACCAGGGCATCATTGCGCGCAGCTTCGCGCCCACGCGCTCGATCGGGTGATCGTTCTCGCTCTTGCGCAGTGCGTTGAACCGCTTCCCCCCGGCGCGCGTCTCGGCGATCCACTCCCGGGCGAAGCTGCCGTCCTGAATTTCCTTGAGGATCTGCGCCATCTCTTTGCGCACCGCGTCGGTGATGATGCGGGGCCCGCGGGTGTAGTCACCGTACTCGGCGGTGTCGCTGATGGAGTAGCGCATGAACTTCATGCCGCCGCGGTACATCAGGTCCACGATGAGCTTCAGCTCGTGCATGCACTCGAAATACGCGAGCTCGGGGGAGTAGCCGGCATTCACGAGCGTGTCGAACCCGCCCTTGATGAGCGCGGTCACGCCGCCGCACAGCACCGACTGCTCGCCGAACAGGTCAGTCTCGGTCTCTTCGCGGAACGTCGTCTCGAGCACGCCGGCCCTGATACAGCCGATGCCGAGCGCGTAGGCCAGCGCGTCCGCCAGCGCGTTGCCGCTTGCGTCCTGGTGCACCGCCACCAGCGCGGGCACGCCGCGGCCGGCCTGAAACTCGCTCCGGACCAGATGGCCCGGCGACTTGGGCGCAATCATCGACACGTCCACTGCGGCCGGGGGAGCGATCTCCTTGAAGTGGATGTTGAAACCGTGGGCGAACATCAGCGTCTTCCCCTTGCGCATCGCGGGCGCGATCCCGGACTCGTACACCGCGCGGGCATCCTGGTCGGGCACGAGCACCATGATGACGTCCGCCGCCGCCGCTGCGTCCGCCACCGGGCGGACATCCAGGCCCTCCGCCAGCGCCCGTTCCCACGAGGCGCCCTTGGGCCGCAGACCAACGATCACGGTGCCGCCTGAGTCGCGCAGGTTGAGTGCATGGGCGTGGCCCTGGCTCCCGTATCCGATGATCGCGACCGTGCGCCCGTTGAACCGGCGGGGATCCACATCGGCGTCGTAGAAAGCGCGGACTTCCTTGGCGGTCATAACACAGCCTCCGATGGATTGTGTGGAGCGGGAGACGGAGACGATCCGTCGGCACTGCGCATGGCGACGGCGCCGCTGCGCGCGATCTCCAGGATCCCGAATGGCTCGAGGGCCCGAATACACGCCTCGGTGCGCTCCGCGGCCCCGGCGATTTCGACGATGCTCGCACGCGGCGCCTTCGTCCACCACGGCGGCACCGAACTTCGCAACGACTGCCAGGAACGCGGCGCGGCCGACGGGGGAGGGTCGCACCTTGATCAGCGCGATCTCCCGGGTGACGGCGTCCTCGGCCGGGAACATCACGGCGTGGCGCACGCCGAAGGATTTCTGGAGCTGCCGCACGAGGCGGTCGGCGCTCGCGTCGTCGGCCTGCATGACGAACGTGAGTCGTGAAACGCCGGGGGTCTGGCTGGCGCTCGCCGCGAGTGCCGCGATCGGGACGTTCCGCCGGCGCACCACCCCGATCACGCGATTGAACGTAAGCAAGTCATCGTCGAGCAGAACCGAGATGGCGTGGGACCGCGCCATCGAGCGTTACACCGCCGGCGCGGCCGCCGGCTCCGCCTCGATGGGCTCGGACAGCGACCCGCCGGGCGGGATCATCGGGTACACGTTGGCTTCCTGCGCGATGACGAATTCTACGAGCGCGGGGCCGGCGTGCGCGTTGGCCTTCTGGACCACGTCCGCCAGCTGCCCCCGGTTCTCCACCCGCCACCCGGCGATCCCGTAGGCGTCGGCCAGCTTCACGTAGTCCGGGCTCCAGATCGGCGTGCTGGAGTAGCGCTTCTCATGGAAGAACTGCTGCCACTGGCGCACCATGCCGAGGTAGCCGTTGTTGAAGATCGCCATCTTCACGGACAGGCCTTCCTGCACCATGGTGGCGATCTCCGCCATGTTCATCTGGAATCCGCCGTCGCCCGAGATCGACCACACCGACTCGTCGGGCCGCGCCACGTGCACCCCGATCGCGGCGGGCACGGCAAACCCCATCGTCCCGAGCCCGCCGGAGGTGATGTGGGTGTTGGGCCGCTCGTAGGGGTAGTGCTTGGCCACCCACATCTGGTGCTGCCCCACGTCGGTCACGATCGTGCAGTGACCGCCGGTGACTTCATAGATGGAGGCCAGGATCGACTCGGGCGACAGGTCGCCCGAGAACGCTTCGGCGCGGGGCCGCACGAAGCTCCGGATTTCCGCGCGCCACGGCTCGCAATTGCGGGGCTGCACCGCCTGAACCAGGCGGCGCGTCACATCGCCGGCATCGCCGACGATGCCCACGGCCACGGGAATGTTTTTGCCGATCTCCGCGCGATCGAGATCGATGTGCACGATCTTGGCACGGGGCGCGAACGCCGCCACGTTGCCGGTGACCCGGTCGTCGAACCGCAGGCCGATCCCGACGATCACATCGGCGTGCTGGATCGCGCGATTCACATGCACCTCGCCATGCATCCCCGGCATGCCGAGGTGCAGCGGATGCGATTCCGGGAGGGCGCTGATCCCGAGCAACGTCGTGATCACGGGTATGCCGGTCTTCTCCGCCAGCGCCCGGACTTCGGCGTAGGCGTTGCCGAGGATCACACCGTGCCCGATCATCATCAGCGGACGCTCGGCCGCGCCGATCAGGTCGGCAGCCGCGCGAATCGCGTCGTCGAGGGATCCCAGGCTCACGCCCGCGGCTTCACCTCTGGCGCCAGCCCGGGGTGATGCCTGCGACGGCTCGTACGCGAACTTCTGGTTTTGCACGTCCTTCGGGATGTCGAGCAGCACAGGCCCGGGCCGCCCGCTCAGCGCGATCGCGATGGCTTCGCGCACGGAGCTGGCAAGCTCGGACACATCCTGCACCAGATGGCTGTACTTGGTGATGGGCAGGGTGATGCCCATGATATCAGTTTCCTGGAACGCATCCCGTCCGATCATCGGGCGCGACACCTGGCCGGTAATGGCCAACACCGGTGAGCTGTCCATGTGCGCGGTGGCGAGCCCGGTCACGAGGTTCGTGGCGCCGGGACCCGATGTAGCGACGCACACACCCACCCGGCCGCAGGCCCGCGCGTAGCCGTCCGCCGCATGCGCCGCTGCCTGTTCGTGCCGCACCAGGATGTGGCGCAGGCCCGGATACTCCGGCAGAGCGTGATAGAACGGCATGATCGCCCCGCCCGGGTAGCCGAAGATCACGTCCACCCCTGCCGCCAGCAGCTCGCGGCAGAGGATTTGAGCGCCTGTAAGGGTTTCGCTCATGACGGGCTCTCCGATCTCACACTCACCACGCGCAGCGTCAGACTCCCCAGAGGTACGAGTTGTTGAGCGACTTGTCTTCGAGCCGGTCGGCGAAGCTCGCCTTGTTGAGCGCGTGTACCAGCGCCCGGGCGCTCGCCTCGACGACGTCGGTGGATGCGCCGTGGCCCGTCAGGGTCTTCGAGTCGATCCGCGCCTGCAGGAACACGTGGCCCACACTGTCCCGTCCCGGCGTCACCGACTGCAGCGACAGGTTCAGGACTTCGATCGGGTGCTCCACGATGGCGCTGATCGCGGCGAACGCCGCGGCAATCGGTCCGTTGCCGCTGCCGGTCGCGCTGCGCTCCCGCATCCACGGGCCGGTCAGGCTGACTTCCGCGGTGGCCGCGACGGTCCCGCACGACGCCTTCAGGAACGTGAGCTGGTACGACTCCGGGGCGTCATGGAAGCTCTCGTGCAACAGCGCGAGCAGGTCCTCGTCCAGGATCTCCTCTTTGCGGTCGGCGAGGGTGGTGAACTCGCGATACAGCCACTCGAGCGTCGGCTCGTCGAGCTCGTACCCCAGCTCCTTGTAGCGGCGCTCGAGCGCATGCCGGCCCGAATGCTTGCCCAGCACCAGCGTCGAGCGGGGCACGCCAACCGTCTCGGGACGGATGATCTCGTAGGTCAGGCCGTTCTGCATCACGCCGTGCTGGTGGATCCCCGCCTCGTGCGCGAACGCGTTGCGCCCGACGATCGCCTTGTTGGGCTGCGGGAACGTGCCGATGACGTGGGACAGGAGCTGGCTGGTCCGGAAGATCTCGCGCGTATTCACCGCGCATTCGAACTTCACCGCCTGCGGACGCACGAATGCGGCCATCACGATCTCTTCGAGCGCCGCGTTGCCGGCGCGCTCGCCGATCCCGTTGACGGTGCACTCGATCTGGCGCGCACCCCCTTCGATCGCGGCCAGCGAGTTCGCCACCGCCAGGCCGAGGTCGTCATGGCAATGCGCGCTGAACACGACCTTATCGCTGTTCGGCACGCGCTCGCGCACCGTGCGGAACATGTGGGTGTACTCGGACGGTATCGCGTACCCGACGGTGTCGGGGAGGTTGATCGTGGTGGCGCCTTCCTCGATCGCCGCCTCGACCACCTTGCACAGGAAGTCCATGTCGCTGCGGCTCGCGTCTTCCGCCGAAAACTCGACGTCGTCGGTAAAGCCGCGTGCACGCTTCACCGCGGCGCGCGCCCGCTCCAGGCACTCCTCACGGCTGATCCGCAGCTTGTGCTGGAGGTGGATGTCGGAGGTCGCGATGAACACGTGGATGCGCCCGCGCTCCGCCGGCCGGAGCGCGTCGCCCGCCAGATCGATGTCGCGGTCGGTGCACCGGGCCAGCGCCGCGATGATCGGCCGCCGCACCTCGAGCGCGACGTCCCGCACGCCGCGGAAGTCGCCGTCGGACGCGGCCGGGAACCCAGTCTCCAGCACATCGACGCCCAGCACGTCGAGCTGCCGCGCCAGGCGCAGCTTCTCTTCGGGGGTCATCGAGTTGCCGGGGGCCTGCTCTCCATCGCGCAGGGTCGTGTCGAAGATGACGACATGTCGGTCCATTCGTGCTCTCCCTCAATATCCCGGTGATGCGGCGACTACGAAAAAACGCCGCGGGCTGTCCTGGTCCGCGGCGTCGGGGGTGTTGCGTTGCTCTAGGTCTTCAGCGACTCATGGTAGCGTCGCGCGCGCCGCGGATCTCTTGCCAGGGGATTAGCCCCAGCAGTAGAAGGCCCAGCAGCAGGTTGACGACGAAAAGCGGCGTCATGCGCGGTTAGTCCACTCCAGATGAGTCGCAACACAGCAATTCTAATCGTGTTAACGCTCCGAGGTTAATCTTCCGGCGGGACCGGGTCAACCAATCATTTCAGGTTGAAACGCAGCCACCCAACCGGGTGGGAACCATGGAAGCTCCGATGCTGCTTGACGATGCGTTCTGGGGTGCTGTACGTTAGCGTCACACAAGGGTCCGCCCCAGGGCGCCGTTGCCCGGGGCTTTTTCATTATGGGGAACGCGCATGCCTGCCAGCGTCACCGTACGGGTCCCGGGGTCGACGGCCAATCTGGGCTCCGGATTCGATTGCGTCGGGATCGCGGTCGAGCGGTCGGTCCAGGTTGTCGCGCGCCTCGAGGCATCGGACACGCTGGTTCGGACCACGCGCCGCGGCTCGCTCGAAGGGCTCAGCGTGCCTGCGGATAGAGATCTGCTGTATCTTGGCTTCGTCGGCGCCTGCCGGGCCGCCGGCCGGGAAGCGCCGAAGGGACTCGTCTTTGAGGTCAGTTCGGACATTCCCGTCGCCCGTGGACTGGGCTCGTCCGCAGCCGCCGTCGTCGCCGGTGCCGTGGCGGCGCGCGCCCTGTGCGAGCTCAATCTCGACGATGCAGCACTCGCCGCCGCCTGCGCCGATATTGAAGGACATGCGGACAACGTCGCACCGTCGGTGTGGGGCGGCGCCATGCTCGTGCTGAAAACCGCCGGCGGAGATCTGCTCTTTGCCCCCCTCGAGGTGCACGAGTCTCTGGTGCTGATCTTCGCGATTCCCGACTTCACCTTGTCCACCGAGCGGGCGCGGTCCGTGCTTCCCGCCACGGTGCCGCACCGCACCGCCGTGACGGCGGCGGCGCGCTCCGCCGCGCTCGTCCAGGGGCTGGCGAATGCGAACCCGGGCTTGCTCGCGTTGGGGCTCGACGACGTGCTCCACGTGCCGCACCGACGCGTGCTGATGCGCGGGTACGACGACGTGACCAAAGCCGCCCGGTCCGCCGGCGCCTACGGCGCCACACTCTCGGGGTCGGGCTCGACAATCGTGGCGCTTGGGTCCGCGGCAACCGCCGCCGCGGTCGAAACCGCCATGGCCACCGCCTGGCGCGCGCACCGCGTGAGCGCCACGACGTTTCACATGGCCCGCCCGGCCTCAGGATACAAGGTCGCCTGATGGTCCGACCGGCCGGCCCTCCCCAGGTTCACAAGTTCGGCGGCGCATCACTCGCCGACAGCGCCGGCATCGCGCGCGTCGTCGCCATCATCGAGGCGCAACGGCCGGCGCCGCTGGTTATCGTCGTCTCGGCGCTGGCCGGGGTCACCGATGCGCTGCTCGAGATCGCATCCAACGCAGTGCGTGGCGAGGCCGACGCGGTTCGGACGAGCGCGGCCGCTCTGCACAAGCGCCATGCGACCGTGGCCCGGGGGTTGCTCCCGGACGGGAACCGCCGGCGTGACACATTGCGTGCGATCGACGAATCGTTCGCCGAGCTGGAACAGATCGCCGCCGGCCTGGCCATCGTGCGGGAGCTGACGCCGCGCACCAACGACTATCTCGTCGCGCGCGGGGAGCGGTTGAGCGCCCGGCTCGTGTCGGCAGCGCTCGATGAGGCCGGGTGTCCGGTGGCCCTGGTCGATGCCCTGGAGGTCATCCGTTGCGACAGCAACTTCGGCAGCGCGTCGCCCGATCTGGCGCTGACCGACCGCAGCGCGCGGCGGGTGCTCGGCCCGCTGCTCAAGCGCGGCGTCGTGGCCGTCATACCGGGGTTCATCGCCGGTACTCCAGATGGACAGCTCGCGACCCTGGGACGCGGCGGGTCGGACCTGACGGCGACCCTGCTCGGGCGCGCGCTCGGGGCGCGTGAAGTGTCGCTGTGGAAGGACGTCCCCGGGATGCTCACCGCCGATCCTCGCATGGTGCCCGACGCCCGGGTCATCCCGCAGCTTCACCTGCGGGAGGCCGCCGAGCTGGCGTACTACGGCGCGAAGGTGCTGCACCCCCGCGCCCTGATTCCGCTGGCGCGCCGGAACCTCGCGATCCGCATCCGGCCGTTCGCCGACCCTGGAGCCCGTGGGACGGAGATCTCGCGCCGGCGCACGCTGCGCTCCCACCCGGTGAAGGCCATCTCGGCGGTGAGCGGCCAGGCCCTGCTCATGGTGACCGGCAACGGCATGTTGGGCGTGCCCGGAATCGCCGCCCGGACCTTCGCCGCGGTGCACGAAGAGGGCATTTCGGTCTCGCTCATCAGTCAGGCGTCGTCGGAGCACTCGATCTGCTTCAGCGTCCCGGAGGCGAGCGCCGAGCGGGCGCGCAAGAGTCTGGAGCGGGCGCTCCGGGAAGAGATCGCACGCCGCCAGATCGACGGCGTGGAGGTCCGCCGCAAGATCGCCACCGTCGCGGTGGTCGGGCTGGGGATGGCGGGGACACCGGGGATCGCGGCCAAGACGTTCGCCGCGCTGTCGAGCGGCAAGATCAACGTCATCGCGATCGCCCAGGGGTCCTCGGAGCTGAACCTGTCCGTCGTGGTGGACGCCGGGGAAGTCGTGCGCGCGCAGCGGCTGGTCCACACGGCATTTCAGCTCGACAAGCTCGGCGGCGGCGGAGTGGCCGGAGCGGAGCGGACCGGACGTCGTGCTGCTCGGCTTCGGGCAAATCGGGCGCATCCTCGGCGCGATGATTGCCAAGCCGCGCCGGGGCCCGCGCCAGCTCAGGGTGGTCGCCGTCATCGATCGTTCGGGATTCGTGTTCGACGCGGAGGGACTCACGCCGCGCCGGCTCGCAGGGTTGGCCGCCGCCAAGGTCAAAGGGGCCACCATCGCGAAGGCCGCCGGCGCGCGGCGCGGTACGGCGACCGAGGCGGTGGATTTTGTGGCGCGCCACGCACTCTCGAACCCGGTGCTGGTGGACGTCACCGCCGATGACACCAGCGCCACCTTGAAGCACGCGCTCGGCGCGGGGATGCATGTCGTCCTGGCCAACAAGCGCCCACTGACCACGCACCGCAAGCTGTACGACGAGCTGCGCGCGCTTGCGGACGAGCGCGGGCGCCGGCTGCTGCACGAGACCACCGTGGGCGCCGGCCTGCCGATCATCGACACGTTCTACAAGCTCGCCGAGTCGGGCGATCGCGTCAGCAAGATCGAGGGCTGTCCCTCCGGCACGCTCGGCTTCCTGTTCGGCGAGATGGGACGGGGGCGGCCGTTCTCCGACGCGCTGCGCCGCGCGATCGCGAAGGGCTACCCCGAGCCCGACCCGCGCGAAGATCTGTCGGGCACGGACGTCGCCCGCAAAGCCCTGATCCTCGGCCGGTTGCTCGGATTTCCGGGCGAGATGGGCGACATCGAGGTCGAGTCGCTCGTGCCGCCGAAGGGGAAACGCCTGCCGCTGAAGGAGTTCCTGGCACGGCTCGAGGAGTACGATGCCGAGTGGCAGACAGCGCGTGCAGCAGGCCCGCGAGCGCGGCGGCGTGCTGCGCTACCGCTGCACCGTGACCCCACGGCGCATTCGCGTAGGCCTCGTGGCGGTAGCTGCCACCAGCCCGCTCGCCTCGCTCAACGGCACCGACAACCAGTTCATTTTCACGACGGAGCGCTACAAGGCGAATCCGCTGGTGATCACCGGACCGGGCGCCGGCCCTGCCGTCACGGCGGGCGGGATTTTGAACGACGTCCTGAAGCTCGCCGGCTGATGAGCGCCCCTCCCTCAGAACTCCGGCACGCCAGCCTGCAGATCTGCGCGGCGTGCGGAGCGCAGCTGGCCGAGACCGATCGCCGGTCGCAGTGCCCGGAGTGCGGTGGACTGCTCGAGATCCGGCACGAACCGCCCAGTGTGACCGGGGCCGCGCTGCGCGCGCTGCTCGACACCCGTTCCGGCATCCGGCGGGGCGCGTTTGCGTCCGGCGTGTGGCGCTATCGCGACCTCGTCCTGCCGAGCGTCACCGACGAGCAAGTCGTGACGTATCCCGAAGGAAACACACCGCTGCTCGATCGCCCGACGGTATCGGCGTGGGCCGGCGCGGGGAGCTTGCTGCTCAAGCACGAGGGACTCAATCCCACCGGTTCATTCAAGGACCGCGGGATGACGGTCGGCGTGACGCACGCGAGGCGCCTCGGCGTCACCGCGGTCGCCTGCGCCTCGACGGGGAACACCGGCGCGTCGCTCGCCGCGTACGCCGCGCTCGCGGGGATCACGGCTCTCACGATCGTGCCGAAGGGCAAGGTCGCCCGCGGCAAGCTCACGCAGCTCTTGGCGTATGGCGCGCGCACGCTGGTGGTGCGGGGCGATTTCGATACCTGCCTGGAGCTGGCCTGGGAGGCGAACAAGGAGCTGGGAGTCTATCTCCTCAACTCGGTGAATCCATTTCGCCTCGAGGGGCAGAAGACCATCGTCCTGGAGCTGCTCCAGCAACTTGGGTGGGACCCGCCCGACTGGATCCTCGTACCGGCGGGCAACCTCGGCAACACCGCCGCGTTCGGGAAGGCGCTGCGGGAAGCGCATGGCCTGGGGCTGATCGCGCGGATGCCGCGCATCGCGGCCGTGCAGGCCGCCGGCGCGGCGCCGTTCGCGCGCAGCTTTGAGGAGGGGTTCGCCCGGCAGGCACCGCGTGGAAGCGCACACCGTCGCCACGGCCATCAGCATCGGCAACCCGGCGTCGTACGACCGGGCGGTCACGGCCATCCGCGAGACCAACGGCGTGGTCACCGCCGTGGGCGACGACGAAATCCTGGAGGCGAAGGCGGTGGTGGATGCATCGGGGGCGGGCTGCGAGCCCGCGAGCGCGGCGAGCGTCGCCGGCGCGCGGCAGCTGATTCGCAAAGGGGTGATCCGGCCCTCCGACCGGCTGGTCGCGGTCCTCACCGGGCACATCCTCAAGGACCCCGACGCGGTCACCCGCTACCACGAGGAGACCACGCCACCGCTGCCGTACGCGAATCACACGATCGAAATCGATCCCAAGCTTTCGGAAATCGAACGCGTGCTGGCGCGCGGGCGCTGACGGCCGCCGTCAGCGCTCGAGAATCAACTCCTTGGCGCGCTGGCTCGCTTTCGCCACGGCCTTGATCAACGTCACCCGCAGCTTCCCCTCTTCCAGCTCCATGATCCCGTCGATGGTGCAGCCGGCCGGTGTGGTGACGGCGTCCCGCAGCAACGCGGGGTGATCACCGGTTTCGAGCGCCACGGTCGCGGCGCCGAGCAGCGTCTGCGCGGCAAGCAGCATGGCGGTGTCGCGCGCGAGCCCGGCTTTGACCCCGCCTTCCGCCAGGGACTCGAGAATGATGTACACGAACGCGGGCCCGCTTGCCGACAGACCTGTCACGGCATCCATGTCCTTCTCTTCCACGAGGACGGTCCTGCCCACGGTGTCGAAGAACAGCTGGGCCGTCTCGAGGTGGTTCTGCGTGGCGTATTTCCCTTTGCACAGCCCCGTCATCCCGGCGCCGACCACGCAGGGCGTGTTGGGCATCGCCCGCACCACGGGGATCGGCGCCTTGAGGATCTCTTCCATGTACGCGGTCGGCACGGAGGCGGCCACCGAGACGATCAGCTTCTCGGGCGTCACCTCGGGCCGGATCTCCTCGAGCACCGCGCGGACCGCCTGCGGCTTGACGCACAGCAGGATCACGTCCGCCTGGGCCGCCGCCGCGCGGTTGTCGGTACCGACCGGGATCGCCAGCTGAGTGCTGAGCGCGCGCACGCGCTCCGGACGCCGCACGGTGGGGAACGCGCGCTCCGGAGAGAGGCCGGCTTTCAGCAGCCCCTGAAGGAGAATGCCGCCGATCTTCCCGGTGCCGAGCACGGCGATGCGGCGCTCGAGCAGTCGTTGTGGTGCGGCGGATGGCTTGGGCGATGGCTTGGGCATAGCGGGCCTTTCGAGTAGCCTGTAATGTCACCGGCCACTGGTGAGGAGGGAAGTGTGAGCATCGCACGACCGGGGAAGATCGTCTGCGTCGGCCGAAACTACGTCGAGCATGCGGCGGAGCTCGGGAACACCGTGCCCAAGCAACCGCTGCTGTTTTTCAAGCCGCCGTCCGCCGTCATCGGGAACGGCGACGCCATCGTCCTTCCTCCCGAATCGGTGCAGGTCGAGTACGAGGGGGAAATCGGCCTGGTGATCGGCCGCCCCCTGCGCCGGGCCACGGAAGCCCAGGCCCGGGCTGCCATCGCCGGGATCACCTGCGTGAACGACGTCACCGCCCGCGACCTGCAGCGCAGCGACGAGCAGTGGACGCGCGCCAAGGGGTTCGACACGTTCTGCCCGATCGGCCCGCGGGTCGTGCCGGTGAACACCGCGCAGCTCACGCAGCTAGAAGTGCGGTGCCTGGTGAACGGGGTCGAGCGCCAGCATGGACGGGCACGGGACATGGTGTTCGGGTTTCTGGCCCTTGTAGCCTACATCTCCCAGGTCATGACTCTCGAACCGGGAGATTTGATCGCGACCGGGACGCCGTCAGGGGTCGGTCCGCTGCACGCCGGGGACGTTGTGGAGGTGGAAATTCCCGGCGTTGGTGTGCTCCGCAATCCGGTGGTGGCGGCCAAAGGCGCGTGACCCCTCCCTAAAGGCCAATCGCGATCGCGGTGCGCGAGGCGACAATTCGAGGTACGTTTTTTCGACCATCCTGGGAAGAGAGGGGCATATGCACGTCGTGATCCAACGGTACCGGGTTCGACTGGGGGTAGTCGCGGATGCGGCGCGCTACGCTGACAAGTGGTTCGTGCCGCTACTCCGGGAGATCCCCGGGTTTGGGGCCTGCTTCCTCATGGACGCCGGGAGCGGCGTCCTAGGATCAATCGGCGTGTTCGAGACTCCGGAAGGAGCCGAGGCTGCGTCCCGGCTGGCTCATGAATGGTTCAGCAAGGAATGGGGGTCGTTCCGCCCCCTCCCGCCCGAGGTGATCACCGGGGAAGTGCTGGCCCCCGTGGCTGCCACCGGCCAGGGACGGCGGTGGATCGCTGACCGGCGTCACACCACGTTGCGCCTCGGCGCCGGGGCACCCAACGTTGTCGAGCGTCGCGTCGGTGGCGATCGGCGGCAGGGCTTCGATCGCCGCGCGGACCTCGTACGTCTGTTCGAACATCAAGCGGTAGGGTAGAGCGCTCCAAGAGGCAGTCTGACAGGCAGTGTGTTCGGGGGCCCTCAGGTTCCGGTCGCGCCCCCGATCACGGCACGCATCGAATCCACCACGGCGTGCACACTCCCAATGTGCCGCCACAGCAGGCGTCCGTCCTGCCCGACCACGAACGTCTCCGGTACGCCGATCAACTGAAACGCGTCTTCGACGCGCGCTTCCGGATCGTGCGCGACCGTGAACGTGAGCTTCTCCTCGTCGGCAAACCGCTGCACCCGCGAGCGGTCACCCGCATCCACACTCACAGCCACCACCTGGACGCCGCGCGACGCGAACTCCTTCTGAAGAGCGTTGAGGTCGGCCATCTCCTCGCGACAGGACGTACACCAGGTCGCCCACACGCTCAGCACCGTCACCCGGCCGGGGCCGCCCAGCCGCACGGTGTCACCCGCCAGGGTCGCGACGGCATACGCGCGAATCGGCTGGCCGACGGCCAGCGGACGGAATTCCCCACCACCGCCGCATGCCGTGGCGGCCAAAACCAACAGCGCGGTCCTCCGCGTCACAGAATGCGCCCGCGGCGCACTACCACTTGGGCAGTGCCGACCGCCTTGAGACCCATGGGCATGCCTTTGGGCATCGTGGCTTTCATCTCGTGCTTAGGCTTCGCGGTCGAGGCGCTCTGCTCCGACCACGCGAGCGTGATCGTGGAATCGGTCAGGGCCAGGACCGGGAACTGCGCGGCCCGGCCGGGCCCGCTCGCCGGCTCGCTCGGTCCGAAGGTCGTGCCGCCGTCGCGCGAGATGCGCACGACGACCCGCGGCACCTCCCTCGTGCCATCGTCCCAGGCCACCACAACTTCTCCGCGCGATCCGAGAGCCATTTGCACGTGGGCCGGCTGCGAGTACTTGGCGACGCCGAGCGCAACCGGCGGCGTGAAGGTGCTCCCGCCATCCGGCGAGCGAGCATAATAGACACCGGCGGCCCCCTCCTTACCGACCCACCAGGCAACGTGGAGCTGGTTCGAACGATCGATTTGGATGGACGGGCCGGCGTGCGGGCATCCGGGATACACCCAGTCATCGGCGTGGACCCGAGTGGGCGCCGTCCACGTCACCCCGCCGTCGCTCGAGCGCGCCACGACGATATCGCGCACGTCACCCGGGAGAACGGCGCGCCATGCGACAAACAGCGCCCCCTCCGGCGTGGTCGCGATCGCGGTGCGGCAGCAGGGACACGCCTCGCCTGTCCCGACCCGCCGGTTCGGCTCCCAGGTCTTGCCGCCGTCCCTCGAGCGGGTCAGAAACGGCGCGGCTTTGCCCTCGCGATCGTCCAGCCAGGAGATGTAGAGCGAGCCATCCGCCGCCGCATGCAGCGCGTGGAAGTTGTGCCTCCTGCCGAACGCTTCATCATCCGTGACGGTCACGGGCCTGCTCCACGTGCTCCCCCCATCGATGGAGCGGACGTAGCGGAGGGCGGCGACGCCGTAGCGCTTCCCGGCGGCCAACCTGGGGACAGCGTAGATCGCGTTGAGCGCGCCGTCCGGGCCGTACGCCAGTTTGGGCGGCGACTCGCCGTGCGGCTCGACGGGACCCAGCGGATCGCGCAGCTCCACCGGGTCGGCCCCACCGACGGAGACGTACAGCCGACCGTCGGTCCCGCTATCCGGGGCGGATACCCACGCTAAGGCCTGAGTCCCCGTGGCCGACACCGCAAACATCGGAGCGGTGCCGACCGGGGTAGCCGTGCCGACCTGCCCTTCCGCCGTGAAATGGACGGCGGGTCCACGGTTGCACCCGCCGACCACGACGATCACTGCGAGCACTGTCGCTCTGCGGCTCATGCGTCCCCGCTTCCTAGAATTGCCACCGGAGACCTGCCGTAAATGCACGCCCCATTCCCAGCGTCTGGGACGCGGCGTTGGTCGTCGCATTGTCCGAATATTGGACGTCGGTCAGGTTCACGCCCGCGGCATACACATTGAGCTGCCTGCCGAGCTGATACGATGTACTGAAATTGATCAACGTGAAGGCCGGCTGTGGAATGGTGTGGTTCACGTCGAGATACATCGAGCCGGAGTGGCGCAGTCCGGCGTAGGTGCTCCACCGCGACGTGACGTTCCAGGTCACGCCGGCCGTGACAAGGTCCTGCGGTATGGCGCCGAGCTGCGCGTCGATCGGGATCGCCCGTGGTGGTGGCCGTGTAGTGACTGTCGGTGTAGGTGTAGGCCCCGTCGACGGTCAGGAACCGCGTCAGGTGGAAGGCGCCGACCAGCTCGACTCCGACAGCCTTCGCGTCCTGCCCGTTGGTGTTGAAATTCACGGTGGCCGGGCAGTTCGAGAGTGTCGGGCCGCAGATCGCGATCACCGCGGGCGGTGCCGCCGCCGCATTCGGTACCCGGTATGACGTGATCAGCGCCTTCGTGTTGCCCTGAAACACCGTGGCGCCGAAGCCGGACGGCCCGCGTTGTGAAATCCACTCCAAATTCGCCACCGGTCAGGGTCGAGGGCGACAGCTCCGGATTGGCGATGGTGATGGAGGTCGCCGACGAGAACGACCGGTACAGGTTATTGAGACCCGGCGCGCGGAACGACTTGTACACCGCGCCCCGCGCCGAGAAATGCTGGTTGAAGTCGTAGCGCACCGACAGGTTGGGATCGAACGTCCCCAGGTGTGAGTCGGCAACCGGTCCCCCGGTGGTCGGGTCGGGCGCGCCGTTCGAGTACCTGGTCATCTCGGCGACTCCATGCTGGTTCACCCAATAGTCGTACCGGACGCTCATGGTGACTGACGAGCGGTCTGACCGGAACGACCCTGACCTGGCTGAACACCCCGACGAACTGCTGTTGCCCCTTGCCGAAGTTGATGCGGTTGATCGTTGTCGACGAGCCATCGGTGGTGGTTGGCCTGATTGTAGGTCCAGGCCGAGTCCTGGCCGCCGACCATCCGGTAGTCGACGCCCCCCTGAACGCTCGCCAGAAAGCCCTTGAAATCCGCGGACGAGATGATCGCCGAGCCTCCCAGCTCGTGGTACGGGCTCTCGTCGTGCGAGTTCGCGTATTGGACCAGCGGCGCCGTGACCGACGTCGTGTTGCAGTTGGTCGCGGATTCGAGGTAACACGCTGCTCCGTTGCTCTTGTCGAAGTTCAGGTACTGCGTCCACAGCCTGAGGTCCACGCGGGAACCCCCGCCGAAGACCTTACTCAGCCCGGCTGCCGCATCCGGGCTCTTCTGCAAGTTTGTCCCGTACTCATACCCACCGATGAGCTCGTTCTGCTGATGGTACCCCGCGCGCAGGAAGGCGTTGACGTCCGGGGTTGGCGCGTAGTACGCCGCGACCTGCACGTTCCCGTTGGTGGCCGACGACGCCGACTTGCCGGGCACCGTGTTGAGATACGCTGAAGGAGTCGTCTGGTAGCCGTCGGTGCTGAGCACGTCACCGGAGACCCGAAGCGACAAACTCTTGCTCGCCACGAAGTTCTTCGACAGCGCCGGGGTGGTCGTGCTCAGCGAGCCGTAGTTCACGTTGACCTCGCCGCCGTTGTCAATCGGTTTCTTGGTGATGATGTTGATGACGCCTCCCATGGCGAGGTTGCCCCAGAGGCTCGAATTGCCACCGCGAACCACTTCGACACGCTCGATCGCCGAGAGCGGCACCTTGAACCACTGCGTCGTGCCAAAGAAGGGATCGTGGACGGGAATCCCGTCCACGAGAACGAGCACCGAGCTATTGCTGGTCAGCCCGCGCAGCTTCGTCTGGTGGCCGGTGGGATCGGTCGTGTAGAACGGCGCCCCGGACATGTTCATGCCCGACACCCCGCGCAGCAGCTGGTCGAGCGTCTGTGCCGGGGACTTTTGCAGATCCTCATGGTCGATTACGGTCGCGTGCAACGGCATGCGCTCGAGCGTCGTCGTGGTGCGTGTGGCCGACACGACGACCGTCCCCAGCTGCACCGCCCCCAACGCAAAGTCGGCCCGGACGCTCCCGCCGGCTGGGACGGTCACGGTGAGCCGCACCGGCTCACGGCCGACATAGCGAGCGACGACGACCGCCGGGCCCGCCGGCACCTCGGTGATCCGGAAGGCGCCGTGCGCATCGGTCACCGCGGAGCGGCTGGTCCCTTCAACCAGCACCCTCACCCCGGCCAGCGGCTCACCGGTACCGTCGATGACCTTCCCCTCGACCGAGCCGACGGTCTGCGTGGGCACGGTCACGCTGTCCTGGGCGCGCGCGTTGCCGGCCAGCATCGCGCATGCCAAGAGCGCGAGTGACACATGATCCTCGACCCACTGCCGCATGCAAGCATCCCCCACCGAGAGTGTTGGTGACTGATGGATCGTGAATTGCCGGGTGACAGCCGCGACGAGGCGGCGGTCGAGAATCCCCGACTACTCAGGAACGACTGTTGGGAGGGCTAGGCTCGAGGAGGCGGAGTTGCGAACTCGGGTGTGGCGGACAACAGCGGCACTGAGGACATCGACATGCACGTCTACGACAACGAAATCAATGGCAGGAGTCGCCGGCAATTGCGGCAGCACGCAGGCGGCCACCAGGAGATCCGGCATCCCGCAATGCTCCGGGGCCGAGATCTTGGCTCCGGGTGTGTGATGCCCTGTCTGGCGATGCTCGGCTCCCATGGCGTGGTGCTCATGGGTCGGCATCTCGGTCCCCATCAGGCAGTATGCCGCGCATGACACCGCGTTCGCGGTGGCTACGGGCATCCAAGCCAGAAGGAGGAACAGGCCGCCAGCGCGGCGCAGCAGGGGGCGAGTCATTGGATTAGTCAGCGTCCGATATTACCCCAAGCGCACGTCGAAGGGCAAGCCGGAGCGCTCGCATGACGCTACAGGCCCCAGCCCAGCCCGATTCGCACCTGGCGGGGCTCGACCGGGTGAAAATGGATATCGTCAACGCCGGCCGCCGGTTCACCGTCGAGGCGGGACGTATAGTAGTAGGCGATGTCGTTCGCGACCTGGTCGAAGATGTTCAATACCGATACGTGGATTCGCAGCCCGCGCACCGCATATCCCACCTCGCCGTTGACGAGGTTCGTCGGTGTCGCGCGGACGCTGTTGTCCTCGATCAGCGGATACGTTCCGAAGTGTCGCAGCCGAAGCGACGCGAACATGCCGCGCGGCGCCGAACTCCAGGTGATTCCCGATGCCACGACATTCTCGAGGCGCCCGGGAATGTGATCCTCGTTCGCCGGACACACCGCTAAACCGCGCCTGGGCAAACGACACGTCCGCGTCGAGCGCCAGCTGCGGAATCGGGCGGTAGAAGTTCGCCCACGTCACCCCACGGCGCCGGCTGGCGGACGCGGGCTCCGTCGTCCCACCGTCCCCGATGAACAGCAACTCGCTGTCGAGATTCAGAGCCCAAACCGAAAGCGTGGAATGCCAGCCCCGGCGAGGCGTAGCCCGGATGCCGATCTCGGCACCATGCGAGCGCACCAGCGGATCAACCCGCGGCGCCGGCATGCCCGTGCTGGGATCGATCGTGATAGTCGTCCCGCGGGCGTCGTTGCTGTGAAACCCGAGTCCACCGCTCACGATACACCTCGGCCGCGGGGGACGGGGTGAAGATCAACGAGGCCTTGGGGCTCACGATGCCGGCGTTGCGATGCCCGGAGTTGACGGCGAGGTCGCTCGCTACGTCGAAGGAGTACCCGTCACCACGAACTCCCAAGCACGGTGCGGAACCACGGCCGCCATCGCGACGTCGCCTGGACAAACAGGCCGACGGCCGACTCCCGGACCTCGTCCTCCCGCACGGTGCCCGACCGCACTCTGGCTACCGTGCGGTACAGGCCGACCGGGCTGAGGATGTCGTAACGAGTTTGCAGCCCAACAGTCAGACACATGTGACGCACCGAGCGCGTCCACCTGCTGCGTCTGCGTGGCTTTCCCGCCGAGTACCAGGCGACTCTCGCGCTGATTGAACTGGTCGCCGCTCGTCGTGTCGCTCAGCCGGTACTCGAAGTTCGAGAAGAGGCTGAGGTCGGATCGAATGCCGAACAGCTGGACCTGCTGCAGCGACCGCGCGCCACGTGTGGCTCCACGAGCCCGAGAGACTGTAGCGCCCCGTACTACCGCCGTCCGTGGGGTCGACGTGCCCGAACCGGCTGATCAAGCCGCCTTCGACCGCCCGCAAGGGGATCTGATCGGTCGCATTCCATTGGTTGTGGTACGCCATGCCAAGGATCGAGAACTGCGACGATCCCCGTTCCCACGAGTAGCGGGTGACCCCACTCAGCTTGCGCAGCTGCTCGGGGATCTCCCAAGGACCGTTGTAGCCCTTCACCTCGCCGGCAACCAGCAGATCGCCGCCTCCCGCCCGCGCCGACGCGCCCGCCGCAAGGCGCGCCATCCCGTTCTCCCCGACTGTCGTGGTGGCGAAGGGCCGGCTCAGCAAACGGGCCAGGTGGTACTCGGCGGCGCCGGCGCTTCCGAAATCTCCAACCTCGGCGTGATACACACCGAGCCGATAGTCGAGATAGTCCACCAACTCGGGGATGAGAAAGTTCAGATCGGTGTAGCCCTGGCCATGGGCGTGCGTCGGCATGTTCAGGGGCATGCCGTCGAGCGTCGTCTGGAAGTCGGTGCCGTGATCGAGATTGAACCCGCGCACGAAGTACTGGTTGGCTTTGCCGTCCCCGGAGTGCTGCGTGACGATCACGCCGGGCACGGTCTCCTGCAGCTCTCCCTCGCGAGCGATCGGTCGCAGCCGGAGGTCGGCGGCTCCCACTCGTCCTTCCGACGCGGTCGCGGCGGTGCCGATGAGGTTGTCGGAGCGCCCCGTCACGACAACCGCTGGAAGCACGACCGTCTTGGCGGAGTCCTCCTGGGAGCGCGCCGGGACGGCCGCGAGGGTGCTGGCGGCAGCGGCGATGAGACAGCAGCGGCGGATCATGACACGCAAATTGCCTCATGAGGCGTCAATGTGGAACGGGACCGAACCGGCGGCCTCCGTGCTATAATTCCGAACCTGTGTTCCATCATCGAGCGATTCTCTCCCTGTGCGCAATGGCCGTTCTCGGGTCGGCCTGCCGAGGCACGACCACCAAGGTCGTGCGGGCGGGTGAATACAAGGGCGACGTCATCGTCCAACCGATCCCCGCACCCGATTTCACCCTCACTACCACCGACGGCCAGCCCTACCACTTCAGGCAGGAAACGAACGGCATGCTCGGCCTGCTGTTCTTCGGCTACACCCACTGCCCGGACATCTGCCCGGTGCACATGGCCAACCTGGCGGCCGTGCTGCGGCGGCTACCCACCGAAGTTTCCCGCAAGGTGAAGGTGGTGTTCGTCACAGTGGACCCGGCGCGCGACACGCCGCAGGAGCTGCGCGCCTGGCTCGACAACTTCGATCGCTCGTTCGTAGGCCTGCGGGGCCCGCTCGACCAGGTGAACAAGATCCAGAACGACTTCAAAATGCCCGCCACCGTGTTCGAGAAGCTTCCCGACGGCGGCTACGCGGTCGGGCACGGGGCCCCGGTGATCGCGGTGATCGCCGACTCGGCGCGCGTTTTCTATCCCTTCGGCATCCGGCAGGAGGATTGGCTGCACGACCTGCCGAAGCTCGTCGCGACCGTCCCCGTCCCCAGCGCGCGGGGGGGCGCCGACTGATGCAGTGGTGGTGTTCGGCGCAGGGAGTGCCGTGGACCTGGGAGTGGCGTCCCTACCTGGGCGTGTGGCTGCTGGTTGCGCTGATCGCCATGGCCTACCGGCGCACCTATCGGGCCATCCCGGCCCCCGCCGATCCCGACGCCCGCAAACTGCGCCAATGGCGCGCGGCGGCGGCCGCGTCGGGGATCGCAGGGGTATGGCTGCTGCTCGACTGGCCGATCGGCGCACTCGGGGCCGGTTACCTCGCGAGCGTGCACACCGTGCAATTCATCGGTCTCGGCCTGGCGTTGCCGCCGTTGCTGCTGTTCGGGCTTCCCGAAGGCTGGGAAGCGACGCGCGGGGCCCGATTGAGCTCGATCCTCTCGCAGGTGACGAACCCCCTCACCGCAATCGTCGGATTCACCGTCATCGTGTTCCTCACCCACCTGCCACCGATCGTGGACGCCTTGATGGTGACGCAGGTCGGCTCGTTTGTCCTCGATCTCGCGTGGCTGGTCGGCGGCCTCGCGTTTTGGTGGCCCGTCGTGCGGCGCTGGCCGCAGCCGGCGCTGGGGCCGGCAGCGCGGCTCGCGTATGTGCTCGCAGGCACCGCGGCGCGGATGGGGATCGGCATGTTCATGGGCCTGGCACCGTTCCCGCTCAATCGCGTGTTCGAGCTTGCGCCGCCGATCAACGGGATCGATGCGTTCGAGGACCAGCAGCGCGCCGGCGGGCTGATGATGTTCGGCGACGTCCTCGTGGGCCTCGCCGGCGTCGCGATCCTCATCTACATCTGGCAACGCGACGAGCATGAGCGGCTGGCGAAGGCAGCGAGGGATACGGTCGGTCGTGAGGTAGTCTGAGCGCTGCGCGGACCGTTGGCGCGGTCGCGCTGTTCCTGACGGCAGCTCTTGGGACGGCGTGTCGCGCAAAGCCGGAGCAAATCACCCGCCGTTACGACCTGCACGGCACGGTCGTCGCCGTCAACCGGGCCAGCGGCAATCTCGTCGTGAAGCACGACGACATACCCGGGTACATGTCGTCGATGACCATGCCCTACCGCGCGGCCAATCCCCAGGACCTCACCTTCCTCGAGAACGGCGACGAGATCCGCGCCGAGCTCCTCGTGACCATCGAGGGCGCAGCGCGTCTCGAGCACATCAGGGTCGTGCAGCACGCGAAGACCGCACCGCGATAGCCGTTCGCACCACCGCCCACATCAGCGCGAACCAGCCGCTCAGCGTGATCGCCCACCCGATCCCCGGCTGGAAAAGCCGCATGATCCGCAAGTAAGACTGGAACGCCAGCGGAAGGCCCACCAGCAGAAGTACTCCCAGGACCAGACCGCCGAGCGCCGGCAACACAATGCGCAGTGTGCGGGCGCGCCCGGTGCCCGGCCGCGTGGCCGGCAGCGCGCTCCAGCGCCGGAAGCGACGCAGCGAGAAGACCGCGGACGCGACCTGAAGAAACGGCAGCGACAGGAACACCGCGAGCATACCTGCAAAGATCAGCGGAAACGTGATCGGGACCGGCGGCCGGCCCATGACCATGCGCGCGACATTCACCGCGGCGTCCTGAACGTGACCCTCCGCCGCGACGCCGTTGGCGTTGGCGAGCAGCGCCACGCCCCATCCGCTGTCGGGCAACAAGATGAAGCGGGAGAGGAACGCCGGCACCGAGCCGGCGATCTCGAGCGTCTTGACCCCGTCGATGTCCTGGATGACGAACCCCAGCGCCAGGTCGGTGCCAGGCACGATGTTCCCCCGCGGCGTGTGCATCTCCGCGACAACGCGGGGCGAGAGCGCGGGCCGCCCCGCATACCGCCCCTGACCGAGCTGCGCCGCGAGGTAGTGTCCCACGTCTTCGGCGCTGGAGATCAGGTATCCGGCGGCCAGGTCGCCGCGGTTCGCCGGCTGCACCGTCGCGATCGGCACGCCAAACATCACCCGGTAGCCGGTCGACAGCCCGTCCCGCTCCGCGTCGGCACGCTCGGTGTGCGTGTGGTGCATCTCCAGCGGCTCGAACACCCGCGTGCGCATGTACGCCGCGTACGGCATCCCGCTCGCGGCCTCGATCACGAGCCCCAGGGTCGTGTAGTTCGCATTGCTGTACTGGAAGCCGCGCACCGGCTTCACACTCCCGAGCCGTCGAACGTGCCGCACGGCGGCTGCGGCACTCGTATCGGGGTCGTCCAGCCAGTACTCGCCCGCGCGCCCAGGAATCCCGCCGGAATGCATCATCACCTGGCGGACGGTGATGCCGCGCGAGAACGCCGTGTCGGCCAGGGTGAACCAGGGGAGATAGCGCTGGACCGGGGCGTCAAGATCGATGCGCCCTTCCTCCGCCAGCTGGAGAATCGCGAGCGCGGTGAAGCTCTTGGTGGTGGAGCCGAGATAGAACGGCGTGGCCGCCGTCACCTTGCGGCCGGTGCGATCGGCGACGCCGAATCCGCGCGCGTGCACCACCCGGTCTCCCTTCACGATCACGAGCGCCCCGCCCGGCACCCCGCCCTGCCTGAACTGGTCCTCGATCATACTGTCGATTGCAGCAAACTCGGATTGCGCGCGGAGCGGGCCGGCGAACGCCAGCACCGCTATACATGCGCGGAAGCAACTCGAGACTGCGTGACGCCTGTTCATGGATTCGCCCCGTATGAGTGTGAAGTGCATGGAGCGAATCAAGCGCTGCGACATGAGATGGTGGTGAACGTTGTGGCGAAGCGGGCTGGTTCTGGGGTGAACCGCGCTACCCTCGCGGCAGTCGGTCGCGGTACTTCTGGCCGATCGGCAGCTCAGTGCCGTCCTGCAGCACCACGGCGTGGTCGCCGAGCCCCAGGTTGCGAACCTCTTTGATGCGCTCGAAGCGCACCATGGCGGAGCGGTGGATGCGGACGAAGTGTTTGGGGTCGAGCGTCGCTTCCAGCGTGGTGAGGGTCTCGCGCACCAGGTGCTGCTGCTGGCCGACGTGCAGGCAGGCGTAGTTGTCGCGCGCTTCGATCCAGTCGATCGCACCGGTTTCAACGAACACGGTCCGTTTGCCCAACGTCACCGCGATGCGTTCGAGGTAGCCGCCGCGCTGCTGCAACGCCGCCCGCGCGCGGCCCACCGCCTTGGCCAGCCGGCCATCGTCATACGGCTTGAGAAGGTAGTCGCCGGCGGCGCGATCGAAGGCGCGCACCGCGTGCTCCGCCTGCCCCGTCACAAACACCACGAATGGCGCCGGCGTGACGTTCATCGTGTCGAGCACATGAAAGCCGTCGAGGCCCGGCATCTGCACATCGAGAAACACGAGGTCCGGCTTGAGGCCGCGGATGGCGCGGAGCGCCTCTTCGGCGGTCTCGCTCTCGCCCAGGATGTCGACGTCGGGGTGGTCGGCGAGCATGGTCCGCAGGCGCTGCCGCGCCAGCGGCTCGTCGTCAACGATCAGCGCGCGCACGCGGCACAGCCTGTTGGAAGCGGAATGTCGATCGTGGCCCGCACCCCTCCTGACTCAACCGGAGCGAGCTCGAAGCGGTGGTCCCCGGGAAACAGCGTGGCAAGACGAGCGCGCGTGTTGCCGACCCCGATGCGCTCGCGGGAGCGCGCGTCCGCAGGCAACCCCACGCCGTCGTCCAGGACCGACAGCACCAACCGGTCCCCGTTGCGGGCGCCGGTGATCGCGATGGCGCCCGGGCCAACCTTGGGGCCGATGCCGTGCGTCAACGCGTTTTCGACGAGCGGCTGCAGCAGCATGCTGGGCACCCGGGCGCCACGGATGTCGTCCGGGATCGCCGTCGTCACGGTGAGCCGGGGCCCGAATCGCATCTGTTGCAGGGCGACGTACAGCTCGAGCCGCTCCATTTCATCTCCCAGTGAAGACTCCCCACCGGCCGTCCCGTCGAGCGTCAGGCGCAAGAGGTCGCTCAGCTTCACGAGCATCGACTCGGCGGTCCGCGGATCGGCCCGGACCAGCGCCGCGATGGCGTTCAGCGTGTTGAAAAGAAAGTGCGGTTGCAGCTCGACCGACAGTGCGTGCAGCTGGGCCCGCGACAGTGATACTTCTGTCTCCTTCACCTGACGCTGCTGCAGGCGGCGGAGGTGCAAGCGATACAGCACAAAGTAGGGCACGAAGAGGAACACCAGGAACTGTCCCACGGCGCGGTCGATCTCGCTCCCCAGTGCCGCGGGACCAACCAGGTCCGCCGCCATCCCTGGGACCACGTACGCCGTGAGGCGCGCCAGCGTCGTCGCCAGCAGCCCGCGAACCACGCCTGCTAGGGCGGCGACTCCGACGGTGAGCGAAAGATTCCGGAGCAGTACCCCGCGCGTGAGCGGGAGGCGGTCCAGGGCGGCGAAGGTCGCGGGAAGGATCGCGATCCAACACAGGAACCGGATCACCTGGCCCACGACCAACGGGGTGGTGATGCCCTGCTGCAACCGGTCGGCCGGCTCGACGATCGTCACGAACAGGAGAAACAAGACGACGGCCGCCCATTCCGCTCGCGTCGCGAGGGCGACGACCCGCACCTGAGGCGAGGTCATTTGTCCTTCCTCTTGAAGCCCACCGGCAAGTCGAAGTGCACCGAATCGGTCCGGGCCGGCGCCAGGTCGAGTGTTTCGATCGTCGTCACGGTCTCAGTGGGATCGTCGTCATCCCCGGTCACCAGCCGGTGCACCACGCGGAGCCGGGTCGCCGAGCCGACGGAGTCGTCAATCGCGGCCATCCGCTCGGTGAGCACTGGATCGGCGCGGGACGTCGCGTCGCCGATCGCCATGTACATCCCGCCGAGGGGATTGGGCAGGCGCGGCAGATCGGGACTGAGCCACACGTCGCGCGTCTCCCGCATCTGGATGCGCTTCTTGATGAGGAGCACCTTGAGGGTCACGCGAAAGCTCCGGCTGATGCGCACCTGCTCCGTCCGGAATCCCCCGATCGAATCGCCCGTGGGCACGCGCTCGAACCCCGCCTGCACGTTGTCGAGTTTCACCTTGAAGGCACCGCGATTCATGGCGCCGGCGATCGCGTCGCCCATCGAGTCGAGGGGCACGACTGAATATTGCCGCTTCTCGGGATTCACGATGTAGAGGGTATGCCCGCCATCGTAGGTCAGGAAGAACGTCCCGGGCTTGAAGTCGTCCACGCCTTCGACGACATCGGCCCGCGCCGAGTCGCCCCGTACGATGGTGCGCGCCACAATGGTCGGTTGGGCCGTGACTTTGCCCTTGGAATCGGTGGTCACGACCGACACGCGGCAGATGTAGGCCATTTCTCTGACAGGAATCTGACCCGCTGCGGGGCCCGGCGTGGCGGTGACAGCCGCGGCGGCGGTCGCCGCGGCGCACCAACGGGAGAGGTGTCCGCTCATGGTTCGCTCCGTGTGGGTAGTGGTCTGCACGGATCGAAACAAGCAATTCCAATGAGGGCCGTGGGGCGCGCTGACGTAAACGGGGTGGCGGCGGGGTGAAACGGACGGAGGCGGGGGTGAATCGGGGCGGGTCAGCCCCCGAAATACCCCTTCGCCACCAGCAGCTCCGCGTTCAGGATCGCCGCGCCCGCCGCGCCGCGGACGGTGTTGTGGCTCAGCGCCACGAAACGGTACCCGAGGACCTGGTCGGGGAAGATCCGCCCGACCGTGACGCTCATCCCGCCGCCGGCATCGCGGTCGAGCCGTGGCTGGGGCCGGTCCGGCTCGTCGCGCACGATGATCGGCCGCTCGGGAGCGGTGTGGAGCTTGAGCGCTTGCGGCACCCCGCTGAACTCTGCGAGCGCCGCGCGCACCCCGGCAACATCGGTCTTACGCCCGAGCTTCACTCTGATCGCGGCGATGTGCCCGTCCTGGACGTTCACGCGGTGGACCTGCGCACTCACGGGAAACGGCGCCGAGGCAATGGTGCCGTCTCGGACGGTCCCGAGAATCTTCTGTGTTTCGCGCTCGATTTTTTCCTCTTCGCTACCGATATAGGGCACCACATTGTCGGTAATGTCCATCGCGGACACGCCGGGGTATCCCGCCCCGGAGATGGCCTGGAGCGTGGTCACCACGCAGGCTTCGACGCCGAACTTCTGGTGCAGCGGCGCAAGCGCGAGCGCAATCCCGATCGCCGAGCAATTGGGATTCGTGACGATGAAGCCTTTTCCCTTGCGACCGTTCAAGATGCCCTAAGTGGTCGGGGTTCACCTCGGGGACCAGCAGCGGCACGCCTGCGTCCATGCGATACGACGAGGTGTTGCTGATCACCGGGTAGCCGGCCTCGGCGAAACACCCTTCCATTTCCCGTCCGACCTCCGACGGCACGCTCGAGAAGATCACATCGCAGTCGAGCGGCGGCCGCGGCGGATGTACGGGCAGCGCGCGCGCGCTCTTGGGCATGTCCCCCGGGAGGCGCCACACACACGCTTCGGCGTAGGTCTTCCCCACCGACCGATCGGAGGCGGCGAGCGCCGTGACCACGAACTGCGGATGCCCCTCGAGCATCTGCACGAAGCGCTGGCCCACGGTTCCTGTGGCCCCAAGGATGCCGACCCGAATCTTCTTGGTCATACCGACAACTCCTGACGCGGTCTGAGACGGGCGAGTGCCTCCCCCATACGGCGCACGCCTTCCGTGAGGGTGCCTTCGTCGGCACAGAACGACACACGGAGATACTTCTCGGCTTCCGACCCGAACGAGCTTCCCGGCACCGTGATGACGCCATGCTCGAGCAACGTTTCGGCGACGCGTGCCGATGACCCGTACGCCGCCACATCGGTCATCGTGTAGAACGCGCCCTCGGGCGGCACGGCCCGCAGCTGCAGTGTACCCGCCATCAGCCCGAGGATGTGATCGCGGCGCGCGCGAAAGGTCGCGCGGAACTCAGCCCGCGCCGCGTCCGCTTCCGGCGTCCACGCTGCGAGGGCGGCCTTCTGCGAGATGGTGGACGCGCACGTCGTCACGTAGCCGTGCAGCACCAGCGCGCTCCGCACCACATCCGCCGGCGCGCAGAGCCACCCCAGCCGCCACCCCGTCATGCTCAGTGCTTTGGAGAGGCCGCCAACGATCACGGTCTGCGGATGGTACTCCGAGATCGATGCGGGCCGCGCGGCGCCGAAATACAGATCGCGGTAGATCTCGTCGCTGATCACGGTCGCGGCCGTCCCTTCGAGCGCCTGAGCCATCGCCCGCAGGTCCGCAGGCGACAGCACCCGGCCGGTCGGGTTGGACGGGCTGATGCAGACGACCACCTTGGTGCGCGGCGAAATCTGCCGCCGGAAGTCGTCGATATCGAACCCGAAGTCGCGCGCCGCCGGCAGGCGATAGGGCACAGCGCGCCCACCCGCCATCCGCACGATCGCCGGGTACGCGAGAAACCCGGGATCGGGGACCAGCACCTCGTCCCCGTCATCCACCAGGGTCGTGAGCGCGAGGTACAGCGCCTCCTGCGACCCCGCCGTGATGATCACCCGCTCCGCGCCGGCGCGAGTGTGCGGGTATCCCGCCGCCACCAGCTCGCGCAGGACGGGAAGTCCCGCATGCGTGGTGTAGCCGTTCTGCTCTTCGAGGATGGCGCGCACCGCGGCCTGGCGCACGACATCGGGCGTCGGCAGGTCCGGCTCCCCCAGGCCGAGGTTGATGCTCCCCGCCGGAGCGCGGTCGAAGAACTGGCGGATCGCGCTCTTCTCGATGCCGGCGAGCCGGCGCGCCGGCCTGAACTCACTCATCGCAACGCATCCTCGAGCGACGTCGCGGCATCGGTCTGGGCGTCGCGGTACTTGACGATCACGGGCGTGTAGAGCGACAAGTGCTGGGCGGCGGCGAACGTGCCGCTCACTGCCCGCGCACCCGGCACCACCACCGCACACGCCGGGATCTCGAGCACCCCGCCCTTCGGCCGGCGGTACACGCGTTCGTGTACCAGATCGTAGACCGGTGTGGAGCCGGTGAGGATCGTACCGGCAGCGAGCACCGCCCGCTCGCGCACGATAGTCCCTTCGTACACGCCGCAGCCCCCGCCTACCAGCACGTCGTCCTCGATGATCACGGGCAGCGCCCCCACCGGCTCGAGCACGCCGCCGATCTGTGCAGCGGCCGACAGATGCACCCGCTTGCCGATCTGCGCGCACGAGCCGACCAGCGCGTGACTGTCGATCAACGTCCCTTCATCGACGTACGCGCCCACGTTGACGTACATCGGCGGCATGCAGACCACGCCGGGCGCGACGTACGCGCCGTCGCGGATCGTGGAGCCGCCCGGCACGATGCGCACCCGATCGGCGAGCGTGGTCGAGCGTACCGGATACGTGTCCTTGTCGAAGAAGCGGAACGTGTCGTCGACCGACAGATCGGCGAGCGCGCCCATCTTGAAACCGAGCAGGATTCCCTGCTTGACCCATGTCTGGGCGCGCCACGTGCCGTCGGGCTCCCGGACGGCGGCGCGAACCGCTCCGCTCGACAACTGCTCGCGAAACGCCACGAACGTCGCGCGCTCGGCCGGCCCGAACATGGGACGGCCCGCCGCGGCGAGCGCTTCGATCTCCTCACGCAGCGACATGACGCTGCAGCGCTCCCAGCTCTTGCAGCACGTCCCGCAGGCGCGCCTTCGTCTTTTCCTGCACCGGCACGAGCGGGAGACGGAACGTCTCTTCGAGCAGTCCCATCAAGGCCATCGCCGCCTTCACCGGCCCCGGGCTGGACTCCATGAAGTTCGCCTCCATGAGCGGCAGCAGGCGGTAGTGCAGCTCGCGCGCCGCGGGCCAATTCCCCTGCAGCGCGAGGTCTGTCATCCGGACCATCAGGTCGGGGACCTCGTTGGAGACGACCGCGACGATCCCATCGGCACCGAGCGCGATCAGGGGCAAGGTCTGCGCGTCGTCACCCGAGAGAACACGGAAGTCCTTGGGCCGGTCCCGCAGGATCGCCATGATCTGGGTGAAGTCTCCGGACGCTTCCTTCACCGCGACGATGTTGTCCACGTCCCGGGCGAGGCCCAGCACCGTGGGCGCCTGAATGTTCGAGGCGGTACGCCCCGGGACGTTGTAGAGCACGACCGGCAGCCCGGGGACCGCCTTCGCGACCGCCGTGAAATGCGCCGTGAGTCCCGCCTGGGTCGGCTTGTTGTAGTAGGGCGCGACGACCAGCACGGCATCGGCGCCCACCGCGCGTGCCGCCTGCGCGCGCTCGACCGTCGCAGCGGTCGCGTTGCTCCCCACCCCGGCGAGCACGCGCGCGCGACCGCGCACGGTCTCCACGGTCAAGCGCACGACCCCGATCTGCTCTTCGGGCGTCAGCGTCATCGCCTCGCCGGTCGTGCCGCAGGGCACGAGCACCTTCACGCCGCCCGCGATCTGTCGTTCGAGCAGCGCCCGCATCCGAGCCTCGTCCACGCGCCCATCGCCCGCAAACGGCGTCACGAGCGCGGTCGCGCAGCCCCGCAGCCAATCAACGCGTATCGTCATGCTCCCGCCTTTCGTTCCGCTTCGAGAATCTCGTCGAGCACATCCTCGAAGGCGTAAACGCCACGCCGGCCCACAATCCAGCGCGCCGCCGCGAGCGCGCCGGCCGCGAACCCCTCCCGGGACCGGGCGGTGTGGATGAGCGTCAGCTGGTCCGCGGCCGAGTCGAACCCGACCCGGTGCACGCCCGGGATGTGCCCGGCGCGCGTGCTGGCGATCGGGACGTCGCGCCCCAACCGGCGAGCCAGCACCGAATGAAGATGGAGCGCCGTTCCCGACGGCGCATCTTTCTTGTTCGCGTGGTGCGCCTCTTCGATGAACGCCTCGTAGGACATGACGCCGCGGAACAACTCGGCGGCGCGTTCCACGAGCCGGTAGAAGACGTGCACCCCGATCGAGAAGTTCGCCCCGACCACCATCGCCCCGCCCCCCTGTTCGACGAGGCGCCGGGCTTCTGCTTCCTTCGCCTGCCAGCCGGTCGTCCCCTCGACGAGCGGCACCCCCGCCGCGACGCAGGCAGCCACATGCGGCAACACCGCTTCGGGTGCGGAGAAATCGATGGCGGCGTCGTGACCTCGTAGGACTGCAGCAAGCTTGTCGGGCGCGAGGCTCGCGTCGTTGATGTTCAGGACCACGCCGACCGTGTGCCCCGACGCGCGCGCGGCCGCCATCACGACGCTGCCCATCCGGCCGTCGCCCAGGAATGCAAGCTTCATGACCGTCCTCCGCCGACCGTAGCGGGCGTTTCGAGCAGGCGCCGCGCGAGCTGGACGTATAGGTCCACCCCGCGCTCCAGCTCGGATTTCGCGATCCGCTCCCGCGGCATGTGAGCGTCGTGGATCGAGCCCGGGCCGAACAGCAGCGGCTTGCCCCAGTTCGACAGGTGGGGGACGTCGGTGGTGAATCCGACGACGCACTGTTCGAACCCCGGGACCGCGGTGAGGCGGATCGGCGGCGTGTGGCTCAGATACTCGACGCTCGCCCGTCCCGCCACCGCACGCTCGAGCAGCTCGCGCACCGGAGCCGGGTCGCCGATCAGCCGGATGTGCAGGTCGGCACGGGCGTCCGGGGCGATCACGTTCGACCCCGCGCCGCCGGCCAGGACGCCGATGTTACACGTCGTCTCACCGAAATAGCTGTCCTTGGGCCAGGCGATCGCGCGTACATCCGCGAGCACGTCGAGCAGCGTGTGGATCGCCGAGCGACCCCGCTCGGGATACGCCGAATGGCCGCCCGTCCCCTCGGTCCGCAGCACCACGCGAATCGAGCCCTTGCTGCCCACGGCAAGCTTGTTCTCCGTCGGCTCGCCCACGACCATCCAGCGACAGTCCCGCGCGGCCGGATGTTTGTTCGCCGCCCGCGCCCCCAGGGCGCCTTTCTCCTCGTCCACAACGTACAGCAGCCCAATGTCGCGCACGCCTTCAGCCCGCAGCCGCTCGGCGGCTGCAACCTGGGCCGCGATGATGCCCTTTGTGTCGCACGCACCCCGTCCATAGAGAAACTCGTCATCCTCTGAGGACGGGAAGAAGGGCGGAACGGTGTCGAGGTGCGTGCAGAATACCAGACGTGCGGGGACATCGGTCGTAGCAAACAGACCCGGGCGCCCCGGCACATCTTCCAGCAGCTCGACGCGGTACCCCAGCTCCATCAGATAGGACCGCAGTGCGCGGGCGACCGCGTCTTCGTCACCCGTGACCGATGGGATATCGATCAGGTGCCGCGCCAGCTCCAGCGGCTCGACTGGCTCACCGCGCCGCGGGGCGCGCAGCGATGCCGGATCCGGCGCCACCCGATCGAGCAGCGCGGCGTGCAGCCGCGCTACAGTCTCGCGCGCCTGCTCCTCTTCCACCACGAATGTGAGGTTCACCCGCGAGGCCCCCTGCGAGATGAGCGACACGTTGATGTCGCGGATCGTCTCGAATACACGGGCCGCGATCCCCGGCGTCGTGCGCAGCCCCTCGCCCACCACACAAATGATGGCGCGGCCCGGCTCTACGCGCACGTCGCCCATCGCCTTCAGCTCCTCCACCACCGCGGGCAGCTGCTCGGCGCCATCCTCCACGGTGAGTGAGAGACTCACCTCGGAGGTCGTGACCACGTCCACCGGCATCTTGTGGCGGTCGAACACCTCGAACAGCGTGCGCAGGAAGCCGTACGCACCGAGCATCCGCTCCGAGGTGATCTGCAGCACCGTGATCCCCCCCTTGTGAGCGATCGATTTCACCGCTCCGGGCCAGAACGCCGCTTCGGTCGCGACCAGGGTGCCCGGATCATCGGGCGCGCGCGAGTTCACGATGCGCACGGGGATCTTGCGGGCGAGGGCCGGCCGGATGGTTTTCGGGTGCAGCACCTTCGCCCCGAAATAGGCGAGCTCGGACGCCTCGGCGTAGGATAGGCTGGGAATGGTGCGGGCCCCGGGCACGATGCGTGGGTCGGCCGTCAGGACGCCCGATACGTCGGTCCAGATCTGGATTTCAGCCGCGTTCAGCGCCGCGCCGACCAGCGCCGCCGTATAGTCGGAGCCGCCGCGCCCCAACGTGGTGGTCACGCCACTGGTGGTGGCGGCTACATACCCTCCCAGCACCGGGATACGTCCGGCCGCGAGCAGCGGCTCGAGCTCGGCGCGGCAGCGTCGCTCCGTCTCTCCGCCGTCGGGCGTGGCGCGGCCGTAGGCGTCGTCAGTGACGATGCAGCGACGGGCGTCCACTCCCGTGGCCGGGAGCCCGGCGGCGGCCAGGCCCTCGGCCAGCAGCGTCGAGGAGAGGCGCTCCCCGTACGACAGGATCTCGTCGCGGAGCCGGGGGAGCTGCGCCGGGTCCCGCTCCGCGGCTTCGAGCAGGCGGGCGATATCGTCTCGCGCATGGGCAAGATCTTCGTTGAACCGTGCCGCGGCCGCGGCGCCGAGCAGCCGGCGGGCGATCTCGCGGTGCCGCTCGAAGTGCGGCTCGAGACCCTGCACCGTTCCAGCGTCCACGCTCGCGACCAGCGCATCCGTCATGCGAGCGAGCGCCGACACCACCACCACCGGGTGCGCTGCCACGCGGGCGCGCAGGATCTCCGTCACGCGCGCGAATGCAGCCACGTCCTCGACGGATGTGCCGCCGAACTTGAGGACGGTACACGAATCCCCCATCACCTAGGACCTCACTTGACCCGACGAGCGACGGCCGCGAGAGCGTCGGGGTGCTCTGTTGGTGCGACCGCTACAATGATTTCTGGACGAGACGACTACAGAAGGGAGCACGCCCGCTTTCGGCGGGCCAGCCGAGCGTCGTCCGCAAAGCGGAACGGATGGGAGGTGCGAGGGTCAAGCGGCATAACGTAGGTTGCACCTTACGAAGCTGCCTGCAGGCTGTCAAGCGGTCGGACGGGCACGGTAAGCGCGCCCGCTCTCGAAGGTTAGCGCGCGCAGCAGCGCGCCTGCCGTGTTGACACCCTCAGTGAGACATGGTAGCGTACGAGCCATGCGACTGTGCTGCAACGCAATTGGCTGTTGTTGTCCCTCCCAGGGGAGCGGGCGTGATTGCGGTGCACAGTCCGGAGGTCATCGGACGCAGGACAGGTAGCTTCTCGCGAGTGCACGCGAATCGGGCCCGATCCCCTCGAAGGGGAACGGGCCCGATGATTTTTGGGGTGGCCCGAGTGGTAACAAGCAGGCGCACACATACGAGGTGGTCCTAGTGAACGAGGGGACGCAGGCAGATGGAGGGTCGGTGCTGTCTCCCGACGCGGTGCACAAGCACGCGGCGGAGCTGCGCGGCGCCTCGCCGGAAGCGATCCTCCGCTGGACGCTGGCCACCTTCCCGCAGCGCAGCGCGCTGACCGTCAGCTTCGGCGGGGGCGGCCTGGTCCTCGCCCACTTGCTGAGCCAGATCGACCGTACCGTGCCGGTTCTGTTTCTCGATACGGGGTTTCATTTTCCCGAGACGCTCACGTTCAAGGACTCGTTTGTCGCGCGGTACGGGCTGAATCTCGTCGAGCTGCACCCCGCCACCGACCCGGGCCCCCTGTACCAGACCGACCCCGACCGCTGCTGCTCGATTCGCAAGGTCGAGCCGTTGGAGCGCGCGCTGGTCGAAGGAGCGTACCAGAGCTGGATCAGCGCGGTTCGCAGCGACCAGAGTCAGACGCGCACCGAGATCGACGTGTTGGAGTACCATCGCATCAAGGACCACGCGGTCGTGAAGGTGTACCCGCTCGCGGGGTGGTCCCGCGATCAGGTAAAGGCGCTACCTGCGCGAGCATGAGGTGCCGTATCACCCCCTCATGGATCAGGGCTTCACCAGCATCGGCTGCTGGCCGTGCACCCGCGCCACGCGCCCCGGCGAGCCCGAGCGCGCCGGCCGCTGGAGCGGCCTGGGAAAGACGGAATGCGGCATCCACACGTTCACAGAGAAGGTATGAGCTTCTACCCGGTATTCTTGAATCTCAACGGCCGGCGCGTCGTGGTTGTCGGTGGCGGCGCGGTCGCCGAGCAGAAGGTCGTTGGACTGCTGGACGCCGGCGCACGCGTCACGGTCGTGAGCCCCGTGTTGACCTGGAAGCTCGAAGACCTGGCTTCGACCAGCGCGATCACAGTCCAGCGTCGCTCGTACGAGCGCGGCGACCTGGAGGGCGCATTCATCGCGATCGCCGCGACCGACGACCGCAGCGCCAACGCGGCCGTATGGGATGAAGCGGAGCAGCGCGGGATTCTCCTCAATGCCGTGGACGATCTGCCCCACTGCAGCTTCATCGCGCCGGCGGTGCACCGCGAAGGAGACATCGCCGTCGCCATCTCGACCGGGGGGAAAAGCCCCGCGTTCGCGGTGCGGTTGCGTGAGCGGATCGCCGCCCTGATCGGCCGTGAAGAGGCGGCGTTCCTCGATCTGCTGGGAGAGCTGCGGCCACACGTTGCCGCCCGCGTTCCCGATTTCAAGGTGCGCACCAAGCTGTGGTACCAGATCGTCGATTCCGACGTCGTCGAATACGTGCGCCGCGGCGACCTGGTCGGTGCGCGCAAGCGGATCGACGACCTCATCGACGAAACGTCGCCACGTCCCCCCTCGCCGCGGAGCGGAGAGGGGGCCAGGGGGTGAGGGCGGGCGCGGGTAAGGTTTTCCTCGTGGGCGCGGGCCCCGGCGATCCCGGACTCATCACGGTGCGCGGCATGGCCGCACTCCGGCGCGCCGACGTCATCGTCTACGACCGGCTGGTGCATCCGCATCTCGTGGAGCGCGCGGCGCCCTGGGCGGAGCGAATCTTCGTCGGTAAACGCGCCGAGGGCCGGTCGATCGAGCAGGACAAGACAAATGAGCTGCTGGTCTCCCTCGCCCAGAGCGGTCAGGTGGTCGTGCGACTCAAGGGCGGCGACCCGTTCGTGTTCGGCCGTGGCGCTGAGGAGTGCGAGACGCTACGGCACGCCGGTATTCCGTTCGAGGTGATCCCCGGTGTCAGCTCGGCTCTGGCGGCTCCCGCGGCCGCGGGGATCCCGGTGACCCACCGGCGCTTTGCGTCGGCGTTCGCAGTTGCCGCCGGGCACGAGTGCGAAGGGGAGTCGGATCTCGATTGGGATGCGCTGGCCCGGATCCCGACGTTGGTGTTCTTGATGGGGCTGCGGGGCCTGTCCACCATTACCGGGCGGCTGCTCGCGCATGGCGCTCGCCCCGAGACACCGGCTGCGATCATCGCCAGCGCCACACTTCCAGAAGAGCGCACCGTGGTCGGAACGCTGGCGACGATCGCCGAGCTCGCGCAGGCCGCCGGAATCACCGCGCCTGCGACACTCGTCGTCGGTGAAGTCGTCCGGGTGCGCGACCTGTTGACCGCGCTGGGTGACGGTACGCTGCCCGCCGAATCGCCCGCCAATACCGCCGTTCTCATCGAAGCCTAAAGGGACAGAATCATGACCGTGACCCACGCCGACCCCGCTACTCAGCCGCTCCCGGAAGGGATCCTCCAGGAGCTCGCGGAGCTTGAAGAGCACATCAAGGAATTCCGCCGTGGCGAGATCGGCGAAGTGAAAATGCAAAAGATCCGCCTGCAGTTCGGGGTGTACGCCCAGCGCCAGGACGGCGTCCAGATGGTGCGGATCAAGATTCCCGGCGCGGTTCTCTCGGGAGACCAGTTGACCTGTCTCGCCGATGCCGCCGAGCGGTTTGGGAGCGCGTTCGTGCACTTCACCACGCGCGAGGACGCCCAGATCTACTACATGATCCTCGAAAGCGCGCCGGAGCTGATGCGCTTCCTCGCCCGCTCGGGAATCACGACCCGCGAGGCGTGCGGCAACACGGTCCGCAACATCACGGCGTGCTACCGCGCCGGGACGTCCCCCACCGAGGCGTTCGACGTCGCGCCCTATGCGCATGCGCTGTTTCGCTACCTGGTCCGCAACGACCACAACCAGGTGATGGGGCGGAAGTTCAAGATCACGTTCGAGGGATGTACCGAGGACCATTCCGGCGTGCGGATCCACGACATCGGCTGGCTCGCCCGCGTGCGGCATGAGAACGGGAAGGAGCGTCGCGGGTTCGCGGTGCACGTGGGCGGCGGGCTGGGCGGCGCGCCCATGCTCTCGAACGTCTACAGCGAGTTCCTGCCGGTCGAGGAGATGTACAACTTCGCGTCCGCCATCCTGCGTCTGTTCGATCGCTACGGCGAGCGCAAGTCGCGCATGAAGGCGCGCATGAAGTTCCTGATCCAGGCGATGGGGTGGGAGAAGTTCAAGGAGGCGCTCGACAAGGAGCGGGAGATCGTCGGCCCGATTCCCTTCCCGCCGGAAGACCTGATCGACGTGCATCAGCCGATCCCCGCGCCGCGCCGCGGACTTCCGGTCCACGATGACCGCCCGGCCTACAAGCGGTGGCACAGCGACTCGGTGGTGGCACACAAGATCCCGGGATTGCGCGGCGTGAACGTGCGCCTGCGGCTGGGAGACATCGAGAGCGAGCCGCTGCGCAAGCTGGCCGACGTCGTACGGCGTTATTCCGCCAACGAGGCGCGCGTCTCGATCGAGCAGAACCTGTACCTCCCCTGGGTGCGCGAGGAGGAGCTGCCCGCGCTGTACGACGCCCTGGTCGCGATCGGACTCGGCGACGCCGGCGCCGAGACCGTGGAAGACATCACGACCTGCCCCGCGGCCGACACCTGCCGCCTCGGCATCGCCTCAGCGAAAGGCCTCGGCTCGGCGCTTTCCGCGGCGCTCGAAAACGAGCTCGCCGAGTACGCCGACGTCGCCCGCGACGTGAAGATCAAGATCTCCGGGCTGCCCCAACGGCTGCGCGCAGCACGCCGTCGCCGACATCGGTTTCCACAGCGCCGCCCAGACCGAGGATGGCCGTACCGTCCCCTCGTATCTGCTGTTCGTGGGTGGCAAGGCCGATCTGCAGACTTCCCGGCTCGGCGGTGTGATCGGGCGATTCCCCGCCAAGAACGGGGTCAAGGTGCTCGAGGCGCTGCTTTCCACCTATCAGCGCGAGCGGCAGCCGGGCGAGGACTTCGGCACGTGCGCCGAGCGGATTGGCGAGGCAAAGCTCAAGGAAATCCTCGAGCCGCTGCGCGCTGTGCGCTCGTTCGATGAGGATCCCTCGTTCTATCAGGATTGGGGACATGCGAACGAAAAGTTCGCGGTCCGCCAGGGCGTAAAGGGCGAGTGCGCGGGAACGACCGTGGCGGAGAAGGTCCCCTCGGTCGCGGACGCGCAGGAAGCGTTCGCGCAGGCCGAGGCGTACTTCTCCCACAAGGAGTTCGAGGCGACGCTCGCCGCCGGGTACGAGGCGGCCGCAGCGGCGGCTCGTGTCCCGCTCTATCGGCGGCTGGTCGATCCCTTCACGCCCGAGCAGACGATGTGGGAGTTCGAGAACATCTTCGTGCGCTCAGGGCAGACCAACGGTCAGTGGACAGGATGTGCGCGCGGAGTTCGACGGCCTGCGGAAGGCGCGAGCCAGGCGAAAGCACGGCGCGGGCGATCCTCGATCGGGCCCGCGAGTTCGGGACGTTCTGCGCAGGGTTCAAGGCCGACCCGATCAAGTTCAAGGCGGCACCGGCTGCGGCGCAGGAGGCCGCGGACTGATTGCGTCGTGGCCAGCAATTCCACGTTGAGCAAAGTCCCAGCCGTCACGCTGGGGTTCTGGATCATCAAGATCGCGGCGACCACGCTGGGCGAGACTGCCGGCGACACCGTGACGATGACGTGGGATTTAGGCTATCTGACAGGCACCGCGATATTCCTGTCCGTGTTGGTGCTGCTTGTCGTGCTTCAGATCAGGGCCCAGCAATTCCACGCATTCCTCTACTGGGCCACGATCGTGGCATCCACGACCGCGGGCACGACCGCTGCCGATTTCGCAACTCGCTCTCTGGGGATCGGCTACACGGGAGGGTCCGCGATCCTGCTGGTCTGCGTCCTGGCTTCGCTTGCCATCTGGTACCGGTCGGAAGGGACGGTATCGGTCCAGACAGTCAACACGCCCAGAGTGGAGGCGTTCTACTGGACAACGATCACGTTTTCCCAAACCCTGGGAACCGCCCTCGGCGACTGGATGGCCGACTCATCCGGACTCGGGTTTGCGGGCGCCGCGCTGGTGTTCGCGGCAGTATTGGTTCTCGTGACCGCTGCCTATTTCTGGACCAACATCTCCCGCGTGCTGCTGTTCTGGGCGGCGTTCATCGTAACTCGGCCGCTCGGCGCCACCGTGGGTGACGTGCTCGACAAACCAGTCAATGAGGGCGGGCTCGCGCTGAGCCGGCCAATTGCGTCTGCCGTGATCGCGGCGTTGATCATCGCCTGTATTCTCTTCATTCCGCAACGGGCCGCCCGCGCCGAACCCGTCACCCCCGCGCCCTGAGCAACGGCAGTTCCAAACTGTCCTTGAGCGCCTGCCAGCTCGCCTCGATGATGTTCTCCGAACACCCCACCGTGCTCCACCGCTCCGATCCTCGGGCAGACTCGAGCACCACGCGCGGCTTGGCCGCGGTGCCGAGATGCTCGTCCACGATCCGCACCTTGTAGTCCACCAGGTGAACGTCGGCCAGCTCCGGATAGTGCGGCAGTAGGCCCTTTCGAACCGCGCAATCCAGCGCATTGACGGGCCCGGCGCCTTCGGCGGCCGTGTGCACAACCTCCCCCTGAACGCGCAACTTCACCATCGCCTGCGCGCCGATCCCCGCCCCGTTCGTTTCCTCGACCACCACGGTGAAGCCGAGCAGCTCGAACGGGGGTTTGTAGTCCGCCGCTGAGCGGCGCACCAGCATCTCGAACGAGCCGTCGGCTCCTTCGAACTGAAACCCCTGGTGCTCGAGCTCTTTGATCTTCTGCAGCAGGTCATTCTCGGACACCCCGACCTTCAGCCCGAGCGCCTCGGCGCGCATCGAGACGTTGCGCCGGCCGGCGAGCTCGCTGACCACGACGCGCATTTCGTTGCCGACCAGCGCCGGGTCGATATGCTGGTAGCTCTCGGGCACCTTCGCGACCGCGGCGACGTGGATTCCGCCCTTGTGCACGAAGGCACTGCGACCCACGTACGGCTGGTGGGCGTCGGGGTTCAAGTTCGCGACCGCGGCGACAAAATGCGCCACATCGGTGAGGCTGCGGAGCTGTTCGGGCGTGACCACCTCGTAGCCGAGCTTGAGCTGCAGCGTGGCGATCAGCGGAATGAGATCGAGGTTGCCGCAGCGCTCCCCGTAGCCGTTGATGGTGCCCTGGACGTGAACGCATCCCGCCCGGACTCCCGCGAGCGCGTTGGCGAGCCCCAGCCCGGAGTCGTTGTGCGTGTGGATGCCGAGCGGCGTCGAGATCTCGGCGCGCGCCGCGCAGACCCGTTCCTCTACCACATGCGGCAGCTCACCGCCGTTGGTATCGCAGAACACGACGCAGTCGGCGCCGGCATCGGCCGCCGCGCGCACCGTCGCGAGCGCGTACGCCTGATCGAGACGGGACCCGTCGAAGAAGTGCTCGGCATCGTAGATCACTTCCTTGCCGGCGCGCTTCAGGTAGGCGACGCTTTCCCCGATCATCCGCAGGTTCTCGTCCCGGGTAGTGCCAAGCACCCGCTCCACGTGCAGCGCCGAGCTCTTGCCGACGAGCGTCACCACGGGCGTCTCCGCCTCGAGCAGGGCCCGGAGATTCTGGTCGTCTTCGCAGCGCGTGCCGGCGCGCCGCGTCATTCCGAACGCGGCGACCTTCGCCCTCCGCAGGCCCTCCCGCCCGATCCGCGCGAAGAACTCGGCGTCCTTGGGGTTCGAGCCCGGCCACCCGCCCTCGAGGTAGTGGATCCCGAGGTCGTCCAGGCGGTGGGCGATCTTCACCTTGTCCTCGACCGAGAGGGATAGTCCCTCGCGCTGCGTCCCGTCCCGCAGGGTGGTGTCGTACAGAAAGAGCTTCATTAGAACCTCGTGGCCGCCCGTTGAAGGACAGCCCAAAAACGTGCGCGGCCTCTCATGCTGCGAGAGGCCGGGTGATCCTGCTGGTTCGGAACCTTCTGCTACCCGAGTGCCGGCCCCCCGCCTCTCCTAGAGAGTCGAATCGCGATGATGCGAATCAGCGAGGAAACGGGGCGGCGACGCATGGGTGTCCCGCCCATACTAATCGCCCGCCTGAGCGCGTCAACCCCGCACGAGGCACCCCCTACCCAGAATAGCTGAAATGGTTTCACGGCAGTGCATAATCTGCATGAGTTTGTAGTCCTATGCCGTTACTATGACCATAAAGTGCGTGATTGATAGCCGTTCCTTGCAAGAAATGCACGAATTGCTTGACATATGGTCAATTCGCACTTAAGATGCCCGAACGGTACGCAACAGTCCAACACGGACGCCGCTTTTCACCACTTTGCAGAGGAGCCGTAATGTCGCCCCTCACTCGTACGCAGCGACTGCTGAGCCTTGTCTGGCTCGGTGCCCTCGCCACCCCGTTGGCCGCCGAGGCCGTGCCCGACGTCGGGCCGGATTCCCTGTCAGCCGCCGCCGCGGCGCCGGCCGCCGCCCCCGCCGAGGATGCAGCTCCTGGCATCAAGCTGAGCGGCTACGCGGAAGGATCCTACGTGTATTCAACCGCGCCTGCGGACCCGAACATCATCGTCGGGCATGCCTACGATAGATATTCGAACGCGTTCTACTTCAATGCCCTCAAGCTCGTCGCCGACAAGCCGTTCGATCCGAAGAAAGTGAGTGGTGGCGTGCGTGCCGAAGTGTACCTCGGACAGAATGCCGCACTCACTCAGTCCAGCGGCCTCAGTCTCGGTCCAAATGGCGACGTCACCCAGGCCTATGCCGTACTCAACCTCCCGACTGGCAGCGGCAACGGCATGCAGATCAAGATGGGGAAGATGGTGACGCTCATGGGCCTTGAGGTTATCGAAACCCCCTATAACCCGGTGTGGTCCATTGGGAACCAGTTCATATTTGTCGAGCCCGTCACCTCGACCGGCGTTGAGCTCGACCTCAAACCCTCCAGCGCTCTAGACGTCGAGCTTCGAGTCGACAACGGTTGGGACCGAACCGTCGTGGCCGATGGCCAGAAGAGCTTCATGGGGCGGTTGGGACTCACCGGCGCCAGCATGTCCCTCGGCCTCATCGGGTACTACGGTCAGATGCAGTCGGGCCTCGACGCGGCCCGGTACGGCTTCCAAGCGTTGCTCAACAAGAAGCTCGGGAAGGCGTCACTCTGGATTCAGGGCGACTACGGCATGGAGGCGGCAAACGCCAACCTGGCCGACCCGACGCAAGACGCTACCTGGTGGGCGCTCGGAGTCTGGCTGGCCGCTGACATGTCGCCGACAACGACTTTCTCGGTGCGCGGCGACTACCTGAACGATGCGCAGGGAGCGCGCACGGCAGGCGCATTTGGCCTGGGACCCGTATTCGCCGGGGGGGGCCGTACGACGCGCACGCGCTCTGGAGCGTCACCGGGAACTTGAACATCAAGACCTTCCCGGGCGTTCTCATCCGGCCCGAAGTCCGGTATGACCAGTCGAACTATGACGTCTATGACAACGGCACCAGCGGTTCTCAGGTCGTCGCCGCGATCAGCGTAGCGTACATCTTCTAAGCCCTCACACTGCGAAGCAAATGAAAAGGGCACGGCTCCGTGCCCATGGCGAGGCGCCTCTTACATGTCGGTGGTCTAGTACAGGCCCAGGTACCGCTCCAGCTCCCACTCGCTCACGCGGCCGATGTACTCCTGCCACTCGCGCTGCTTGGCTTCGACGAAGCGCTCGTGGATGTGGTCGCCCAGCGCGGCGCGGACCGTGTCGTCCTTTTCCATGTACTCGAGCGCCTCGTGCAGGTCCCGGGGCAGATCGTCGATGCGGTAGTGACGCCGCTCGCGAAAGCTCATCTCGAAGATGTTCTTGTTCACCGGGTCGGGCGGCGTCAGCTTGCGCTCGATGCCGTCCAGACCGGCGGCGATCTGCACCGTGAGCGAGAGGTACGGATCGGCCGACGGGTCCGGCATCCGCAGCTCGCAGCGGGTGCCGACCTCGCGGCGCTCCGGGATGCGGATCAGCGGTGAGCGATTCCGCATCGACCAGGCGACGTGCACCGGCGCCTCGTAACCCGGGACGAGCCGCTTGTAGCTGTTGACGAGCGGGTTGGTGACCGCGCAGAAGCCGCGCGCGTGCTTGAGGAGGCCGCCGATGTACTGCAACGCGACGGTCGACAGTTCCCACTGCGCCTTGGGATCGTAGAAACTGTTGGTGCCCTGCCGGAACAGCGAATGGCTCGTGTGCATCCCGGAGCCGGCCTGCCCGAAGATCGGCTGCGGCATGAAGGTGGCCAGGAACCCGTGGCGATACGCCACGTTGCGCACCACGAACTTGAAGGTCGCGAGGTTGTCGGCGGTCTCGAGCGCCCCGGCGTAGCGGAAGTCGATTTCATGCTGCCCGGGCGCCACTTCATGGTGGCCGCCTTCGACCTCGAACCCCATGGAGACCAGGTCGCGCACGATCACGCGCCGGATCTGCTCGGCGCGGTCCACCGGGGTCAGGTCGAAGTAGCCGCCGCTGTCGTGCGTGCGGGTGGTCGCCTTGCCGTCCGACCCGAGCTGGAAGATGTAGAACTCCGCCTCGACGCCCGACCATCACGTCGTAGCGCAGCGCCGCGGCGCGCGCGATCTGCCGTTTGAGGGTCTGGCGCGGGCACCCGGCGAACGGGGAACCGTCGGGGTTGTAGATGTCGCACAGCAACCGCGCGACGCGGCCGCCTTCGTCGTCGTAGGGCAGGATCCGGAACGTATCGAGGTCGGGCTTCAGGACCATGTCCGATTCTTCGATGCGGACAAATCCCTCGATCGCCGAGCCGTCGAACCGGATGTCCCCTTCGAGCGCCTTGGCGAACTGGCTCTCGGGCACCTCGAAGTTCTTGTTGATGCCGAGGATATCGGTGAACTGGAGGCGCAGGAACGCCACGCCGTGTTCCTTGCAGAGCGCGAGGATGTCGCGCTTCGAGGCTCCGGTGGTCTTCTCGGGTGTCACGGTCATGGCGCGACCTAATATAGGCGCGCCGGCGGCGCTGAGGCGGCCGGAACCGTCCCGGCCGCCTCAACACACGTCGACGTCACACGTCGTAGTACAGGAAGAATTCGTACGGATGGGGACGGAGCGCGACGGGGTCGATCTCCTTCGCCCGCTTGTAGGCCAGCCACGTATCGATCAGGTCCTTCGTGAACACGCCGCCCTCGGTCAGGAACGCATTGTCCGCCTCGAGCGCTGCCAGCGACTCACCCAGCGAACCGGGGGTGTTCTTGATGTGCTTCCGCTCTTCCGGCTCGAGATCGTACAGATCCTTATCCAGCGGCTTGGGCGGCTCGATCTTGTTCTTCACGCCGTCCAGGCCGGCCATCAGCAGGGCGGCAAACGTGAGGTACGGGTTGCTCGACGGATCGGGCGCCCGGAACTCGATGCGCTTGGCCTTGGGCGACTTGGAGTACATCGGGATGCGGCAGATCGCCGACGCGGTTGCGCGCCGAGTACATGAGGTTGATCGGCGCCTCGTAGCCCGGCACCAGCCGGCGGTAGCTGTTGGTGGTGGGAGCAGCGAACGCCAGCAGCGCCCCGGCGTGCTTGATCAGCCCGCCGATATAGTGGCGCGCCATGTCGGAAAGCATGGCGTACCCCTTTTCGTCGAAGAACAGCGGCTTGCCCTGGTTCCACAGGCTCATGTGCACGTGCATACCCGGAGCCGTTGTCGCCGTACATCGGCTTCGGCATGAACGTGGCCGTGTAGCCGTTCTGCTTGCAGACGTTCTTCACGATGTACTTGTACATCATGATTTGGTCGCCCATGCGCGTGAGCGTGCCGAAACGCATGTCGATCTCGGTCTGGCCCGCCGTGCCGACTTCGTGGTGGTGCACTTCCACCGGAATTCCGGCCCCGAGCATCGCGAGCATGATCTTGGAACGCAGATCCTGCTGCTTGTCGGTGGGCGGCACCGGGAAGTAACCCTCTTTGTGCCGCGGGCGATGCGCCAGGTTGGGCGTGCCGTCGTCCTGCCCTGAGTTCCAGATGCCTTCCTCGGAGTCGATGAAGTAGTAACCCGAGTGCGCGTTCTGATCGAACCGCGCCGAATTGAAGATGTAGAACTCCGCCTCGGGGCCAAAGTAGACCGTGTCGGCAATCCCCGACTTCGTGAGAAATGCCTCGGCCTTCTGGGCCACGTAGCGTGGATCGCGCGAGTAGCGCTGTCCGGTGATCGGGTCCCCGATGTCACAGGTGAGCGACAGCGTCGGAATCTCGAGGCAGGGATCGACGAACGCGCTCGCCGGATCCGGGAACAGCAGCATGTCGCTCTCGTTGATCGCCTGGAAGCCCCGGATCGACGATCCGTCGAAACCAATCCCCTCAGCGAAGAGGGATTCGGTCATCTCGCTGACGGGAATCGAAAAGTGCTGCCAGGTCCCGGGCAGGTCGGTGAAGCGGACGTCGACGACCTGTACTCCGCTCTCCTTCGCGAGTTTGATCGCGTCGGCCGGCGTGGCGCCCTTAGCGGTGGTCGCTGGTTTCGCGGTCATATGAGACAAATCCTCCGAGGCATCGGGTCACTCCAGGGTGGTCAGGGCTGCAACGGGCTCCACGACATCGGGCGGCCGACGGGGCGAGAAGCTATTCCTCGCCTTATGACCCGTCAAGCAAAATCGGCGTATCTGCGTCACCTACGCGCCTGGCACGTCGATCCTCGCGCCGCGAGTGCACAACCAGCGTTCGAACACTGCATGTCGTGCAGGGATTGCTCGGCAGTCATGGCGCTGCGAGCTGCGCCAGTGTTCGAAATGTTCTACATGTCGTTCAAAGCGTGCGAAATATGCACAGAACTTTGCTCACTGCGCAAGGAGACGCTGTAGAATCGAGCCTGGCATGGAAAATCAGTGCAAAATGTGCACAAGTGGAACTGCAAAGTGGGTTTGTTGCCGGCGGATTATGCGCCCGACGACCAGGACCGACCGTTCGCCTTCCTGGCCCCGCTCGCGCCCCAGGGGTATGATGGCTCCAGGGGGCGGCTGGCGCCGGCGCCTCCTTGGTTGCCGACGCCCTCACCCCTCTCGTTCTTACGCTCACCAAGAGCAGGAGGGACAGGGTATGAAGCGACCCACGATCGACCTGATCTACCACGGAGTGATCGGCGGCATCCTCGCAGGGCTGGTGGTAGTGGTGTGGTTCCTCATCGTCGACTCCTTTGCCGGCCGGCCGTTCCACACTCCAGCGACGCTGGCAGGCGCGATCTTCGACCATCGCCCGCACGTCGGGACGACGGTGCGCTTGATCGCGCTGTACTCCGTGCTGCACTTCGCGGTGTTCGCACTCCTCGGCGTGTGCGCCGCCTGGGTCGTGACGACACTGCACACCGCGCCCCGTCTGCTGCTCGGCGTGCTGTTCGGGATCGTGGTCCAGGAGTTGTTCTTCTACTCAGGGCTGGCTCTGAGCGGACTGGCGCCTTCGGGAGTGGTCCCATGGCGGCACGTGATCGGTGCCAATCTGGTGTCCGGCATGGTCCTCATGGCGTACCTGCACCGGGCGTCACGGGCCGATCTGCCGCTGGGATTGGCGTCGCTGCGGGTGCACCCACTTGCCCGCCGAAGCCTGATGACCGGCCTGGTGGGTGCGGCGGTAGTTGCACTCTGGTTCCTCGTCCTCGATATCATGGCCGGCGTGCCGCTCAGGACGCCCTATGCGCTCGGTGCCGCTGTGCTGTTCGGGGCGCAGAACGCTTTCGAGGGCTCCTTCTACTTCGGCATCGTGGCGGTGTACAGCGTGATCCATGTGATCGCCTTCGCGATCGCCGGCGCCGTGTTCGTGGCCATCGCGGAGCAGATCGAGCGCTCGCCCTCGTTCTTGTTGTTGGCCGTCATGACCGCGATCGTGCTCGAGGCGGTCGTCGTCACGAGCCTCGCGCTCAGCGCTCAATGGGTGTTGGGCACGGTGGGCATCTGGTCGGTGTTTGTCGGCAACCTGCTCGCCGTCGCGGCGATGGGGTGGTACGTGTGGCGTACCCATCCAATCCTTCAGCACGCGCTGCGCACGCACCCGTTGCAGGTTCGGGTTTAGCAGATCGGGCCAGCCGCTTGTAGGGGCACGACATGTCGTGCCCCTACACCGCGGCCCCTACGGCACGCCCCGTCGCGCCACCGCCAGCAGCGCGATCCCGCCGCGCACGTTCTGGTTCACCTGCACACTCACCGCTTTCGGCTGTACAGCGTAGACGAGATCGTCGGCGATCCGGGCGGCAAGGCTCTCACAGAACGCCCCTTCGTCGCGGTACGACCAGAGATAGAACTTCAGCGCCTTGGACTCGATGCAGCGCTCCCCCGGCGTGTACTCGATGATGACGCTGCCGAAATCCGGCTGACCGGTCCGCGGGCAGATGGACGTGAACTCGGTGGCCGTGAGGGTCACACTCTGCACGTCGGGCGCTGGAAATGCCTCGGCCTTGAGGTATTCCCGTGCCTCGAGCGGATTGGCAGGACGCGGGAGCGGGCCGGTGCGGGGCAGCCCGCGCTCGTGCGGGGTCATAGGCATGCGGCTCCTCGACTGGTCACTGTATCGCTATCCCTGGGATGACGCGTTTAGCTTTCGAAACGTAATGACCCCTGCAGCCGCCTGCTCCGGCACCCGCCGGCCGGTTCCCCACCGATGACCAAGCCCCGACCGAAGGGCGTCGTGCTGCTCAGCGGCGGACTCGACTCGGCGACGGCGCTGGCCATCGCCGGGCGCGACGGGTTCGAGCTGTACGCCCTCACGTTCCGCTACGGCCAGCGCCACGCGGTCGAGATCGAGGCTGCGCGGCGCGTCGCGCAGGCGCACCGGGTCGCGCGTCATGAGATCGTGGAGTTCGACCTGCGCCAGTTCGGGGGGTCGGCCCTCACCGACGACATCTCGGTCCCCAAGGACCGATCGCCCGACGCCATGAGCCGCGAGATCCCGGTCACCTACGTGCCGGCGCGGAATACCATTTTCCTCTCGTTCGCCCTCGCCTGGGCGGAGGTCGTTGGCGCGAGCGACATCTTCATCGGGGTCAACGCTCTCGACTACAGCGGCTATCCCGATTGCCGGCCGGAATACATCGCCGCCTTCGAAGCGATGGCCAACCTCGCGACCAAGGCGGGGGTCGAGGGACGGCAGCGTCTGCGCATTCACACACCGCTCATCGCCCTCTCCAAGCACGAGATCATCCGGACCGGCCTCGCGCTCGGCGTGGACTACGCGCTCACCACGAGCTGCTACGATCCGGCCGCCGGTGGAGACGCGTGCGGCAGATGCGATGCGTGCGTGCTGCGCTTGAAGGGCTTTGCCGCAGCCGGCGTCCGCGACCCGATTCGCTACCGTGGCGCGGTGGAGGTGGGCGGGGCGCCATGAGCTACACCGTGAAGGAGATCTACTACACGCTCCAAGGTGAAGGTGCGAACGCGGGGCGTCCGGCCGTGTTCTTGCGATTCGCCGGCTGCAACCTGTGGTCGGGGCGTGAGGAAGACCGGGCCGCCGCTGTGTGCGATTTCTGCGACACCGACTTCGTCGGGACCGATGGGCCGGGCGGAGGGAAGTTCGCGGGGGCACCCGAGCTGGCTGACGCGGTCGCCGCGCTCTGGCCGCATCCGCCGTCGAGCCGAATGAGGGCGTTCGTGGTCTGCACCGGAGGCGAGCCGCTGCTGCAGCTCGATCGAGCGTTGATCGCCGCCCTGCACCACGCGGGGTTCGAGATCGCCGTCGAAACGAATGGCACGATGCTGCCGCCACCGGGGATCGACTGGGTGTGCGTCAGCCCGAAGGCGCGTGCGGACCTGGTGCTCCGCTCCGGGCGACGAGCTGAAGATCGTTTTCCCTCAACAGGGGCTCGACCCCGAGGCCCTCGCCCGGCTCGACTTCCGCCACTTTTCTCTGCAGCCGATGGACGGGCCCGAGCGGACACGGAACACGGAGCTCGCGACTCGTTACTGCCTCGAACATCCCCAGTGGCGGCTCAGCCTCCAGACCCACAAGCTGCTCGGCATCCCATAGCGCAGGGCGCCTACCGCCCCCGCGGCGCCGTCTTTCTCCTCGCCTTCTTCGCGGCCTTCCGTGCCTTCTTCGCGGCCTTCTTGAGCATCTTCTTGGCCTTCTTGGCTGCCTTCTTGGTCGCCTTCTTGGCTTTCTTGGCCGCCTTCCGGGTCGCCTTCTCGATCTTCTTGGCCGCCTTCGCCGCCTTCTTCGTGAGTTTCTCAGGGAGCGTCTCGGTGGCCTGCTTGGCGGCCTGTTTGGCGGCCTTCTTCGCGACCTTCTTGCCGCCAACGCTCAGCTTGCGCGTCACCTTTTCCTGGGCCCAATTGGACAGGACAGCGAACGCCGCCCCTTGGGGATCCATACACTGCGTGATGCGGCCCTCGCCCGGGATGTCCATCGGGCCGTTCAAGACTTTGCCGCCCAGGCGCTGCACGGTTCCCGCGGTGCTGTCCGCGCTCGCCACTACCGCGTAGCACAACCAGCTGGGTGGCGCCGTCATCTCAGGCGGTCGGTTGAACATCCCGCCGATCATTTGCCCGCCGCGCCCGAACGTCAGGTAGATCCCCATCGGGCCCATGTCCATCTCGTCCATCTTCTCCCAACCAAACAGCTGTTCGTAGAAGGCCCACGCGGCGCGCCAGTCGGTCGTCGTCAGCTCGTGCCAGCCGAACTCCCCGGGCTTGGCGGCCCCGTCGTGACCCGGGACGCCGGTCGTCGAGCTGAACAACGCAAACGTCGCTCCCTGAGGATCGCCGAGCACCGCGAAACGTCCCATGGTCGGGATGTCCTGCGGTGCGACGTACTGGCGCGCGCCCAGGCCCACCGCTTCGCGCAGCGGACGCATCCACGTCCGGCACGGCGACGTACATCACCCAACTCGGCGGCGTCCCCATCTTGCGCGCCTCGTCGGGCAGTGCCATCAGCCCGCCGACCGGCGTGTCCCCGGCGGTCCACATCGTGTACGAGGAGTCCCCTTCCCACTCCTCGGTGCCCCAGCCCACCACCGTCTTGTAGAAGGCCATGGCGGCCTTCGGATCGGTGGTCATCAGCTCGTTCCAGCAGATGCGGCCGCGGGGAAATGCCTTAGGCATGGAGCGCTCCTATGCGGTGTCGAGAGCAAGAATGACGGGCTTTGAACGCTAGCGTCCGGCCGTTTTCGCGGCTAGAGGTGCGTCCGATCGCGCCGCAGACTTGCGTCCACCCCTGGGATGGTCAAATACTTGTTTGATGGCCGAGAATCGACTCGACGTGGAGTGCACCCAGACCCAGGCTCCACGGCGCGGATGGTTGTTCCGTGCGCTGTGGCCCGTCACGTCATACCTCGTCACGAACCTCACCGTGACGTTTTTCGGCGTGCTCTTCTTCATTTTCAATCGCACCACCGTGCTCGGCCGCGGCAATGTCGGCGAGCGGCCCAATACCCTGCTCCTTTCAAACCACCAGTCCATGCTGGACAGTTTCCTGGTGGGAATGGGCGCGTTTTATCCCCAGTCGTGGTGGAAGCCCTACCTGATGCCGTGGAACCCCGCCGCGGCGGAGAATTTCTACAAGAACCCGGTCCTTGCCTGGCTGGCGGACAACTGGAAATGCATCTCAGTACGCGCCGGGCGCCGGGACCTGCAGGCGCTCAATCGGATGACGCAGGTGCTGCCGGAGGGCGTGATGACCTTGTTTCCAGAGGGCACGCGGACGCGGGATGGGTGCGTGGGGGAAGGGCGCGCCGGGCCGGGACTGTTGGTCCTAGGGACTCATCCGCGGGTGATCCCCGTGGCGATCGAGGGGATGCAAGACGTACTGCCCATCGGCTGCTTCGTACCGCGGCTCGGCAAGCGGGTCTACGTCGCCTACGGCCCTCCGGTCGACTACTCCGACCTGCTCTCGCAGCCCGCGTCGCGCGAGACCGCGCAGGCGTTGATGGACCGCGTCATGGACGCGATCCGCACCCAGCACGCCGAGCTGCGGCTTATTCGATCTCGAACTCGAGGAACTTGAAGACACCCTCGCGCTCGATCTGCAGCACAGCGGCGCTCCCCACCTTGAGGTCGCGCAGCACGGTGCGGAGCTCGTCGAGGCCCGACACGCGCTTGCGGTTGACCGAGTGAATCACGTCGCCCGGAACCAGCCCGCTCTCCACGCTCCCGCCGTATCCTGCCAGCGCCACCACCAGCACCCCTGAGGGCGACCGGAGCCCCGGAACGGCGTTGGTCGAGATGGAATCGAGAGCGATCCCGATGATCCCGATGCGACGTACCAGATTCCGCTCGGGATCGACGCCCTCCATCAGCCGGTTGAAGCGGTCGGGCCGTTCGACCACCGGAATCTCGAGCGTGAGCGGCTGCGTCCCGCGCAGCACGTCGAGCCGCACCGTCTTGCCGACGTTGCGCAGCGTGAGGGTGGACACGAACTCCGCGAGGCTCCCCACCGGCTGACCGTTCATCGCGACGACGACGTCGCCGATCGCGAGGCCCGACGCCTCCGCCGGTCCGCCCGGAGCGACATCTTCGAGCAGCAATCCCCAGCTGCGTGCCAGGCCCAGGCCTTCGGCGAGCTCCGGCGTGATCTCGATGGCGCGGATCCCGATGATGCCGCGATGCACCGTACCGTGCGAGCGCAGCTGCTTGTAGACGAACTGCACGATGCCGCTCGGGATCGCGAAGCCGAGCCCCTCGCTGCCGCCGCTCTTGCTGAGGATGAAGTTGTTGATCCCCACGAGCGCGCCGTCGGCATCGGCGAGCGGCCCGCCGGAGTTGCCGGGGTTGATGGGAGCGTCGGTCTGGATGTAGACCACGGGCCGTTGAGGATCGATCTCCCGGGCCACGGAGCTGACGACGCCCATCGTCACGGTGTTGGCGAGGCCCGCCGGGCTGCCAAACGCGAACACCAGCTCACCCTTGCGCAGTTTGTCCGAGTCGCCGAACGGCATCGCCGGGAGACCGGTGGTGTCGACCTTGAGTACGGCGATGTCGGTCTCCGCATCGACCCCGACGACATGGGCGTTCATGATCGGGCCCACCAGCGGTCGACTCGTCCCGGATCCGGCGGGACCGATCGTCAGCGCGACCCGCACGCGCTCGGCACCGCTCACCACGTGCGCGTTGGTCAGGATGAATCCGGCGGGATCGACGATCACCCCGGAGCCGATGATGCGCTGCCGCTCGAGGACCGCCATCCCCTGGGATGCCCCGCTCGAGCCCAGCGCCGTGACTAGGATCTGGACGACCGAGGGTGAGACTCGCCGCGTCAGCGCCTCGACGGCGTTGCCGAACTGCCGCAACGAGGGCGCGGGTTGCTCGGCGCCTTTGCGCTGGCCGGCGAGAGGCGCCGCCAGCAAAACGGCCAAGGCGGCGAGGAGTGACACTCGGCTGCAGGTGGGACGCGAACGCATCAGATTGGCTTTCATTGTCCTCATCCTGCGGGAGAGGTCCGATAACGAACACGGCGCCCTCACGTGCGGGGCGCCGTCCTCGTCCTGGTGGTGCCGTGCGTGATTACAGCTTCACGACGTTCTGCGCCGCCGGGCCCTTCTGACCATCGACCACTTCGAACTCCACCCGCTGGCCTTCGGCCAGCGACTTAAAACCTTCCGCTTGAATCGCGGTGTGGTGCACGAAGCAATCCTTGCCGCCGTTTTCGGGCGTAATGAAGCCGAACCCCTTGGCGTCGTTGAACCACTTCACGGTACCGGTAATGCGTGCCATCTGTGTAATACTCCTGACTTATGACTGTTCCCGGCGACGCGCGCGCTTCACCTTACGGCGAGCCGCGGCCTTGTCCTTCCGCCGCCGTCGAACGGACGGGCTCTCATAGAATCGTTTCTTCTTGAGATCCTGGAATAGGCCAGCTTTGGTAATCTGCCTGCGGAACTTCTTTAAGACGAAGTCCAGCCGATCATTTTCGCTGAGCGTGACTTCCACGCGATCCCTTTCCGAGGAGAGTGCTGATCCAGAAACAAACAAAGGACCATGGGCGACAGCCCAGGTCCTCATATCGGTCACTGGTGTTCAGCTCACGGCACTATGCCGCGGCCCTTTCGCTCGCTGCAAGCATCGCACGGGGGACCCCAAATGTCAACCACCGGGAATGCCCCGCCAAGTGGGACGTTCCGTGGCGCCGGCGCGACACGCGACCAGCAGCGCCCCTGCTGACCGCCTGCGGCACACCGCATGCGCCGCACGCGAGCATGACGTTCGCCCTCGTCCTGGCCGCTTTGACCCAATACACGTTCGCATACGAGCGTGGCGAATTTCGCGAGACGCGGTTCACGTGCCGCCCGGCACCAACGCGCGGTCTCAGGGGTATAGCTATGACGCCGCTACGCGCGTCGTGACAGTGCGATTGCGCGAGTCGGGATTTGCGACAGCGGATCGTGGTCAAGTGCCTTCGCTGGTTTGACTTCAGCGTGTCAACCCGCTACACTTTGTGCTGCGTCGCGCACGCAATCCATCGCGTGCCGAGAGCGGACAACCAGGCGGGATTGGCCGATGCGCCCGTCCCGTTTTTTGTTTCCGCGAGCGCCAACCAATCCGGGCGGTTTTCGATGGCCAAAGAAGAAGCAATCGAGATGAACGGAACGGTCGAAGAGGTGCTACGGAACGCAACGTTCCGCGTGCTCTTGAGCAACGGGCATTACGTCCTCGCTACCATGGCAGGCAAGATGCGTCGGTTTCGAATCCGAGTTCTCGCTGGTGACCGCGTCACACTCGCGGTCTCTCCCTACGACCTGACGCGCGGTCGCATCACCTTCAGGCACAAGTGAGCCGGGCCCTCGCCCGGGCCGGCATGATGACCGCCGGCGGCCCACCCCGCTGCCCGCAGTGCGGGCAGCGCCTCGGCTTCGGTACCGATCGCTTGGGTCGTACGACCGAAACGTGCCCCTGCGGATACCGGGGATACGTTGCACTGCGCGAAGTCGAGGTCCCGGTCGCCGTCCCGCTGGTTGGGAGCGACAGACCGCGCGCCTAGCAGGTCCAAGGCGTCGGAACCCTCCACACGCGATAGCCGTTCCTGTCGTGTCCATGTCCGAGAAAAGCGTCGATCTGGGTGGCACGTTCGTACTGGGCGGAGACCTCCCGGTGCATCGCCTGGGGTTCGGCGCGATGCGGATCACGGGCCCGGGTGTGTGGGGCGAGCCGCGGGATCGCGCCGTGGCGATCGCCGTGCTCAAGCGGGTGGTCGAGCTCGGGATCACGTTGATCGACACCGCCGACTCATACGGTCCCGAAGTCAGCGAACGTCTCATCGCCACTGCACTGCACCCCTACCCGCCATCGCTCGTAATCGCCACGAAGGCGGGGTTCGATCGTCCGGGCCCCGGCCAATGGAAAGAGAACGGGCGCCCGGCACACCTGCGCACCGCGTGCGAAGGCTCGCTGCGCCGTCTGAAGCTCGAGCGCATCGACCTGTTCCAACTGCACCGCATCGATCCCGCCGTTGCGATGGAAGACCAGGTCGGCACCCTGATCCGTCTCCAGGAAGAAGGCAAGATCCGCCACCTCGGCCTGTCCGAGGTCGGCGTCGAGGAGATTGAACGGGTACGCAAGCTCGTGCCGATCGTGTCGGTGCAGAACCGCTACAACCCGGTGGATCGGACCCACGACCCGGTGATCGACTACTGCGAACGCCACGGAATCGGATTTCTGCCGTGGTTTCCGCTCGGGAGCGGCGCGCTCGCTCGGGCCGGGGAGTCCGCTCGCCCGGGTCGCCGCCGAGCGGCACGCGACGCCCGCGCAGGTAGCGCTCGCCTGGCTGCTGCGCCGCTCCCCGGTGATGCTCCCCATTCCCGGGACCGGGAACGTGGCGCACCTCGAGGAAAATGCCGCAGCGACACAGCTCGAGCTCGGGGAGCAGGACTACGATCAAATCGCTCGCGCGTGCGACGCCTGAACGGCGTCTCCAGATGACGACCGGCCCGGTGTTGCGCTAGCTTACAGGGCACCTTCGGAGAGAATTGCGTGCTGCTCACACTTTGCAAATCCAAGCTGCACCGCGCGGTGGTCACTCAGGCTGCCCTGCACTACGAGGGGAGCATCACCATCGATGCCCGCCTGCTCGAGGCGGCTGAAATCCAGCCGTTCGAGCGGGTCCAGGTCGTCGATGTCGCGAACGGCGCGCGGTTCGACACCTACACGGTGGTGGGCGAAGCGGGGTCGGGGATGGTGTGCGTGAACGGCGCCGCCGCACGGCTGGTTCAGGTGGGAGATCCGGTGATCATCATTACCTACGCCCAGTTCACGCCCGAAGAAGCGAGCGGGTACCGACCGCGCATTGTGATCCTCAACGCCGACAACTCGATCCGCGAGTCGTTCCTGGGCGACGCGCACAGCGTCGCGGGGTTGTCGGAGGCGCTCTAGCCCCAGCTGCCCCGGCTGAGTGTATCGAGTGCGGCCGCGGCATCTCCCCACCCGCCGCGGGCCTCACCCGCGAGCCAGCGGCGGATCAACTCTCCGAACCACGGCGGTATGGTGCGCAACTCGTCGAGCGTCTCCGACTCGGGAGCCGGCGGCTGGCCGGTGAGCATCTCCTGGGCGAGCACCCCAACCGCATAGAGATCATCGGCCGGTCCCGGCACGGCGCCATTGCTGCCGCCGCGCCGTTCGGGACGGACATAGGAGGGCGCGCACAGTGCCGAGTGCGCCGCGCCCGCCGGTCCGGACGCGATGGCGCGACTCACCGCATCCACGATCCCAGTGTCCACTATCAGCACGCGCCCATCGGCGAGCAGCACGTTTTCGGGCTTGAGATCCCCGTGGGCCACCTGTTTTGCATGGACGTGCGCGAGCGCCGTGAGCACGCTGCGCAGAATTTCGACGGTGCGGTGGATCGGCATCTCGCCGTGGCGCGCCAACCAGGCCCGCAGCGTCGTGCCATCGACAAAGTGCCGCGTGTGGTAGATGAACGCCCCGGCGCGGCCGCCGCCTCGGGGGACCACGAGGTGGGGATCACCCAGCCGGTCCGCGAGGAGCAACAGCTCGCGCTCGAACCGCGCCGGGTCCACCACGAACGATAGGTCTCCGGGGAGAACTTTTACCAGCAGCTCTGCACCGTCCGGCAGCTCCAAAGCGACGAACAAACGGCAACCCCCGACCGGCCGCACCTCGCGCTCCACCATGTAGACGGGACCTAGCGCGGCCCCCAGCGACATGCGGAGTTCGGACATGCAGCTAGTGTCGCATCTCTCGCGCCGCTCGACAAGGGTTAGGGAGACAGATCGATCATGCCGAGACGCTGAGTCCCGCTCAGCGCCAGCCAGACTCGCGCCCGAGTCGAGTCCACAGACATGTTGCGCACGACCGCGCCGCGGGTGGGGATCGCCACGGTCGCTGAACGCGCGGTGGACGGGTCAAAGGTCACAACCTGGTTCGTCTGCGCCTCGCCGTACCAGATCCGGCCGTCGGGAGCGATGGCGATGCCGTAAGGGCCGCAGTCAGCGCCGCCGGGGCTCGGGAAATCGCGCACCTGGCCTGTGGCGGGATCGAGCCGGCCGAGCTGGCCGCGTGCGTAGTCCGTGTACCAAACGATGCCCTGCGCGTCCACCACGAGACGGCGTGGCCGCGCCGCGGGCGCGGGGAGCGTGAACAAGCGCAGCGCCCCGTCGGCAGGATCGATGCGACCGATCGCAGCAGTCCCGAACAGCGCCATCCAGAGCTTGCCATCGGGACCGACGACCAGCCCGTACGGCCTGGCGGCGGATGTGGGTACGGGGAAGATCCGCGTTTCCCTGGTCGCAGGGTCGAGCGAGCCGTACAGATTCGCCCGTTGGACCGTAAACCAGACTTTCCCCGCGTGGTACAGAAGCGTGTGGGGGTCCTGCGCCTTGGCGGGCAACACGTACTCCGTGATCGCCCCCGTCGCGGGGTCGAGGCGGCCGATCCGGTTCGCGGCGTTCGCCGTGTACCACACCGCGCCATCCGGCGCCACGATGATTCCGTGGGGCCCCGACGCAGGGGTGGGCGTGGCAAAGTCCGTGACCGCACCGGTGGCGGGGTCGAGCCGGCCGATGTAGCTGTTCGACTGGTCGGTATACCACACGATGCCGTCGCGGCCGACCGCGGGGTCATGGGGAAACGCGCCAGGGCGTGGGAGTGGATACTCGACGACGTGAGGGAGGGACGCGGTAACGAGACAGAGTGCGAGCGTCGCGCCCATCGGAGCAGCTCTAAGGATCATGGGTTGCCTCCTCGGAACGAAAGTATCGTTTTGTCCTACCCCCCGGGCGTCGACATGGAAAAATCGAACGGCAGGTTGACGAGCACCCGCACCGCTCGTCCTTGCAGCCGCGCCGGCCGGAACCGGGCGTCGAGCGCCCACCGTCTGGTCGGCAGGTCGAAGCCGGGGCTCGAGCTCTTGAGAATCTTGACGGAGTTGGGCTCGAGGCGCCCGCTGGTGTCCACGATCGCCTGGAGCAGGACGCGGCCTTCGATGCCCGCACGGCGCAGCATCTCGGGGTAGGCCGGCGGGGGCGACAGCAGTGCGGGCGTTTCTTCCACGCTCGCCGACGCGTAGACGCGATTGTCGGTGGGTGCCACGCCGCCCGCCACTCCGCCCTCCAAGCCTCTCCCCGAGTAGTCCCGGGGGTCGAAGTGCTGTTGTAGATCCACCGGGGGAATGCTCGTCGGAATTTCTGGAAGGACGGTGAGAGTCTGGAAGCCGTTCAGGGGCACATCCACTGGCAGGGGAAGCTCTTGGGGGGCAACCCGCGGCGACTCGAGGAACACCACCGTCGTGTCCGCCACGACGGACGTGGCGCTATGAGCGGTATTCCTGACCACGTACACGGACCCCAGGATGAGCGCACCGTGCACCCCCAGCGACACGATACCCATGCCGAAGACCGTGCGATCTGCCTTGCGCGCGGAGTCTCTCAACCTCAGAAACACGACACCCTCGTGGCCACAGGTGGCAGACAGGACGGATCGAAGGGGTAAAAGGTTACAGTGTCGCTCGTAGCGCCGGCCCGTCCCTCCGGGGTATGTTCTGATGGGGACCAGGGTGACTCCAGCCTCCTACCCAGGAGCCACCTTGGTGATGTCTCACTTCGAGGGGCCTGGGCTCTCAGTCCAGCCTTCACCTGCCCGCACCACATGCGCCGGCTTCAGACACCGACCCGCCGGAAAGTCGTGCAGGTCTTATGGCCGTCAACATCACGAAGGCGCTGGTTCACGCCCTGGAACAGGTGCGAGAACTGGGTACAAAGAAGCAGATCGTCCTGAAGATCGACTGCCCGGCGGTCCTCCCCCCGGCGAAGGGCAATACCCAGCAGCTCGAACGTCTGTTGCGCACCCTCCTCCTGCACGCCATTCAAGTCAGCTCGCGGGGTGGCATCGTGGAAGTGTTCGCGGTGACTACCCTGCACGGTGTGCGGGGGAAGAGCGACTCAGTCGCGGTCGTGGTGGCGGACAACGGCACCGGTCTGCAACGCAAGGGATTCGACCGTCTCTTCGGCCCTTTCCGGCCATCGGGGGTGCTCGAGATGCACGGCGTACGGCGGGGCGCGCAGATGCTGTCGCTCACCTGCCGGCTGGGTCAGCTCACGGGTGGTCGGGTGTGGATAAAGAGCAAAGCCGGCCGGGGAAGCATCCTCGCGGCGGTGCTCCCGGTCTCCCGCGCGCGGCGTACGGCGGCCATCGCGGCTCCCATGGCTGGGAACCGTCCGGACGAGGTGGCGCCTTAAGAAATCGTACGCCGTAGCGGTTTCTACTTTTTCGGAGGTGGGCCTCAATGCGATACGTGACCCCGATCGGGCGGGTTGCCTTCTCCCTCATTTTCCTCTTGGCACCGGTTTCGCACTTCACGGCTGGGGCCGTGGCTTACGCGACCCAGGCCGGGGTGCCGATGGCGGGCCTGCTCGTCCCGTTCAGCGGGCTGCTCGCGTTGGTCGGGGGATTGAGTGTCGCGCTTGGCTACCAGGCACGGATCGGCGCGTGGTTGTTGGTCCTGTTTCTCGTCCCCGTGACGTTCATGATGCACGCCTTCTGGACCGTGTCCGATCCAATGATGAAACAGTTCCAGATGGCCATGTTCATGAAGAACATCGGGCTGCTCGGCGGGGCACTGCTGATCACCCAGTTCGGAGCCGGCGCGATGAGCCTGGACGCCAGGCGCAGCGCGCTCTAGACGGAGCGGAATACCGCGAACGCGGCGACTACAGCGATCACGACGCCCAGGGCGATCTTGGTCGCAGCGGCGGCGGCGCGTCCCAGCACCGCGCCCCACCCCGCACGAACCGCCGTGTCCGGGGCTCGTGAGAACGAGTACTCGAACACGGCGGCGCCGGCAAATGACCCGGCGAACGCACCGATCACGCTGCCGATGATCGGCACCGGAACACCTACGACGGCGCCGACGAGCCCCCCGATCAACGCGCCCCAGCCTGCGCGAGACGATCCGCCGTAGCGCCGCGCGACCCCGAAACCCAGCCACGCCTCGAGGACCTCGCCCAGGAGAGCGAGCGACACCACGATCGCGATGGACGCGACGCCGACGGTGTGAAAGCTCGTGAGCCACCCGTAGCCGATCACCCCCAACACCATCACCCAAAGGCCGGGCAGGCCGAGCGGGACCAGCACCAGCCCACCCACACAGCACAGCGCGAGCAGTACGCCCTCGAGCGCGTGACTCACGCCGGTTCAGCTCTTGCGCGTGAAATCGAACACCTGGCTGTGGTCATTGCCGTTCTCCCGCCAGGTCCACGTCTCACTCATGTGATCACGGTCCTTCAGGGCCACGCTGAGGTGGTCCATGTGGCCGGCTGTCGGACTCGCGAGGTTGGTGGCGCGGACGAATGAGAACGAAAACACCGTCATGGGCCCGGTGACCGGCTCAGTGCTCATCTGGGGCTGGTTGCCCGAGCTGCAGTAGTGGGTGACGGCCAGCCGATCGCCGTCCGGCGTGTAGAGGGTGATCATTTCCGCCTCCCCCGCCATCGAGAGCCGTTCGAGCAGCGCCGTTCCATTCGAGACGAGCTGGTAGGATGCCTGCACCGGCTTGCCGTGCGCCTGCCCGGTCCATTCGCCGACGAGCGCTTTGAGCTGCTCGAACCCTTGAGATGACTTCATGGTGTGTTGCTGGGCGGCGACCGGCGTCGCGAGCCACGCTGTGGCGAGCGTGAGTGTAACAGCCGTGAGTGACGTCTTCATGGTTGGATCCCCCAGGTGGAGTGTTGCGGGTCGACTAGTCTGAATACCGTACGAAGACGAGCGTGTCCAGTGTCGCGAACTGGAGCCGGACGCCGCACGCAGCGTGACGCCGGTCACGTATTTGTTTGACTTCGCCTGACCCGATCATTACCCTTGGCAGGTAGGCTGCGTCGGGGCGGGATTTGGCAGTGCGCCGGTCCCGCCTTCGTGCGCCAGGGGCTCATTTCCTCATAGGCAGGTGCGGACGATGGAGACAGAAGCACTGTGGGCTACGCGCTTGGCAGCGTACAGAGGGCCCAAACTGTGGCACAGCGTCTGGCAGCTCTCGACGGCGGCTGCGTTGTTTGCCGGAACGTGGGCACTGATGTACGCGACCCTCGGCGTCGGGTACTGGCTCACCCTGCTCCTCGCGGTGCCGGCCGCGTTCTTCATGATCCGGCTATTCATCATTCAGCACGACTGCGGGCACGCGGCCTTCTTCAAGTCCACCCGCGTGGCGGACTTCGTCGGCTCGATTATCGGCGTGCTTACCCTGACGCCCTATCACTACTGGAAAAAGACGCACGCGATGCACCACGCCACCTCGGGCAATCTCGAGCACCGTGGGTTCGGCGACATCGACACGCTGACCGTGGGTGAGTATCTCGGGCGCTCGCGCTGGCAGCGGTTCGTCTACCGGCTGTATCGCCATCCGGCGATCCTGTTCGGGGCGGGTGCGGTAGCCCATTTCTTCATCCGCCATCGCCTGCCGACCATCGTGCCGCGGGAGTGGACGCGGGAGCGGCGCAGCATCCTGTGGACCGACTTCTGGCTGGTCGCCGCCATCGTGGCGATGGGGATGATGTTCGGGTTCCGCGAATTCCTGCTGGTGCAGCTGCCCGTGACGCTGCTATCGACCGTGATGGGGGTGTGGCTGTTCTACGTGCAGCACCAGTTCGAGCCGACCTACTGGGAGCACGACGACCGCTGGGCGTACAACGAGGCGGCACTGCAGGGGAGCTCGTACTATCGCCTGCCGCGGCTGTTACAGTGGGCAACCGGTAATATCGGGCTGCACCACGTCCACCACCTCCATCCCCGTATCCCCAACTACCGGCTACAGCAGGCGCTGGACGATCATCCCGAGCTGCGCGACGTACCGACGCTCACGCTGTGGGAGAGTTTTCGTTGCGTACGGCTGACGTTGTGGGATGAGCAGCAAAGGAAGCTGGTGCCGTTCGCGGCAGTGCGGCACCTGGCGTAGCAGCAGGTCTTCTATCCGTTGTCGTTCACCCCGTTTCCCACCACGCCACGGCCTCTTCGTACCCGCATTTCCGGCACCGGACGGTGACGGGAGGGACGGGCGGGAGCTTGATACGCGAGGCGCAGTGCGGGCACACCGCGTAGATGCGACCCACGTCGTCCTTGGTGCCCTCGGCAGGGTTGTAGTTCGAACTGCGCGCGGTACACGGCGGTGAAGTGGCGGGGGCGGTTGGGGCGGGTTTCGACGGCGTCCTTCGGCAGGGCCACGGCTCCCCCCGGTACATCGAGCACTACCCGGGTCGCGCCGCCCCGCAGGACGGGGTACCAGGCACCTTGGCGCACCGTGCCCCACTCCGGGTCGCGCTTTGCAGCGACCCAGATCCGTGCCCATCCGTTCGACTGCTCCATGGTTAGACATTGGGGCCGACCGGCGTGCTCGCGCCGTGATCCAGGTGACATTTCGTCCGGCCTCATGTCCCTGGAACACCCGGCGAACCACCTATCCCGCCGTCGCTCCCGGTGCAAGATTGAGCCACCGGGAGGTAACCCTTTGACGCAGGATCGCAGCCCCACGCGGGGCAGGCTGCGGCACGACAGCGTGCCCATGCAGCTCTATCACGCGGCCAAGCAGCAGAGCGCCTGGGACCCGCGCCTGCTGGACGTCAGCCAGGACGTGAAGGATTTCGCCGGCCTCACCGTGGTCGAGAAGGACACGGTGGTGCGCCTCTGCGCCATGTACCTGGCCGCGGAAGAAGGAATGACCCGGGACCTGCTGCCCCTCCTCACCACCGCTGGTACGCGAGGGCCGGCTCGAGGAGGAGCTGTTCCTCACCACCTTCCTCGCCGACGAGGCGAAGCACATCGAGTTCTTCCGGCGGGTGCTGGAGGATGTCTGCGGACAATCGGGCGACCTGCTCCGCTACCAAACCCCGACGTTCCAAAGGTTGTTTTCGGAGAAGTTGCCCGCCGCCATGCAGCTATTGCTGACCGACTCGTCCCCCGCGGCCCAGGCGACGGCGATGGTCCATTACACGCTGGTGGGGGAGGGGGTACTGGGCGAAGCGGGGTACCACGTGTTCCGCACGACCCTCGACGGACGCGGCCTGATGCCCGGGGTCCGGGAAGGATTGCGCTGCGCCCAGGCGGACGAGGACCGCCACATGGCGTACGGCATCTTCATGCTGTCGCGCCTGATGGGCGAGGACCCCGAGGTGTGGAACGTGATTCGCCAGACCATGGACGACCTGATCCCGGACACACTCGGGATCGTGACCGAGTTCTACGATTCCTACGACCCGATCCCGTTCGGTCTGTCGCTCAAGGACACAGTCGAATACGCCATGGAGAAGTTCGCCGTCCGGTGGGAGTCGCTCGAAGAAGGGCGGGAGCGCGCCAAGGAAGCCGCCGCCCTCTCACCCGAAGACGACGCGGTGCGGCAGGTGCTCGCGTGGGTGCGCGAGCGCGCGCACCCCACTCCCGTCGAGGTGCAGCGGGACGACGTCGCGTCGATCTACGCGTTCCGGGTCGGGGCGGCCGGCGGCTCGACGCTGCTGATCTCGCAGGAAGTGCTGGCCCATCACCCCTCGCTCGAAATCATCGCGGTGCTGGGCGAGCATCAAGTCCCCGATCGCTGGCGCGAGCGGACCGGGCGGCTGATGTGTCTGCGGGCGCGCGGCAAGATCGTCGTGCAAGCGCCCGCGATCTGACGGGAGCGGCGCGCTCCTAGTGCTTCCCGGCCGGAGCCCCGGCCCCGGTCCAACTCCCACCCAACGCCTTGTAGAGCTGCACCGACGCCGTGAGCTGCAGCAGCTCGGCCTGACTCAACGCTAACTCGGCATCGAACAGGCTGCGCTGCGCATCGAGCACCTCGAGATAGCTCGCCACCCCGGTCGCGTAGCGCGAGTCGGCAAGCTTGAGGGCGCGCCGCAGCGCGCGCGCCTGCGTCGCCTGCGCGGCCACCTGGTCGCGCGCCGAGCGCGCGCCCGCCAGCGCATCTCCCGCCTCGCGCAGCGCGATGAGGGCCGTCTGCTCGTAGTGCGCGCGCGCCTCTTCCGCGCGCGCCCGCGCCACGCGGGTCTGGTTGACCAGCCGCCCCCCGGTGAACAGGGGAATCGAGATCCCCGCCTGCAGCTGGTAGATGTTGGCCTGGGGCTCGCCCAACTGGCTGAAGTTCGCCGCCACCGAACCCACGTTGCCGGTGATCATGAACGTCGGCAGCCGCGCGGCGACCGCCACGCCGATCCGGGCCGTCGCGGCGGCGTAGGCGCGCTCGGCCTCCAGCACGTCGGGCCGGCGCTCGAGCAGCGTCGCGGGCAGCGAGTCGGGAACGATGACGGCGCGCGCCGCCTCGGTGAGCGAGCCGCCCCGCGGAATGGTCGTCGGCGCCTGCCCGAGCAGCACGCTGAGCGCGTGCTCCTGATTCGCTCGCAGCCGCTCTACCTGGGCGAGTCGCACGGCGGGTACCGCGACCTGCGCCTCGAACTGCCGCACGTCGAGCTCGGAGATGAGGCCCGAGGCGTAGCGGCGCTGCACCAGGTCGAGCGTCGACCCGGCGGGACGCCAGCGTCTGCTCGGCAGTGGCCCACTCCTGGTCGAGCTCGAGCAGCTCGAGGTACCCGGACGCCACGTCGCTCACGAGCGACAACACGGCGGCCTGTGCGGCTGCCTCCTGGGCGCTCAGGTCGGCGCCGGCGGCCTGCATGCCCCGGCGGGTCCGGCCCCAGAAGTCGAGCTCCCAGGCGACGTCCGCCGTGACGCGCCACGCCTTGTATTCGATGGGCGGGATCGCGCCGAAGGCGATCTTGTTCGTGCTCCAGCTGCCGTTGGCCGTGAGACTCGGGAAACAGCGGGCCGCGGGCCACGCCCGCCGCCGCGCGGTACTCGCGGATCCTGGCCTGAGCCAGGGCCAGGTCGCGGTTGTACTGCACGGCCGTCGTCGACGAGGCGCACCAGCACCGTGTCGGCCAGCAGGTCGAGCCAGGCGAGGTCGGCGATCGAGTCCGCCGCAAGTGAGCGCGGCGGCGGCGCCGGATCGCGCGGCCGGAGAGTGTCGGCGGCGCGGGCCGCCGCGCAGAGAATCGAAGAAGCTGCGCGCCGAGTCGGTCCGGCTGCGCACGCCGACCCGTGTGCCCGCCGGGACGACGGGCTCCGGGTGATAGCCCGGACCTACCGCGCAGCCGGCGAGCGACGGCGCCGAGCGCGACGGCGATAGCTTCGCGAAGCTCATGCCGCCTCCTTGCCGCGCTCCGCCAGGCCGCGGATCACGCGGAAGAACAGCGGGATGAAGAAGATGCCGATGGTGGTGGCGACGAGCATCCCGGAGAACACGGTCGTGCCGATGGAGTGACGGCTCGCCGCGCCGGCGCCGCCCGCCACCACCAGCGGCGCGACGCCGAGGATGAACGCGAACGAGGTCATGAGGATCGGACGGAACCGCTGGCGCGCCGCCTGGACCGCCGCCTGACGGATCGGCAGCCCCTGGTTGCGGAGCTCGTTCGCGAACTCGACGATCAGGATCGCGTTCTTCGCCGCGAGCCCCACGACCGTGATCAGGCCGACCTGAAAGTAGATGTCGCTCGGCAGCCCCCGCGACCAGACGCCGAAGTAGGCGCCCAGCACGCCGAACGGCACGCCGAACAGCACCGCGAACGGCAGCGACCAGCTCTCGTACTGCGCGGCGAGCACGAGGAAGACGAGCACCAGGCCGAGCGCGAACACGAGCGCCGCCGCGCCGCTCGATGCCCGCTCCTGGTAGGACTGGCCCGAGTACGCGAGGCCGACGCCTTCCGACGCGAACCGGGTGCGGACCAGGTCGTCCAGCCCGTTCATCATCTCTCCCGAGCTGTGTCCCGGCCCGCGGCACGCCGGTGACGAACGCCGACGTGAAGCCGTTGAACCGGGTGAGCAGCGTGGGCCCGCTCCTGAACTCCGTCCGGGTGAGCGCCGAGATCGGGATCATCGCGTCGTTCGTGCCGCGCACGTAGAGCGCGCCGATGTCCGCCGGCGTTTCGCGGAACGGCGCCTGCGCCTCGATCTGCACGCGATAGGTCCGCCCGTAGAGGTTGAAGTCGTTGATGTACAGGGTGGACAGGAGCGCCTGCAGCGTGCCGAACAGGTCGGTGAGCTTCACGCCGCGCGCCTTGGCCGCGGTGCGATCCACGTCCACGAACAGCTGCGGCACGTTGACCCGGAAGTTGGCCTGCACCCCCTGCACCGCGGGCAGCTGGTTGGCCGCCTGCGAGAAATCCCTGCACCGCGCCGGCGAAGTCCTGGACGCTCTGGCCGGAGCGGTTCTGCAGGTTTGCTTCCACGCCGGCCGTCGCGCCCAGGCCGATGATCTCGGGCAGATTGAAGGCGAAGCCGACCGCGTCTTTCATGCCGAACAGCCGGCCGTTCACCCGGCCCGTGATGGCGTCGATCGACGAGGTCTTGTCGCGCTCGTCCCACGGCTTCACGTTCACGAAGATGGTGGCGCTGTTGGGCTGGCTCGCGCGGGTGAGAATGTCGAAGCCCGGCGAGCGCGACGATGTTGCGCACCGCCGGCTCCTGGCGCAGGAACCCCTCCACGCGCTCGACCACCGCCGTGGTGCGCTGCAGCGACGCGCCGTCGGGAAGCTGCACCGCGATGGCGAAGTAGCCCTTGTCTTCGGTCGGGATGAAGGCCCGCGGCACGTGCCGCCACAGCACACCCGCCAGCACGACCACCACCGCGAAGGCCGCGAGCCACGCGCGCGGCCGCCCCAGCACGCGGTCGACCGCGCCGGCGTAGCGTCCGCTCACGCGCGCGAACCAGCGGTTGAACGACCCGAAGAAACCGGTCGTGTGCGCTTCGGCCGCTTCCTTCAGCAGCATGGCGCACAGCGCCGGCGTCAGCGTCAGCGCCACGATTCCCGACAGCACGACCGCGATGACGATGGTGATCGCGAACTGCTTGAACATCCCGCCCGTCACGCCGCCCGTGAACGCCACGGGAACGAACACGGCGACGAGCGACAGCACGATCGCCACCAGCGCCCCCGCCACCTGCCGGATGGCGCGGTCCGCCGCGACCCGCGCCGGCACGTTCTCGGTCGCCATGATGCGCTCGACGTTTTCGATCACCACGATGGCGTCGTCCACCACGATGCCGATCGCGAGCACCAGGGCGAACAGCGTGAGCACGTTGATCGAGAAGCCGAGGATCCAGAGGCCGAGAAACGTGCCGATCACGCTCACCGGAACCGCGAGCATCGGGATCAGCGTCGCGCGCCAGCTCTGGAGGAACACGAACACCACGCAGCGCGACCAGCAGCATCGCCTCGAGCAGCGTGATCACGACCTCCTTGATCGACGCCGTGACGAACGGCGTGGTGTCGAACGGGATCTGGTAGCGGATCCCGCGCGGGAACGCCGGTGGACAGCTCGTCGAGCCGATGCTCGACGCGCCTGGCGTACGCCCAGGGCGTTGGCGCCGGGCCGCAGGAACAGCAGCATGAACGCGGTGGGACCGCCGTTCAGGCGGCTGGCGAAGTCGTAGCTCTGCGAGCCGAGCACGGCGCGCCCGATGTCGCGGATCCGCACCAGCGATCCGTTGGGCTCGGCGCGGATGACGATGTCGTTGAACTGCTCCGGCGTCTGCGAGCCGGCCCGAGGCGTGGTGACGGGAATCGTGAGCTGCGTGCCCGCGGGCGCCGGCTCGCGGCCGATGCGCCCGGCCGGGTTGGTGGCGTTCTGCTCGCGCACGGCGGCCGCCACGTCGCCCACCGTGATCCCGAGCTGGGCCATCTTGTCGGGATCGAGCTGGAGCAGCATCGAGAACTGCAGCCCGCCGAACGTCTGCGCGTTGCCCACGCCGGGGACGCGCTTCAGCTCGTCCTCGACGAACAGCTTCATGTAGTTGGTGAGGTACGCAGCGTCGTAGCGTCGGGTCGCTGGACGTCAGCGCCACCACCGCCAGGATGTCGGAGTTCGCCTTGAGGATCGTGATGCCGTTCTGCCGCACGGCGTCCGGCAGCTGCGGCTGCGCGAGCTGCACGGCGTTCTGCACGTCGACCGCCGCGAGGTCCTGGGAGCGGGTGACGTCGAAGTAGATCTGCAGGAACATCGTCCCGTCGCTCGCGTTGGCCGACGTGTAGTACAGCAGCCCCTGGAGTCCCGAGAGCTGCGCCTCGATCGGCGCCGCGACCGCGTCCGCGACGTCCTGCGCGGTGGCGCCCGGGTACACGGCCGACACCTGCGACGGCGGGGGGAGTGATCTGCGGATAGCGCGACAGCGGCAGCAGCCGGATCGCGAACACGCCGAGCAGCGTGACCACGATCGAGATCACGCCGGCCAGTACCGGCCGGCGGATGAAGAAGTATTTGATTTCGTCGCGTCATCGCGGCCGCCACGCTCGAATCGGCGAGCGGCACCGGCCGCACCGGGCGGCCCGGCATCACCTTCTGGGTGCCGTCCACGATCACGCGGTCGCCCGGCCGCAGGCCCCGGTCGATGATCCAGAGTCCGCCGCTCCAGGGTCCGGGGTGGACGTCGCGCGCCACCGCGGTGTCGCCCGCGCCCACCACGTACACGAACTGGCGTCCCAATCCGGACAGCACCGCGCGCAGCGGGACCGCGAGGGCGCTGTCGCGCGCGAACCCCACCAGCCGCACCCGCACGAACTGCCCCGGCATGAGGATCCGGTCGGCGTTCGCGAACACGGACCGGAACTCCTGCGTTCCGGTCTCCGCGTCGAGCGCCGGCGCCACGAAGTCCAGCTGGCCGGTGCGCGGCAGCAGCGACCCGTCGGCGAGCACCACCTGCACCGTGAGCGGGCTCCCCTGCCGGATCAGGGCGCGAGCGCCGGGATCCCCGTGCCACGCGCCGAGCTGCTCGGAGGACGGCCGAAACGTCACGTAGACGGGATCGAGCCGGTCGATGGTCGTCAGCAGATCGGCGGGACCGGTCACACGCGCGCCCACGTCCAGCATGGTGCGCCCCACCCGCCCGTCGATCTCGGCGCGTACGTCGGTGTCGTCCAGGTCCTTTTTCGCCTGCCGCAGCGCGGCCTGCGCCGACTCGAGCTCCGATTGCGCATTGTCCACCTCCTGCTGCGCGATCGCGTGCTCCGCCACCAGCGGCTCGATCCGGTCGTAGCGTCCGCTTGGCGTTTTCGAACCGCGCGAGCGCGCTGCGATACGCCGCGTCGTAGCGCACCCGCTCGAGGCGGTACAGCACCTGCCCCGCCTGCACGAGCGACCCTTCCGTGAAGGGCCGCTGCTCGATGATGCCCTCCACCCGGGAGCGGACCTGCACCCGCCGGTACGACACTACCTCGCCGGTGAACTCGTACGACTGGGACACCGTCCCCGGCCGCATCTCGATGATCGACACTTCGGGCGGCGGAAATTGTGGCGGCCCTCCCTTGGGGCCGCACGCGGCAACCATGATGAGGGCCGCAACCGCCCCTGCCAACGCGTCCTGCTTCTTCACTCAACCCCCTTTTGATCTGATGACGTCACCGGAAGCTCAATCGCGCGCGCCGCGCCATGTGCTCGTAAACCCGCCCGCTGTCGATCCAGTTCCGGCAGCGCGATTGGAGATACGTGGCCAGAGGAGGGCGAATAATGTCGATACAGTCCCGACGGTCAACCGTTGCGCGCGCGCGACGCCCCTGTCTCAATACGCGGCGCGGTGCCGCGAACCGCGGCGCTGACCGGCGCCGCACGCACCCCCACAAAGCCCGCCATTCCTGGAGAACTCACACGGCATGACGCTTGCCCGGGATAACGACCCGCCGGGAGTCGCTGTACGAACCTCCGGCCCAGAGGCCGACAAAGGCACACCCGGAGCGATCCGGGGCCGCAAAGCCAGGAGTCTCCCCCGGGGAGACCGTCCGGTTGCCGACGCCGACGTCATGGCTCGGGATCCTACTCAACAGAGCGGACCGATCCATGATTGGGAGGTCATCGCGAGAATTCCTTGGCATTCTCTCCGCCATCGCTTTATTGACCGGTTGCACGGCGAGCAATCTTGGTCCGGTGGTCGTTGGCACACAGGTGGTGGCACATGAAGATTGGAAGCCGATTTGGGCGGACTTGCAGGCATGCACGGGAATCACTGGTGACTTCGCACGATTGAATGTCTATCAGTCGGCAAATGGCACACTGAGTGGTGAAGCGCTCGGTCGTTGGGTCGCTCCGCACAACATTTATCTTGCCGACTATGTATTCGAAACCAACTTCACGGCGATCGTCCAACACGAGATGATTCACGACTTGATCGGGATGAGTGACCCCCACCATCTGAATCCACTCTGGAAGCAGTGCGATCCCAACTACGCCTTCATCGAAGAGAAGAACCGCTAGGCGGGACGTTAGCAGCCTGGAGATCAGGGTTGAAGTGGGGGAGCGCCCTCCTCGTCCGTCCCCGCCCCGGCGATCCGCTCGAACCGATCCTGCACCCGCCGGGCCTGCTTGTCGCTCTCCTCGAACTGCTTGTACGCATTGCCCAGGTGGGTGCCGACCTTCTCGAATACGCTCCGGAACGCGTCGAACTGCTGCCGCAGGGCGCCCAGGTGACTCTGGATCTCCTGGGCCCGTGCCTCGACCTTGAGCCCCTTCAGGCCGTGGAGGATGACGAGCAGATAGGCGTAGAAGGTGTGCGGCGAGACCGGGACCACCTTGCGGGCCATGGCGTGAGCGAGGAGGCCCGCCCCGTCGTCGGGACCGTGGTCGCGCAGCATGCTTTCGTAGTAGACGTTCTCGGCCGGGACGTACATCAGGGCGAAGTCGTAGGTCCCCTCGTCGGGGCGAATGTACTTGTCGGCGATCTCGTCCACCCGGGCCTTGAGGGAGCGGATGAACGCCCGCCGCTCGCGCGCGGCTTCTTCCCCCGATGCCTCGAGCATCCGCTGGCAGGCTTCGAGCGGAAACTTGGCGTCCACCGGCACCAGCCGCGTCCCCACCCTCACCACGGCGTCCACCCGCTCACCCGACTTGAAGGCGTACTGCATCTGATAGAAGGCAGCGGGCAGGATCTGCCGCAGCAGCTCTTCGAGCCAGGTTTCGCCGATCATGCCCCGCAGCTTCGGGACCTGGAGCAGCTGCTGCACTTCGGTCACCGCACCGCCGACCGTCTCGAGCCGCTTGGTCACCTCACCGAGCTGCCCGAGCCGCTCGCGGACGTCCGACAGCACCTGCGTCTGGGCCGCACTTCCCTCCGCCAAGCGCGCGCGGCACCTGCTGCTGTGCCGCGATCAGCGCGTCGAAACGGGAGCGGAGCTCGATGAGTTGCTGTTGGACCGGCCGCAGCACGAGCACGAGGAGCAGCGCGATCACGAGCGCAAGCGCGGCGAGGAGCATTGCCTGTGATACCATTCAGCGCACCCGCACTTTGAAGCCGCCGCCCGCGTCGTCCGGGGCCCATTCGGCGGCCAGGGGGCCGAGCGAGCCCTTCAGCAGGCCGGCGACCACCCCGCGCAGCACCGGTCCGGCCGGCGACCCTCTCCCCCTTCCGGTGATGATGTGCACGATCGCCCCGGGCTTGCGACGCTGCCACCGCTCGAGAAAGGCGCGCACGGCGGGCGGGGCTTCGATCGCACTGAACCCGTGCAGGTCGAGCTCGCCATCGGTGCGGGCGTCGAGCAGCGGATCGCTCGAGTCGAAGGTCGGGTGGTTTCCACGCTTCCCCACGACACACTCTACAATTTTCTGGGACTGTTTGCGCGACGGAAGGAGTCCCCGGGCTAAACCCCGGGGGCTATTGGCAGACGGGAGCGCCCTCGGGCGACGCAGCGGTCGCCGGTGCGGCAGGGGTCACCAGGCCGGTGTAAATGGCGCAGCTCTTCGACGTGTTGACGTTCGTGACGCTGACGGTCCAGCCCGCCTGCGTGCCCGCCCCGGTCGTCACGGTCCCCAGGGTATTCCCGACGGTCGTGCAGAACGATACCGAGCCCGCGGGTGCCGGGTTGGCGCACGAAACGGCCGTGGTGTACTTGAGCGAGTCGGCGAAGTAGGCCTCCTCGGCGGTCACGAAGTTGCGCAGGTCCGATTTCATCGACGCGATGTACGCCTTTTCCTTCGTGTTGGCGAACTTCGGGATCGCGATCGACGCCAAGATCCCGATGATCACCACCACGATCAGCAGCTCGATCAGCGTGAAGCCCTTACGGTTCATTCTCAGTATCCCCCATGACGGGACCAGTACGGTCCCACTGGAACGACAGGTTCGAATCGGTTGCCCCAGATTGCAGCGCAAGTCAGATGCCCGGGAGGGCACAGTCGTCATAAGTAAGCCACGCTGTAATGAGTTAAGTGCTATCGCGGCGGGCGGGAGGGACACGGCCCCGCAGGCCGAGTGTGGGACTTCTGCCTCAAGCGGAGCGGCGTGGAGGCACCTTGGGGTGGGTTGGGGGGGCGAACGCCGCCCCCCCATTCGCTGCGCTAGCGGCCCGTTGCGACCTCGAGGTCACTGTGACCGTGGTGGTCGCCATCGTGATGGTCGCCGTCACCATGGTCGTGATCATCGTGTCCATCGTGGTTGTTATCGCCGAACGCCCGGAACGACCGTTTGATGTTGCGGGAGATGATTGCGGCGTTGCGGGGATCCGCCGGGTCAAGGACCGCGCCGCTCGAGTTCGTGAACCAGCTCGCGACGTCAACCGTGATGGTGACGTTCGAGGTACTGGGCCCCACAGTGATCGGGACCGGGAACTTGATGTGAATCGCCGCATGCCCGCGCGATTTGAAATCGAACGGATGGCTCATCCCGGCCGTGTCGGTGAACGTCCCTGACGCCAATACGGCACCGAGCTGCACCATGACCCCTTTGTAGGTGCCAGCGGGAACGAGCGCGTCGAGGACGAGCGCCGTCGAGGTGTCGAGCGGGAGATCGACGGTCAGCGGTCCGACCTTCAGCACCGCGCATCCCTTCTCGTCATCTTCGTCGTCATCACCTTCGTGGTCGCCGTCGTGGTCCCCTTCATGGTCTCCTTCACGTCCGTCGAAGCTCATCATCGTTGGCAGAGTGTCTTCGGGTTCCTCGAGATCGCAGCTCGAATCCACCGGGGCGAGCATCACCTTCCGTAACACGACCTGCGCGGTGGTGAACGTGAGCGAGCCACCGCTCACGCCACCGTGATGCTCCGTCGCACCGGGCGTCGTCGTTGTCGAGATGGTGAGGGATCGGGTCGGCGAATTGCTCGGGTCGCAAGCGGTGAGGGTGACGATCAACGGGGCGAGCCACATGACGTGGCAACGCAAAGACGGCGGAACGGCTCGCATCATGGTGGACCTCTCAGGTTGCGTGAAACGGGATCTGCTGTCACAACATACCCCGGCAACGCAAAATGGAGTTCCGTGAAATTTTGGAGACAATGCATGAGACCAATGCGCCGGTGTCCTGCATCACACGGCACGCGGTTGGACGTCAGAGATACGGCTGCGCGAGCCAGGCAACGCCGTCCCGTAGTTTCACCGCGAGACTGCGCCCCTCGAGGTCGTCGAGGGTGACGCGCCTTGCGGTGGCCATCTTGGCGTCGAACACCTCGTTGAGCTGAGCGGCAAGCGCGGTCGAGTAGCACTCGACGGAATATTCGAAGTTGAGACGCAGACTGCGCGGATCCCAGTTCGCCGAGCCGATCATGGACCACACACCATCCATCACGAAGAGCTTCGAGTGGTCGAAGGGAGGGGGCGAGAGGTACACCTCGCAGCCCCAGCGCACGACCTGCGAGAGCTGAGCGGTCGCGGCCCACTGGACTAGGCGCAGGTTGCCGCGCTCGGGCAGAATGATCTCGACCCGTACGCCGCGCAGCGCGGCCACGCGCAGCGCATCGATCAAGGGTGGATCGGGCAAGAAGTATGGCGTGGCGATCCGGATGGAGCTGGTCGCCTGGGCGAGCGCGCCCAGGATAGTCATGAGCAGGGTCTCGAAATTCTCGTCCGGGCCATCGGCCACGCCACGGGCGAGTATCGCGCCGGCGGCCTCGAGCGGCGGAAACCAGACCGGGCCCGCGAGCGGTTCGCGGGTCGTGAACTCCCAATCGAACGCGACAGCTCGCATCAGCTGCTTTACCACCGGCCCGCGGACGCGAAAGTGCACGTCTTGGGTCGGCTCGGCCGGCTCGAGCGCGAGCATGCAACCATCGCGGATGTTCAGACCGCCGCAGAACGCGATCGTCCCATCCACCACCATCAGCTTGCGGTGGTTGCGCAGGTTGACATACGGGTGGGGCAAGGGGACGCGTGGCGTCAGGAACCGGGCAACCGTGATGCCATGCGCGCGCAACGTTCTCATGATCGGCGGACGGCTGTAGCGCGCACCCACGCCGTCGATCAGCACGCGTACCATCACGCCACGCTGCACCGCACGCGCGAGCGCGTCGATGAAGCGGTCCGCGACCTGACCGCGGTCGAAGATGTAGGTGGTCAAGCCAATGCTGCGCGTCGCGCCGTCGATGGCGGCGAGCATCGCCGGGTAGGCCGTATCGCCGTTCAGCAACAGGTCCACCGCATTTCCCGTCGTGAGTTCCACTCCGGTCACTGCGCCCACCATTGTACCCAGTGGTCGAAGCGCCGGCGGGATGCCGGATGGCAGCGTCGTCTCGCAGCGCGGCGGCGCCTTGGGACCCGGCGGGTCGGTCCAACGGAGCGATCTCCCCAGGCGCATCCGTCCCGCCTGGCGGCGGATGCGATTGATCCCGAACATCGCGTACAGCCCCGCGCCCAGGAACGGCGTGAGCCACACCAACCCCACCCACCCGATGGCGCCCCGCACGTCCTGCTTGGTCAGGACGATATGCGCGGAGACGGCCAGTGCGACGACCATGTGCGCGGCGGCCGTGAGTGTAGACAGAGTCCAAGGGCCCAGGTGAAAGATCGACACCCTGAAATGGTGCGTCCGCTAGGCGAAGACTGCAACCATCTAGGAAACAGTCGCACAGACGCATTGGGAGGTTTGCCCACAGGTACAATGGACTCAAGGATGCAGCGCACTCACTCTGTGTACGGTGAGATGAAACCCGTGGGACACCAATCAGCGTCGCGGGTATGCTCGGAGAGTGCTGGTGCGGTCTTCTCTGTAAACCGAAGGAGGGACGAGTCATGTCGCAGCGAACAGATCGCCTTATGAAGGTGGCAATGCAAGCAGCGAAGCAAGCCAAACAGTGGGCGATCGTCGCAGGACGGGAGGCTGAGAAGCTGATGAAAGAGGCCAAGAAGCGGGCAGAATCGCTGGAACGCCGGCGTCAACTCAAGAAGCGACTGGTGCATACCGCGCGGGTGATGCGAGCGGCCGGCAAAGCGGCCGTTGTCGCAGGGGTCGCAGCGGGGATCGCGGCCGCCGGGGCCGAGCTTAGCGCCGGCCGCAAGCAGGCGAAAAAGCTCAAGAAGGGCTAGGGCCCACGCCCGGGGTAGTGGGCTCGCCCGCTCAGGGCGCGAACACCCCGATGTCGATCGACGACGGCCCTACCCCGGGCGCGATGCTATCCACCAGCGCAAACGCTGGTGAATAGACGAACACGTACGGGGGCAGCGACTGCGACGGGCTGCCGAAGAACACCTGATAGATCGATCCGTCGCTTGCCTGCGTGGCGTCGAACGCACCGCGGCACGGCATGCCGGGTTCGGTGGTCACCCGCGCGCACACCGGGTTGAGCACGTCGCGCACGAAGGTGTGGGTCGCCGTGTTCCACACCAGCGTCCCGGTGAAAAAGCCCGACACATACGCCAGGCCGGTGGCGCCGATCTTGATGCTCCCGGGCCCAGGGCCGAACCCGGAGTAGGTCCCCAGCACCTGCAAGCGTGGACGGGTTGATCGCGGTCACGCTTCCGTCGGCCACGTAGTCCCTGGTGTTCACCACGTAGACCAGGCCATCCGGGCCGACCGCCGCGGCCGAGGAGTTGGTGCCGCCGCTCTCGAGCGTGCCGATGCGGCGTCATCGTCGCGGGATCGATCACGGTGACGACACCCGGGCCCGATCGGCGTGTAGAACGCGTCCAGATTGACCGAGACCACGAACGCCTTGCCCGCCGTCACCACGATCGCCGTGGGACCGGGCGCACCGACATGCACCGTGTCGGTGATCGCCGTGCTCGCCTGGTGAAACGTCACCTTGCCGACATAGTTGTTGACCACGTTCGCCACCAGGAATGTGGTGTCGTTCACGAAGGCGACGCCGGTCGCGTTGCCCGACGGAAAGGTGAAGAACCGCTCGATCCGGGCTCCTTCGAGATCCACCAGCGCGACGCTCGCGGCGTCGCCCAGCGGCACCACGGCGTGCGTGCCGCGATAGGCGAGACCGACCGGCGTGACGGCGCTGCTCGCGCCGAACGGGATTTCGCGCCTGGTGGACGGGCTGCCGAGCTGGAACAGGGTGAGCGCTTTGCCGGTCGAGTTCACCACCAGTCCGATCTGCGGATTGCTCGCCGTCCCCTGGAGGAAGTCCCGCGTGACCGGCGCGGCCGGATCCGTCGCTGCACGCGCCGACGCCCAGCACTGCCAACAGGAGAATGAATTGCTTCATTGCCAAGCCTCTATGGTGTAGGTGAAGTCGCGGGTGCGGCGGCCGCGCGGCCCCGCACGTTGACGGTGAACCGCCAGACCCGTCCGGGAGACGGGTAGTCGATCAGCATGGCGCCGGCAGTGTCGAATACGTCGTCGACGGCGAGCGCGAGCTCCATTCCGGCGTGCGACGAGTCGAACGCGACGCGCGATCTGCAGGTCAGTCACGCCGAATGCCGGCAGGGTGTTCAGGTCGCTGCCCGCGATCGAGCGGCGCGTGCCGATGTAGCGATAGCGCAGGGTGCCGCGGAACCCGAGCGTCGAGGCCGCGAGCGATCCATTCGCGGTGTAGCGCGGGCGGTAGGCGACCTGGCCCGAGAGCACCGGCCCGCGGTACTCGACGGCGACGTCGCTCACGTTGCCCGCGAGCGCCATGTCCGCGACCGGGAGATTCACGGCGGCGCCGAGCTCGGCGCCGCGGCGCCGCACGTCGTAGTTGCCGGGGCTCCACACGTAGCGAAAGTTCGGGAACCACAGGATCATCCCGTCGATGTCGGCCCGAAACAGCGACACCGTACCGTTCGCGGTCGTGCGGCCGATCCGCAGCGGCTTGGACGCAAGCTGTAGCTGCCAATCGTTGCGGACCCGCTCCGGCTCGAGATCGGGGTTGGGCTGAGCGAGCACGCCGGGCTGGAAGAACTGATCCGCCAGGGACGGTGGGGCGAACGCATTCGCCCAGGAGACTTGAACGGTGGCGCCGGGAACGGCGACGCTCGCGCCCACCGTCGGCGACCAGTAGACGCCGCCGCCCTGGTCCATTCCATCCACGCGCGCCGCCGCCCAGAACGCGGGGTGCGCGGGGCCGCTTGACCCCAGCTTGGGCTCCGTGCTCGCCCGTAGCCAGCGCGCTCAGCACCTGCTGGGACGTCGGCGCATCGGCGGTGAGCGCCGAAGCGCGCACGTCGAGCCAGCGCCCTTCCCCCCCGAGGGAGAGGTGCACCGGGCCGCGGTTGCGACCCAGCTCCGTGGTCGCCTGGAGTTGGCGCACGCGCACCGAGTCGTCGTAGGGCGGAGACGATGGCGGCGCGGGATCGGTGTAGCGCGCCTCGCGCTCGCTCGCATCGACGTCGGCGCGCCACTCGAGCGTGCCGATCACCCGGCGAGTAGAAAGGGCTGCCCCGAGTCGATGCTCCGCCTGGCGCGCGTCTGGAGTCGGCTGAGCGATCGGTCCGGGGAGTCCCCGCGCGACGTCGAGGTAGTCGGCGCGGACCTCCACGATCGAGCGCCGGCCGGCCAGCCGGAACGTGCCGAGCAGCGAGTTGTTGCGCCCGTCGCCATTCTCCCGCTCGGCGGTGCCACCACCCCGGACCGGGGGGACGTCGTACTCAAAGTCGCCGGCGAACTGATTGAGGCCCCCGGAGAGCGAGCCTGCCAGCGTGCGCTCGCCCCGCTCGCGGACCAGCGAGGCGGCGCCCCGCGCAGTACGCTCCCCCCATTCACCGGCGCCGAGTGCGAGCCAGCCTTCGGTGACTGTCGGACGGCGTCGCTCGATCGCGATCACACCCGCGAGCGCGCGCGACCCGTATCGCGCCGCGGCGCCGCCTCGCACGATGGTCACACGCTCGATCTGCTCGAGCGGCAGCGAGGCGAGATCCACCTCGCCGGTGGTCGGATCGTTCAGCGGCACCCCGTCGAGCAGCACGAGGACTTCCTGCGCCGAGCTGCCGCGGATCGAGACCGACGCCGGTGACCCCGGGCCGCCGTGCTGGGTGATCGTGACACTCGGTTGTCCGGCGAGCAGCGCGGGCATGTCGGGGGCGTGGGCCGCGTCGATTTGCGCCCGATCGATTACTGAGGTGCCGGGGCCGTCCGGGCGCGCGGCGGTCACGGCGATCGGCGCCAGCGTCACCGGATTCGCCTCGAGCAGCACCACCAGCTGCTCCACGCGCCCGTCGGCGAGGGTGACGCGCCGGCGCGCGGGGCGATATCCGATCGCGGCGACCTCGATCTCCCACTCACCCGCCGGCAAGCCCCTGACCCGGAACCGGCCCGACGCATCGGTCTGGACGACCAGTCCGGTCAGCAACACCGACACTCGTGCGCTCGGTAGTGCCTGCTGCGTCTGTGCGTCTGTAACCTGTCCCACTAGTTCTGCAGGAAACTGCGCGACGAGCGGCGCGGCGGCGCATCCGAGCACGCCGCGACGACCAACGCGGCTCGCATCAGGGAACGTTCAGGTCGCATCGGCGTCACGCATGCGGGGAACGATCAACGGCGCGCCCGCGTCGGGGCCCGGCCCCGGATGCCGCACGACCTCGACCGGCCAGTTGTACACGCGCGACAGCGTCGCTTCGGTCAACACGTCGCGCGGCGCGCCCGCCACCGCCAACCGCCCGCGATCGAACAGCAGCACCCGATCGGCGAGGCGGGCGGCGAGGGTGAGGTTGTGGGTGACGATCACGACCGACCGGCCCGCGCCCGCCAACCGCCGGCAGAGCACGAACAACTCGACCTCGTGACGCACGTCGAGCCCGGCCGACGGCTCGTCGAGCACCAGCGCTTCCCCCTGCTGCGCCAGCGCGCGCGCGATGCGGATGCGCTGGCGCTCGCCGCCGCTCAGCGAGTCGAACCGCCGCGCCGCGAACTCCGTCGCCTCCACGTCGGCGAGCGCCTCCGCGATGAGGCGGCGATCCTCCGCTCCTTCGGCGCGCCAGGGGCCGAGGTGGGGATAGCGCCCCATCGCGACGACCTCGCGCGCGCGCAGCGGAAACGCCGTCTCTTCGCCCTGGGGCACGAATCCCACTCGGCGCGCCATGGCCTCGCGCGGCCAGGCACCGGCCGGCCGGCCGCTGTAGAGCACTTCGCCCCGCGTCGGCTGGGCGAGCCCCAGGAGCAGCCGCGCGAAGGTCGACTTCCCTGCGCCATTGGGGCCGATGAGCGCCGTCAACGCTCCAGGGGCGATCGTGCACTCGACGTCCACGACCGCTTCCTCGGCGCCGCCGGGGTAGCGGAACGCGGCGCGGCGCGCCTCCCACACCGGCTCAGACATCGCGCCGCCTGAGTAAGACGATGAAAAACGGCACGCCGACGAACGCCGTGATCACCCCGATCGGCAGCTCGCCCGGGCGCCGCGACGGTGCGCGCGGTGGCGTCGGCGAGCACCAGGAACGCGGCGCCGAGCAAGGCGGTACAGGGGATCAGCAAGCGGTGATCGCTGCCCCACAGCAGCCGGACCGCGTGCGGCACGACCAGTCCCACGAACCCAATCACACCGCTCACCGCAACCGCCAGGGCCGCGAGCAGCGCCGCCAGCGCAAAGCAGAGGTACTTCACCCGCTCGACCTGTACGCCCAGCGCCGCCGCGGTCGCTTCGCCGACGGCGAGCAGGTTCAGCGAGCGGGCGAACCCGAACAGCAGCGTCGCCGCGACTGCCAGCGGGATGCCGAGCAGGGCTGCGTACTGCCACGTGGCGCCGGCCAGACTCCCCATCATCCAGAACACCGCCGACCGGAACGACTCCACGTCGGCGAAGGTGAGAAACAGCAGGATCGCCGCGTTGCCGAACGCGCCCACGATCACACCGGCGAGCAGCAGCGTCTGCGGGTCGAGCACCCGTCCCGGCGCGGTCGCCACGCGGAACACCAGCAGCACGGCCGAGATGGCGCCGACGAACGCCGCGGTCGGGATCACCCAGGCACCCAGCTGGTCGAGGTGCAGCACCACCGCGGCGACCGACCCCGTCGCGGCGCCGCTCGACACGCCCAGGATGAACGGGTCCGCGAGCGGGTTCCGCAGCAGCGCCTGGAACGTCATGCCGGAGAGCGCCAACGCCGCGCCGCACAGCGCCGCGAGCACGACGCGCGGCGCCCGCAGGCCGCGCACGATGGCGAGGGTGCGCTCGTCCCCTTCGCCGAGCAGCGCCCGCACGATGTCGCCCGTCGAGAGGCCCACCGCCCCGATCCGGATCGCGATCAGCACGGCGGCGATCAGGAGGAGTGCGAGCAGCGCGATGCGCGGCAGAACGGCCGGCTCCCGTGCGGTCACGCTCCGCACCCCGCGCGGTGGATCGCGACCCGCAGCTGCTCCGCGGCCCGGGCGATGCTCGGGCCCGGGACGATTCACCAGATCGGCGTCCACCTGCACCACGCAGCCGCGTTTGACCGCCCGGAGGTCCCTCCATCCGGCCTCGCTGCGCAGCCGGTCCAGAGTGCGGGCCGGCATTTCTCCGACTGGCAGCACCACCAGATCGGGATCCCGCCGCACGACTTCTTCGAGCGACACGGTGGGCCATCTCACGACGGCATCCGCGAACACATTGTCGCCCCCGGCGACGTCGAGGATCTGCGCGATGAACGTGTTCTGACCCGTGGTCATGGGCGGGTCGTTGAAGACCACGTAGAAGACGCGCCGCCGTCCCTGCGCGGCCGCCAGCGCGCGCGTCACGGCGAGCGAATCGTGCAGCCGCCGCAACAGCGTGTCGGCCCGCGCCGTGAGGTCGAGCGCTTCGCCTAGCAAAGCGATGGCGCGGAAGGTGTCGGTCGTGTCTTCGAGCGACAGGTTCATGGTGGGAATGCCTGCCGCTTCCAGTCGACGGCGGATTTCGGCGCGTTTGTCGGACCACCAGCTGAGCACCAGCTCAGGGGCCAGGCCGACGATCGTCTCGAAGTTCGGGTCGAGCCCACCGCCGACCACGGGAAGCGAAGCGACGGAGCTGTCGTGATCGTACCGGGTGCGGCCGACGAGCCGGTCGCGGGCGCCGAGGGCGATGATCGCTTCGGTACCGCTCGGGACCAGCGAGATGATGCGGCGCGGGACGTGCGGGAGGGTGACGGAGCGACCGGCGTCGTCCACGACGGTGATGGGCCGGTCTGGCGCCGCTCCGGCGCGCGAGGACGCGGGCCGGTCGCATGCGACAAGCAACAGCAGCACCCCAAAAACACGAACACCCACCATTCCCAGTGCTCCGGGGACGGGGGGTGCTGCCGGCGGACGCCACCCACGATAAGGAGACGCCGCTCACCCCCGCGTCGCTCCCTCGAGTGACGAATGCGGGCGCAGGCGAGCCGGTCTCCTGGCTCGAGGCAGCGCCATCGGCCTTCCCAGGGGGGCTATGCACATCCCCAGTGGCCAGACTTCGGTGGCGTCTTCCGCGGTGCTCCGCGGGCCTCTTACAGTGGCGGGGCCGCGCCGGTCTCACACCGGCTTCCGTATGGTCCGCCTGCGTCTGTTTTGGACTTCGGGAGCGAAGCTATCCAGCCGCCGCTGCAGACGCAAGCTCGCTATCTTAGCGCTCCATGAGCGATTTCAACGCCCGCCTCCAGCAGGCGCTGGGCGACGCATACCGCGTCGAGCGTGAGTTGGGCGGTGGCGGGATGAGCCGCGTGTTCGTCGCCACCGAGTCGGCGCTCGATCGCCACGTGGTCATCAAGGTCTTGCCCCCCGAGCTCGCCGCCGGACTCAACGTCGACCGGTTCCGCCGCGAGATCCAGCTCGCCGCCAAGCTGCAACATCCCCACATCGTCCCGCTGCTTGCCGCCGGCTCGGCCGATGGGCTGCTCTACTACACGATGCCGCTGATCGAAGGGGAATCGCTGCGGATCAAGCTGGCGCGCGAGGGGGAGCTGCCGGTCGCCGAAGCGATGCGGATTCTCAGGGAAGTGGCGGATGCGCTCGCCTACGCACACGCCCACGGGTTGATCCATCGCGACATCAAGCCGGACAACGTGCTGCTCAGCGGCAAGCATGCGGTCGTCACCGACTTCGGCGTTTCGAAAGCACTGTCGAACGCCACCGGCGGCAGCGACATGACCTCCATCGGTGTCGCGCTCGGCACACCCGCGTACATGGCGCCCGAGCAGGCCGCCGCCGACCCGACGATGGACCATCGGGCCGACATTTACGCGCTCGGCGTGCTCGCGTACGAGCTGTTGGCCGGCCGCCCGCCGTTCAGCGGCAACACCGCCCAGCAGGTGATGGCCGCGCATGCCACGCAGACCCCGCAGCCGTTGACCCAGGCCCGGGCGGCGGTCCCACCGGCGCTCGAGGCGCTGGTGTTGCGCTGCCTCGAGAAGCGCCCTGCCGACCGGCCGCGTACAGCCGCCGATGTGCTGGGCGCGCTCGAGGGAATGGCCACGCCCTCGGGGGGCATGGCACCGTTCGCACCCGCGTCGAGCGCGCGACGCCGGTTGGTGTTGGGAGGGGTGGGCGCGGCCATCATTGTCGCCGGCGCGCTGGCGTTCGCAACGCTCCGCGGCCCACGAGCAGCGGCCGCGGGGACACGCTCGATTGCCGTGCTGCCGTTCGAGACGCTGGGCGGCTCCGACTCGGGCCTGACGCTCGCCGACGGGTTGCAGGACGACATCCTCACGCAGCTCACCAAGATCGGCGCGTTGCAGGTCACGTCCCGCCGGTCGGTCCAGGACTACCGCCACACCACCAAGAACGTGCGCGAGATCGGGCGCGAGCTGGGCGTGCGCGCGCTGCTCACGGGCCAGGTGCAGCGCGCCGGGAACCGCATGCGCGTCAACGTGCAGCTGATCGAGGCGGGGAGCGACCGCCAGCTCTGGGCCGAGGCGTACGATCGTGAGCTGACGGCGCAGCACGTGTTCGCGATCCAGGACTCGATCGCGAAGAACGTGGCGGAGGCGCTGCGGATCGAGCTGTCGCCCGCCGAGGCACAGGCGATCGCCGAGACGCCGACGCAGAATCTCGAGGCGCTCGACTACTTCCACCGGGGCCGCGAGCTGTTCAACCGTCGCGGGTTCGTGCTCGCCGACACCGAGGCGCCGCGGGCGTTCGAGCGTGCCGTGGCGCTCGATCCCCAGTTCGCGCAGGCGTGGGCCGGCCTCAGCGAAGCGCGCAGCTGGTTGATCCGGCAGTATCTCACGTACGACACGACGCCGGCGCGCCGCGCGCTGGAGCGCGCCGAAGCCCTCGCACCCGACGCGCCCGAGACGGAGTTGGCGCGAGGCTTCTATCAGTACTACGCCAAAGGCGAGTACGCGGCGGCGCTCGAGCATTTCCGCGCCGTCGAGCGCACCCGGCCGAGTGACGGCGGTGCCGTGCAGGCGATCGGCTACATCATGCGCCGGCAGGGCGATACGCGCGGCGCGCTCGAGCACGGCGAGCGTATCACCCAGCTCGACCCCCGCGATCCCAGTGCGCTGTGGGATCTGGGCGGCACCTACCTCTGGCTGCGTCGCTTCGCCCCAGCCAATCGGGCGCTCGAGCGCGCGCTCATTCTCTATCCCGACTACGAGTCGGCGACTCGTCTTTCTGTTCGCGAGCCAGTTCAGCTCGGGCGACACGGCGCGCGCGGCGACGCTGGCCGAGAATGCGGAGGACCACGTCAGTCCTTGGACGGCGTCGTGGATCCAAAGCGAGATGGCGCTGCTGCGCCGCGACTACCCGAGCGCGATTCGGCTGATGGCGGGAGTCACATCCCGTCAACGCACCGCAGCGGCGCAACCGGCTGCTGCTGCTCGCGCTCGCCAACCACGCGGCGGGGGACGCCCGCGCGACGGCGGTGTACGCCGACTCGGTGCGGCAGAGGTGCCGAGGCCGACCTGCGGCGCATGGCCGGGTGGCGCGACGTGTTCGGCGGCCTCGCGGACCTCCACGGTTACCTGGGGATCGCCCACGCGCTCCTCGGGCACAAGGACGCGGCGGTGAAGGAGGGCCAGATCGCCGTGGCGCTGAACCCGGTCACACGCGATGCGATCGAGGGCCCGCGCAGCACTGCGCAGCTGGCGGCGATTTACACCCTGATCGGCGATCGCGACGCCGCGCTCGACCGCCTGCGCTTCCTCACCACGGTGCTTTCGACCCATTGGCGCCCGGGCCATCGATCACGACGGCGGCCGTGCTGCGACTCGATCCGCTCTGGGACCCGCTGCGGAACGATCCCCGGTTCGATGCGCTGATCCGTGACGAGGCGAAGCTGGAGCGGGAGGCGAGCCTCATCCCGTAACCCCACCCCTACTGCACCATCCCAAACCGCTTGTTCTTGGCCGTCATCTTGAGGAAGTAGCGTAGTCGCTGCTCGAATTTCTCGGGGCGGTGACGGGCGGCCGCGATCCAGCCGATACGAATCCGTTTGTACGACGCGGGAAGGCGACGGAAGTTCTTCCAGGCCGCTTGATCTTGCTTGATGCGCGCCAGGATATCGGCGGGCATCACCCACTTGGGATTGGGCTTCGTGTCCTTCGCGCGATCGAACGCGTGCTCGATTCCCGCGAGACCAGCTTTGGTCATCCGCCTTGCCGCAATGAGGCGCCGCACGCGTTCGAGGTTCATGGCGGAGAGCCGGCTGGTGCGCCGGCGGGGCGAATAGCGTTGCGCGTAGCAGTCCGCGTCGATCGCTTTGAGGGTGCTGTCGATCCAGCCGTAGCACAGTGCTTCTTCCACGGCGTGGTTGTACGGGATGCGCGGCTTGCCGCTGTGCTTCTTATAGTAGACCAGCCAGATCTCGGGAGCGGTGGCGTGGTGCTTGGCGAGCCAGGCGCGCCACTCGCGGCGGTTCTTGGCGTAGAAGGTCTTTCCGACATTCATGGGCGAACCTTCATGCGCAATTCACACACTCCTTCATAATGGCCTGCTATCCTATGCGTGGGCAGGACAACAGGGACCCTGCCCATGGGGGCGGACCCGCGAACCAGCGCACGCGAGTCGCCCCCTAATCTTTTTCTGGCTCCCCGCCTCAGCCCCTGACCCGCGCACTCAGGGCCTAGCTGCCCAAGCCCAGCAACGCCCCCTCGTGTTCGAGCAGCCAGCGTTTGCGATCGATCCCGCCGCCGAATCCCGTCAGCTCGCCATGCGCTCCCACGACACGGTGACACGGGACGATGATCGGGATCGGGTTCTGTCCATTGGCGGCGCCGACAGCGCGGGTGGCGCGGACGTCACCCAGGCGGCGCGCAATCTCGCTGTAGCTCACCGTGGTCCCGTAGGGAATCGCCCGAAGTGCATTCCACACCTGGTGCTGAAACTCAGAGCCGGCGGGCGCGAGTGGGAGATCGAACGTCGTGCGGGCGCGCGCGAAGTATTCCTCGAGCTCTTGCCGAGCCTGGGCGAGCACTGCGTTCCCAGGGGTGAGGTCCTCGGTGCCTAGCGTGTGATCTCCAGGAGCAGCCATGCGCCCGGTCGGGAAATGCACCGCCAACAGCGCCACATCCGACGCCACGAGCGTGAGCTCGCCGACGGGAGTGGGAAGCCTCAGAATGGCCATGGACGGAATCTGCCCCCACTTCGAGCTTACGCTCGGGGCCACACAGCGCGGGGTGCCCCACTAGCCGTCTACCCGCCTAACCGCCTGCTTATTATTGGGCACCGATTCCTCTTCTCTCACCCGGGACCGCCTTTGCCCGATCTCCGTACCCTGCTCGACGATGGTCTCCGTGACAGGTACAAACCTGAGCGTGAGGTCGGGCGTGGCGGGATGGCGACGGTGTTTCTGGCGCATGACGTCAAGCACGACCGCTCGGTCGCCCTCAAGGTGCTGCATCCCGCCCTGGCCGCCGCCCTCGGCGCCGAGCGGTTCCTGCGCGAGATCCGCATCACGGCGCACCTGCAACATCCTCACATCCTAACCCTGATCGATTCGGGCGAGATCCCGAACCCTTCCGGGAGCGGCCCGGGATACCTGTACTACGTGATGCCCTACGTCGCCGGTGAAACTCTGCGCGAGCGCCTGGCGCGTGAGGGAGCGCTGTCGGCAGTGGACACCGTGCGGATTCTCCGCAACGTCCTGGACGCCATCGCCCATGCGCACTCCCTGGGCATCATCCACCGCGACTTGAAGCCCGAAAATATCATGCTCACCGGGCGCCATGCCGTGGTGATGGATTTCGGTATCGCGAAGGCCGCGGCGGGAGCCGCCACCTCCACCGAAGGCAACGCGACCCTCACGACCCTCGGGTTCGCAGTCGGCACGCCGGCGTACATGGCGCCCGAGCAGGCCACAGGGCAGCTCGCGGTGGACCCACGAGCCGATCTCTACGCGGTCGGTGTGCTCGCGTACGAAATGCTCACGGGCCAGCCCCCGTTCACGGGGCCCAACTCGCAGGCCGTCATCGCCGCTCAGATCACGCGCGCGCCGACGCCGATCGCGTCGCTCGTGCCCGACCTCCCGGTGGCGCTCGGCGCAGCCATCATGCGCTGCCTCGAGAAGAACCCGGAAGCACGCTGGCACAGCGCCGAAGCGTTGCTCGCCTACCTCGACGCGTACACCGCGCCCGACGCCGGCGACCCGGCCCCGAAGCGGCGCCCCTGGCTCCTCGTCGCCGCGAGCATCGCCGCGGTGATCGTCGCGGCGTGGCTGGCGCGCGGCCAGGTGCGGCAAGCGCGCGCCCAAGGCTGGGTGCGCCAGCAAGCCGTTCCTCAACTGTTAGCGCTCGCGGAAACCGGCCAGTGGGACTCGGCGTACGCGCTCGCCCGGCGGGTCGAGACGGTCAATCCGCAGGACTCGCTGTTCCGAGCCCTCCGGCCGCGGTTCGCGCGGCGCGTGAACCTGCGCACCGATCCACCCGGCGCCACGGTGTGGCGAAAGGCGTATGCCGCGAGCGATTCCGCATGGACGCTGCTCGGGCGCACGCCACTCGACAGCGTGCTGCTGCCCCTGAGCGGCAGCGGCAGCCTGTACTTCAACGCCAACCGCCTACGGATCGGCCTGCCGGGCTATCGCACGCTCGATATGGTCGGCCTCCCGTTCAAGGATTCGGTGATCGCGCTCGATCGCGACAGCGCGCTGCCGCCCGAGATGGTCCGGATCGAAGGGGGTGAGCTGGAGGTGTTCTTCCCCGGGTTCGAGCACATCAAGCCCCTCGCACTGGGCGACTACCTCATGGACCGCTTCGAGGTCACGAATCGGGAATTCCAGCGGTTCGTGGACAGCGGCGGATACCAGCGGCGCGAGCTCTGGGAATATCCGTTCGTGAAGGACGGCCGTCCCCTGTCATGGCGTGACGGGATCGCGCTCATGACCGATCGCACCGGGCGGCGCGGGCCGGCGACGTGGGAGGCCGGGTCGTTTCCAGGCGGACAGGGGAACTACCCGGTGGCGGGGGTGAGCTGGTACGAGGCCGCAGCGTATGCCAAGTTCGCGGGCAAGTCGCTGCCCACGGTCGTTCATTGGAATCACGCCGCCAGCGTGCGCAACAGCGCCTGGATCGTGCCCCTCAGCAATTTCTCCGGACAGGGGCACGGTCCCCGTCGGCACGACGCGCGCGATCAGTGCATACGGCACGGCTGACATGGCCGGGAACGTGCGCGAGTGGTGCCTCAACGCCGCGGGCGACGACCGGTTCATCCTGGGCGGTGGATGGAACGACGAGCCGTACCAGTTCAACGACGCCTACACGCAGCGCTCCTTCGATCGCTCGCCCACGAACGGCATCCGCCTCGTCACCTATCTCACGCGCGACGCGAACCTCACGCGAGCCGGGGAACCGCTGCTGCGCTCCTCTCGCAACTTCATGAAGGAGCGGCCGGTGAACGACGCCGTCTTCGCCGTATACCGCCGGATGTACGACTACGACCGCACACCGCTCAACGCCAAGGTGGTGGAGACCGTGGACGAGGGAGACTGGGTCCGCGAGCTGATCCGCATGGACGCTGCCTACTCCGGCGACAGCCTGCTCACCTACCTCTACCTGCCAAAGCGCGGGGCCAAGCCTTACCCGGCGGTCGTCTACTTTCCCGGGTCCAATGCGATCCGGGATCATGCGCCCCAGAATCTCCAGTGGCGCTCGATCGATTTTCTGATCAAGAGCGGTCGTGCGGTCCTGTACCCGATTTACAAGGGCACCTACCAGCGGGGTGACTCGCTCAACACCGACGTCCAAAACACCACGAATTTCTATCGCGATCACGTCTTGATGTGGGCCAAAGACCTGCGGCGCGGTGTGGACTATTTGGAGACCCGCCCCGAGGTGGCCACCGGGCGCCTGGCGTACTACGGCGTGAGCTGGGGCGGCGCGCTGGGAGCGCTGCTCCCGGCGGTCGAGCCGCGCATCAAGGTCAGCGCACTCTACGTGGCCGGTCTCAATTTCGAGCCGACCCGCCCGGAGGTGGAGCCGGTCAATTTCCTGCCGCGCATCACGATCCCCACCCTGATGATCAACGGGCGCTACGATTTCTTCTTCCCGCTCGAGACGGCGCAGATCCCGATGTTCCGGCTGCTGGGCACGCCGGCCAATCAGAAGCGCCACGTCGTGGAAGACGGCAGCCACTTCGTGCCGCGCACGCGGCTGATCCAGGAAATCCTGACGTGGCTGGACACCTACCAGCCGACGCCATGACGACGACTCCCGCGACCCCCGCGTCCTCCCGCCCCGCCAAACCGCTCGACCGCTCGATCGTGGACGGTCCGCTCGGCCACGCGGTCTGGATGATCGCCTGGCCGACCATGCTGCAGAACGTCATCGGCGGGCTCCAGGGGATGGTCGATCACGCGATGGTGGGACACTTCGTCGGGTACGCGGGCAACGCCGCGATCGGCGTGGCGACGCAAATCTTCATCGTCGTCATCGTGTTCGTCGCGTCGGTGTTCACGGGGATGGGCGTGCTGGTCGCGCGCTACGCGGGCGCCGGCGACGCCGAGAAGGTCAACCGCACCGTATACCAGGCGTTCCTCGCCGCCGTGGGGCTGTCCTTCTTCATCCTGGCGCCGCTGGGCTACGTGTTCGCGCCCTGGCTGCTCGAGTTGGTGCGCGCGGCGCCCGAAGTGCGCCGTGAAGCGCTGCCGTTTCTCCGCATCATGCTCGGGTGCAGCGCCGGCATGCTGCTGTTCTTCATGGTCAGCGGGGCGTTGCGCGCCGCGGGGGACGCGCAAGACGCCGCTGCGCCTCGGCCTGGCGCTGACGGTGCTCAACGTCGTCTTCAACGTGATCCTGATCCGCGGGCTCGGACCGATTCCCCGGTTCGGCACCGCGGGAGCGGCGATCGGTAGCTCGATCGCGAGCTTCATCGCGAGCGGCTGGGCGTTGTACCTGATCTGCTCAGGGCGACTCGTGGTCCACTGGCACCGCGGGATGAACTGGCGACCCGATTGGACAGTGATCCGCCAGCTGTTCCGGTTCGGACTTCCGGCCGGCGCGCAGGGGATCGCGATGAACATCGGCGGCGTGTTCATGCTGCGGTTCATCGGCTCGCTCGAGCACAGCGGCGAGGCGCAAGCCGCGTTTGCCGTGGCATACACCGAGCTGTTTTCCCTGATCACGTGGACGTCGGTCGGATTGATGGGCGCCGCCGCGACGGTCGCCGGGCAGAACCTCGGGGCCGGACGTCCCGAGCGGTCGCTGCGCGGCGTGCACGTCGCGGCCTGGATCGGCCTTGGCGTCGCTGCCGTGGTTGGTGTCCTGTTCGTCACGATCCCCGGCACGTTGCTCGCATTGTTCGGCATGAATGACGGGCTGGTCGTCAGCATCGGCACACAGCTGCTGGCGTTTCTCAGCGTGTCGGGGTTCTTCATTACGCTCGCGCTCACCTACACCGGTGGGCTGCAAGGAACCGGGGACACCCGCTCGCCGCTCTATATCTCCCTCGTCTCACAGGTCGGCGTGCCGCTCGGCCTGTGTTTCATCCTCCAGGCGATCCGGCCGCTCCAGCCGGCCGACATCTGGCTGGCGATTGTGCTGGGTCATGCGACGCGGTGCGGGCTGAGCCTGTGGCGATTCAGACAGGGGAAGTGGCGGGAGATCCGGGTGGAGTGAGACGGCGGTCGGGCGGGCGGGCGGTCAAGAAACAACGGCGGCGGACGTCAATCTGCATAAGACCGCCTGACCGCCGCCGTTGCCTTTTGACCGCCTGACCGCCGAAGTTTTCTCATGCCCGAACCCGCCTACCCTGCCGCCCGCGCCGTCGCGCAAGCCGTCGAGGCCCACTTTCGCCGTCACTCTGCGCAGGCGCTCGAGCAAGGGCGGTCCGGTATCGCCCACGTCCCCGATGGGTCGGCGGTGGAGCGGATGGTGGATGCCGCCTTCTGGGCGAGCCTGCGCCGCGAGGAAGGGCGCGAGCCGAGGATCTCGCTCGCGTATCTCCCTCCCGAGCAAGCGGGGATGTCGCTCCGTCTCGACCATCCCCTGAGCCTCGACCCGGCAACGCTCACGCGGCTGTCCCCGGCGGTCGAGCGGCCCGGCATTCACCTCGGCGTGTGGCACGATGGCGGCGAGCTGTACTTGTGGGGCGCGACGCGCACGCTCCCGCCACTCTGTTTTGTCATCGAGGTGATCGAGCCGGGATTGCTGGTGATCAAGCACGGCCGCGCTGCCGCCGGGAAGCTCACCAACGTCGCGGTGCTCGAGGGCGACCAGGTCAAGATCGTGGACCCCCAGAGCACGTTCTCATCCGACTGTCCCAACTTCGTCAACTCATTGCTCGGGCTCGACACGCCGTCGAACGCCGGGGTGAGCGTGCTGCTGCAGCTCGCGCTCTCGATGCGCGCGCACCATCACGGGGGCCTGCTGCTGGTCGTCCCGCACCAGACCGAGGGGTGGCGCGACTCGATTCTCTGGCCGGTCCCCTACCTCGTGTCGCCGCCGTTCCCCAAAGTCGGCGAGCTGATGCGCAGCAACCCTGCCGAGCGGAGTGGTGACTGGCAGGGGGTGTTCCGGTCCGCGATCGACGCCGTGGCCGGCCTCACCGCGGTGGACGGTGCGACGGTGGTGAGCGATCAATGGGACGTGCTCGCGTTCGGCGCCAAAATCGGCCGGCGCGAGGCGAGCTTCGCAGTCGAGCAGGTATCGATCGTGGAGCCGATCGTAGGGCAGCAAGCGGTGGTGATGCACCCGGCGCTGTTGGGCGGCACGCGCCACTTGTCGGCGGCGCAGTTCGTCCACGAACAGCGCGACGCGCTGGCCATGGTGGCGTCACAGGATGGGCGGTTCACGGTGTTCGCGTGGTCCGAGAGCGACGGGATGGTGCAGGGCTACCGGGTGGAAGCTCTCCTAAGGTTGACGTGAGAGTGACTCCTGCTCCGGCAGCCCAGAGGGCGCCCGCCGTCGCAGGAGCCACTCTCACGTGCCGAGTAGCAATCCGTGCGCCGGCTAGGGTGGGTTAACCCCGGGCCCACGGCCCGGGGGCTGCGCAGCAGAGCGAACGCCCGGCCGGTGCACCTCACACGTGTACGCCCCCTCGACCTCCACTAAGACCTCGAGGTGAGTGAGACAATGCCGCTGCCCGTCCGCGGCACACTCCCCTGAGTGCCCGGCGCAGACGACCTTGCCGCACGACGCGCACGCCCCGACCTCGTCCAACGCCAATAGCGTGTCCGGCTCGTAGGCGCAGCCCGCCACGTGCCGCGCGCACACCATGCGCCGCGACGTGTCGGTGCGGCGCAAATGCTGCGAGCAGTGCACCTGCCCATCCACCGCGCACACCGCCTGATGCTTCGTGCAGACCGACTTGTCGCAGCTGGCGCACTGCGTCACCTCGTCGATCCCGACCGGCTCGTTGCTCCCGCCCTCGCAGTACTTGAGGCACGCCGTACACAGGCGGCGACTGCCCTTCGGCGCGTCCGCGCTCGACTGCTCAGCATGGCGGTTGCACACCAGGCGGCCGCAGCTGCCGCACGGCGCGAGGCAGGTGACACACGCCGTGTGGTCACCCTCGGCGCACACCCCCTCGTGCTTCGTGCAGTAGTCGAATCGGCACGACGGGCAGTTCCGCACGTGCTCCGCGCAGGCGGGCAGACTGTCCACTCGACATTCGGGCGTTCCATGCTGCGCACAGAAATCTTCTTTGCACACCGAGCAGCGGTACGAGCACGCTCCACACGAGCAGTGGTCGTGCTTGCAAACGACGAGTGCGTCGGGAACGACGCCGCACTGCGGGCACGTGAGAATCCAGTCGCCCGCGCCGCTCGATGAGCGCTGGGCGCTGAATGTGGCCCGGTGCCCCGTCGCCGATTCCAGCCGCCATTCGGCGCGCTGGATCAGGGCGGTGGCCTCGATCAGCTGCAGGGGGTGCACGATCGCGCGCACCTGGCTGCGGCGCACTTCCTCGGTGCGGCGCCGCTCGGCATGCGCCGTGACGGTGGCGATCGCGGCGTCGTCCGATTGCTCCCCCAGGACCGACGCGAAGTAGCGCTCGAGGCGGGCCAACTCGACGGCGAGTTGTTGCTCCGCCGTGGCGCGACGCGCCGCCACCCGCTCGGCTGACTTCTCCCGCAGGTTGGCGAGCAGCAACCGGAGCAGATCCTCGGGCTCTCGGGCCGGGACGGCTGCGGCCTTCACCTGAGACGCGTCCGCCGGATCGATCAGGCCGGCCTCCAGGTCGCGGAACAGGCCAGCCAGATCGGCCGCGACGGGCGCGCCAGCCGACAGGTCGTACACGTCGCTTTCCACCACCGCTTCCTCGACGCCCGCCCCCGCCCGCAGCACCACGCGCGCAATCAACCGTCCCACTGGATGCACCGCCGAGCGCACGGTACCGGGCTTGGCGGTGCCGTCGCGTACCGGAATGCTCAACTCGATGCGTTTGGCGTCGCTCGCGGCGCCCGGTGCGGCGCGATCAGACCGAGCGACAAGCGCGTGGCGCGCGCGCGGATCGCGTCCAGCAGCTGCGAGAGAAACGGGCTGCCGAGGATCGCGATCTCGGCGTCCCGGTCGCGCTCCAGCGCGTCGAGCGAGAACGCCACGCGCAGCGACTCGCGATCCCGGAAAAAGCGCCGTTCGGACGGCGGCAGGTTCAGCTCATGGTGGTCGGCACCAAGGGTGGCCTGCTTCACGCGCGCCAAGCGGCAGTAGCGCTCGAGCAGCGGCCGGATCCGTGGGTCGGCGAGCGGATCGGCCTCGCCGGGGACAGCGGGCGCGGCCGACGCTGGACGCTTGACGCGTGGCTTACGAGCCTTGGTCTTGGTCGGTGCTTTCCGCTTAGGCGCCGGTTTCCGCTTGGCTTGCGGCTGTTGGGCTTGGCCTTCGGACGGCGCGTCATGCGAGATTGTCGCGGCTAAAGCCGCGGCTCGGCCCTGCCGCTGAAGCGGCGACGGAAGCCCGTTCACGGGCAGACGCCGAGCCGCGATTCACGCGGCGTCCACCGTGATGTCCACCAGCGTCATGGGCAGGTGATCCACCTGCGCCACCAGCGTGATCACGCGTCCGGCGCTGGTCATGCCGCTGAGCCGCACCAGCTCGCCGTGCTGCGGATGGCGGCCGGCCGGAGTGACCGGGGTGGGGCCCGCGACCGGCTCGATCGACTCGAGCGCCTCGAGGATCTCGGGCACATGCACGCGGAGCTGTTGACGCTTCCGCTCCCAGCCCGGCGCCTTGACCACCTGGCTCGTGCCGAGTCCCAATCGCAACCGGCCCGGCACCGACAACGTCTCGAAGCGCCGTTCCAGCCGCATCGCGTTGTCGTCCGGCGCAATCAGCGAGTTGAGCTGCTCCTGCTCCTTGCCCACCGCGCTGCTGTGCTCAATGTCGGCCCCGATCGCTTCCACGCGGCGCGCGAAGTCTTGCTCGTTCTCAGCCGCGAGCCACTGTTCCGCGAGCCGGCCTTCGAAGTGCTGCGCGCCCCCGAAGTCCCCAAGGATCAGGTCCAGCTCGCCTACCACCAGCTCGAACAGCTTGATCTTGCGGTCGAGCAGCTGGAGGATGTACGCCTCGATCGTGCCCGACGCGGCGAGGTTGATGATGTGCACCTCACGCTTCTGCCCGATGCGGTGCAGCCGTCCGATGCGCTGCTCCACCACCATCGGGTTCCAGGGCAGGTCGTAGTTCACGAGCACGTTGCAGAACTGCAGGTTGCGGCCTTCGCTCCCCGCGCGCGTGGCGATCAGGACGCTGCGCTCGTCCTCGTGGAACGCGCGGATCCGCTTGTCGCGCTCGGGAGTCGAGTGCGCGCCCCAATACACGATGGCTTGTCTGCCGAGCTTGGTGACGCGCTCGGCGATCAGGTCGACGGTCGGGCGGTGATCGCTGAAGACCAGGACCCGGCCGGGCGTTTCCTTGAGGAGCTTGGTCAACACCTCGAGCTTGGCGTGCTTCGTGATCTTCCGCGCCCGTTCTGCCAACTGGCGCGCCATGGTGCGGTACTGCGGGCTGACGTGCTCGCCTTTCGCGAGCTGCTCGAGCGACTCGCCCAGCGCGCGCGCCGAGGAGCAGAGCCGCTGCCGCAGGTGCAGCACCGCGAGCTGTACCGTTCCCTTGCGAGTCTTCGTCCCCTCCTCTTCCCCACTCGTCTCGACGAAGCCTTCGCGGTACAACCGCCGCAGAAAGTCCGTCGTGCGCTCGTACAGGTCCGCTTCGCCGGGGGTGAGCTTCACCTCGGGGTGGCGCGGCCGGCGCGGCGGCAGGTCCAGGTCGTCCACCACGCTCGAGCGCCGCGTGCGGATCATTACTTCGTGCGTCAGCACCCGCAGCGCTTCGGGGTCGCGCGGCTGACGGTGGTCCCCTGACGTGAGGTGCTCGCGCTTGAACCCGTCCCAGGTGCCGAGCTGACCCGGCCGCAGCAGCGTGACCAGGTTGTACAGCTCGCGCAGGTCGTTCTGGAGTGGCGTGGCGGTGAGCAGCAGGATGAAGTCGCGCTCGATCTTCTCGATGAACTGGTAGGTCGCGCTGGTGTGGCTCTTCACCTTGTGCGCCTCGTCCACAATCACGAGGTCCCAGCGGTGCCGCAGGATCTCCTCGGCGTGGCGGCGGGTGCGCGCGCGGTCGTGCGACACGATCGCCTTGGTGACGCCCCGCCAGTCGTCGGGGTCGACCGGCGCCTCGAAGCGCTCGAAGAACTTCTCCTCCAGCTCCCCCTGCCATTGGCCCACCAGCGAAGCGGGCGTCAGGATCAGCGCGCGGCGCGCGAGCCCGCGGACCGCGAGCTCCTTATAGATGATGCTCGCTTCGATCGTCTTGCCGAGGCCCACTTCGTCGGCCAGGATGGCGCGGCCGCCCAGGTCGCGCAGCACCCGTTGGGCCACGTCGATCTGGTGGGGCAGCTCCTTGATCGCGTTGGCGTCGAGCGTGATCAGCCGGTCGAAGCCCGGGACCAGGGCGATGCGTTCCGCTTCGCGCCGTAGCTCGTACCAAGCGCGGCCAGCGGGCGGTTGTTTCAGCTGCTCGGCGAACACCTGGAGGGACTGCTCGTCGACGGCCCAGGAGTCGTCAGTTAGTTGGTTGGGTACGGTCAAGCGTTGGCCCTAGAAGTCGGGGGCACAATATAGGGGATGATGCGGCTATTGACTCGACGATTGCCGAATGCAACATTGGACGCACGTGACGGGTCTCCGCGTGCGAGCCGTTCGCTACGCAGACCGAAAGCCGGGGGGGTAACCCTCCGGCTTTCGTTATTGTGGCGACGCCGTGCGCGTGACCCGACCGCCTGACCGCCGTATTATCCGACCACCGCTCTACTATCGCGACTCGACCGCCCGCCGCAGTGCCTCGATCTCGTGCCGCAACTTCGTCAGCGCGTCTTCCTGCCGGCGATTGGTGGGCCCCAGGAGCCACGTCGTGACGAACCCCGACAGGGTTCCGAACAGGCCTATCCCTGCGATCATGAGCAGCCCAGCGAGCATGCGCCCTTCGGGTGTTACCGGAAAGCGATCGCCGTAAGCGACGGTCGTGATGGTGGCCAGAGCCCACCAGAGCGCATCACCGGGCCCATTGATGTTGCCAACCGGCGGCCGTTCGATGTGCATGATCCCGATCGCTGCCGAGACGGTCACCAGCACTGACACGAGGCACACTGCGAGAGCCGCGCTCTCGGCCCGGCGATCGAGGATCATTGACGCGATCACCTTCGTAGCGCGAACGCTGCGCATCACGCGCAGGATCCGAAACACTCGCGCGATGCGGCCTAACCGCAGGAAGCCAACCCAGCCGAAGACGTTGATCGTCGGAACGCTCGACACGAGGTCGATCCAGCCCCAGGTCACGACGTAGCCCCAGCGGTTCTCCGCCTTGACGAGGTTGAACACGAAGTCGAACAGGAAGACAGCGCAGATGGCTGTGTCCACCCAGCCCAGCACCTGGCGGGTGTCTGGGTCCAACTGAACCACGACCTCGACCGCGAGAGCCGCGAGCGAGTACAGGCTCAGCCCGAGGATCACAAACTCGTAGGCGTTCAGGTCGGCGTGGCGCTTGTTCATGGGGTGCCCTTAGGGTGAGCGGTGCGAATCAAACTAGGCGCATAGACGCATAGACGCATAGGCACGCATAGACGCGTAGGGACCGCCCGACCACCGCTTCGTCCAGCCCGGGGGTGAACCCACCCGGATTTTGTTGCGTGGGAAGGATCCGCTTCGCGCGCATTTCATCACCTGGATGACGCCGGGTGCGCACACAATGATCCCGCGGCTCGGTAGCACTTGTTGGGTGTCACGTCATGGCGCTTAGGCCATACCAAGGTCCGCAACCGCTCGGTGCCGGCGTGGCGGAATTGGTAGACGCGGATGCCCCACAAGCATCTGGGCGAAAGCCCGTGCGGGTTCGAATCCCGCCGCCGGCACGGCCGTGCATCCCTTGTTCGAAGGAATGGGCGGCAGTATTTTTGAGGCGCTTGTGGGGCATCCGCGTAGCCGATTTCGCTACGCCAAGAAAGCCGGGGGTGTAACCTCCGGCTTTCGCTTTTCCGGTTCAGCGTCGTGCCCTTACCCCGGGGTGCCGCCCCGGGGTGAACCCACCATCCTACTAGGCGCACAGGCGCAAAGACGCATAGGCGCATAGGACCGCCGACGCGCGGGCGGCGCGGCCGCCAGCGGTCCCCCTCCCCCCTCCCGCGTCCCTGCCGTACTCTTTTCCATGCCCGCCTCCCTCCCCGCCCCCGGTGACCGCGTCCGCTCGCTCTGGCGCCGGCTTTCTCCGCTCCCCGGCGGCAAGACGCTGTTCAGTCTTTTGTTCGGCCGGATGGCGCCCTACACCGGGAAACTGGGCGCGCGGGTCGAGACCCTCGAGCCCGGGTTCTGCCGCGTGACCCTGCGCGACCGCCGCAGCGTGCGAAACCACCTCAATTCGATCCACGCGATGGCGCTCGCGAATCTTGCGGAGGCAGCGAGCGGGCTCGCCGTGGTCGCCGCGCTCCCGCCGGGCGTCCAGGGGATCGTCACCGGGTTCGCGATCACCTATCAGAAGAAGGCGCGCGGCCAGCTGACGGCGGAATGTCGCGTGGACGTGGGAGCGGTGACGGCCGAGCGCGAGCAGCTGGCACAAGTTGCGATCAGCGACCCCGCTGGGGACGTGGTGGCACGAGCGACGGCCACCTGGCGCCTCCGGCCCCCGCGCGCATGACCGCCCGACCGCCGCAGTTGTCTCTTGACCGCCCGACCGCCGCCTTGGGCGCCGCCCTCACGGACCAGCTCCGCATCCAAGTCCCCCTCATTTGCGGTGCCATGTACCCCTGCTCCAACCCCGAGCTCGTCGCGGCGGTCTCGGCCGCGGGCGGGATCGGGGTGGTGCAGCCGCTCTCGATGATCTACGTCTACCGCCACGACTTCCGTGCCGGACTGAAGCTCATCCGCCGCCTCACCGACAAACCGATCGGCATGAACGTACTGATCGAGCGCAGCTCGAAGCTGTACCTCGAGCGGATGTCGCGCTGGGTGGACATAGCATTGGAGGAGGGCGTCCGCTTCTTCGTGACCTCGCTCGGCAACCCGCGCTGGGTGGTAGAGCGCGTGGGACCGGTGGGGGGCGTGGTGTACCACGACGTGACCGAGCGGAAGTGGGCCGAGAAAGGCCTGGCGGGCGGGGTGCACGGCCTGATCGCCGTGAACGACCGCGCGGGCGGACATGCCGGCGGACTGAGCGCCGCGGCGCTGCTCGATGAGTTGCGCGACCTGAACGTCCCCGTCGTCTGCGCGGGCGGCATCGGCGACGAGGCCGACTTCGTCGCCGCCCTGAAGCTCGGCTACGCCGGGGTCCAAATGGGGACCCGCTTTATCGCCACCACCGAATGCGGCGCGCACGACGACTACAAGCAGGCCATCGTCGCCGCGTCGGAGAGCGATATCGTGCACACCGAGCGCGTCACCGGCGTCCCACTCGCGGTGATCCGCACGCCCTACGTGGAGCGCGTCGGCACCCGCGCCGGCCCGATCGCCCGCTGGATGCTCCGCGGCCGCAACACCAAGCACCTCATGCGCACCATCTACGCGCTGCGCTCGGTGTGGCAGCTCAAGCGCGCGTCCCTCGCCGGCGGCGCGCGCGAAGCAAGCTCGAAGGACTATTGGCAGGCAGGGAAGAGCGTCGCAGGAATTGAGAGCATCGAGCCCGCCGGTGATATCGTGCGCAGGTTTGCGGAGGCGGCGCTTACCACGTAACCATCTGCCCGCCTGCCCGCCCTCCCGCCTTCCCGCCCTCTTACATTTCCGCCCATGCAACCATCCACATCCGTCGTCACCATTGAACGCTTCATCCTCGACCAGGAACGTCGCTCCCCCAGCGCGCACAGCGGCCTGGCGGATCTGCTCTACGATCTCGCCCTCGCCGCCAAGATCATCTCCCGCCAGGTGCGACGCGCCGGGCTCACCGACATCTTGGGCGCCGCCGGGACGAGCAATTCCTCGGGCGAGCAGCAGCACATGCTCGACCTGTTCGCGCGCGATGCGATCCACAGCGCCGTCCAGTACTCCGGCTGCCTCTGCATGATGGCCTCGGAAGAAGACGAGGACCCGATCCACCTGCCGCCCGACGCCGAGGTCGGGGACTACGTCCTGTTGCACGACCCGCTCGACGGGTCGTCCAACATCGACGTGAACGTCTCCACCGGAACGATCTTCTCGGTCCATCGGCGCGTGACCGCACCTGCCGAGCAGCCGTCGCTCGCCGACTGTCTCCAGGTGGGCCGTCGTCAGGTGGCGGCGGGATACATCCTGTACGGGTCGAGCACGATGATGGTCTACACGACCGGTCAGGGCGTGCATGGGTTCACGCTCGACCCGACCATCGGCGAGTTCCTGCTCTCGCTTCCCAACATGAAGACGCCAACGGTGGGCAAGTACTACAGCATCAACGAGAGTTACCGCGATCGCTGGACCCCGGGGGTGCAGCACGCGGTGACCGCGTTTCGGAACGGCGAAGGCAAAGTGAAGCCGAAGGGGGCACGCTACATCGGTTCGCTGGTGGCGGACCTGCACCGCAACCTCATCACCGGCGGCGTGTTTCTCTATCCGGCGGACAGCAGCTCGCCACAAGGCAAGCTGCGGCTCATGTACGAGGCGGCGCCGCTCGCGATGGTCGTAGAGCAAGCGGGCGGAGCGGCGACCGATGGACGGGGCCCGATCCTCGATCTTGTCCCCAAGCGCCTGCATCAACGCACGCCGCTCGTGATCGGCAGCAAGGCGAGATGTGGCGTTCGTAACGGAAATCATGTCCGCGGAGCCAAGATGACCAGGAACAGCGGTGGAAATCCCGACCCGATGGCGCAGCACAGCGTGGCGATGCCGCTGGTGGAGTAGCGCGCCTTCACGCGGACTTCACCGTGTCTTGGGCCGCCCGGGGCAAGGTTGGGGTAGTCACTTCAGCCGGAGACCGAGATGCCCCTTACCACGAAGCGAACCCGCAGCGCACGCACGGGTGCTGCGCGGGCCCGCACCCCCGCCCTGCCGATGCCGGCCGCATTGTACGACGCGACGGAGACCGCCGACATCGTCACCATTCCAGCCCGAACGGTCCTCGCGATCGCGAACCACGGCGCACCCGAGTCGAAGCTGTTCGAGCAAAGCGTGGGCGCGGTGTACGGGTTGGCGTATACGCTCAAGTTCGCCCGCAAGAAGGCAGGCGGGCGGGACTTCAAGATCGGCCCGCTGGAAGGGCGTTGGTGGGCCGCCGATCTCACCCGCCGCTTGGTGGACGTTCCGCGCGACGAGTGGCATTGGGAGCTGCGGCTTGCGCTCCCCGATGACGCCACGCCGGCGGAGCTCGCGGCCGTGATCGAAGCGGCCACGACCAAGAAGGGCGGCAAGCTCGAAGGGAGCGCCGCCGCGCGCCAGGCGAAGCTCGAACACCTCCCGGCAGCTCGATACGGCCGCGTGCTGCACGTGGGACCGTACAAGGAGGAGGGGCGGAGCTTCGGCAGGATAATCGAGGTGTTGCAGGCCGCAGGGCTGACTCCGCGCAACCGCCATCTCGAGGTGTACCTCAACGACCCCAGGCGCACCAAACCTGAGCGCGTGAAGACGGTGGTGCTGCTCGAGATCGACTAGCCGCGCGCGGATTGACCCCGGGGCGATGCCCCGGGGTCAGGGCCGAGGGTCGGGGGTGCCCCGGGGTCAGGGCACCTTCACCAGGCAACACCCGACCGGACACACATCCTGCCACGCCCCCATCGTGCCCAGCGCCTCGCGCTTACGCCGCTCGGTCATCCGCTCGACGATCAGGTCGCGGATCATCCGCACGAACGCCGGCGCCGTGCCCACCGTCGCGGCCCGCACCATGTACAAGCCCAACTCGGCCGCCGTGTCCTTCGCCTCGTGGTCCAGGTCGAACAGCACTTCCATGTGATCGGAGATGAAGCCCGATCGGCGCGAGCACCACGTCCTTTGCGCCGGCCGCCGCTATTTCCTTGAGGTAGTCCAAGACGTCGGGGCCGAGCCACGGCATGTGGGGCGCGCCGCTGCGGCTCTGGTACACCAGGTCCCACGCTTTCCGGCCCGCGCCTTCCGCGACGAGCCGGCATGCCTCGGCGAGCTGCACCTCGTACGCGCTCCCCTTGGCCATCGTGGCCGGAATCGAGTGGGCCGTGAATGCCACGCGGGCCGCGGGCCGCCGCGCCGCGGGAATCTGCTCGAGCGCCGCTTTCAGGTTCGCGATGCTGGGCTCGATGAAGCCGGGGTGGTTGAAGAACACCCGGATCTTGTCGATCTCGGGCGCGCCCGGGACCGCGTCGAGCGCGCGGATGATGTCCTCGCGGTACTGCCGGCACCCCGAGTAGGTGCTGAACCCCGACGTGACGAACGCGATCGCCCGCTTGACGCCTGCGTCGCGCATCTCGCGCACCGTGTCGGTGATGAACGGCTGCCAGTTGCGGTTGCCGAAATAGACCGGCAGGTGCGGACCGTTGGCCTTGAGCTCGGCTTCCAACGCGCGAATCAACGCGCGATTCTGGGCGTTGATCGGGCTCACCCCGCCGAACTGGTCGTAATGGTGCGCCACCTCCAGCAGCCGCTCGCGGGGAATGTTGCGGCCCTGGGTGACGCGCTCGAGAAACGGCATCACGTCGGCCGGCCCCTCGGGGCCGCCGAACGACATCACGAGCACCGCGTCGTATTCCCTCGCGATGTCGTCAAACCGTGATGCATCGGGGGTCAGGGCCCCACGTACCGTCATGTCCGCCTCGGCTCCGCGCTTGGGAGCAGGGAATCTAGTCGGGGACGGAAGTCGTTCCGTAACCTCCACCGCGCCGCCGTGCGCGAGTGAACTCGCGGCTCGGCATCTGCCCGTAAACGGGCCGGGCCGTACCCGCTTTAGCGGGAGATGCCGAGCCGCGGCTTTAGCCGCGCGCCGGCGCGAGGAAACGCAGGCCTCACGCCGTTCGCGGCACCGCCCGGGAAACCCACGCTACTGCACCATTGACATATGCCGATATGGGAATATCTTTCACCCATGGCACGAGCCGCCACGACGTCCGACGCCTTCAACGCGATCGCCGAGCCGCAACGCCGGCGGATCCTGATGCTCCTCAAGGGGCGCGAGCGACCGGTGAACGATCTGGCGCGCGCGCTGCGCGTCACTCAGCCTAGGGTCTCCAAGCACCTCCGCGTGCTGCGCGAAGTCGGCCTGGTGCGGGTGCGGGAGGCGGGACAGCAGCGTCTCTACGCGCTCGACGCGCGCGGGCTGAAGCCGATCCACACGTGGGCCGGGGGCTTCGAGCGGTTCTGGAACGAAAGCTTCGATCGTCTCAATGAGTACGTGAAACAACTCGGGAGGCAGGACAAGACTCATGGCCAGAGCAACTGACTCGGCGACGGACCGGGAGGTCGTCGTCGCGCGCACCATTGAGGGCCCCAGGCCCTTGGTGTTCGAGGCGTTCAGCGACGTGAAGCACCTCGCGCACTGGTTCGGCCCCAACGGCTTCACCACCACAACCCATCGGTTCGAATTTCGACTGGGTGGCGTGTGGGACTACATAATGCACGGCCCTGACGGTACCGACTATCCCAACTACGTCGTGTACCGCGAGATCGTGCCCCCCGAGCGGATCGTCTTCGACCACGGCTCGCGCGCCGACGACCCGAAGTCATTCGTCTCAACCGTCACCTTCGTCGAACGCGGCCCCGCTACCGAGGTCACGATGCGCGCCGTATTCAAGACCAAGGCGATGCGCGACGAGGTGGTCGACCGATTTGGCGCCATCGAAGGCGGCAAGCAGACGCTGGGGCGCCTCGCCGGCTACATCGCAACTTTGAAAGCAGGAGGGAAATGAACATGCGGCGCCTCATCATGTGGAACTTGCAGACGCTCGACGGCTACTTCGACGGCGCGAAACCCTGGGACCTCGCCTTCCACGAGACCGCGTGGGGCCCCGAGTTGGAGCAGCTCTCAATGGAACAGGGCAAGGCGATCGGGACGCTGCTGTACGGCCGCGCCACCTACCTGGGGATGGCCGATTACTGGTCGAAGGCCGAGGGCCCGATCGCCGAGTGGATGAACGCCGTGCCGAAGATCGTGTTCTCGAAGACGCTGTCTGAGGCCACGTGGAATAACACGCGGCTGGTGCGCAGCGATGCGGTTGAAGAGGTCAAGCGACTCAAACGCGAGCCCGGCAAGGATCTGTTCGTGTTCGGCAGCGCTGGGCTGTCGGACGCGCTCGTGCGCGCGGGCTTGTTCGACGAGTACCGCATCTGCCTGGCGCCGATCGTGCTCGGAACCGGCGTCCCGCTCTTCAAGCCGGCGAGTGAGAGCCATCGCCTCAAGCTGCTCGAGGCGCGAGCGCTCGCGACGGGGGGCGTCATCCTGCGGTACGCGCCGTTCGAGGCGGCGGCCTAGGGCAACGAAAAGCCCTGCAACGGATTCGTTGCAGGGCTGAATCGTCGGGGAGATGCGAGGCACGGTTAAGCCGCCACGGGCCGCACCACGAGAAGCTCGCTCTCGACGCGTTTGACACCAGCCACCCGACTTGCGGCCCGCTCCGCCTCGAGCTTCTCGGGCAAAGTCCTCACCGTACCAGACAGCCGCACAGTGCGAAGACGGACATCGACTTTGACGTCAGTCGCATCGAGCAGCGGGTCTCGAGCGAACTGATCGAACACATCAGCTTGCAGCTCTCGCTCAGCGACGGCGATCCCGTCGTCTTCAGCCCGCCACATCTCGATGGCGAGTCCCCGCCTCTCCGGGAGAACCGCCGGCGATCGAACGCCGCGGGGAGTCCGGCGCGCTTCTGCTTCCCGGTCTTCGCCACCAACCGGGCCGCGAACCTGCGGGCGAGGGATCGCGCACGCCCTATCACCCGGCGAACCGCCGTCCCGGACTTCCGACTTCCGCTGTTGCGCGAGCGGCCACCTGACGGCTGGCTCGCGACAAACGGCCGTGAACCTGTAGTGGTTTCCATACTTACCTCCTGCCTGAAGGCACGTTTTGACAATGTTTGTGCCTCCACAACGCCGGCACCCTGGAATCAGTTCCGCGCCTTACGGCGCTTAGCATCGAGACTCCACGGCCCCGCCCCCGCGGCGGAGAAGTAGAGCCACACGAAGCAGAACAGCGCCGCCCCCGTCCCCTGGTTCACCACGAGCCAGGGGCTCGCGGGGTAGTGAAACTGGAAGTACGCCACGGCCATCTCGCCCGCGAGAAGAAATGCGACCGGGCGCGTGAACAGACCCACCAGCAGCAGGAGTCCCCCGACAACTTCGAGTACGCCGCCGATCCAGGCTTGAGTCATCACCGTGGCGATGGCGTTGTTCGGCGGCATCCCGATGGGCAGCCCAAAGAGCTTCATCGCTCCGAACTGAATGAACATGATGGCCCCCATGATCCGGAGGAGGCTCAGGAGCTGCGGGGCAAACGATCGCCACCGCGCGGCAACATTGGACTCGGTCATGTTCGTCGCATCCCTCGTGTGGGGAGCAGGAAAATTAGCCGGGATGCGCGCTACAGCAGCGTCCCCCGCAGGAGCAGCAGCGCCACTCCGAAGTAGATGCACAGGCCCGTGACATCCACGAGGGTCGCGACGAACGGGGCCGACGCAGTCGCGGGATCGAACCCCAGCCGGCGCAGGATGAACGGCAACATGCTGCCGGTGAGCGTCCCGAACCCGACGACCCCGACCAGCGCTCCGGCACACCGTGGACGCGACCAACAGGTAGTGCGGGCCGTAGTCGGTGAAGTGCAAGTGCTGCCACAGGACGATGCGGAGAAATCCGATCCCGCCGAGGAACCCACCGAGGGCCAGGCCGGCCGCGATCTCGCGGCCCATGACCCGCCACCAGTCCCGCAGCCTGAGCTCGTGCAGCGCCAGCGCCCGGATGATCAACGACGTCGCCTGCGACCCCGAGTTGCCGCCGCTGCTGATGATCAGCGGCACGAACAGCGCCAGCACCACCGCGCGCGCGATTTCGGCTTCGAAGAAGCCCATCGCGGTCGCTGTCAGCATCTCGCCCAGAAACAACGCCGCCAGCCAGCCGCCGCGCTTTTGCAGCATGGTTCTGAAGTTCACGTCCACGTACGACGCGCCGAGTGCCTCCGATCCGCCGAGCCGCTGGATGTCATCCGTGGCCCGCTGCTCAGCGATGTCGAGCACGTCGTCCACGGTGATGATGCCCAGCATGATACCCGTTGTTATCGGTGACGGGGAGCACGGTGCGGTCATACTTCGCGAAGGCCTTCAAAACGGTGTCACGATCGTCCGTGGCGCGCACCGACACGAACTCGGGATCTTCGATCGCCAGCACGTTCGTGTCGGCGTGCGCCAGCACCAGGTTGGCGAGCCGGACGTCCTCGATCAACTTGCCGCCGGGGTCGATGATGTACACCCAGTTGAGCGTTTCCTTGCCGCGCCCCGTTTCGCGGATTTTGTCGAGCGCGGTCGCGGCAGTCATGTCCGGATAGATCCACGCGTACTCGGGCGTCATGTAGCGGCCGGCGGTGTTTTCCGGGTACCCGAGCAGCGCGCGGGTATCCTGGAGCTGCTGCGGATCGAGCTGCAGCAGCAGCGTTCGCGTCACTTCGGCGGGCAGCTCCTCGAGCAGATGCGTGCGGTCGTCGGGAGGCATCTCGTCGAGCAGCTTCCGTACCTGCTCGTTCGACAGGGACTCGAGCAGGGTGCGCTGCTCCGCGGGAGGCAGATACGAGAACACTCGCGCTGCCTTTTCCTTGGGAAGCAGCCGGAAGATGATGCCCTCGGTTTCGGTCGGGTGGTCGATGATCACGTCCGCGACATCGGACGGGTGCAACCCTACCAATGCGTACCGCAGGTCATCCCACTGCCGCGCCGCGACCAGCTCCGCGATCACGTCTCGCTCTTCAGTCAACCGACTCACGGTGGTCTGTCCCTCCGTTGGGTGGTCCGCCCTCGCCCGTGGACGCACACGTTGGGGCACGCGTCCGTTTCTGCCAAGCCCCGAGTCCGGCTAGCGCAGCTCGAGCAGAATCAAGCGGCGAGATGAGAAGGCCTTCACCTCCACCTCATGGCCCCTTGGCAAGCCACCTCCCTACTTGAATGACAGCCTCCGGGTGAACGCACACCCGGAGCGCGCCATCGCCACGTCGAGGAGGCTCCCATGGGCAGGACCATCGCTGTCGCATTGCTCTCGCTCGCCACGCTTACCGCCCGCGCCCCGGCGCAGGATTCGCTCCTGACCCGGGCGCGGCAGCTGTTCCAGCCGATCCCGGCCGCGCCGCCCGCGCTGCCCGGCAACGCCGCGACCGCGGCGAAGGTCGATCTGGGACGGATGCTGTACTTCGATCCGCGGCTCTCGGCCAGCCACGCCATCAGCTGCGCCTCCTGCCATAGCATCGGCCTTGGCGGAGCTGATGCGACGGAAACCTCCGTGGGCCATCGTTGGCAGCGGGGCGGCCGCAACGCACCCACGGTCTTCAATGCGGTCTTCAACACCGCGCAGTTCTGGGACGGGCGGGCCAAGGACCTCGAACAACAGGCGGGCGGGCCGGTGCTCAATCCGGTCGAGATGGGATCGCCCGCGAGCCATGTGGCGGAGCAGTTGAAGGGTATCCCGGGCTACTTCGGCCCGTTCACCCTGGCGTTCCCGGGCCAGTTGGATCCGATCACCCTGGCGAACGTGCAGAAGGCGATTGCGGTGTTCGAGGCGACGTTGATCACACCCAACGCCCCGTTCGATCGCTATCTCGCCGGCCAAGCCGGCGCGCTGTCGCCGAGCGAGAAGGACGGCCTGCGCCTGTTCATGGACAAGGGGTGCGCCAGCTGCCACGACGGAAGGAATCTGGGAGGAGGACGATACGCCCCCTTTGGCGTGGTGGAGAAACCGGGTGCCGCCTTGCTGCCGCCGGACGACAAGGGCCGGTTCATGGTCACCAAGACGCCAGGCGACGACTACGTGTTCAAGGTTCCAACGCTGCGGAACATCGCCCTCACGGCTCCCTACTTCCACACCGGCAAGGCCTGGGATCTTCGCCAGTCGGTGGCGGTGATGGGAACGAGCCAGCTCGGCGCTCAACTCAGCGACGACGAAGTGGAGAGAATCACCGAGTTTCTGCGGAGGTTGACCGGCGACCAGCCGAAGGTGGTCTACCCCGTGCTTCCCCCCAGCGTTGGGACGACGCCGCGGCCGGAGCCCTAGTCGAGAGAGGCAAGGGACCGGGCGGCCGTTAGCTTTCCACCCCGTGACGGCCGCCCGATCCCTGCTCTGCACCGCGCTCGCGCTCACCGCATGTCATGCCGCGGGGGGAGAGCGCGTGTTCCGCTGGGGCGGCGACGCCGAGGGCGGCGCGCCGTTCGTCGAGGCCGACCCGGCCGATCCCTCCCAGGTGCGCGGCTTCGACGTCGAGGTGGCGGCGACCATCGCCCGGGGGCTCGGCCGCGAACCCCAGTTCGTTCAGGTGCAGTGGTCCTCGATCGACCAGTCGGTCGAGCGCGGCGACTTCGAGATCGGGATGTCGGGCGTGGAAGACTCGCCCGCCCGCCGCGCACAGCACGCCGTCACCATCCCCTACTTCGAGTTTCGCGAAGTGCTCGCGGTCCGCGAGGGCGATCGCGACCGCTTCCGCCGGCTCGCCGATCTGCGCGGCCGCCGCGTCGCCACCCTCGGCGCCACGATGGCGTACGACATCCTGCTCGCGGCGCGCGACTCGTCGGGCATCATCCCCGTCTCATACGACGACGACGTCCATCCCTACGGGGACCTGGTCGCGGGACGCGTGGATGCCGTGCTGCTCGATCACATCATCGCCCAGCGCGCTCTCTCCCGCGCTCCCGGCGGTTTCGTGATCCAGCCCGAGCCCGTAGCCGTCGGCCGCTACGTCGGCGTGCTCGCGCGCGCCAACGCTTCGTTGCGCGACTCGGTGAACACCGCGCTGACAGAAGCAATGCGCGACGGCACCCTGGAGCGCATCTTCCGCCGCTGGCAGGTGTGGGACGACACCCAGGGTGCCCTGTTCGCGCAGGTGCTGCGCTCGCCCGGAGCGGAGCGTACGGCGACGGCCACCGCGCCGGTTCAGGCGTTGGCCTACCTCCCCGCCCTGCTCCGCGCCGCTGGCGTGACTGCACTCGTGTCGGTGCTCGCGATGGCGCTCGCGGTGGTCGTCGGACTCCTGGTCGCGGCGGGGCGCGTGTATGGCAGCGCGCCCGTGCGCTGGCTCACCGCCTGCTACGTCGAAGTGGTGCGCGGGACCCCGGTGCTGCTGCAGCTGTTCGTCATCTACTACGGGCTGGTGGGGGTCGTCCGGTTGCCGGCGCTGCTCGCGGCCGTGCTCGGCCTGGGGCTCAACTATGCGGCGTACGAGGCCGAGATCTACCGCGGCGCGCTCGAGGCGGTGGCGCGGTCGCAGCTCGAGGCCGCGCGCACCCTCGGCTTCAGCGAAGGACAGATCCTCCGTCTCATCCGCGGCCCGCAGGCGTTGCGCTACGCGCTCGCGCCGATGACCAACGACTTCGTGGCGCTGCTCAAGGACTCGTCGCTCGTGTCGGTGATCACCGTCGTCGAGCTGACCAAGCAGACCGCGATCTACGCCACCAACGTCGGCAGCTGGATCGTCCCCGGGGCGCTGTGCGCCGCCGTGTACCTCGCGATGTCGCTGCCGCTCACGCACCTGGCGCGCCGGCTGGAGCGGCGCTGGAAGGTGGCATGAGCGCGCTGCTGTCGATCGAGGAGCTACGCTTGTGCTTCGCCGAGCGCGTGGTGCTCGAAGACCTGTCGCTCGAGGTGGCGCGTGGCGAAGTGGTCGCGCTGATGGGGCTGTCCGGTGCCGGGAAAACGTCAGTGCTGCGAGCGGTGGCGGCGTTGCAGCCGTTCGAGACCGGCCGCATCGAGGTGGACGGCGTCGCGCTCGCGCCGGGGCGCGTCCCGCCTGAATCGCGGCTCTCCGAGCTACGCCGCCGCGTTGGGCTGGTATTCCAGAGCCACGCACTGTTCGAGCACCTGAGCGCGCTCGAGAACGTCACCCTCGCGCTGTGCCACGTGTGGGGCCGCCCTACGCCCGAGGCGGAGCGGCTCGCGCTCGACCTGCTGCACGCCCTGGGCGTGGGCGCGCGCGCGCAGGCGTTGCCCGCGCGCCTGTCGGGCGGCGAGGCGCAGCGCGTGGCGATCGCCCGCGCGCTTGCACCCGATCCTCCGCTCTTGCTCATGGACGAGCCGACTGCGGCGCTCGACCCGGCGCGCCGTGGCGCACTCGGTCAAACGCTGCGGCGTCTGGCGGCCGATGGACGTGGTTTGTTGGTATCGACGCATGACGTCGCATTTGCGCGGGCGTACGCCGATCGCGTCGTCATCCTCGCTCAGGGAGCGGTAGTGGAATCCGGTGAGGCGGACGAGGTGCTCGATCGACCGACCCACGATGCGACGCGGGAGCTGCTGGAGGTGAAGCGGCGGACGGGCGGTCTGGCGGTCTGGCGGACCTTTCTGACTTGACCGCCCGACCGCCGTTGCTTCTTGACCGCGACTCCAGTGCCCGTCGACCCAATACCAGCGGCCGCGCTTGTGATTCCAGTGGCCGGGCACCCACCGGCGGTAACCGCGCTCGAGCGGCACCCAACGGCCCCGCACCCAGCGGTAGTTGTTGTGCTCCCACTTCCAGTAGCCGGCGACCCACACGTAGTTCGGCCCGGGCGCCGGGACGATCATCTCGACGCGGTCGGGTGGCGGGCGACGCTCGGTGTACACCAGGTCCACCGACAGGCCGCTGCCGGCGCAGGCCAGCGCGGCGCAGAGTACCAGGCTCGCTCCGAGTGCTCGGAGATGCGTCGTGAGGTTTTTCATAGACTCGACTCCTTTCACCCTCCGAGGAGGGTATCGTGCTGCGGAAGGTCCAGACTAAAAGTTTCGCGGCGCGGCAGTTGTGAGATAGCGCACAAACTCGATGCGCTGACGATTGCGTTTGCGCGTCACAGTGGCTTTCCGGCTAAACTGTTCCCGTGGCCTTCGACCCACTCCCAGAGCAACGTGCCGCCATCGAGGCGCCACTCGGCCCCGTCCTCGTCATCGCGGGACCGGGCGCCGGCAAGACGTACTGCCTGGTCGCACGGATCAATCATCTGATCGCAGCGGGCACCGTTTCGCCCGAGCGCATTTGCGCCGTCACGTTCACCAACCGCGCCGCCGAGGAGATCGCGGCGCGCCTGAAGCACACCCTGGGGGACCGCGCCGAGGCGATCACCCGCGGCACGATCCACGCCCTGTGCCTCGGCCTGCTGCGCGAGCACGCCGAGCTGGCGGGGTTGCGTAAGGGGTTCGGGGTGGCCGACGACCCCTATCAAAAGGTGATCCTGAAGCGGCTGGGCGTGCCCCTGAGTCATCGCGGGGGGCTGTTGAACCGGTTCAGTCGCCACCGCGCCCAGGACTACGAGCTGACGGCCGACGACATGCGGCTGTATCGCGAGTACGCCGCGTGGCTCGCGGGTCGCAACATGGTGGACTTCGACGACCTGGTCACCAAGGCGCGCGAGCTGCTGCGCACGCATTCGGGACTAGCCGAGCGCGTCGCCGCACGCTGGGACTATCTCCTGGTGGACGAGTTCCAGGACGTCAATCCCGTGCAGTACGACCTGCTCAAGCGCCTGGCCACGCCGCACGACAACTTTTTCGCCGTCGGCGACGACGAGCAGTCGATCTTCACGTGGACCGGGGCCGACCCGTACGTCCTCAAGCGCTTCAGCACCGAGTACGGGATCGAGCGGCCGATCGTACTCGACAAGAACTGCCGCTGCTCGCGGCAGATCTTCGAGACTGCGCGGCGCGTGCTGGCGCAAAATCCCCAATTGTTCGACAAGCAGCTCACTGCCGAGCGGGAGTCGCGGTATGAAGTCACCGCGGTCGCCTTTCAGGACGAGCAGGACGAGGCGGCGTGGATCCTGGAAGACATCCAGAGCGACCGCGCGGCATCGGGATTGAGTTGGGGCGCCTATGCCCTGCTGTACCGCAAGCACAAGGTCGGTGACTACCTGGAAGGGCGTTTGTTAAAGGAGGGGATTCCCTGCCGCCTGGCGCGCGGCCGCTCGCTGGTCGAGGACGACGTCATCAAGTACGTCGTGGCGGCGTTACGCATCGTGCGCGACCCGGGGGACCCCGTCGCGCTCGAAGTGTTCGCGCGCTGCGTGCTCTCGGAGAACTTTCTCCAGGAAGTTCAGGGGGCGATCGGCGCCGCGGACGACTTCTTGGCGGCGGTGCGCGCGTTGGCGGGGCGCCGCCCCGCGACCGACCCCGATACGCGCAAGCTGTGGCGCTTGGTCTTCCAGGTCGAGAACTTCCACGCCTTGAGCCGCTCCCACGTCGCCCTGGCGCCGCTCGTGGACGAGATCCTGTCGCAGAGTGTCGGGCCCTACAAGAACGTCCTGGAAGAGCGCCACGACGAGCTCAGCGATCCCGCCGATAGCCCCGAAGTCAGAGCCCTCGCCGAGCGACTTGCGCCGGCGCTCGCGGGAGAGCGCAGCGTCGCGATCTCACACCGCAGGGTGGGCTCGAGATCGCGTTGCGAGGCATGCTCGCGGCCGCCGGGTTCCGGCACGTTCGCTCGGACCTGAACGGCGATCTCGTCATTGGAGCGGGGGATGGAGGCGCGCGCGGGCTGGCGCTCACCCTGTTCAAGGCGCTCCAGCTGTTGCACGCCAAGGATCTGGACACCCCGCTCGAGCGCTACGTCACCTTTGACCTCGAGACCACGGACAACGACGTGGCCAGCTGCGGCGTGGTCGAGATCGGCGCTGCGCGCGTGGTGCGCGGTGAGATCGTGGCCCGGTTTCATACGCTGGTGCAGCCACACCGGCCGATCTCGCCCAAGGCGAGCGCGATCCACGGCTACACCGATCGGGACCTGGCCGACGCACGCTCGTTCGCCGAGGTGTTCCCCGAATTCCGCGCGTTCGTGGGCGACGATCTCGTCATCGCGCACAACGGCCAGAAGTTCGACGTCCCGGTGCTGCGCCGTTTGGCCGCCGGTGCGGCCGGCGTGGACACCCTGGCCTTCTATGATACGCTCCCGCTAGCGCGGTCGCTTTCTAAGGACAGCGTCACGCAGGAGAACCTGGCGCATCGCTTCGGGATCGACGGCGGCAGGGCGCATCACGCGTTGGACGATGCCGTCACCCTGGCCGGGATCTATCGCGAGCTCGAGCGCCAGCGCGGCGTGCGTGCACGTAAGGCCGTGCTCGTACACATCCTCGATTATCTTGGGCTCGCCCTCGCGCTCGAGGGTCCTGACGACCCGAGCAGAAGCGAGCGGGGAGCGAGCGCTGCTGTTCGACATCGCGCGGGTCCGCACGCTGGGCCGCTATGGCGACGCGTTGCGGTTCTACGAAGTCGAGCGCGACCGCGCCGGCGCATCCTCCGGGCCAACACTAGACGAAGTGATCGAGCGGTTGGGTGGAGCCGCCATGATGACTCGCCTGCGCGCCGACCCGGCAGAGCGCTATCCGGCGGCGCTCGCTCGCCTGCGCGCCCTCATGGAGAGCAGCACCGAACGGACGTTAGCCGAGAGCATCGATCGCCTGCTCGAACGCATCGCGCTCTCGACGTCTGATGGGGTCGAGGTCGCGCCCGACCGGGTCAATTTGCTCACACTGCATTCGACCAAGGGATTGGAGTTCTCGCGCGTCTACGTCGTTGGGGTGGAGGACTATCAGATCCCGGGATTCCACGAGACCAGGGAGCAGCGGGAGACTGATATCCAGGAGGCGCGCCGTCTCTTGTACGTCGGCATGACTCGGGCGCGGGAGCGCCTGGTGTTGACCCGCGTCGAGCGGCGGTTCGGCATGGACTCAGGAGGCAGCGCGTTTCTCGAGGAGATGGGGCTCGAGGTTTCCACAGCCGACGCTTCATACAAGGAGAGTTGATGAAGCGGCGGGATTTCATTCGGTCGGCGAGCATCGTCTCGGCGGGCTTGGCGCTCGGGAAGAAGGGGCAGCTCCTCGCCCGGCCCAAGAAGGCGAGCGGGTGGCGCACCTTCGAGGTCACGACGAACATCGAGGTTCTTAGCCCCAAGGGAACGACCCGCGTGTGGGTTCCGACCGGCCTCGTCGGCGACACCCCCTATCAGCGCACGCTCGCCAACCACTTCGATGCAGGGAATGGCTCGGCGCGCCTGGTTCAGCGTACTGCGGATGCGCTAGGCCTGGTCGCCGCGGAGTTCCCCGAGGGCACGAAGCCCGCCCTGACCGTCACGAGCCGCATCGCGACCCGCGATCACGCGGTCGATCTCAACGGCGCCGCGCGGCACCCAAGGCGAGAGTCGCGCGGACCTGGAGCACTTCCTGCGCCCCACCAAGCTCATACCCACCGACGGCATCGTGAGGATGACGGCGGGCGATATCACCAGGGGTGCGCGCACCGATCTCGACAAGGCGCGCGTGATCTACGAGTGGATCATCGACAACACCGCTCGCAATCCCAAGACGCGCGGCTGCGGACTGGGCGACATCCGGTTCATGCTCGAGACCGGGGACCTGACCGGCAAGTGCGCCGACCTGAATGCGTTGTTCGTGGGACTCGCGCGCGCGTCCGGCCTGCCGGCGCGCGATGTGTACGGCATCCGCGTCGCCAAGTCGGAGCTGGGCTACGCGAGCCTCGGACCCGCGACCGGGAAGATCACCAAGTCCCAGCACTGCCGCGCCGAGGTGCACCTCGAGCAGTACGGCTGGGTCCCCGTCGATCCCGCCGATGTCCGCAAGGTGGTGCTCGAGGAGCCGCCCGGACACCGGCCGCTCGACGACGAGCTCGTGAAGCAGGCTCGCGCGCGGCTGTTCGGGTCGTGGGAGATGAACTGGATCGCCTACAACTTCGCGCACGACGTGGAACTGCCGGGCTCCTCGGGCAAGCCGGTCGGGTTCCTGATGTATCCGCAGGCCGAACGGCGGGCGGCGACGCTGATCCGTACGCATTAGATCACCTGAAGTCGATGCCTTCACCTGAGGACTCATATGCGTTCAATCAGACAGTTCGCCCTGGCGCTGCTCCCGTTGCCTATGCTACTCACCGTCGCCCCGCGCACGGTGAGCGACCTCCACGAGGACGTCGTCGAGACGATCGCCGAGTTCAAGAAGAAGGATCCGGGGATGGAGAAGTTCTTTGCCGGCTCAGCCGGGTACGCGGTGTTCCCCACGGTGGGGAAGGGTGCGATCGGCATCGGCGGAGCGCACGGCACTGGCGAGCTGCTGGTGGGCGGCAAGGCGATCGGCAAGGTGACGCTCTCGCAGGTGACCGTCGGCTTCCAGCTCGGCGGACAGTCGTACTCGGAGGTCATCTTCTTCGAAAAGGAATCCCCGCTCCACGGCTTCAAGAAGGGCGACTTCGCCTTCGCGGCCGAGGCTTCGGCGGTTGCTCTGACCTCGGGCGTGTCGGCGAATGCCGCCTACCGCAACGGTGTCGCGGTGTTCACGATGGCGAAGGGCGGCCTGATGTACGAGGCGAGCATCGGCGGCCAGAAGTTTGACTACAAGCCGTACTAGCCAGTCGCCCTATTTCAGAACCTTCAGCCCCTTGAGTATCAGGATGAGCAGAACGGCCCCTGCCACCGCGATGAGCCAGCCCGCGATCGCACCCGACGTTCTCAGTCCGAGGAGCCCAGCCACCCAGAAGCCGAGAAACGACCCGATGATGCCGACGACCACGTTGGCGACGATGCCCCATCTGGGCATTCGTCTTCATCACGATACTCGCCAACCACCCCACTACCCCGCCGATGATCAACGTTATGATGATACCCATGTTGTTCCTCCCTTTCGCGTACCTGCGGTCCGGGCGTGCGGGAACATCTGGGGTCAAACCTTCCCGCGAGCCGAGTGGGAGGTATTGGCCTTTAGGGAGGGAGGGCCTCATGATATCGAGCAATCACACTCATTCTCAAAGGGTCATATGAAGAGACTTGCCATCAGTGCCGTCGCGCTGCTCGTCGTGCTCTCGAGCGGAGCCCAGGGCCAGGACACGACCGGAGCTAAGGCTCACGGGACTCGACCGCAGCGAAGGCCCATCAGGACTCGAGCCGAGCCCCGACCGGGGCCGCGGCTACGGCCCCAGCGGGGAATCCGCTCAGCGCCACGTACTCGGTCCAGCTTGGCGATGTCGCCGCCGGCGTCTCTCTCCGAGATGCTCAAGCTGCGGACGGACTTCGACCCCGCCATCATCAACTACGATCCGACAACTGGAACCGTAGACGTCGGGGTGTTCGGAGCACCGGCGGCCGGCAGCAAGACCGACCACGCGCGCACGACCCTGGGCAAGTACTGGGATTTCATTCAAGCCGCGCATATCGCTTATGTCCAACGGCGTTACGGCGTGAAGCTGACGGTCAAGAACTACAAGCTCATGTACTACGACCGCAGCGTTAAGGAGGGGCCGAAGCTGATTCTGCAGTTCGTGAATGGGCAATATTTGATACCGTAGCGGTTTTTCCCCGGGCTGACAGCCCGGGCTCGGCGCAAGAGTGCGCCCTGTAAGGGCGCACCCCGGGCCGAGCGCGCCCTCTTAGGGCGCGGGTTCACGAAACCCAGGATCCCACCGAAGTCATCCGTGAACCCCGGGCTTGTGCCCGGGGTCAGTAGAGGCTCCTCCGTCTTTTACCAGCCGGGCGCGACATGTCGCGCCCCTACACCCGGCGTGGTTTCGTCCCCCCTCGCGTGTTTCGGGCACCTCAACCCTTCGGTATGGCTTGCATGGTCTCGACGTGGGCGGCAGCACGTATGGGATCACGCGTCTCGGCCTTCGGGATTGCCTGGGTTCGCAGCCGGAAAGGTGCTGGTGTGGCGAAACAGGTAAACGCGGAGACCTCACACGTCTCTGGGCGAAAGCCCTTGTGGGTTCGAATCCCACCACCAGCACCCTCCCCGCACCACTCTTGACTCGGCGATGAGCCGAGATGAAGTTGTCACTACGTGTGAGGTCTCCGCGTAGTGCGCCGTTCGCTACGCTGCTGAAGGCCGGAGGGGCAACCCTCCGGCTTTCGCATTTCCGGGACGGAGGGAGTGCCTTCGTGATACCGCGGGGCATGGCCCCGCGGTAAACCCACCCGGACCAGGCTCGTCCGCGCGCACTTTGCGACCGTCAGCGAGCATCTTCCAATTGTCCGCGCGCACGTTGTGATCGTCAGCGGGCATCTTCCGACTGTCCGTGCACACTTTGCGACCGTCAGCGAGCATCTTGCAACTGTCCGCGCACGTCTTTCCGCTGTCAGCGCACACTTTGCGACTGTCCGCAGGCACTGGGGGACTGTCCGCGCGTTCTTGGGCGTGATCCGGGGACACTTTGCAAACGACAGAGCGCACTGGGCGATTGTCCGAGCGCTTTGGGGGACGGTCCGGGGACATCGGGGGATCGTCAGCGCGTCTCTTGCAACAATCCGAGCATTCCTCGGGCCGAACCGCGTCCTTTTCCCGGGCTCATAGCCCGGGCTCGGCGCGAATGTGCGCCCTGTAAGGGCGCACCCCAGGCCGAGCGCGCCCTCTCAGGGCGCGGGTTCACGAAACCCAAGATCCCGCAGAAGTCATCCCGTGAACCCCGGGCTTGCGCCCGGGGTCAGCACAGACGGCGACGACGTGACAACCCGACCGCCCGACCGCCGCCTTTGTGGTTTGACCGCCTGACCGCCGCATCACATTGTGGGTTCGAGTCCCACCACCAGCACCCCCACTCTTAGGTGTCCATTGACTCGGCCGCGGCAATTCACGATGTTTTCACTGTGTGAGATCTCTGCGTAGCCAGTTTCGCTACGCCAAGAAAGCCGGGGAGCGTAACGCTCTCCGGCTTTTGAGGCGTGTCTATGCCCGCCAACTCCGCGCAGCTCTCTCCACCAGCTTGCACCATCGCCCAGGTGTCGCGCTCGCAGTAGTCGAGCAGGTCCTGCCGCACGCGATCGCGCTCGTGCTGCGGGATCTTGTCCGCGACAAACAGGAGCCGCGCGATCTCGACGCTCGCGACGCCGGCCGTCCACGATCACGAGATCGTTGTAGGTCAGCTCGGGGACGAGGGGCGTGAGGATGTCCTTCAAGCTGAAGCTGCCCCTGAAATCGGGGTGGTAGACGCAGTTCTTCACGACCGGGATGCAGGTCGATCAGCTTCGCCTCGAGCGCCGTGAGCTCGGCGGCGAGGTCGGGCACCGCCCGTTGCAGCTCCCGGATGCGGGTCCTCTCGAATGGCGTGTACGTCGCCACCCGCTCGGCGTTGGCGGTCGCTCGCACCATCGCTTCAGCGAGCGGCGGGCGCGCGTCCTTCGGTCCTTCGGCGAGGAACGCCGCGTGAGTGTAGGTGCCGTCGGGCTGACGTTCGTGGTAGCTGAACTGAGCGGCGGCCTGCTGCCAGGGGGCCATGCCGGGCCAGACGGGGATCGCACGAGCGATGGTTTCGAAGTCGAGGAAGCCCAGGCGCCCCGCAAATGGCTCCAGCTCACTTCGCGAGCGTCGGCTCGACGATGACGCGGTTCTCGGCCATCGCCTTGAGCTGGCGTTTCTGCGTGAAGTTGAGCTTCTCCTTCGCCGGCAACTGGCCGATCGAGGTGATGCCGCGCTCGAGATAGGCCGACGGTCTTTTTCGGTCCCGACGCCGGCGAGGTTCCCGATATGGTCCGGCCCGTCGGGCCAGCAGCGCTTCAAGAACGGGCAGTCCCGCGGCTCGAAGCAGTGCGCGCCGATCGATACGTCGGGGAGCGGCCCGACGAGCATCGCCCGCTGCGCCGCGATCTCGTCCGGAACCGTGGGGAGCAGCGCGACTACCGCCCCGGTCACGTCGGTGCGGGCGAAGAGGTCGCCCGTGTCGGGATGCCGGAACTCCTTGTTGAGGTGCATCACCTCCGCGCTCGTGACGTTCACGCCGCAGGCCGCGGCGACGCGGGCCTGGATGGCGACGTCCGGGATGTGCTCGTCCTTCTGTGAGGTGGATGATTTCACCTCGGTCAGCCGGTAGCCGTCGTCCTGCTTCTCGAGCACGTCGATGGCGACGAACATGCCGTCGGCGATGAACGTCGCTTCGAAGACCGCGGGGGCGCCCGCATCAAGCGCCTTCTTCGTCGCCGCGACGCGCTCGGCGCCCGCGTTGTGCGGCAGGTCGATCAGCACGCCACCCGGATATCGCGCGCGGGCCGCTTCGCCCACCTGGCGGCCCTGGTCGAAGAGGTCCTGTAGCACCTTGTCGGGCTGGAGCTCGAGCGGCGTCGGGCTCGTGCACTTCCCACCACAATTTCTTGTGGCATTGGAGGCCGGAGGTGAAGCGGGATTTGGAGAGGCGGGGGAGGGGCTGGGTCATGGCTCAAAGGTTAGCACCTGGGTGCGACAGGCGACAGGAGCGCGAGGAGGACATGTTGCGGCAGGACTCGTCGCTGCGGGCCTTGTTCTACCGCACCTGGGGGCTGGCGATCGTCACGGGGCATATCCCGCCCCACCCCCCCCCGGTGTCGGTCACGATCGATTGGGTGCCGAGGGTGCTGGTGGAACACCGCGATGGATCGAACCAGGACTCTCCTGATCCAGAGCCGAGCCAGCGGGTTTGTTTGGAGGACACCATGTCCGTAAGTGGTTGCCCGCCAAGCATCGGCGCCCGCGGGCTCGGGGGGCAATGTCCGGATTGGTCCGGAGAAACGCTTACGAAACAGTTGTAGAGAGTTCTGGTCGAAAACGACTCTGCCTGAACCGAGGGCTCTCCTATCGCCTGATCAGGAGAGTGATCGCGTTTGCGGTCTTACAAAGGTTTCTGGCGAGCCTGCTGAACCCACTGTTTGACCTGGGTCAGGAGGGTGCTGACTCCCTTGGGCAATGCAAGCGTCCGTTCAGGTATGCGCTCGCAGCATTGCGCCTGAGGTTGAAGGTCGTCCGTCGGGGCTCTAGTTGGCCGCTGCAGCCGCTCGTTATGTTTCCACGATGACTCGACTCCGTCCCTCGGATCGAATTCGGCTAGTCAGCGATATCGGCAGAGCTGTTCAGGCAGCCATGAAGGTGGCGGATATCCCGGGCTATCTCAGGGCGTTTGGTGTCCAAGCCGACATTACGGGACCAGTAAGTAGCAAATGGGTACTCATCCGTGAGCTGCTCGGCGGACGAATCGGAAGAGACTATCCTCGCTATAGCGCGTGACCTGCATGTATCAGTGCCCGGAGAGGTCGCCCAGGGCGCTCTCGATTTGGCCCGTTTATTGTAGGACCGAGGCATGCAGGTCTGCCAGGAAGACTTTGCGCGCGCCCTTGAGACTGTGGAGGCCGATCCGGCCCAGGCGATCGGTCACGCCTGCGCGTCCTTGGAAAGCATCTGCAAGGCCATTCTGGATGCACTCTCGATTCCGTTTCCGAAGGACCAAACCCTGAAGCCGCTGGTTAGGGCGGTCGCTGATGAACTACAGCTTTCCCCGAAAGACACGCGGATGTCGACCTAAAGCAACTACTAGGGGGTCTTGCAAATGCCGCCGCGGGTATCGCTGTTATTCGGACCAAGTACAGTACTTTTCACGGCAAGAGCCCAACCCAGCGGCGCCTTGTAGGGCGTCACGCGCGGCTGGCAGTTAATTCAGCCGCGGCCGTCAGACTATTCTTCGTGGAGACTTATCTGGCACGGTCCAAAGGCACGTCGAAGGATGATTTGGCAGAGATAGAGGAGCACATTGCTGACGTCGAAGAGATGCAGAACGCGCCATTCACCGAGGAAGGCAGACCTCGCATCCGAAGAATGTTTCGCCCACCACCCCGTCGAGACTAGGATCTCATTTGCGCCGGCCTGAGAAGCGCTCAAGCTGGCGGCGCGGTGTGTTCAAGGTAGAAATCCATTTGTATTACATTTTATTTTATTTTGGATTATCTTTTTTACTGCTTTGATGCTGTCATATGTGTCTATTAATAAAAAACCTCCAGGAAATATTTTTATAAATTCTTTAAATGCTAATTCTTCTTCATTAAAGCTCATAATAAATGAATGCGCCATGGTTCCACTGCTCGGAATCCCAAACTTGTATGATGCTAATGTATTGGAGGTTCCAGCACAGCCAGCTATGAAACTTGATCTGCTCGCTAAAAATGCTGCAAGTGGTCCGTGAGCTCTTCTAAAACCAAATTCTATTATTGGAATTCCCGCAGCTGCATTAACTATTCGTGATGCCTTAGAAGCAATGAGGGTTTGAAAATTTATTATTGATAAAATAAAAGTTTCGACTAGTTGTGCCTCCACTATTGGTGCCTCTATTCGTAGTAACGGTTCATTGGCAAAAATTATAGATCCCTCAGGTACTGCCCACATATTACCTGTAAACTTTAAATTTAAAAGAAAATCAAAAAATTTATCATCTGTTCTTTTGAAAATATCGTTACTTTTTAAAAAGATAATATGTTCAGGTTCAAATTTTAAATTTAAGAGAAATTCTATAACCTGTTTTAATCCTGCTGCAACTAAATATTTTCTATTCTTTGGAAGTGTTCTTACAAACATTTCAAATGTAGCTAGTTTATCACTTTGACATGCAGAAAAATATGCAGCTGCCATAGTTAGTTCATAAAAGTCAGTACTCAAAGAAGCATCATTGTAAAATTGGTCTAATTCAAACAAATTTATTTATACTATTATATGAATAGATTAAACATTAAAATATTTTGATAACAAGAAATTCAATTAGTAAGCTTCTCAATTGCTAAAAGAATGAAAAATCTTTATAATAGGATTTGAGGATATGATAATTAATAATTAATTATATCAATTAAAATAATACAATAAAATATTAATGTCACTAATCTAAATATAATAAATTCTTGTTCAGTACAACTATTTTACATCATAAATGTTAGTTTGTATATCGGAGGAGATATTCTGTTATGTTGAATTTAATTTACTAGTTTTGCAATAAAAAATTGTCATTTTATTTTCAAAGATGTATATAATTAGCAATATATTGTACTTACATTGTTGTTTGACACATCTTCAAGTTAAAAAAATTTTGTAAAATTCACAAATATTCTATTTTTAAATTATTAGTAGTTTCATTAGAATTGATCTGTAATTTGGGAAATGTTTATTACATGATAACTTCTAAATGATATATGATTTGATCTTAAGGTAAATCCAATCCCTTAAAGAGATTTAGGAATATAAGGTTCATCACTAATCACTAATTGTATCTTTCATGATATACTCAATTAGTTCATTAAGATTGGCGCTAGCTATGCAACATACCTTATCTGCTCCTCCATAATACAACAAAATTTTTTTATCAATTACAACTGCACCAGTTGGAAAAACCACATTATTAACATCGCCAATTTTCTCGTACTTTTCTACTGGTGCTAAAAGAGGCTGTTTTGTTCTTGCAATAACTTGCTTAGGATCTTTAAGGTCTAAAAGTGCCGCCCCAACACTGTAAATTCTATCTATGCTTACACCATGATAAAATAAGAGCCATCCCTTACTTGTTTTAATTGGTGAGGGGCCTGTCCCAATTTTGAGGTTCTCCCAAGGTTGTTCTGGCTTTAAAAGTATTATAGAATTATTTAAGGCATAGACTGAATTAGTTATACTTAAGCATATATCACGTCCTATTGTTTTAAGATTAAGATCAGGTACTAATATCAGGCCTATGTAAAATGAGATAATACGTATTATTATTAGAAGATAAATTGTAATCTAAATTAAATTTTCCGGGAAAGAATGTTATCCCTTTGTTATAATTAAAATTTTTAGTGATTATACCTAATTTATTAAATTCTTTATAGTCTTTTGTTACCGCTAAAGCAGAGAAAACTTTAGGATAACTTTTTACATAATCAGAGAGAACTACATATGTAATAAAAATTTTGTCACCAATCTGTGTTGCACGTGGATCTTCCATTCCATATATTTCATATTCTTCTGTTGGAAAAATTGCAGGATTGTTACGTCTACTAAAATTAAAACCATCAGTGCTACTGGCATAACCTATTCGTGAAATATAAAGATCATATTCTCCAATTGCTCTATATAGCATATGAACATTCCTCCCATCATAAGATGCAGTACAATTAAAGACTGCCTTAGATTCCCACGAATTATTTTTATTGGGAGTAAGAATAGGATTCTTTGAATATCTCTTGAATATAGTCAAATTCAGCCTAATTGTTATTAGAAGTAGTATTTAATTACTGTTAAAAAACTGCATTGATATAATATTCAAAAATGTATATATTTACTACGACATTTTTTCAATGGGGACGGTAAAATAATACTTCTATCTTGTATCATTATATACAAATACAATAAATTGTATTCATGTATGTAGATAGCATATTGAAGGCCATTTAAATAACCTAATACTAACCATCAGAATATTCATTACTTTGTAATTTTTTGAATAATAAATTTGTTTTAAAAATAAATACATATCGTTGTTATTGGAATCAAAAAAAGGATTAAAAAAGGGAGTAATAATTTGTTAATAGCCAAAAAATTATTCTACATTTATTTGTCTACCTTGGAGTTTTGGTTGTTCTTTCTTTTTGAAGTTTATTTCAAGAATTCCGTTGTTATAATTTGATTTTGCACTATCTATATCAATATCTTCAGGAACCTCTATTTTTTTGTGATATTTCCTATTGGGATCTTCACTTATAATTTCTACATATTGGTCATAGGCATTAACTTTAATCTTGTCTTTACTTATTCCAGGCATCTCTGCAACAATTTTAACTTCGTTATCTGTAGACGAAATATCGATTAATGGTTCTCTTTCTGAAGAAATTGATGGTTGCTCAAAGGATCCCATTCCACTAATAGGAGATTTTATGTTACCGAATTGTCTTATTTTTGGTTTTCCATCAGGTCCTATGGTCATCGAATATCCATATACTATTGGACCTACTTGTCTAACTTTTCCACCTTCTGGTGTTTCATATTCCTTAATTAGATCTTTTGGTACTTTATTTTCAATATTCTTAAATTGTTCTGAAAATGCTCTTTCTGCTTCTTTCCTCATTTCATCAAATTCTCTGAACATGTCGTCAAAGGTCCAACCACCACCAAAACCTTTTCCTTCACGTCTTACACGAGTTCCTCCACCACCAAACAAATTTCTGAAGAAATTGTATGGATCTAGAATCACTTGGAAAGCTCATATTACAAATAACATAACCATATGTTCTATATTAGGATGTCGTAATTTTTGACTTTTGAACGTTATTTTTTAAAACATTATTTCAAAAAGTCCTGTTAATTTAAGGAAGTAGATTTTGTTTTATTTTTAATCTGTTGGTCATTAGATTATTTGAAAGAAATAGGATATCCACTATTATAGTTATGTACTCTTTGTATTTGTATTTTCTTGGCTTGAGTTTAAGAAATACATCTAATGTATTGGAACCTTTCAAGAATCAACGAAGTCATGTTGCTATATGGGATTGGATACGTATGTGTGGTATGTATCCCATTTTGATAATTTCTTGTTCTCCTTCTTTGGAATGATATGCTTTGTCAAGACATATACTCTGTTTCGTATTCTTATTTCTGTTTGTTGTTGTCGTTAATGATGATGATCTTTCAATAATTATGCTGTCAACTGTCAACTGCATCAATTGCAATAGTAACATCATGAGTATTTGCAGATGTTATAACAACAAATAAAGGTATTCCATTTTTAGCTGTAAGTATATGTCTTTTGGTTCCTTATTTGCCTCTATCAGTTGGATTATTTCCAGTCATCCCCCTAAAGGTGATTTTACAGATATATTATCAAGAGATTGTCATGACCATTTGATTCCTCTTCTATGATCGTATATTTTTAATAATCTGGTCCAGATTCTATCTAAAATATCTGATTCTCTTCATTCCTGAAATCTTCTATGACATGTAGAACCAGAACCATACTCTTTGGGTAACATTTTCCATTGACATCCAGTTCTCAAGACATAGATTATTTCGTCTAGTACTTTTCTATATGGAACAATGGGACGTCCTATCATATTCTCTGGTTTTTCATCTGGCAAAATATTTTTAATTTCATTTCATGGATCATTGGAATGCGTGTAATTGTTCTAATAACATGTTTATGATGTTACTTTTGTTCAATTGTAGTAAAAAAAAGAAGATAAAAACAATGAGCTATATTCCTATCTATTTTTGGGATAGGCTATTAATACTTATTTTAATTTAGTTCATATTTCTATATCTTTATAGGTTTCAAATCTCTGATATTTTACTGCCTCTTTTATTATAGTAAATGAAACCTGTTCCGCCATTTTACTTAATATGCCCACATCATCTTTATAGTCATCAAAAGAAGAATGATCTTTATTTCCAAGATACACTTCTTTAATTCTAGAACCAGATACTATTGCTTCGATTAGAAACCAAACGTCTATTCCCCATCCATCAGGAGGACCACTTTTTAACATTTTTTTCCACAGCGAAATATTGGAGCAAACCTCTCCACTTAGTGGTTGTTCAATGTGAGATAGTTCAGGAAAGAAAATCCGTAACATAGGTTTTGCGATAAGTTTTGTCACAGCAGCATCCCTTGGATGTCTTTGATAGAATCCTCTTGTCATATCAAATCCTCCGCCTTCCAGCACAGGCTTTGCCAAATCATCCACCCACTCGGGTGTAATATTTTTTATATCAGCATCCAAAAAAAGTATAGCTTTGTAAGTATTGACAAAGTCATTAGAGTTTGTATTACTATTTATTACTTCAATCAAACCAGTTTTCATAGCTATTCCTTTACCCGGGAACTTTTTCAAAGATTGTTGAATTACTTTAACTCCTCCCACATTATTTGTAATTTTAACTGTATCATCAGTAGAAAAACCATCAACTAATATAATATCCGGTTTAAAAGAACTTTGTTTTATATTTAATAAGAGATTTTTAATTGTACTTCCAGAATTTTTGGTACAGACAATAACAGCTAAGTCAGAAGAATTATGTGCCGTGGAATTATTCTTAGGTTCATTATTATAAGTATTATTATTTGATGAATTGTCCAATTTGTCTAAGTTAAGATTAAGTTATATTTAGGTATTGATTCTAATGCTTTGATATAAAATAACTATTTTTATAAAATCTAAAATTAAAATAATTGTGAAATATACTAAACATATAGAGCAAGGACTTTCATTTTCTGTTCTCAATTAAAACATTAATAATTATATGACCAACTAAAATTATATTTATATTATTATTTGACGGTCTTATAAACTAATTTAAATTTACAATTCTATGGGCTGTGTTAAGTTAACGATCTAGATTTAGCTATGAACATTCTATTTCTAATCTAGTATGCAAATTCGATTTGAAAGAAACAGAACATCCACAATTGTAATTAAGTATTCTTTGTATTTGTACTTCCTTGGTTTGAGTTTAAGAAATACATCCAAGGCATTAGTCATCTTCAAGGACAATAAAAGAAGTCATGTTTCTGTATGGAACTGGATTCAAAGGTTTGTAGAATATCCAATTTACAAACGTAAAAGAATATCTGCATTCATAATAGATGAAACTGTTATTCAAATTGGTAGTCAACATTTCTGGTTATGGTTCTGTATAGAACCAATACATAGTTCTGTGCTGGGAATTTACATATCCGAAGAGAGAAATATGCTTGTTGCTGAAAAATTTATTAGATCATTATTGGAAAGTATGGAAGACATCCTGTTTATACTGATGGTGGTACATGGTATGATGAAGCATGTAATATACTGAAATTGAAACACTATTTACATTTACCATTAGAAAAAAGTCTAATGAAAAGGGTCAATCAATATTTCAAAGACAGGATTGAGAATTTTGATGACTACTATCCATGTGTCAAAAATGAATGTAATCTATTTAATGTACATAACTGGATACAATTCTTTGTATCTATGTATAATAATACAACTTCCAACAAGAATGCTTTCATTATTCAGTTGCAAGAAGAGGTGAATATATCTTAAGTTAACAGAGCCATTCTATGGATACAATTTATTTGAATTTTATATGGACTCTCTTCTCTTCTGTCTAAACACCTATATAACAAAGACAAATAGGCTGTCTGAATGGAGTTTTAGATAAAATGTATTGTTTTAAATGAGATTAAGTGTCATACATTTACTAATACTATGAAGTAGATAGAATTAAAATATTTTATATTAATATGTTTATTATCTAAATAATGGTTACATAATTAAGCAAAACTCATTCTCCATATACTAGTCAACAGATAGTAATACTTAATAGAGAATCTATAATATTGTTAATAATAATTTGATTAACATTAACGAAAAAGAGGCCGAAACGATATTAATTGATAAAATTATGACTCCTCTTCCGTTAGTAGTGGCTAATTCTTTCGACACTATTTTCATGATATCCAATTTAATGAAAAACAGAAAAGTAGGTTCAATCATAATTATTAATCACAATGACAAAAACTATCCTATTGGAATAATAACTGAAAGAGATATTGTAAGAAGAGTAATATCTGATAATAAAGATCCCAAATATACGAAAGCAAATGAAATTATGTCAAAGCCATTAATTACTATTGAGACAAATACTTTTGTATATGATGTATCTGTAAAAATGGTAAAAAATAAAATTAGGCGATTGCCTGTAGTTAAAGATAAGACATTGTCTGGAATCGTAACTATAACAGACATAATTAAATACTTCCATGAAAAAAATAAAGATGACAATTATCTTTCAAAAGCTATGATCAGATATGGTAAGTACTGGGAAGAATAACATAATAAATATAATAATATAAAATTTATTATAAATTGATTATATTGATTTGTGGTTTTCCTGGGGTTGGAAAAACAACATTAGCTCATGAACTTGCTCCTTTGATTAATGCTGTAGTTTTGTCTACAGATAAAATTAGAAAGGAATTTATTGACAAACCGAATTATGGAGAAGAAGAAAAAAGAACAGTTTATAAAATATTCATATTGATAGCTAAATATCTTCATAAAGCTAGAGTACATTGTATTCTTGATGCTACATTTTATAATCAAAAATCAAGAGAAGATGTTAAAATTAAACTGAACTTAAGAAATGACGAATACAAAATTATTGAATGCATTTGCCCTGAAGAATTAGTGATTTCCAGACTAACCGATAGAAGAAACGATTATTATTCGGACGCAGATATATCTATTTATCAAAAAATAAGAAAAATTTATGAACCAATTAAAGCAAGACATATAACTGTAGATACAAGTCAGTGTTTAAAGAAGACTATACCAGAAGTTGTAAATAGATTACAAAATCATGAATCATGATCAACAAAATATCATCCTTCAATTAAAAAAAAGTACTGCTTATTCTCATTCTGTATATAGAATTAAAGTATTAGAGACTCATGTTTCATGGATATTACTTACAGGGCCATTCGTCTATAAAATTAAGAAAAAAGTAAAATTTGGTAAAATTCTCGATTTTTCCACACTTGGCTCAAGAAAAAAATTCTGTGAAAAGGAATACAAGTTAAACAGACCATTGTGTGGCGATATGTATCAAAGTGTTGTAAAAATTATTCACAAAAATGGTATTATTAGATTTGCTGACTTGGAGGAAAAAGGAAAACCTTTAGAATATGCTGTTAAAATGATAGAAATTCCACAAAGGTTTAGGATGGACAATTTACTTAAATCAGGAAGCATAAATAAAAAAACAATAAAGTCCTTAGTAGGTATTCTTGTAAAATTTCATAATAATGCTGTAACAAATAACAAAATTTCCAAATTTGCTCTTCCACAACTTTTGAAAAAAAAATTTGATGAGAATTTCAAAACACTTGCCAAGCTTGGCAAAATTGATCCGATCTTTGAATTTAAATTGAATTCATTTTTAAAAGATAATTACCATTTATTTGATCTCTCGTATAAAAGAATCGAAAATCCGTGACATTCACGGAGATCTTTATCTAAAGAATATTTTCATTATTGGGAAAAAGTTTTACTTATATGATAGAATAGAATTTAACGATTCTTTAAGATATGCTGATGTCGTAGAAGATGTAGCACATCTAGCAATGGATCTTGATTATCATCAACAAACAGACTTACGAGATTATTTCATTTTACAATACATTAAAAAGAGCGAGGACAAAAATATTATCAATCTGGTTTATTTTATGATGTGTTACAAGGCATGTGTTAGAACTAAGGTATCACTCTTTCGTGCAAGAGAAGCTAATATTAATCCTAAAAAGAGACTTCCTTTTGAAAGAGAAGCAAAAAAACATTTAAGACTAGCAAGAACATATTTTGAATTATTTTAAAGTTCCTGAGATGTATAATATTAATATGCAATCCATATTCATATTTTGAACAAGATCTATATTATCGTGGTAACATGTTTATATACAAATAATGGTAACATAATAATAATCAAACATATAATTACCATTACCATTATTAAAAGTCATCTCAAAAGCTTTTTCATATTCAATTTTTTATTTATTTTATTTACATATTGTGGATTTACAAATAGAGCTTAAAAAGTCATTCCAATTCTTTAACTTCTACTATATAGATACGGTCATTCTTCTAAATAAGTTTAAAAGTAGAAATAAACAAACAAATAATATAATCCCATTTGGTTGGGCAATTGGCATTTTGAAACAATAATAATATACTTGAATTTACAAATTATATCAGATTAAAGTTTTTATCATTTTATATTTACTCTATTATTCTATGGGTTTAGAAGAACTAGAAAAAAAAAGGAAAGAACATAGTCTAGGAGGAGGAATGGAAAAACAGAAACAACGAAAACAAAAAGGTAAATTGAATGCATTTGAACGAATGAATTTATTATTTGATTCAGAATCGTTTGTAGAAATAGATCCTTTTGTTACACATGAGTGTTTTGATTTTGGAATGGATAGTAAAAAGATTTTAGGAGATGGAGTTGTTACAGGATATGGTTTAATTAATAGTAGATTGGCTTACGCTTTTTCTCATGATTTTACCGTATTTGGTGGATCTTTAAGTCTGTCATTTGCACATAAAGTATGTAAAATCATGGATTTAGCATTAAAACAAGGAGTTCCGATAATAGGAATAAATGATTCAGGTGGAGCTAGGATTCAAGAAGGAGTAGCAAGTCTTGGGGGATACGCTGATATTTTTCATAGAAACGTAAAAGCATCTGGTGTTGTTCCACAAATCTCCCTTATTATGGGCCCATGTGCTGGTGGAGCTGTATATTCTCCAGCAATAACGGATTTTATAATTATGAATCGATCATCATTTATGTTTGTGACAGGACCTGAGGTTGTTAAAGAGGTAACTAATGAAAAGGTTAGTTTCGATGATTTAGGTGGTGCACAAATTCATAATGAAAAGAGCGGTATTGCTCATTTTTTAGCAGAAGATGAACAAGGATGCTTTAGAATACTTCATAAACTTTTATCATATATTCCCTCCAATAACTTGGAAATTCCACCAATAATGGATACTAAAGACAACCCTACAAGAGAAAATGAGGAGCTAAATTATATTCTTCCGTCTAGTTCTACTAAACCATATGATATGGAATCACTCATTAAAAAATTTATAGATAATGGTGAATTTTTGGAAGTTCAGAAATATTGGGCAAGAAATATAATTATAGGTTTTGCTAGACTTGATGGAAATTCAGTAGGAATAGTTGCAAATAATCCAGAAGTATTAGCGGGAGTTTTAGATATCAATGCTTGTGACAAAGCAACTAGATTTGTAAGATTTTGTGACTGTTTTAATATTCCATTAATAGCCTTGGTAGATGTACCTGGTTTTTTACCTGGTACTAATCAGGAATGGGGAGGTATTATTAGACATGGAGCAAAACTTCTATATGCATTTTCAGAGGCAACGGTAGCCAAACTCACTGTAATTATTAGAAAAGCATATGGTGGGGCATATGATGTAATGAATAGCAAACATATTGGAGCTGACTATAATTTTGCTTGGCCAAACGCAGAGATAGCAGTTATGGGTCCTGAAGGAGCATGTGATATAATATTCAAAACAGAAATTGCTACTTCCCTCAAACCTAATGAAAAAAAAACAGAATTAGTAGAACAATATAGAAAAAAATTTTCAAACCCCTACATTGCGGCTTCAAAAGGATATATTGATGATGTAATAGAACCAAAAGACACCAGAAGAAGGTTAATTTCTGCTCTTAAATCAATAAATAGAAAAAGAGAAGAAGGTCCTAAAAGGAAGCATGGTAATATACCAGTATAATTTTAGCTTTCTTTATAAACTTGTAGAAAAGAATAAATGTGATTATCCAAATTGTATATTTATTGTTATAGTAAAATTATTTATTTCTTTTCATAAATAAATTTGAGACTAATTAATTTTGTAATGTTTGAATGTAATTAGTATTTCATATTAATAGATATATTAATTGAATATTTTTAAATTATTAATTAAAGATTTTTATTTTCAAACTGTATATCAAGAGAAGATGTGATATATCAAAGTATTTACAATTTAGATAGTAAAATTAATTTTATTTCATATTTTGACTTTATTATTAACTATTGAAGCAATATTGCATAGATTTGAAAGTAATAAAAAAAATCTATTTATTGAATATTTAAAGATTTTTAATTATTGCTTATTTATTTTGTAACTAAAACAGGACAATTTGCGTATGTGACTACGCCAGAAGCAGTACTTCCTAATAGTAGTTTTTTAATTCCTGATCTTCCTCTAGTACCTATTACTATTAAATCAATACTTTCTTGTTGGGCGTATTGTATTACTTCACCATAAACGGCTACTCCTGTTAATATAACTTTCAGTAGATATTTTGATATTTGAATTTTCCTCCTTAACCATATCTTCTATTCGTTTAAACCAATTTTTAGACTCTTTTTTTGCATTCTCGATAATCATATCAATTTGTTTAGGTGTTACTAAGCCTGTCAAATTAGCATATTCAGATTTAGAAGGAGAGACTACGACATACAGAACAATAATTTCTGACTGAAATTTATCAGCAATGTTACTTGCTATACGAGCTGCATGAAAAGAGGGTTCAGAGCCATCTATAGGAACAAGTATTTTTGAAAATAATGGATTGATTGACATGAGAATTGTTTAAGATTCTCAGTTAAATAAGTCTATATAGGAGTAAAAGAAGGATTTGTGATTAAATATTTTATATATTATCAATCTTAATGTTTATAAATAAACTTATAAATTAAATCGACTAGACTACAAACAAAAATCCATTCATTGCTATGTCAGACAAAATTATCATGAAATATTTATTTGGATTATGAACACTTATCAATTACTATTACCTAACACTATTTTATCTTCTTATTTCCTTTATTTTGATAATAATATAAAAAGATTTAAGTTCATTATCTCATAACTCAATATTGCAAAAAATTCTAATAGCTAATAGGGGAGAGATCGTAATAAGAATTGCCAAAACTTGCAAAAAACTAAATTTATGTCCATATGGGATTTATTCTGATGTAAATCGAAATTCTCTACATATAAAACATTGTAAAGATGCAATTAATATAGGAGGTCGTCTTCCACAGGAAAGTTATCTTGATATTGTCAAAATTATTGAAGCTGCTAAAAAATTAGATTGTGATTCAATTCATCCCGGCTATGGATTTCTTTCGGAGAATCAGAATTTTGCAAAGATTTGCAAACGAGAAGGAATTATTTTTATAGGTCCTTCAATAGAAGCGATGGGCTTGACAGGAGACAAAGTAAAAGCAAAAAAAATAGCGTCAACGGTGGCGCCAGTGATTGAGGGACGAGAGGTATCAAATGAAAGAGATGCTTTGAGTTTATCTACAAATATAGGATTTCCAGTAATATTAAAAGCGGTAGAAGGAGGTGGAGGACGAGGATTAAGAGTAGTCAAAACAATTGATGAGTTAAAACAAGCATTTGTGTCTGCTAAAAAGGAATCTCTATTAGGTTTTGGTTCAGATAGAATTTATATTGAAAAATATATTGAAAACCCTAGACATATTGAAGTACAAATACTATCAGATAAGTCAACCATTTTACATCTTGGAGAGCGAGAGTGTTCTATTCAACGACGTCATCAAAAACTAATTGAAGAGACACCTTCTCCTGCATTATCGGATGATAAACGAAATCAGATAACAGAAATTGCGAAAAATATAATCAAAGAATTGGAATACGATAACGCAGGAACAGTAGAATTCCTATTTAAAAATGGTGAATTCTATTTTATGGAGGTCAATGCCAGAATTCAAGTAGAACATCCAATCACAGAGGTAGTAACTGGAATAGATATAGTAGAACAACAAATTCACATAGCAACAGGCGATGGACTATTAATAAATCAAAATGATATAAGTTTTAAAGGACATGCAATAGAATGTAGAATAAATGCAGAACATCCTCTAAGCTTGTTCCTTATCCAGGAATTGTTAAAAAATTTATCCCTCCGGAAGGAACAAATATCAGAGTGGATACAGCATTATATACAGGTTATTCCATACCTATTTTTTATGATTCCCTTATTTCAAAATTAATATGCTTTGGTAGTAGTAGAAATGAAGCAATTGAAAAAATGAAGAATTCACTTTTAACATTTAGGATTTCCGGAATTCCATCAACTATACCATTCCATATATCTGCGTTGAACGATAAACGTTTTATCGATGGAAAATACGATACCTCTTTTATTGACAAAATGAAAACTTTTTCAGATAAAAAAGGAGAGATTGCAGCCGCGATTTTTGCTGAGGTACCAAAGAAACTTCAATTTTTAAAAACTGATGAAAAAATTAACGAAGACAAATGGCTGAAAAATAGATTAGATTGGATTTCTAAATATGATATCGAGAGAAATCTATCAGTATGGGGATAGTAATATGAAAATACAAGTTAACGATACTACTTATGACGTTGAGGTTAACGGTGAGATCATAATACTGGATGGAAAAGAGATCGACGTAAATTTAAGTGATGATAAAATTACAATTGAAGGACATATTTTTAACATTGATTTTACTGAAGAGGGTAACCCTTCTACAATGATTATAAATGGAATGTTATATTTAGTTTCTAGGGAAAATTCAATATATTCATTAGTTAATGAAATAAAGACACCTATGCATGGAAAAATTATAGAAATTTTGGTAAATGAAGGAGATTTGGTTAATTATGATCAAATTCTGGTAGTCTTAGAAGCAATGAAAATGCAAAATCAAATAAGATCACCAAGGAAAGGAACAATAAGAAGTATTAAAATTGTTAAAGATCAATCTGTAAAGTTAGGTGATATTCTGTTAACCTTTGAATAGATAGAGATAAGAGGTAACTGAGAATTACCTCCTTCTAAAAATACTATTTATTTTAAATTATATTTATTAATATCTATAAATAGATTCTTGAAAGAAATGTAGAATATTCTTCCATATTTTTTTTAAAATTATTCTCTCAATATTTGAGGTTTTTAAATATCTATTATATTGAATATTTATATTTCGCTAGTATTTACAGTATCATTTATTGATAGATTTTTTATATAGTCAAAATACATATAGATATATTAATAATTATAATTCGAGGTCAATTTATTATTTTATGGTTTCCTCTCTTATTAAGAATGATACTTTCTAATTTTTTTTATTTTACAATTATTACAGTACATTTTGAGTAATGTGCAACCTTGTAAGAAGTACTACCTAATAGAAATTGTTCTAATGGTTTTCGTCCTTTAGTACCAACTATAATTATATCTACTTTTTCTGTTTCTGCAATATCTAAGATTTTTTCCGCGGGACTATTTCCTTGATCTTCCATAATTCTTATTGAAGATTTTAATCCCTTAGTCTCTGCATTTGTTATATATTTTTGTAAGATTATCTGACTATCTTGTTTTAACTGGTTGATATTAGAATATCCTATATTACCAAAATTCTCAATAATATGTACTATAAGTAATTGTTGTTTAGGATTCTGAATCATATTGGCTGCAAATTCAAATGCCCTGTCACTATATTTAGAACCGTCCACACCAACAAGGATTTTTGATATTTTCAATATTTGTTATATTAAATATGATCCTTTTATTTTTTTATTTTGGAAAAAATTTAACAAATCATAGTTGCTAAATCTATTGCTAGATAGTTCAAAACATATTTTGAGTTATTCTTATAACATAAGTATATTATGAATTTTTAAAAAGAATAATACTATATAAAATTTTAGGCAATTTATTGAATTATTGATGCTTTAGAAGTATTACGTAGACTTAAACCAATAAAATATGGATAAAGAGAGTACATTACAAGAACAGTAGGTTTTTTCTTAAATCTAATTTTCATAACATGAATGGAATATTCCTAGCTATAGCTTTTACTGCTTAACTTAACAGAGCCATACATATATTTTAAGGCAATTCCTATTATTGAATTCAATTTCTCAATCATTTGAGATATAATTAATACTAAATAAAAAATATCCAATATAGCCAAAAAACCAAGATATTGATTTCATGATAGTTTTTTGTAATTAGATACTATGCTATTCTGACTTATTTACTCTATAAGAATAACATGTAATGAATAATTAATAATGGATACATTTTCTATAAGAAATTCTATTTATAGTACTTGAATTACTCAACTTTATTCAATACTTCTATTCCAGGCATTTCATCACCTGCCAAGAACCTAAGTGTTGCGCCTCCTCCTGTGGATACATGTGTCACTTCCAATTCTGAAACTTCTGCTTTTTTTAATGCATCAAGTGTATCTCCTCCTCCAATTATCGTCTTTGATCCCCTCCAAAAAGCCAAAGCCATACTTTTAGCAATATTATTAGTTCCATTTCTAAAAAGTCCAATTTCAAACATGCCCATTGGTCCAATCCAGACAATCATCCCATGTCTATTTTGACTTATCATTGATGAATATTGTTGTACTGTTTCAATTCCTATATCTACCCCTAATAAGCCATCTTGTATGTTACCTTTATTGAGAGATACTGAGGATGAAGGTGATGATGCTAAAGATAGTGATGGTGTCGGAGCGGATAGGGGATCGACTTTAGAATTGTCATTTCCTTCCTTCTTCTTTTCTTTGATACTTGATTCTTCTTCTTTGAGTTTTAAAAAAGATTGTGATGTAACTATATGATCAGTAGGAAGAAATATTTTATCACGATACATCAATAATGCTTTTTTTACCCATTGAAAATGATCATTATCTATTGGTGATTCTCCAGTCCTAACTCCATTAGCATTTAAAAATGTATATGCCATTGCTCCACCGACAAGTACTTTGTCTACTTTTGGAAGTAAATTCTCTAAAGCATCTATCTTGTCTTTGATTTTTGACCCACCGATTACTAATATAAACGGTTTTAGAGGATCTTCTTTTACCATTGAGAGATACTCCAATTCTTTCTTGAGATTTAATCCAGCCAATTTTTTATCAAAAAGTCTTGCTGCCCCATAGATAGAGGCATGTTTTCTATGCGATACACTAAAAGCATCGTTTACATAAATATCTGCTAATGATGCCAACTCTTTTGAAAAATTATAATCATTTAATTCCTCTCCACTATGGAATCGAAGATTTTCAAGTAAAAGAATGTCACTTCTTTCCATTTTAGCAATTTCTTTCTGAACCGATGGACCAATACAATTGTCAATAAATGATACGTTATAGATCTCTATAAGTTCAGATAGTCTTTTTGCTACAGGGGCCAATGAAAACTCCTTTATAATATCCATATCCATATCTGTACATGATGTAGAGTATTGTTGAATTTTACCATCTTTTTTGTACTCTTCTCTTTTATTTGGTCTTCCTAAATGAGATATCAATATCAATTTCGCACTTCTTTTTACAAGGTATTCAATAGTTGGAATTGTCATCCTTATTCTGTAATCTTCACCAATTTCATTGTCTTTTCCAATGGTAACGTTAAAGTCAACTCTCATCAATACTTTTTTACCATAATAATCTAAATCATCTAAATTTGAAAGGGTTTTTAATAACAAGTGTATATCTCTTCCTACTTATTACTGATTTTTAGATTAAATAAGTTATGTTTTGTGATACTGAAAATGATTGTTATAGTCATTATTCATATCATCAGTACGAATCACCAATTTGGTCGTCTTATTTGATACAACTTGATTAAATTTTTAACTAAATCTTTAGTATTTATATGTACTAAAGCAAATCATCAACCAAAGTTTGTAAAATCATGCACCACTTAACTAAGTAAAAAAGTAAACAAGAGTTTTAAAAGTAAATCGTATTCAACCTCATATTGAAGTATCTTTTATATCATATCAAATGGATTAAAAGTGGATCTATCTACAATGAAGTTTGTTACAAAAGCAGATGGAAGTAAAGTGCCTCTAGATTTAGAAAAAGTCAAAAAAACATGTATTAGAGCAGGATGTAGTATTAAATTAGCTAATGAAATTGTAAAAATAATTTTAGAAAAAATCTATAATGAAATAAGTACTAGAAAAATATATAATATGATACTAGAAACATTATCAAAACGAGGTCTTACTAAAGTAAAATATAGATATCACTTAGAAGAAGTTCGTGACCATATTTTTGAAACTATTTATAAATCTTAATTATTTTTTCTTTTGATTTTATACTACAAACAACTATTCAATACTTTTATAAAAAATTATAGCTTAATCTATTTTACAATAAAAAGAAAATGATATTACTTGTAGTAATCTCTATTTATTTATTAAGTTCATTCAAACTTTTAATGGCTTCATTTGTATGGTCCAGTGCAGCTTGAAAGTTGCCTTCATTCACCATTTTAATTGCAGCTTCTATTCGTTTTTCTGCATTGACTGCTCCTGGATTATCTTTTAGTTTATCTTCCATTATCTCCTCAGCATCAAATAATGTCTTTTTTGCATTTTTATCCTGATTTTCTAAGGCCGGTATAGCTTGGTTTAAGAACTTTAATTCCTCTGTAAATCCATTCTGTTGAGCAAATACATTGGTTTTTGCCATTGTAAAAATGGACAATCCAATTACAGTTATTATTACAAACACAAATTGTTGGGTTGTAAATGATTTCATAATTATCTGCAAAAATAGATGATATAAAAAGAGTGATGTAACATAGTTATCAGTGTTCGTAATATTGTTACATCAATAGTTTTATGCTATTTTTTTTATACTAGTTCAACAAATGAAAATACAACATATTATAGTATTTATTCTTGCAGGAATAGTCCTATCGACTTCAATAATATACTTTATATTGGCAACAAATGAATATCAATCTTTGGTTGAATTTGCTGCAGAAGGATTGGACGGCGAAATATCTGAACTTCAAATTGAGATTGCATTGTTTACCGGATCAGGCATAATTTATTTAATATTATTAGGATGGATTTTAGTTAAAAAATTAAATACCATTGTGCCTTATACGCTTCTAATAGCCATTTCTACGGTATTAATAATTACCTATGCATCATCTCGAACGATAGGAGTTCCTATAATTGGTATAGAATTCTATATTGGTAAATATGATATGATAACTAAAGTATTACAGGGGGTCATAATTGCTATATCAGGATATTTGATATACAAAATAAAGACAGGTAACAAACAGGAGGAGATTCTAAGTAAGGCCTAAACAGTAGATTAAACATCTCTTAAAAATAATGTCCATATATTGTATATTGTAAAATATATAATACTTTATTTACCTAAAAAAATTAGGAATAATGATTGGAAAAAGCAAAGAGATTCTCATCGGAATATACTATGTTATCCATAATAGAATATCTTTGCTTGTATTACAGAAGAACACCAATAACCAAATACCACATAATGACAAAAATTAGTGAAATCAAACAGCAACGTCCAGATAGAATTTCTTTGATTCTAAATAAATTAGAACAAAATGGATATATCAAATCAATCGATACACCAAATGCGAAATTCTATCTTATCACAGATAAAGGACTAGATGCTTATTTGAAATGGATAAAAGAATTTTTGACTTTTGTAAGAATGATAAATAATGAAGATGTCGATTAAGTTAACACATTATTCAAATTCATTAAATCAGGATCTGTGGTAGGTTTTTCTATCAATATTAGATTTTCATTAATAATTTTATCTTTAGTTTTATTGATTAAATCATAGCTCTCCTGAGCGATACTTTCACCGATAATCAAAGCTAGTCCAACTTTATTTCCTTGTTGTTTCCTATACTTTTGCAATGAGTCCATAAAACTTCGAGTGACATCTTTATCAATAACTCCTTCTGTGATTTTGATTAGTATGCTTCCATAGTCTTGAATGGTCGTTATTAACGAATTTGCATCTAATGGTTTGATTGTTGATTTATCGATTATGATGTCAAAAGTAGCTCCTTCAATATTAACATCGTAAAATTCTCTATGATCTGATTTTGAAAGATAATCTTGTAATGGGATCGCAATTTGTTCAATTGTTTCTGATAATGCTATCAAAACTTCTTCTTTACTCTTGTTGTTGATTGAAAGAATTATGCCTGTCCTAATTGCATTTTTATCAAATAGATTTGACCATTTCTCCAATATTTTTTGGGACCTAAAGACTGGTCTCAATATTAAAATAGTAAATGCAATAAGAAATAAAGATGTACCAATTATAATTGCATCAATCGTTTCATCAGATAAAATATTGATAAATCCAAGATCCATTGATAAATCAAAAATTGTCATTGTGGCAATAACAAATAGAATGATTAAAACGAATGCAATATTATTTGTAAATGATTTTATTAATCGTGCTGCCTCTGAGCTATAATGAGTAAGTAATAGAGGTGAATCATTATTGTTTATACTATCATCAGTTTTATCTCTTCTTGATTCATTTTTTTTCATGAATATGATAAAATTTTATGTAACCAAATATATAAACAATGATATAACTATCTTATATAATTATACAACCTATCAAAAGATTTGATTCAGATTGTTCTCTGTCTCTAACTGTTCAGGTGAATATTAGTCAGTAAACTATGGTGCTTCTATTATAAAATAATATAATTATTCTGAAGCAAAGGATAAATGCAAACAAATAAAGTAAATTTTATACAATCTAAGTTATCAAAGACCGATTTATTTGACGCATTCTCAATGCTATTGGTTTAAGTTGAACTAATAATTAAAATTTTTAAGATTAGCATTGTCACTAAATTACGTGGTATGTTTCTTTAAAGATATAATGATTAATAACCTTAATATTATATTATTTCACTTATGCGTTGGTCAATTGAAGATTTTGTTTATGGGGGTACAGATGGAGCAGTAACCACATTTGCGATTGTATCAGGGGCATATGGTGCCTCTTTATCTATACCAATTATATTGATACTAGGGTTTGCTAATCTGTTTGCAGATGGTTTTTCTATGTCTATAGGAAATTACCTTTCAGGAAAGACACATAAAGAATATATTGAAAAAGAAAGAAAAAAAGAAGAATGGTCTATAGATAATCTTACTAGTGAAGAAAAAGAAGAGATAAGAGAAATTTACAAAAATAAAGGATTTAAAGATGATTTATTAGATGATTTAGTGAAAGTTATAACTTCAAAAAGAAAAGTATGGGTAGATACTATGATGAAAGAAGAATTAGGACTGATATATGATAAAAGAGAACCAAAAGATACTGCTATTACTACTTTTATTGCCTTTAATCTTCTTGGAATAATCCCATTAAGTCCATTCGTAGTTATAAATATTATAGGAATTACCGATATCTCATCAAATCATGCATTTATAATTTCTAGCGTATTTACTGCAATTTCATTTTTTTTGATTGGAATAATCAAAGGCAAAATTGTAAAAAAGTCATGGATCAAGTCAGGATTACATACACTAGCTATTGGAGGAGTAGCTTCTGCAGTAGCTTATACAATAGGATATATTTTAAGTATCTATATTAAATAACCAATATCCATACAAACTTTTAATCCATCTTTTATTTTTATTTTTAAAGATCACTTTCGATTCAATAAATTTAAGTAACTTTCCATATAAAATGATCTTTATATTGTAGAGTTTGGTAGTAATCAAATGGAAAAAAAATTATCTAAGATACTTGTTCCACTAGATGGTTCTCCTACATCGATGGAAGCAGCTGATTATGCAATTATGTTATCTACTCTACATCACGCTCAAATAGTTTTGCTACATGTCCTAAATGTTGCAGAATATTATTCATCTTTACAATTTTTTGAAGTTAAGCAAACTATAGAATCCAAAGAGATAATAGAGGATGCTAAAAAAGAAGCAAATAAATGGTTTAATATAGTAAAGAAAAAGATAGATGAGAAATTAGGTAAACAAATAGAACTAGAAACTTATATTACTATTTCTCAGTCAACAGTTAAAAGTATCCTAGATTTTGCAGAAGAAAAAAATGTAGATTTAATTGTAGTAGGAACAAGAGGTCATTCGGGTATAAAAAAACTGTTGCTAGGAAGTACCGCTTCTGGAATTGTAACTTATTCTTCATGTCCTGTAATAGTTGTAAAATAAATTTGTTAAAGGAAAGAAAGCCAAGTAATTTTTGGCTTTTCTACATAGTTGTGTATGTAAATCATCAATAAAAATTTATCAGTTATTTTCGATCTTTTATTGAATATATAGCTGAACGGTCTTTTAAAGTATATTTTTAAAACCTATTAATATTTTATTATACTATTAAAATAAAAATAATAATAACTAGTAATAACATATCTTTATTATGAAATTAAATTTAGCAATTAATGGTTTTGGACGAATAGGAAGAAGTTTTCTTCGTGTCTCTCTTAAAGACAAAGAATTTATGGATATGATAAATATTGTCGCAATAAACGATTTGACAGACTTAAAAAATATTGCACATCTCTTAAAATTTGATTCAACATTTGGAAGATTTGATGGAGAAATAAATATTGATGAAAATAATAAGTTATTAATAATTAACAACGAATTGAAAATTAAAATATTTTCAGAAAAGGATCCCTTAAACTTGCCCTGGAAAGATCTTGACATTTATTTTGTAATCGAATCATCTGGTAAATTTACCGATGCAAATAATACCAAAAAACATATTCAAGCCGGAGCAAAAAAAGTAATTATTTCTGCTCCTGCTAAAGGTGTAGACATTACCATGCTTTTAGGAGTGAATGATTTCAAATATACAGATGAAAAACATAACATAATATCCATGGCTTCATGTACAACCAATTCTCTTGCTCCTGTTATCAAAGTATTAAATGACAAATTTGGTATACAAAATGGATACATGACTACTACACATGCGTATACCAATGATCAAAGATTACTTGATTCTTTTCATAAAGATCCACGCAGATCGCGCTCAGCATTGATGTCTATAATACCGACAACCACTGGTGCCGCCAAAGCTATAGGTGAGATAATTCCAGAATTAAAAGGAAAGATTGATGGTCTTGCATTACGTGTACCAGTAAGTAATGGGTCAATTGCTGATATTGTTTTAACACTTAACAATGAAGTTACAAAAGAAGAAGTTAACAAAGTGCTCAAAGATGCCTCAGAAAGTTACTTAAAAGGAATTCTATCATATACAGAAGAACCAATAGTATCATCAGATATTATTGGAGATTCACATTCATCTATAGTAGATGGTTTAAGTACCATGGTTTTAGGTGATAAGGGAAAAAATGTGAAAATATTGTCATGGTATGACAATGAATGGAGTTTTGTATGTAGACTGGTCGATCTAATAAAGTTTATTTATAAAAATAAGAGTCATTGATATAATAATATTATATTATTATGGATTTAATAGGTCCGTCAAAGATTATACCTATTCTATATCTCTTCCATTTAAAGAATTCAAGAATTTTTGTAAGTAAAATATATGAGGTGTAATTGACAACAGATAGAATTTAACGAAAAGGTAATATTCGGAAGAGTATAATCAAATTAAATGATACGATATTCGGAGAAATTTTTTCTAGTTACGGCGACTTTAATTTTTATATCCGCATTAACTTTTCAATCAGCCAATGCCCAAACAAATACTACTGGTACTAGGTCCTGTTCACTCAGATATAGATTCTACTCCTGTAGCTGCAATAATTACAATCACTCAAGATAAAAATGGAAATTTAATATTTAATCCATCTGTCACAACAGTCAAGCAAGATGAGGAAATATTAGTATTAAATAATGATACCATAGCTCATTCTTTCACAAATGGTAAAAATCCTGAAGATCCAATGGCAGGAAAAATGTTTGATTCTGGAACAATTCAACCTAAAGGATTTATAGAATATGTTGCCGCTAACCTATCGCCAGGTAATTATACCTTTTATACAACAACTGATCCAACTATAACTGCACAAATCGTAATACTAGAAAAATAACATTTTTCTTTTTTTCTACTATTACAATGTCATATCAAAAATATTTTTTATTAATTCTTAGTTATTTTGGTAGTCATTAATCTAATCTAATCTGTTTAAGGTGTAGAAACTGTTTAGCCTTTATTGAACTGATTGTAAGATAACCGATTTGTTTTTTATAATTTATCATTTAATAATAATATATTATAATTCTTGTTATCGATTAATTGAGCAATGTTTATTTATTTTCGTGTGATATCTATATATTTAATGAGGAAACTTTCCTTGTTAGCTTTAATAGCAATCATCACCACAGTTTTTTCATTATCAGTAATCACTTCGTTCAATCCAAAGCAGAATGCATTTGATGCATATGCTACAGTAGCAGAATTTAGAGTTCAACTGTCAGGTAGCGAAGAGGTGCCTCCAGTTGACACTAAAGCTACCGGATCTGCTGAATTTACAGCCCCCCATTTCGATAGTATCGTCTATTCTGTAAATGTATCAAATATGGATAATGTCACGGCAGCGCATATACATAGTGGTAAAACAGGTGCAAATGGACCTATACTGGTAACGTTATTTAAGACAGAGTCGCCATCGTCAAAACCTATAAATGGGATCCTAACGAGTGGCAACATCACTAATGCTGATCTTGAAGGTCCAATGGCTGGAAAAACACTAATTGATCTAACGAAAGCGATGGAATTGGGCGAAACATATGTTAATGTCCATTCAGAAGAATATCCAAACGGTGAAATAAGAGGACAAATTCAAGGAGGAGGCTAATCTCCTTATTTTTTTACCACAAATAAATTCTAGAATTCAATTTTTTTTATGTTCTTCCACAACGAATAATAACAGCCCATCAAACCTTTTAAAAGATGCTCAATACTAAAATAATGGGATATTATTTCAATAGTTTAAAAACACATAATAAAAATAGGAAATGCAATTAATTTAATATAATTATATTCAAAATACTGTTTTATAGAATTTTTCAACAATAAAAATACATATACTTGGCGGCACAATTAAAAATATGAATAATTCCAATAATAATACTGTTCTTCCTCCTCATAAAAAAAGCAGGAGTATAACTTTCCGTTTAGATTCTTTTATAGTCGATGAACTACAACGTGATGCTAATCAAAATGAAATTTCATTAAATGTGCTCATAAATAAAATTTTAAGAATGTATGTTGAATGGGGAAGATATGAGAATAAATTGGGAATGATGCCTGTCCCTAAAAATTTTATTTCATCTTTAATTCAGGAAACTATCAGATTAACAGAGTCTAATGGAATTTCAGTCGATCCATATAAAGAACAATTAATAAAATATTCTGCAGAGATTGCATTCTATAACATCAAAGAATCCGTAATATTAATGAAAAAAAAATTTGACTTATGGTCTGTTCTATCAGTATTACAAGAATATATGAAAGTTTCTGGTATAACTGCTGATCATATAATTGAGGCAAGAAAAAAACATATTTTTGTAATACAGCATGAGTTGGGTGAATATTGGTCACTTTTTGCAAAAGAACTTTTAAATCTTATTTTTTATAACTTAGCTAACGTAAGAGCAGAAATACATATAACCCAAAAATCTATTATTGCAGAAGTTATTATTTAAAATGAAATGCCGAATGACTCATTATATTTAGCTATAACTCAAACACCATTTACTGTTTTAAATTTATTGTTCATCTATTGCTTTAATTAACTCAGAGAAGTTAAATGGCTTTAGAAAAACATCTTTAGGCTTTATACCAATCGAATCTATTATGTCACTTATACTATTCAACGTATATGTTGTAGTTAATATAATTCTTTTATCCGGTAAATTGTTACGAATTTTTCTTGCAACTTCAAAGCCTGAAATATCCCTAAGATGAGTATCTATTATAATTATGTCATAGTCATTGTTGTTATCAATATTATCAGAAAATATAACTTCTAAACATTTGTTACCATTTTCTACAATATTCACATCAGATTCTTTAAAGCCATGTTGTCTTGTAAAAAGAGAAAACATGTATTGAATATCTGGTTCTGGTTCAACTATAAGGAGTCTTTTAGTTTTTCTCTTATTTTGAAACTCCTGGTATTTAGAAATTTTTTGAAGATTATAGTTATAATGTTTTTTGTTATTCGTATTCATATTATAATTAAATTCGATAGTTATTGTATGCATGGAACTAATACGTAGTTTGGTGTCTGATAATAAAGAATTGTTAAGGATTTGACTAGAATGGGGACAGATCACTGTAATATTTTGATTATTTTTCTTCCATTCAGTATTTGTTTCACACCACCACCATTCTAATATTTCACATTCATCAAAGCATTTATTTAGGGATAAGAAACATGCTGCATCTGCAATGATTAATATTACATCTTTTTTGCCTCTATCTTTACGATGCTTCAGAGTTTTTTCCAATTCCTTCTTCAGTTTTTTAAAAGGAGACAAATCTACGTTAAGTGCTGACTCGTAATAGGGTTTAAAATCAACAATACGTAATTCGCCGCTTTCAATATTTTCTTTATAATTGTCAATATTAGAAGTTAAATTTGAAATATTTGAGCTACTTTCACTATCGTATGCACCAACGGATGCATAAATGCAATGGAATCCATTTTTTAACCCCTCATTGATATAATTGACTACCGCATTATTACGAGCATCATCGTTATTGTATAGGAACATGACATGCTCATTTGATGGAACGTTGATTAAATTGGAATTTGAGGACATTGGAAAATTATCTTCCTAAGCATACTATCTATTAAGCAGAATTACTTTCTGGATGTTTCTGAATACAGAAATATTTTCTGGATGTTTCGGTCCTATTACCTGACATTTTAATGACTATGATGAAAACTTCTTTTTAAGGATAAAGTGTACACTGCATGCCAGAGCAATAGTTTTAAGTATTTTTAGATTTTTCGAATTAATATAAAAATAAATCGTTTAAATGATGGGAAACTAATTAACGATAGAACATATCTGTGATGAACAAAATAGATAATTAGATCATCACTACTAGTAATTTATCGATTGTCTCAATGATATGGTCGTCAGAATCGGAAAATATACAAATAAATTTATCTCCTTTATTCGTAATGGGAAAAATTACTAGATTCTGAGCATTCTTTTCCATTAAAAGATAATTATACAATTTTGATTTGAAAATAGTATGATAATCATATGCAATAATGGAATTAAAATAATCTATAGCCGGTGAAATTTTATCAAATAAATGGGGATGGGAAAATGAATTATTAATTAGAGTTAGCATATGATCATTTTTACACAAACCAGTTATTAATTTGCCGTAATTATCTATTACTCCAACGTATTTTATATATGGTGAAAATAGAAGAATATTTTTACAGATGCTATTCATCAATATCTTCTCTTGCAATATATACCTGTTTGTTATTTTTTCTATAAATAAATTAAGAATGCTGTGCAATATAGTGCAATTATTTCCGTTATACTAATCTCTATCAAGTTGTATGCATATAAATTGTAGATATACAGTATTTATGGAAATAATCAATATTAGATGTAGATGATGTATACAATTAGTTAAGAATATTAAATTTGGTTACTTTTTTATATTGAGTTTTCTGCTCATAACAGAAATATTCAAGAATCAAATGTTTGTGTACATATACATGTATAATATTTTTACTATAAGCAATTATAGATACTATAATCAGTTGGTCGATATACAATAAGCTAATGAAAATTTAAAATAGGATAATCTACTAATACATATAAAAGTATTAGAAAAACATATGAAAAAATTTTCAAAATGTTACAAATATGTAACCTAAATTGCAAAAAACTATTAAAAATATTTTAGCATTAGAGAGATATATGGATGTAATATTAGAAAGTAAAAAACAAATATGACAACGATATTTAAAGACTATTAATTATTATATATAAATGAAGACAATCTAATTTTTATTATTATAATATCATAAAATTTTTCCAAAGATCACGTATAAATGACTTTATTCATCAACCAATGGTCCTAAAATTAGATAAAGATTTCCACAAATACCATGTAGCAATACTTCTATAAGGCCTCCAAGGTTCAGCTATTTCTATCATTGTATGTGGTTTTGGAAGTTCTGATAAAGAATAAACTTTCTCCATGACTTTTCTTACTCCTAAATCCGTAACGGGTAATACATCTTGTCTACCAAGAGAAAATATCAAAAACATTTCTGACGTCCATCGACCAATCCCTTTTACATTTATTAATTTATTGATAATCTCTTCATCACTCATATTTGATAATTCCTCTAGATTTATTCGACCATCATAGACATGCGATGCTAGATCCTTTAAATACTCTATTTTTCTATTAGACAGACCAACTTTTTTTAAATTGTCGATAGGTGAATTTAAAATTCCAGTGGGAGTTACTTGATGATTATCATAGTAACTGATAAACCTATTATAAATGGCGTTTGCAGCTCTCCGCAGCTAGTTGTTGATAAATAATTGATTCTACCAGAGATTGAAAAGGATCGTTTCGAATCTTTATAGAATATTCGCCAACTATTTTGATTATTTTTTCTAGATTACTATCTACTTTACGAAGGTATTGTATAGCATCAATGTTACGTGTTTCCATCGTATTACGAGTGGTTTAATATCAACCCATTAATGAAATATTCGTAATATTGCAATTTCTTTTAATTAAATAGAACTCTTTTTCAGTATAATTATTATTTAATTATTAGAAAAATTTTTTTGAGAATATATTGGTTAGGCTAAATTACTAGTGAAATTGGATAAAAGAATTATAATATTCTAAGTCATTTTGAAATTAATACATATTTATGTGATAATTAATAATTGGAGGTAAGATAATTAACTTTTCTCAAATAAAATAAATATGAAGATATTTTTATATGAATTTATTATTGCTAATTTTTAGTAACATTTTATATATTATCTCTTAACATTTGTATTTTCATTATATTTAGTTTCTAAAAATTGCTTCCTCATCAACAATGTTTTGAGCTTATGAATTCCATATCCTGTATTAGATGATATGGCTATTACATCACTATTTATTTCTAGTTTCTCCACAATTTCATTAATCATTCTTGTATCAATTTTATCAACTTTAGTTAATATTGTAAATAATTTAGATTTATCAACATTTAATTCTTCTAAAATATCCATACAATTTGAATATTTTATTCTCATATCTTCGATTTTCTCTGCTGAATCTATTAAAAGGAGTATAGGATCAGCACCAAGAGATTCTTCTAAAGTCGATTTAAATGCATCAATCATATAAGTTGGAAGTCTACTGATAAAACCTACTGTATCTACAATTAATACTCCTCCTTCTCTTTCTTTATTTTTGTTATTATGTGGAACTTTAAAGGATCTTGTAGTAGTCGAAAGAGTAGTGAATAAATTTGTTGATGTCTCTTTATATTCATTTGTAAGAAGATTAAAGAGAGTTGTTTTTCCTGAACTAGTATAGCCTACTAAAGAAACAACAGGTATTCCAGTTTTCTGTCTTTGATGCTGATAGATATTGCGTTTTATTTTAGCATCATTTATCTTTTCTTTGATAAAAGACATTTGTCGTTTGAGATCACGAAACTGTACATCTACTATATACTCTCCCATACCTCCTTTTCCAGCTCTTTCATTGCTATTACTTAACAATTTTGCATGTTCACGTACTCGTGGCATCTCATATTCGATTTCAGCCAGTTGTATCTGTAATTTTGCTTCAACTGTAGTAGCTCTTGTATAAAATATATCTAAAATTAGTCTTTCACGGTCTTTAACAGGAATTCCTATCAATTTCTCAAGGTTATAGATCTGTTTTGAACTCAAATGTTCATCAACAATTATTTCTTCTATTTCGTTAGTTTCTTTTACAAATTTTTCTATTTCTTCTGCTTTGCCTGAACCCATTCCATATTTTGAATGATTAAGATATTTTTGTGTAAAAACTTTCACAATTTCATATTCTGGAATTGACAGTATAAGCTGCTTACCTTCATTTATGATAAAATCATCAGGGTATGTTACTAAAATTACCTTAGATGATTTCAATCTTCGACCAATCCATATAATCTTCTATACTATATTCATTTTGGTGTCCTCTAGAACAACCATGTACAATGTTATTTTTAGTAATAGATGATTTAAATTCATCATCATTAGTGCTTTCTTCAACGATATATATTCCTGGGAAAACCTCACCACAGGTTTTACATTTTAACATCAGCATTGGCATTATATTATTATCTCTATACTCTATACGACGAAGTTATTATTATACTAGCTTATCCGTTTATTATTAACATTAAAAATAACAATTGTATCCTGTTTTTGTTAAAAGTATCTGTTGTACAAGTATTATTGGTATTGATCTCAATGTTTGTAGATTTTCAATATTAAAATAATATAATGTATAAAACTTACATATTTTGTTCTAATAGTATAGAAATAAACACCTTTTTCTATTTCTAAAAATATTTCCGATTACTGCTTGTATATCCTTCAAGGTTGTTATCTATTATTTTTATATAGGTCGACTCATTATAATTATGATCTTAACTGTTGATAGAGTTAGGTCGATTGTAGTATAGCATTAAAAATAACATTTGGTCAAAGAAATAAAATTATTAGTTTTCAATGTGGTATTTATATTTAGTATAATGGAGAAATGTTATCTTTTCTTAGATCTAATTCCAAATTTAGTATGATTTTACAACATTTCCAACGTTTCTAGTTGATATATAATTTTGCTAGTATGTTATATCTTCATTGATATTTGTATTCATTCTCTAACCTTTTAAATTGAATTTAATATTTCTTTTAAAGATTCCAAACTATTCTTTTTGCTTATTTAGAACCCATTATAATGTTTCAATTTGTACTTGGAACATTTTGTTTACAATTGGATAATTAAGTCTATATGGCATTTTACAGACCTGGTATCGCCATCAATATTCCCTTCTAGGTTTTTTTAATTAATATGTCATAAATCAACAATCGATTGTGCATTATATAAGAAAAAAATCATTTTACAGAACCATAGAAAAAGGAATTAATCGCTTGTGTATGATTCCAATCTGTAATTTATGATTTGGCGAATTCGAGGAATCGAAAGGAAGAACTAGGAAACAGAAAGAATTATTCATGAACGACAATTACAAACATAGAAAATGCTTGTAACTATTTTCATATCTGTCAAAACAGGCACTATCTAAAGTTAATAAACTATATCAAGATACTTGTCAGGATTTTCTTGAAAATTAAGTTTAATATATAATCTTTTCATTCATGATAAAATAAAAATAAGATATATAACGAACAGTTGTAACATATTCATGCAAGAAAAGGTTATCTGCCCTATTTGTAAAAACCTTGGGTTTAAAAGTCTCGTATATGAGATTGATTGGAAAAGCCATTTTCAAAAATTTGGAGGATATTATGATGAAACTGGTAACTATATAGTATCTGATATTATACCTCCAGTAAGTAAAGCTTTTGGTGCACCTATGGTCATTCTTGGATACAAACTTAATATACTTAGTTCTCCAGAAAAAGTAAAAAAGAATTAGCAAGTCAATTTGTATTCATAGTCTGGACTTTTACAATATTGCTTGCAGCAAGAGCATCTTCGGTCTATGACACTTTGTTAGTCGGTCAGTCAGTTAGTTAACATTGTTAATCAAATAATAAATATTTTCTAAATAATGAAAAAATACACTAGAATAAGTGAAAAACTAGATATGTTATAGTATACCACTACTTGTAGGATGCCCATTTCTGTTCGCTCCTCATCTCTGGTAATATCTCAAGTAGTGGGCTATGACATTTATCTAATAATTAAATTATTATCTTCAACTTTTAAGTATTATAATACCGACTTGATCATGCAAACTATATGCAAGTTGTAATGTTTCATACAGCCACAGCTTTCTATTGGTCTCATTCCCTCAGTTGTGAGTTTTTCATTATCAAATTACTGATTTAATTGACTAGTATAGCCCGGAAGTGATACATAGATAAAATATCCTTGTATCCGGCCAAAACATGACAGAATATTCATCATCTTAATTCTATATTTATATCTCTGAAGAAGAAAAAATTAAGTCTTAATAATGAGAAATAAACAGATCTATGAGATATAAAAAATATTACCTACTGTCTATTATATCAGAGAAACTTTCATTAAATGAAATAACCTATGCAATTAAAGATGACTCTTAGGTTGGAATGGACTGTATGTGTTAGAAATAAAATATTACTTATCACATAGAAAAATCTTGTAGTTGGTATGATCTGTTAAATTTAATGTATCAATTAACAGAATCAAAATAACTAAAATTATTTTGAGTGTTTATACTTCTGTTTGATAATTATATTTATTGGAACCATTACCAACCAAAAAATTTCAGCAATATCCAAATTAATAAATGATATGAATATTGATACTGTAAAAACTAGAGGAATGGATAAAAGGGTTAACATGACGCCTTTTATATATAACGGGTGCAAATTTTTATCTATTAAAAGTTTATCCTTTGTTGCGTGCCACCATATCAGTGTAAGTAACGAGCTTGTCAAGATTACAATAAAAGAGTAGATTACATAAGGAATATGATAATCTCCATAGTTTATAACAAGAGAAGTAGAAAGTGATAAAAGAGTTATTAATAAAAGAAATAGTAAATTTAGATACACCATAACAATATGTGATCCTTTAATATGATTAAAGACCTGATGATAAGATACCCAGAATATTGCGATTACAGCAAAACTTATAATATAACTTTCAAATTGTGGAAATAGGTCATATAGTTTATCTAATAATTCAGCTTGTGTTAAGTTAGATGGTAGATCTGGTATATCAATGGATAAGGCCATAAGAGTTATTGCGAATGCAAAGACTGCATCACTAAAAGATATTACATGTTCTACTTTTATAAAAGGAGTAAATGATCCTGAAGACATATTTAAAATCTAGTAGATAATAATAAATATAAATAATTTTTATAAGAATATTTCACTCGTCCTTTTTGTATCCTGCCATGAAGTGGTGTTAAAATTGTTTTTGAACTTTAGGCGTATAACGAGGTAGACTTTGCTTTAATGTATATCGCTATTAAATTTTTATTTAATACTGAAAAAATTGCATATTAAATTATATAAAAATTTTATGTTATATTTTTATGTATTTATTAGTTATATTCATATGTAACGATAACAAATATTAAATTAGCAGGTAATTCTATAATTAATACATTTGCTAAGAAAAATGACGTTTCTAATCCAGATGACATCAGATACAAGTAATAATGTTAATGATCAATGAAAATATGAATGCTACATGAATGGTCCTAGTAATAACTGTTCTAGTAAAAATAGATAATTAAATTTAGTTATGATAAAATGAGTATTTTGTTTATTATATCTATTAAGTTGTATAATTTTCACAACTATAAAGTAATTAGAATAGGTACATGAATTTTTGGGTGAAGAATTACAAATCAATATATTTCAGGATAAAATATATTCAAAAGTACTTATAATTACTAATTTCATTCAACTGATGCAATATTTGAGTATTGCTTATAAAATAACTTTTATTCGAATCACTCAAATAAGATAATGAACTTTGTATATTTTCTTATTATTATTTCATTAAAGAATTATCATTCTATTAGATGCTTTATATAATACTAAAAACAAAAATCCATATACTTGGTAGATTTTAAAAATTTTATTGAGAAAGGTTGTAATTTTTGGCACAGGTAACTTTGCAGAAATTATCTATATCTATCTAAAACAGTCTTCAGAATTTGAAGTTGTAGCTTTTACAGTTAATGAATGGGCTCTAAAAGACAATAAAGTATTTTGTAGCTTACCTGTAGTTGCATTTGAAACAGTTGAAAATATTTATCCTTGTGCTAAATTTGATATGTTTATAGCAATAGGATATACTAATATGAATAAGAAAAGAGCAAAGATATTTGATGAAGCAAAAACAAAAGGGTATAAACTGATAAGTTACGTACATCCTACTACTTCTATTAGTGAAGAATTTCATATGGGTGAAAATTGCTTTATTTTTGAAAAAAATGTTATTCAACCTTTTGTTACGTTAGGTAACAATATCATAATTTGGACAGGGAACGTAATAAGTCATCATACAACGATAAAGAGATCATTGTTTTATTGTTTCACATTCTGCAATAGCAGGAAATGTGACCATAAATTCATTTTGTTTTATAGGGATGAATGCGACCATAAGAAATGGTATAAAAATCGCTAAAGAGACTGTAATTGGGGCAGGAGCCATTATACTAAATGATACTGAAGAAAAAGGGGTCTATACAAATAAATCTACCATTAAATTAGATATTACGAGTGATAAGTTAAAATCAATATAGTTTCCTTAGAATAACTAATATGATATTATATATCTTTTTATCTCATGACGTTGATTGGAGAAAACAAGGACCAGAAAAAGAACATATTATTGCTAGGAAAGATAGATTTGAAGATTCAGTATTCAAGAGAGTTAATCAAGAAAATTTGTATTATAATTTTTTAGAGATAATGGATTTGGAAGAGAAATTTGGTGTTAGGTCCACCTTTTTTTCAGAACTCATTATGAAAATGGAAATTATTTAGATTATGAAAAAGAAATTACTTCTCTTATGGATGGGAATTGGGAGATAGGATTACATTCGGATGGTAATTCCATCAAAAATATAGACTTGCTTCAAAAAGAAAAAACCAATTTAGAAATCCTTACTAGAAAACCGATTTTTGGCAATAGAGTTCATTATCTTACTTTTGATAACAAATTACTATCAAAACTACATCAAATTGGTTTTACTTACGATTCAACTATGAAAAAATATAAGAATCGTATTAGTATTGATGATATGAATTATAGAAAAATTGATGGTGTCATAGAATTCCCTATAACTATAATGGACACATACTTATTTTCCTATCTAGGAGTAACAGAAGAAAATATCTTAAATATTTTTGAAGAAACTATATCTACCGCAATGTGCAAAAACGAGTCTGATACTATCAAAATTATAACTCTACTTTGGCATGACAATGTTTTGAAAATGAAAGGAGGGCGAATGTATAAAAATATACTAGAATATTTGACATCACAAAATAATATCAAAATTATGAAAGGTATTGACCTCGTTAATATCATCAATAAATTTGATAAAAATTTAAATAAATAAGAAGATTGGGAAGCAGATGATTTCAAATTAAGGTATTTATATTAAGAATATGATATTAGTAGTTTATCTAGACATCATATAATAACATATTATAAAATATTCCAAGAATGTATTTTCAATTTAATTGGTGCATAACATAAAAATTGATGATAATAGTGTTTATATTTGGTTTAAATTATAATTGTTCATAAATTCAAATATCTCAATATATATATATCATTAATGAGAAATTAAATAAGTGATCCTATCCTGAATGAGAATTATTTTTTTCAAAATAAAATAGAAGTAATTCAAGGTTCAGGAGATATTTTAGGAAGAGTGAATAGAATACTTGATAATGCAGAAAGCGTTGTAAATGTTTGTTTAATTCCATCTTTTCTACAAAGTTATGTAAATAATTTTGAAATACAGAATAGTCATAGAAATGCTCAAAGTCGAGGCGTAAAACTCAGATGTATTACAGAAATCAAGGAAGATAATATAGAAAAGTGTAGACAGTTGATGTCTACAGCAGAAATTAGGCATTTACCAAATGTCATTGGTATTCTATTAGTAACTGAGAAGGAATTTTTCAGTGATATAGACCCATTACCATTTTCTAGTTCTTCTCAACTACTATATGGTTATCTCGAAGAAGTAGTAAAACAACATCTTGACATATTTGAAAATTTATGGAATAATGGAATAACTGTAGAAGAAAGAATTCAACAAATAGAAAAAGAAAAAGATCAAGTAGAAACCAGACTTATTGAAACTAGTACTCAATTCCATAATTTTATGATAAATTGTTTGCAAGATGCCATTGAAAAAGATTGGTATTTTCAAGATGAGATATTAAGAAAAATTTATGAAAAATATTTTGTATTATTTAAAGAGAATATGACAAAAACATTGTTGTTAAAAAGGGTGAATCAAAATAATAAATCGAAATCGTCTTTAAACAAAAAAGATATTGGTTTAAGATGTATTTTGAAAATCAATCGACAAAATATGGAAATAGTAGCAAAATTTCTTGAAATAGAAGGTGTTCACATACGACATACCAGTAATCCTCTACCAATCAATTTTGAAGTATCAGATAAAAATTTCAATCTATCTATTCGTACATCTGAAAAAATAGATACTTCTTATCTACTTTCTATTCCAAATCCATCGCTTATAAAATATTATAAATCTACATTTGAACAGGCTATGGAATGAGAGTTTGGATGCTAAAATAAAAATTAATGATTTAAGATCAAATCTTAGTAGAGAAGAAGGATTCACAGAATTAATTGAAAATCCTTATAAAACTCAACAGCTTTTAATCCGTCATGTACAAGAAGCAACTGAAGAAATCTTAATCATCCTTCCATCAGTAAATGCTTTCTTTAGATATGGAAAAATAGATATATTCAATATCTTAGAAAAAAAATTATTACATAATAGTTATAATAATACTAATAGTTACGATAAAAACAGAAACAAATTATTAGTTAAAATATTGACTCCTGCTAACAATAAATTAGAGAAAGATATTACAAGTATATACAATAGAATAAAAAACACAAAGAAACAAAAAGGAAATATTGAATTTAGAAGAATAGAATCATTATCGGCAATCAATACTGGATGTATAATCATAGATAAAAAAGATTTATTGGTTATTGAATTAAAAGATGATTCCAAAGATAATTTTTTAGAAGCGGTTGGATTGTCAATATATTCTAATACTCCAACTACTGTTTTTTCCTATATCTCAATTTTTGATACTCTTTGGACACAAACAGAACTATATGAAACTATTAGAACCGCAAATGATGAGCTACAGAGTACTACAGAAGAATTGAGAGAATCGCTACAAATATTAGCAAATGTAAATCAAGAACTTACAGTAACCAATGAAATATTAGATAAACAAGATAGAATGCAAAAAGAATTCATAAATGTCGCAGCCCATGAATTAAGAACACCTACTCAGTCTATTGTTGGATATTGTGAAATGATAGATGTTTTCCCTGAAAATACACAAAAATATTTAGAACCTGTAAAAAGAAATGCTGAAAAATTGTATAGATTAACAGAAGATATCTTGGATGTATCGAGGATAGAAAGTGGTACCTTAAGACTTGAAAAAAGCAAATTTGATTTAAGAGAAATAATACTAAATTTAATTGAAGACCTAACAACAAAGATGAAAAAAGAAGATAGCGTAATAAAATCAAACAAAGAAGACAGAGATAAAAATACTCATATTCAGCTAATATATCCAGAGTTATCTGCCGAGCCATTATTTGTGTATGCTGATAAAAATAGAATACAGCAAGTACTTTCTAATTTGTTAGGAAATGCTTTAAAGTTTACTGAGTATGGAGTAATTACAATCAATACAGAAAAATTCATAGATACTATTAATAATAATGAAAATACTGAAGAAAAAGAATTTGTGTCTATCAAAATAAAAGATACAGGAAAAGGAATTGATCCTGAGGTATTGCCACGACTATTTGAAAAATTTGCAACAAAATCTGATAAAGGAACAGGTTTAGGTTTATACATTTCAAAAAATATTATAGATGCTCATGGGGGAAAAATATGGGGAGGGGATAATAATAAATATAAAAAGAATGGAGCAGAATTTGGTTTTACTTTACCTTTATACAACATATAAATAAGTTCTCATATAAGATTTAAATACCATAAATTTTTTATAGTTCTATTGATGTAACTCTTAATTTTACGGATAAAAAGGGGTATGTTCTATTATGTTCTGTGACTAGTTAGTATAATTCTTGTTTATTCATAAATTTCCCTTAACTTAATAGAGTCTTTAATGCTATTTATCTATCTATTTCCAGGAATGTAATATTACTTTAGGTATAAAAAATCTTGTTAACATGAGAAGCTAGCTAAAGAAAATATCAATATTTGTTGTTGATATATTTCATTGAAACGAATGTCTTATTAAATTCTAATTTGTCTTTTATCATACTAATTATGTTATTCTCTAACAAAATAAAATATTTTTGTTAATTTTAATTTATTGAGAACTTATTATTGGTGTTTGTCATCATCATCATTATTATCAAGTTTGTCAACAGTTTTTTCCTTTATCGATTTTGTTTTATCTTTAATATATCCTGCAAGAGATTCTAAAATTCCTTTATTCTTGTCTTTGTCCTCATAGTTTTTTAATTCATCATATGAAATGTTTAATGTTAATTCAGCCCCATTGTAGATTCCTACAGCTGATTTGGGAAGCGTGTAAAAGTGTTGATGCACTGCACCATCTTCGATTATTATATTTTCTTCCTCATCTCCAATTATATTTCCACATGATTGGTTATCTTTAGTTATGACTCCTTTTCTATCTTTAATTAATTCAATCCAGTTAATTTGGGTCGACATAATCTGAATTACATTATATTATATATAGCCATTACATCTTAGTATAACTAGTCAAATCTTTTTTTCTGCAAGTATTAAAAAATATATTAATTATTAATAAAAAAACGATATCTTAATTCCTAAAATTATGGAATTGTTCATATAATTATATTCTTAATTTTTTATGAGCAGGGGATTCTTCATAAGAAGTATTTTAAAGAAATCATTATTGAAATGGTTTAAACTAATTCATTTAGTAAAATAAAATAAATTCTATATTAAGAATTTGGTAGAATTATGGAAAACTATTAGAAATGACCGTCACAAGCATGTGGATATGTTAAAAGATGCTTTAGAGAAAGAATTTCATTCATAATACTTTATTGCTATGTAACCAATTTTTACAGATAGAATTGAAAGGATTTCATAGCCTAAAATTAGAAAAAAAACAGAATCGAAAATTTTTTTAAAAAATTAATTCTAAAATAATTCACCTATATTTGTATGTTTGATGATATAACATAATAATTATTCTTTATATATTGTGAGATTCTTTTCTTCTAAATTATGAAATCATATACTTTGTCTAGTCCCTATAAAAATACTTTCTACTTGCAACAAAATTATAACTTTTTATTGGATGCTTAATGATTAGGAAATTGTTCGCCAACTTTTCAAAACTAGCATTATTCAGTTTTACTCTTTTATTTTATATGTACTATTTATTTTCATTTACAATCCATTCTTTTAACATTTAAACATAATGGTGATATTATGGCTTCTAATTTAACACCCATTCTAAACACTCGTAGAATCAACAGAAAAAAATTAGGTTAAATATTCCTAAAAATTGCAATAAAATTTATTATTAGTCTTAATTATACGATAGAATTGTTGTATAATTTTTGATTAGTGCTGGTCTATTTCTTTCTACTATTGTTATTGTTATAACTCTTTACAGTAGAGTAATGATTACTATTACTATTATTCCAATATTTTTGAAAAGATTTCATTACATTTTCCTTATGTGAAGATACTCTATACACTTCTTCAGACCATTGTACTTTATCGACTCCTTGAATTTGTTTGATTAATGCTATTATATCTACCAAATCTTCACTATTATCATATACAAATTCAGCCACTACATCTGAATTTCCAACGTGTATGGTTACTGCTAATATACCTTCCATTTCTGATATCTTTTCTGCTGTTTTTTTTAATTGGCCATCACGTATATAGACATGCAACAATCCTTTTTTGATGCCTAATATTTTAAAATTGGGTTGATAATCCAGATTTACAAGTCTAGAGTGAAGTATTATTCTGGTTCTTCTTTGAACAGTGCTAAGAGGTATTTTTAATGTTGAAGATATTTTCTTATTATCATATCCAAGTACAAGCAATGATATTATTTTAAAAGTTGTATTGTCCATTTGAGAGGAAATATTGTTGTCACTAGTGGTTCCTACATTTGTAATCTCCAAGTTAGTTAAATACTCCATAAAAAACAATACATTGCTATTCAATGATATATAAACATCAATATATATAACATTTGCTATCTTAGAACATTATAATAGTCAACAAATGACGTGTAGGATTTAGATTTTTTATTATTGTGATGCTAAAAATCACTCGTAGAAGTATAACTTGTATTTTACTAAACTTGCTTTTTATTTGTGAATGATCGATTGTTAGTCTATGAGGAATCTATCATCATTATACTTCTACTATGCAAATCAAGCAATTCCTTTTGTTGTTGCCTTGTAAATTTATTAAAGAAATTATTCTGACGGTATAAACAAATCTGTTTAATCTTTATACTATCAAAAAAAAGGGGTATTGATTTTTCTAATTCTAACAATTCTTCGTATTCTTTTTTCTCAGAAATAAGTCCATAATCTGCTAAAATTGTTATACCTTCTTTTTTCAATTTTTTTGCATGATATAAGGACATTCTTACAAGAGATGCAAAATTGTTATTACTCTGTATGATTCTATCATATTTATTACCCCGATAATTTATTGTTCTTTCTTCTTCACTCGAAAAGGTCTTGTCTGAATCAATAATTACTAAAGAACCATTGTTAATGTATCTTTTTACTTCTATCGTTACATCTTTTTTGTTATTATTATTTTTCTCTTCATTAGCATCAGTATTCTTAATACTATTACTACTTTTATTAATTGTGGATGATGATAATACATTTTTTACTGAATCTGCAGTTTCATAATATGGAAAAAATATTACTATTTCGTTATTATCTTCTAAAAGTTTTTTAATATAGTGAAAATACATTTCTCTTAACATGTCAATATTATTAGGATATACAACTATTTGATGAATTCCGATAGGAGTTTGTAATAATGCTTTTAAAATCTCTTTAACCCCTTTATGTTGATATATGATGTTATTTATTGCATCATTTACATCATCATCAACATTCATGTAAATATAATTATTGTTTTTATATTATTTATATATATTCTCATTTTTAGATAATAAATGGATGTATGATCTAAATTAGTTTAGAATATTACTTTTTAGATATTATTGGAAAAATTGGTATTCATAGCTATTGAGGTAATATTATTATGATGTTAAATTTCAGTATGTTGAGGAAAAACAGATAAATAGATAAAGAAAAATTATACTAAGATATTATTGCGAATGCATATTGTTAAAGAAAAAGATTACTTTGTGGAAGTTGAGATATAAAATAAACTTCTTCTGACCATAATACCTTTTCAACACCTTCAATCTGTTTTATTTCACTCATTGTTTCTATCAAATCTTTGCTATCTCTATAAACGAATAATGCAACTAAATCAGAATTTCCAACATGAACTGAAACAGATATTATACCTCTCTTTTCTACTACATTTTTGCCAATTTGATTAAGTAAACCTTTTGTGAGATATATGTGTAGTAATCCTCTTTTGTATCCTAATTTCTCGTAATTTAATTCAACTTTTATAGAAACTAATTCTTTCTCAAATAACTTTCTTGTTCTTCTCTGAATAGTAGGTAATGGTATGTTTAATTTTTTTGAGATAGAAGAATTGTCATGATTAGCAATTAACAATTCAATAATTCTTCTATCTATCTCATCAATATTAATAGATATATGTGTTGTTGTATTACTTTTAGAAGATTTAATTTTATGATTATGATTATTATTACTTGTATGATTTAATTTTGAATTAATTCTCTTTCTAATATAGTTATTATTTTTACTTCCACTTTTACTCATTCATAACACACTAATATTATATTTATAGTAAGTTTATTATTTAAAGATTAGGTAAAATATGATTTTATATATCATTTATCTCTACCTAAATTATTAGTTATATCATAATAATTATAAAAATACAATATAATTTAATATAATTATGGATAGATTCGTATTATGTGTAATTTATTCAAATAATTTTAATAATAATAAATTAAATAATTTGAACTATATTATTACAAAGTATAAATTTAGTCGGAAAGAAATAAAAATACAAAATTTGTCTTATTGTTATCCTATTTATGATTTATTCCCTTACGAATTATATTAAATCAATCTATAATATTATTTTAATTAACAATATTATAATTACAAAATGTATACTGAGAAAAGTAACTACTAATAGAATTAAATATTAATAGTCCATGATTTTTTAACAAAAAAATTAAGCTTTATTTTTAACATCAAATCCACTATTATTATGAGATTTGGCATAATTTAAATACTCTTAAATTGGCCCTGTTAAGTTAACGATAAATCTATACTGTGAATGTCCTATTTCTAACCTAGTATGCAAATTATATTTGAAAGAAACAGGACATCCACTTTTGTAATTATGTATTCTTTGTATTTGTACTTTCTTGGTCTCAGTCTACGTAATACTTCTAAAGCACTAACAATTTTCAAAGATGAAAAAAGAAGTTACGTGTCTGTCTGGAACTGGATTCAGAGATTTGCAGAGTATCCGATTTACAAAAGAAAAAGAGTATCTGCATTTATAATAGATGAAACAATCATCCAAGTTGGCAGTCAGCATTTCTGGTTATGGTTTTGTATAGAACCCATTGACAACTTCTGTGCTTGGAATCTACATTTCAGAAGAAAGAAACATGCTTGTTGCTGAAAAATTCATTCGATCTCTTGTTGAGAATTATGGAAAACATAGTGTATATTCTGATGGAGGTACATGGTATGATGAAGCCTGCAATGTCTTGAGATTGAAACACTATCTACATTCTCCATTAGAGAAGAGTTTGATGGAAAGAGTTAATCAATATTTTAAGGATAGAATCGAGAGTTTTGATGACTACTATCCATGTATGCAGATTGAATGTAATTTATTACATGTAAATAACTGGATACAATTCTTTGTTTCTATGTATAACGATACAATATCTAGAGAATTATTTTATTAATGAATTGAATGATAGAGGTGAATATATCTTAACTTAACAGAGCCCTTAAATTTGATAAAAAATTAATTATACTTAATATTAATAAATGATGCGGACTATAATAAGTTGGTCAGAGATAATTGATATGGTTATATCTATAACGAAAATACTGATAATAGATGATGATGAAGATATTAATAATCTATTTAAAGGATATCTTGAACGGAATGGCTTTAAAGTAGACACTTATACTGACCCTTTGAATGCTTTTATGTCACTTTAAAAAGGATAGATATGATTTAATTCTTTTAGATTTAAAAATGCCATTGCTAGATGGCATTTCTATGTATAAAGAATTGAAAAAAATAGATAAAAAAATAACTATTTGCTTGATTACTGCAGATATCATGTACCTAGAACAGTTAAAAGAAAAAATCCCTAGTATTGAGAAATTCATAATTTACAAACCTATCTTGCTACGAAATCTGAAAGATAAAATTGACTTACTAATTTTAGAAAAGAATAGCATGTATATTAGTTAGCGACAATGAGGCTATATCTTGTTTAACTCTTTTGTTGAGAAATAGAAATAGGTATTATACTTTCCTTCACAACTTTAATCA